>JAUYKM010000001.1 GCA_030699125.1 Candidatus Daviesbacteria bacterium | reverse complement strand
AAAGATAGGGAGAGGTAAAATGGGAAAGGAGGAAAATATGGATCTATTGCCATGGAGACCGGTGGAAAGCATTTCTGGCCTCCGTAAGGAGATGGATAGGCTTTTTGAGCGTTTTTTCGGAGAAGGTCCCCGATGGGAACTATTTGAAGAAAGATGGGCCCCATCTTTGGATGTCTCTGAGACCAAAGATGAGATTTTGGTAAAGGCCGAAGTTCCTGGGATAGACCCAAAGAATATTTCCATCTCTCTTAGTGGGGATACCTTGACGATAAAAGGAGAAAAAAAACAGGAGAAGGAAGAGAAAGAGCACAATTTTTATCGAATGGAGCGATCATGGGGCTCCTTTTCTAGGGTAATTAGGATACCGGTAAGTGTTCAGCCTGACAAGATAAAGGCTTCTCATAAAAATGGTGTGCTAACTATTACCCTTCCTAAGAGTGAGGAGGTAAAGCCCAAAGAAATTAGTGTGGAGGTTAGCTAAATTGCAATCTTTCCTTCCCCCTTATTTCCTGCGGAGAAATCAGCAGAAAGAGGAAAAGAAAAATGGCGGAAGACCGAGAAGACCGATTTATAGAAGATAAGAAACCCAGTTTTGACATATCAAGCCTCAAGTCAGGTGGTTTTATAAAACAGAGGCAGAAAGATCTTTTTACCGTACGATTGAAAGCCCCTGGTGGAAGGCTGCCTATAAGCAAAATGAAAAAGATCGTAGAGGTGGCAGAGAAATATTCTGGGGTAGATTTTGTCCACATAAGCGTTAGACAGTCGGTGGAGATTCCTTATGTTCATATAAAGGATTTTGAGGCCCTCAGGAAGGATCTGGTCGCAGTAGGTCAGGAGATAGCCTCCTGTGGACCAAGGGTCAGGGTACCTACCGCCTGTGGGGGATGTGAATGGAATCCAAATGGTCTTACTAATACCCAAGGCATGGCCCTGGAGGTGGATCGTCGATACTTTGGAACTGAATGCTACCATAAATTTAAGACCTCTTTTTCTGGCTGTCCTATTGATTGTGCGAGGACCAGGGAGATGGACCTGGGATTTCAGGGGATAGTGGATCCCATTCGGGATGAGGAAAGCTGCATCCTATGTGGTATCTGTACTTACGCTTGTAAGGAGGGAGCACTCAGCCTCGACGAAGAAGCCAAAAAGATTCTTTATGACCAAACGAAATGTATTTACTGTGGCGACTGCATCAGGGTATGCCCTACCGAATCCTGGAAGGCAAGGAAGGTGGGATGGCTTGTAAGGGTCGGTGGTAAACATGGAAGACATCCCCGGGAGGCTAATGAGGTATTCTATTTTCTTCCCGATGAAGAGGTATTCCTTACCATTGAGAAGACCCTTGAGTGGTATAGAGAAAAAGGCAAGAGGGGAGAAAGGGTAGGTACCACTCTTGATAGGGTTGGTATTGAATCTTACCAGGCCTCAGTTTTTCCCTCAAAGGCCTAACAAAGAACTATATTCGCTGAGAAAGGGTAGAAAAAAGATTTTAGAAGGGTAGAATGGGAGTGGGGTTAGAAAAAAAGGAGGAAACTATGAGTAATGAAAAGATAATCGAGGCCTTAAATGAAGATAGGGCCGCAGAACTGGCTGCAATCATTCAGTATATGGGCCATCACTATGAGGCAGAGGGAATGGAGAGCCCGAAGATTATTGACATCTTTAAATCTACTGCCATTGATGAGATGAAACATGCAGAATCCCTGGCAGAAAGGATAGTATATCTGGGAGGAGTGCCAACCAAGGTCCCTGATGCCATCAAAAAGGGAGGGGACCTGAAGAAGATGATTAATGATGATCTAGATTCGGAAAGAGTAGCCATTGAACGTTACAAGAGGCATATTGTCCTGGCCCACGAATCAGGAGATCCTACAACCCGCCTGATGCTGGAGGAGATTTTATCTGATGAGGAGGGTCATGCCGATACATGGATGACCATATTAGGAATTAGATAGAGGGAGGAGGTGATTCATTAATGGCAAAGTGTAGTGTCCCAAAAAAAGGAGCAGCGCAAAAGGAAACCGCAAAGAAAAAAGGAGCAGCGAAAAAGTAGCCTTTACACGGAACTATAAACAATTGTAGTAAAATAATTCCTTTAAAAAAGGAAAGGGATATTATTATCTAAAATCAACGGAACCTTTTATTTCGGTTTTCTTGATTCCAACAGAAGCTAAACCTATTAGAAAATAAAGGATTTTTAAAAGGGAACTTTTTTAACTCAGTTATATGTCAGAAGCTTGCTGTAATAACGAAGAGAAAAAAGAATCTAAAAAAATAGGGAAGGCAGAAAAGGTTGATATCCCTATAGAGGGGGTCCATTGTGCCGATTGTGCCCTGAATATTGAGCGGTCTATAGGTCATCTCTCCGGTGTATTGGAGACTGAGGTCAATTATGTAATGGGATTAGCCACTATTTTATATGACCCTTTAAGGATTGATCTTTTACAGATTAAAAAGACCATTCAAAAACCTGGCTATATCGTTAAGGAGAGCTTTTATGAAAAGGGGATAAGTATTTGGAAGGAAAAGAGGCCTTTTATATTTATGGGCCTTTGCGGATCATTTCTTCTTCTTTCTTACATTACCTCTTATCTCTCTGGCTTTTCAGAGAGGCTTTCCCTTTTCCTTGTTCTACTCTCATTGATTATTGGTGGCTATCCCATCTTTAAAAGTGCTGCTAAGACTTTACTAATCCCTGATCTCAATGTGGATACGCTGGTATCTGTTGCTTCTATGGCAGCCATATATGTGGGGGCATATAAGGAGGCGGCAACGGTCATATTTATCCTTCTCTTCGGAGAATTTCTGGAGAAGATTACCATCAACAAGACCAAGAAGGCCATAAGTTCTTTGATCCAGCTTACCCCTAAGGTAGCTCTGGTAAAAACGGATAAAGGAGAGCTGTTATTGCCTGTTGAGCAGGTGAAGGTTGGGGATACCGTTATTGTGAAGCCCGGAGAAAGGATCCCGGTTGATGGTTATCTCGTTAAAGGAAGCGGATTCGTTAATCAGTCTATTATTACCGGGGAATCTATGCCGGTAGAAAAGGGGCCAGAGGATAAGACTTATTCAGGAACCATAAATGAGTCAGGCTCTTTTGAAATGAAGGTATCCCAGGTAGGGGAAGATACAAAGCTTAGTCATATAAAGAGGTTGATCCTGGAGGCCCAGTCTGATAAAGCACCGATTCAGCGTCAAGTTGACAGGTATTCCCGCTATTTTATCCCCCTTATTTTCCTAATTGCCTTGATAGGGTATATAGCGACGGGCAATCTTATTATTGGCATTACAATTCTTATTGTTGCCTGTCCCTGCTCCCTGGTATTAGGAACACCGACGGCGGTGGTAGCCTCGATGGGAAAGGCGG
>JAUYKM010000015.1 GCA_030699125.1 Candidatus Daviesbacteria bacterium | reverse complement strand
GGTTGTCGTGGCGTTCGCGCCCCCCGTGCAAGCCCAGGTTGGAGGCGGAAAGCTTCTGGAGGAGCTGGTGCTTGGCGCCAAAAAGGAAAAAGAACTGGTTATCGGGTGGCCGGGAGACATAACGGCAGGGAAAGAGTCCCGGGTGAACGAAGTTTTCAACAAACGATTCGGTTTAACAATCAAGTTTGGCGGCAGCCAGAAAGAATCGACAGACACGACGGCAGAGGCGATTCTGGAAACACGGCAAGGTTTGACTCCCACTTATAACGTTCTTGAGATGCCGGACGTTCGTGGGTCCGTGCTGGTCAAGGCAGGCGCTACTGAGAGAATCGAGAACTGGGATGCATTGCTCAAGGCAATCGACCCCACAGTTAAGAGCAATTTAGTAAGTCCTGCAGGGCCACTGCAAGGTCACGCTTTCGGTTGGGGGCATCGGCAGAAAGTTCTGATATATAATCCCACACTAGTGTCCCAACGTTGAGCGATTCATCGCCGGCAACTGATTGAAACGACATCGATAAATCATGTTTTATTCTGGTCTCGATTTGAACGCTAACATTTGCCATCCTGCGAGGAACTCACTCGCAGGGGGCATCAATGAACATAGGCAAGCTGGTATTCGCGCAGATCATGGAGCATCTGCCATTGACGACGTTTCGTCGTTGCGTAGCGCGTTACGGGGGCGAGCACAAAGTCAAAACGTTCTCTTGCCTCGATCAGTACCTCTGCATGGCGTTCGCGCAACTGACCTATCGCGAGAGCCTGCGCGACATCGAAGCGTGCCTGCGAGCGCAAGAGGGCAAGCTCTATCACATGGGCATCGGTGGCAGCGTAGCCCGCAACACCTTGGCCAATGCGAACGAAGTGCGCGACTGGCGCGTCTACGCCGACTTCGCCCAGTCGCTCATTGGAATCGCCCGCCGTCTCTATGCCGAGGAGCCGTTTGGTGTCGATCTGAAGGAGACGGTTTACGCCCTGGATGCCAGCACCATCGACCTGTGCCTGTCGGTGTTTTCTTGGGCACCATTTCGCTCGACCAAAGCAGCCATCAAGTTGCATACGCTGTTGGACCTGCGCGGCAACATCCCCTCGTTCCTGCACATCAGCGACGGCAAACTGCACGACGTCAATGTCCTCGACCTGTTGGTACCCGAGCCGGGCACCTTCTACGTCATGGACCGAGGCTATATCGACTTCGAGCGGCTTTACCGCCTTC
>JAUYKM010000013.1 GCA_030699125.1 Candidatus Daviesbacteria bacterium | reverse complement strand
CCCTTTTTATATCGGACTGCAAGTTGCCGATTAGTTAAAAAGAAGTTCGAGCCGACAGTTTTTCCGAAGAATGCTAGTTCTTCGGATGTATTTTTTGCGCGCGCGATTTTTGCGCACGATAGTGCGCTACCAATGAAGTTTTTGAAAGGTTCGAGCCAACTCGAACCGTTCTGTTTTATTTGCTCCAATTCTTCATTTATTTTTAATTTTTCTTCGAAAAATTCGTTCTTTTTTGTCTTGTAAATTTCAGGGGCAATAATTCCTTCTAAATAACCATCAAGAAGTTTATTTAGTTTTATATCTAAGGATTTTAGTTCCAATTCTAATCTGTCAATGTTCTCATGTATCGATACAACTTCTAGCTTCTCGTCATCATCTAACCATTTATACCAATCACTTGCCCAACTTTGGGGAAGTGCTACATCATCAACTGCTTTTCTAAATTGGGCTTTTAATTCCGACTCTGGAATATATTTCTGAGTGCAAGGTTTTAATTTTTTAGTGCAACGATAGTAAACATATTCAGCAGTTCTATTGGTGCCTTTATAGTATTTCCTATGTACCTCTGCTGTAATTGTTGCTCCACATTCCCCACATTTCATCAAACCCATAAAAGCAAAGTTATATCTTCTTTTCTTATGTCTATCTCTAAACTTTAATTCTTGCTGGACTTTTTGGAATAATTCCTTGGAGATAATGGTTTTATGCGTACCTTCGTGGTATTCTCCATTGTATTCCATAATCCCAACATAGAATCTATTTGCTAAAATTCTTCGGATTTCGTTTATATGTAATGGTTTGCCATTTTTTCTTTTAAGGTTGAATTTATGGAGAAAAATAGCAATATCAGTAAAAGTTTTATTGCCTTCTGCAAATAATTCAAACGCCTTCTTAATTGCATTTAACTTTTCTGGCTCAACATCTATTCCTCTAGTTTTTGGATTGTTTATATAACCATCAGGAGCTTTGCCAGGATAAACACCATTTCGGATTTTTTGCCTTAATCCTCGCTTTACATTTTCTGACAAATTGTCCACATAATACTTGCTCTGACCAAAAGCAATATTTAACATGAACTTTCCTTGAGGAGTGTTTTCAAACCAAGAGGTCGGAAATTTTAAATCAAGTAATTTTCCTGTATCTAAAAGGTAAATAATTTTCCCCCCATCAATACTATTTCTTGCTAAACGGTCGGGGTGCCAGGCAATAATTCCACTTACTTGTTGTTTTTCTATCTTCTTTAACACTTCAGCAAATTTTTCTCTGCCAGGAACCTTAGCAGTTTTTTCTTCTTCTACAAATTCGCTAATTTCTAAATGTTCTCTTTTGGCGTACTCTTTCAACTCCGCAATTTGAGCAGAAATAGATAGTATTTGTTTATCCTTTTCCTCTCGGGATTTTCTACAGTAAGCAATATATTTCATAAAATTATTTCTCCCCCCTCTCTCTTAAAAGTTCTTTAAGCGAGCTTGCGAGCAGGCTTCTTTCTAAGAAATTCCAAAATTTTCGCGTTCTTCCGTTTTTTGTTCTTTTTCACTCCGGCAACTTGCAGTCTCGTACAAAAAGGGCTTTGCAGAGCTCTGCGCGCGCCCTCCCGCGCAGAGCCAATCCAGGCTCACTTTTGCGGATTCATTTTCTGTCGACCTTTATCGAAAAATCCGAACTTCGTTTTCACAAAGGTAGGCGGCGCGCCCATTTTCGCGCCGCCCTCTGTCCGCTCGGCCTTCGGCCGAAGCTCTAAAACTGTCGGCTCGAACATCCCGCTTTTAGCGGGATCAAAAAACGCGAAAATTTTTTAAAGAACTTTTTCCCTTTTTGTTTTTCTCTTAAAAGGCGCAACCGGTGGACTCAACAAGAATTGTGTTTTGTTGTCCGATTGCGCCATTAAAAAACACAATTCCAGAAAATGTTGAGTCCACTGAAAATTTAGCACCTAAACGAATACAAAACAAGATGAACTATCTATTACAAACTAAATCATAGAACATAAGTTATCAAACAAATTAAAATTTCACTTGCAAATGAACCATTTTTCTGAAATACTTACAGTTATATGGAAGTAGAAAATACTGAACAAAATAAACCTATTCAATCCGTTCCTGAAACTCCCCAATTAAAACGAAATTTAATGAATCAAAAAGGTATTACACTAATCTTAATTTTAATAATAGTTATTGTACTAGTAATAGCTGGGTTTTATTATTATCAAAAATATAGTACATCCTCACAAACTCTTCCTGTCAATAAAACAACCTCTTCTTCTTCAAGTACTCAGAACACATTGTCATTAGAGTTACAAGTATTTCGATCCGTAAGTGTAGGAAAGATTCTTTACAAAAAAACCGTATTTAATAGTTTAACTGATCAATATGATGAATTGATACAACTAGATTTAAAGACTGGAGAAAAGAAAGTACTTATCTCATCAAAAGGCAATAAAAATACCAACATGGGTAATCTTCAACTTTCTCCAGATAATAAAAAACTTGCTTATCATTTGGAAGATCAGCTTATTGTGCGTGACATGACGACAGGAACCGAAGTAAATATTTTACAAGATGTGACAAGCTCGAGTGATGTTAGTAAAAATAGACATTATTATCCGTTAGCTTGGTCGCCTGACAGTAAAAGACTATTATTTACTATTGGCGTATGGGAATCATCAATGCTGGGGATAATAGATGCTGACGGAAAAAACTTACGGATAGTTACAGATAGCCAAGGTAGACAAACTGGTTGTCCGGGAGCAACATGGTCTCCAGATTCTAAAAAAATAATTGTGTATTCTTATGGATATGGACATCCTTGTACAAGCTTTATGTCTGGGTTATATGTTATCACTATTCCAGACTCTGGTGAATTAGTATATAAACAAATTTATTCTCAAAAAACCGGGACGCCTGGGAAAATATTACTTGATCCCTCTGTGGGTTTCGCAACATGGTCTCCTGATGGGAATAAAATCCTTTTTACTCGTGACATACAAAAAGAAAACTCAACTACTCTCGATATGTCATCTCAAAATTCGCTCGTAGATTCTGATGGTAAAAACTTGATTGATGTTGAAAAAATAGGCAGCCTCTCGACTATTTGGTTAGATAATGATAGAGTTTTCTACTCTGATAATTTGACTGGGACTATTGGTACATATAATGTTACGACAGTAGAAAAGAAAGTAGTCCTAATAGATAAGAATAACATTTCTCCAGTGTCTTTGTCGCCAGACAAGAAATACCTTATCTATACGACATATCTTAAATTAAAACCTGGTCAAACAACATATGAAAGTGACATGACACAAACAGTAAACACAAATGCAATAGAGATGAAGCTTGGAATTTTAAATCTTGATACTCAAGAAATAGTAGATATAGATGGAGGCTCAATGCGAAGAAAAGCAACATTCATCGGCTGGACTAATAATTTATAAAATAAGTTCTAATATAGTCAATTAGTGTCATCTTTATTTTATCTCAATTTTGGCTTCTAAGGTCTGTTAAAATAAATGGGAGTAGTAAGTTTTCGCGCTGGGTGGGTTGGGGCAAGAAAACATTAATTTGGTTTTGTGTTCCTGTCCCGCTACAGCGGGACTATAATAATAAAAATCGCGCGCATTTGTCTTTCTGTCTTTGCAAAAAATACATAGAGCGAGGCCGAAGGCCGAGCGGATAGAGGGCGGCGCGGGAAGGGGCGCGCCGCCTACCTTTGGCGAAAAGAGGTTCGGATTTTTTCATAAGCGCGCACATTAAATTTATTTGTAGAAAACTATTTGGGTAGCGCTGATAAGTTTAGGGTCGCTAGGTAGTAGCACGTTACCATCAGCTATAGAATCAGTCATTGTTACATCGCAATCACCATTCTCTTCAGATTCTAATACTCCAGCGAATTTTTCTCCGTTTCCAAACCGTAGCTCGAATGAAAGATGTGCTGAAAAATCCATTTCTGGATAGTATCTGTTATTAGGGTAAATTTGTAAAATCAGAGGCGACCTTTTAACCTTTACCTCTCCAGTAGGTAAAAATTGAGCTTCAAAAAAAGTTGCATCCTGGTAAGGGATATTAGCATTTTGGTGTCCATTATATTGAGGTGGTTCATAGTTAAGAGTAGCCCTTAGAGGATAACCTTCTAAATTAATATTTTTCTCCAGGCGTTCTGGCGGGGTACTGAGCTGATCAAAAACATTTACATTTTCTAGATCACCAACCATTGTTTCTGCTTCCTGTTCTGTCCAAATAGGATAAGCTACCCCATACTGCATTTCTATAATGTCTGGTCCTGGAGCTTCCGTCATTATAACGGCCATTCTAGCCTATGATTATTTGAATGTAAAGGTTTAAAATTAAGACAGCTTTAGGTATAATTGATGGGCAAAAGGGCGAGTGGTGAAATGGTATACACGCAGCCTTGAGGTGGCTGTGAGCGAAAGCTCGTGGAGGTTCAACTCCTCTCTCGCCCACATCAGGGCACTTAGCTCAGTGGGTTTGAATGCCTAAATGGTATTCAAACGGATTGCTTCCTTAAAGAAGCTACCATAAAATAATGAAGCAACCCAGGAAGAGTGCTTCGTTTGGACAAGTAGCTCAGTTGGTTAGAGCGCCTCATTTACACTGAGGAGGTCACAGGTTCGAGCCCTGTCTTGTCCACATCCTATAGTTGACTTAATCCCATCTTTAAAGTATAATATTCCTCAATTATGACTTCTGAACATAGGCCGGAAAAATTAATTGCAGGTTACCTATATTGGAGGGTACCTAATTTAGAGGAAGAGTCAAGAGAAAGAGCTGCTTGTATTTTGCGGGGGATTGATGAGCAACGCAAAATTCTTGGTGAAATTGTCGGTCCAGAAATCGGATCAAAACTTCTTCAGGGTCTTATTACAGGTGGACTTTCGGAATATAATAGAGAAAATTTGGGATCAGCTTCAAGGAATGTCTTGCGTTTAACCTTTTCGCCTCCGCTTCTCGGTGTATTGCGAAATCAACTTGTCACTGAAGAGCAAATGGAGAGAGATTCGGGTAGCTGGAAAGAATTGGAGAAAAATTATCCGCCATATGCTAGCGAAATCTCACTTATAAGAGAAATTATTAAAAAATTCCCTTTGCCCAGAAAGCAATTTTACTTTACTGCTCATGTATCATCAAGTTATGGGAAGGCAGTAGATTTATTAGCCCTTTTTCTAAATGCTAGAGGTTTATATCCGGAACCGGCAATCGCAGATACAGATTATCAGGGTGAATCAGATGAGATAATAAAGTCACTGAACCTGGTTAATGTTGAAAACAATAGAAAAAAGAGTGTTATTACTCCCGAAGAAGTGATAGGTTTTTATCTGGCTGGTACTCTGAAAACCGACAGACAAGTACCCACCTATCATTCAACGTTTCTGAATACCCTGGGATTACCCAGAAGAGTCTTTAATGCTTTTAATCACCCAGGTATAGATACACTTGGAGAATTGGAATGGCTGCTTCAACCTGAGAATAAAAAGGTTTTGGAAGGCTTTAGAAATATTGGTCAGAAAAGTTTGGATCTAGTTAAGGAGTCGTTAAAATATCACCAGGGAATTTTGATAGATTAAAAGAGATGCCTTCTGATTTTCCTAAAGTGTTATAATTCCCGAATATGTGCGGGATTTTTGGCTATGTTGGTCCTAAAAATGCCTCGGAAGTGGTTCTAGAAGGGCTAAAACGGCTGGAATATCGAGGCTATGACTCATGGGGAATGGCAGTGGTGGCAGATCAGATTAAAGTAAACAAAAAAGTGGGAGCCATTGGAGATTTGGGAAGGAGTTCCCTGCCAAAATCATCAATTGGCATGGGTCACACCAGATGGGCAACACACGGAGGAATTACCGAAAATAATGCTCATCCTCATTTTTCCACTGATAAATCATTTTGTTTGGCCCAAAACGGCATTGTGGAAAACTACCAGACACTTAAGAATAAACTGAAAAAAGAGGGATTCAAATTTAAAACTGAAACAGATACGGAAGTGATAGTGAGACTGATAGAGCAAAAATTTAGCCAGCAACCTGGAAGGTTGCAGCGTGATATTTTGATAGCTATTAGGGAGGCTTTTGTGGCATTGAAAGGTAGGAACACCATCATCCTTTTAACCAAAGATAACCGGCTGATTGCTTTAAGAAATGGTTCACCTCTGGTGGTTGGTACAAATGATGGTGAGATATTCTTCTCCTCTGATACTCTTTCCTTTGCTCCTCATGTTAAGAAAGCCCTAGTGGTGGATAATAACCAGATGGTTGTTTCCGAGAATGGCCAAATTCAGCTGTGGGATATTAAGAAAGGCAAAAAAATAAGTGCCAAATTTGAAAAAATAAATTTTGAATCCAGTAAGGTGGATAAGGAAGGTTATGAACATTTTATGCTTAAAGAAATTCATGAAAGCCCATATGTGGTGAACCAGGTTTTAAATCAAGATGGAAAAATGTATCTAGATTTTGTGCAAGCCATTAGAGAGGCTAAAAATATCTACTCAATTGCGGTGGGCACTGCCGGCGGTGCAGCTTCCCAGATTGCCTTTTATTTGCGGACGCAAGCAAAAATTAAGGCAATCAGTTTAACTGCTGCCGATTGTATTGATTACTTTGACTTATTTTCTAACGGAGATTTAATAATTACTCCCTCCCAAAGCGGCGAATCAGCAGATGTTTTGGAGGTTTTAGAGGAGGCAAAGAAGAAAGGTGTCAAGATTGCCAGCTTTGTCAATATGCCAGGCTCAACTGTGAGTAGAATTTCTGATTATAAGTTTATGTCAAATGCTGGGCCGGAGATTTGCGTAATGTCTACCAAAGTTTATACATCTCAGATTGCCTGGGGATATTTGGTTTCCAAGATAGTTGCTGGCAAGGAAAATATAGGAAGGAAAAATCTAAAAACATTATCAGATGAAATGGAAAAATATTTGAATACTAAAGCCAACCATAATCTTATCAAAGAGATTGCCAAAATTCTTATTAAGAAAAAGGATATATTCTTACTTGGTAAATACCAGAATTTGAATATTATGAAGGAAGGAATGATCAAAATTATTGAGGGATCCTATCTTCATGCACATGGTATGCCTGCCGGGGATCTGAAGCATTATGCAATTACCTTGATGGAAAAAGGAGTGCCGGTGATCGTTTGCGTATCTGAGGATATAGCCCGGGAGGATGTGTTAAATGCTGTCAGTCAGGTTAAGGCTCGCGGGGCTTTAGTCATTGGCATTAGTCCCAAAAGAAATGACAGCTTTGATTACTATATCCCTGTGCCGGATACTGGTGAGACTTCGGCCATTATGAATATTATACCCCTCCAGCTTTTGGCCTATTATATGGCTGTAGAGCTGGGAAATAACGTAGATAAACCCAGAAATATTGCCAAAAGTGTGACTGTAAAATAATCTTCAATTTTTAAAGAAAATAGTGTAGAATTTAGCATGTCTGCCGAAGTTGCCAATGTGGTCAAGGCGCGTGTCTGAAGAACACGTTATTGGTGTTCGATTCACCACTTCGGCACCTCTAATGCGGGGGTAGTTCAGCAGTAGAATGCCTGCTTGCCAAGTAGGAGGTCGCGGGTGCGAATCCCGTCCCCCGCTCCAGACCGGATACCAGGGTCAGAAAAGTGACGAATAGCTTGATACAACGGGCTAATCTTATCTATTGACAAGTTTCTGATTTTCTGATAATCTGAATGTAATGAAGGTTACAAGATCTTCTTATAATCTGAAACTATGACGAGGAATTCAAAAGCTGTAACTCATACAATAAGCATAATTAGAAGTCGTGGTCAACTAACTATACCTGATTCTATTAGGGCTATACGAGAATGGTCATCTCCTAACTCAGTTGTGACTATAACAAGCGACCGTCCTGATGAAATCGTTATCAGACCTCATAAAAAAGAATATGACTGGGATAAAATGTGGAAATTAATTAATAAGTCACGCTCTTTTAAAGGTAAAGAGGGAAATTTGTCGCAATTTATTGCAGAAGATAGAAATAGCCACTAATGAATAAAAAACAACCGCTTGTGATAGATTCCTCTGTAATTGTTAAATGGGTTAATACTTATAAAGAAGAAGGTGTTGATCAAGCTAATAAGATTTTAGAGGACGCAAAAGCAGAAAAGGTTGAACTTTTTACTAGTGAAGTAGCAAAATACGAAGTAGGAAATGCTTTATTAGTTAAAAAAGGATTAGACTTAACACCAGCATATATTTCACTTGGAACAGTTTATAATCTACCGTTAAATTTTGTTCCCGAAACACTTCCTCTAGCTGAATCTACCTATAAAATTGGCCAGGAGTTGAAAATAACCTATTATGATGCATCTTTTTTATCAGTTGCTGAACAACTTGGTGCAGTCCTTGTTACTGATAATGTAAAACATCATGGAAAATCTACTAAAGTAAAAGTAATACCTCTCAAGGATTACTAGTTTTCTCAAAAGCTTGATACACCTGCATTAACTTTTTAAAATTAATTAGAATTTGATTAAGAATGGACGCTAAATAGTAACGATCTCCCGCTCCACAAAAAATCCCGCCCATCCAGATGGAGAGGCGGGATTAAAATAATTACCTTGCCCCAAATTATTTCTTGACAGTCACCAACATATAAGCTTTATAAGCTCCAGCCAAACCTACTACTATATAAACAGCTCTTGTTAACATTGAGGAGGATCCGCCAAAGATTGTCTCGACAATATTTAAGTCCAAAAGGCCTACCAACCCCCAGTTAACAGCTCCAACCACCAATACCCAAGCCACTAATTGTTTAGTATTCAATCTTTATCACCTCCCTCTTATATCCATCATAGACACGTTTTGGTATTAGTTGTCAAGTGTGCTAGAATTATTGCGATTGGGGGTGATATTTTTGGATAACCCGATAGGTAAAGTGGTGCACTATTACGATAAGCTTTCTGTGGCCATAATTGACCTGGAGAAGGGTGGCTTAAAGGTGGGAGATGAGGTTAAATTTAAAAGAGGTGACGAGGAATTCTCCCAAAAAATAGAGTCTTTGCAGGTGGATCACAAAGATGTGGATTCAGTTAAAAAAGGAGACTCTTTTGGGGTCAAGGTAGATAAGCCGACTAAACCAGGAACAGAAGTGTACTTAGTATAACCAAATTTCCCCCACATATATTGCGGGATCGTCTAACGGTAGGACGGCGCCCTTTGGAGGCGTCTATCATGGTCCGAATCCATGTCCCGCAGCCGACGTTGATGCCAGGTTTTTCAGCATCACGAATAGCTTGATATAACGGGCCAAACCCTTGGTACGAATAGCCAGGATAGCTCCATTTGAATCCTGACATAAATATCGTACTGAGGAGGCTACGGAGTTGAGAAAGTGACGATGTAGAGTAAGTAGCTGATAGATCTGAAAGCTTCTCTTCCAGGAAGATAAGAAGCTTATTAATATCGTATTTATCAATTAATTCATCACTTTTGGCTGCATGAGCTTCTATCAATTTCTCTTCAATCATGGCATTTTGTTCTTTAAATATCTCATCAGAATAGATTCCAGCCATATTCTTCTCAATTAAGACCTGTCGTAAGGCTTGCAGCTTAGTAATTTCAGTATCAGCGACACCCTTCTTTCTTTTTAATTTTGTTAATTGTTGGTTGTATGTTTTCAGAAGATTATTGCAGTAGATTTTTAATCCTTCTTCTGAGGGACTTACTGTTTTTAGTAGCTTTGATAAATCTGTATGCAAATCTGCAACAGGCACTGAGATATAAACACATCGCTTTCTACAGAAGTAATAGGCATATTGGTGGTATTTACTCCAACCTCCGGTAAAAGGAGTACCACACTTGCCACAAGCGACAATTCTTCTTAATGGGAAGTCTGGATTATCCCTAGTGTATTTAGGCATTTTATTGGGGTTATTATTCCTTCCATCTAAAATTGCTTGTACTTTGTAGAATTGCTCAGCAGTAACCATTGGAATATGCTGACCTTTTACTTCCTCCGGATAACTTTTTGAAGTAAGCAGTCCCATGTAGAATTTGTTCCGAAACATATGATGTACTGTTTGTGCTCCGGCTATCGGAAGATCCCATTTTTTCATAAGTACCTGCATCTCTTTTAAGCTTTTACTTCCGGTTGCCATTAAATCCCAAGCTTTTTTGTACAGATCAAAGGATTTAGAATCTTTGGTTGCATAACCTCCCTGATTAACATAACCTAGAGGGACGTGGTTGGTTACAAGCCCCATTAGAAATCTTGCTCGCATACCATTTTTCGTTCTCTCGGATCTTACATCATTATCATGTTGGGCAAAACTAGCTAATACCGTTTCAAGTAACTTTTCAGTAGGTGAGTTCCCAGTTGGTTCTGATGCAGAAATTAAAGCAATACCCATGTCATAAAATCTCTTTCTAAGAGCTAGATAATCAGCAGTTTGTCTGGATAATCTATCTAAACGATATACATAAACCGCTTTAACCTCTTTTTTATTTTTCCTACAATAATCAATCATTCCCAAAAGTACAGGTCTGCCCATAATGTTTTTTGCAGAACGACCTTCTTCCCTGAAAACCTGATCCACCTCGTACCCTTTATATTTTGCGTCTCTGCGGCAAATTTCTTCCTGGGTTTTTAAGGAAAAGTTTTCTACTTGTTCTTCTGAGGAAACACGAATATAAATAACTGCTTTTTTAGGATCGCTAGTTATAAAATTATTTTGTAAGGTATTCATGTTGCATCAAGTCCTAATAATTCATTAAGCGTTTTTCCGTCAAATGTTTTTCTTTCAAATTCTTCTAACCACGAATCAACAAGATATTGAATTTCATTTGTAAGATCATAAACCTGGCTGTCGGTTAAATCTCTTGCGGATTCTCCTAAAATCTCTCGTGCTTCCTGGACATCTTTTTGTTGTTTATCCTGCTGGTTAAATAATTCGTTTAGTTGATCATATCTTCCTTGCGGATTAAATTGAGATTCAGGGGATAGATTCGAGAAGCTAAGCGTAGCTTCATTTGATGGTACAGTGTTTAATGATTGTGTTTTATCAGCTTCCATGATTCTCATTCCTAACCTAGATGTGTAAATATAATTACAGTATATATAAATATATTTACAGTTGTCAATAGGTAAACGTGCCTATTTACTTTCCTTACCACATCTGATATATTTCGATATAGTTATTCTGCTCACTGCCCTTAAAAATTATGGCAATGAGTCCAGTACCTTCATTTATTCCTCATAGCGCAGCTGACTTCCAACAGATCCAGCTTATTCAACAAGTGCATGACCAAACATTGCCATACTGGAATATGTACCTTTTGTCACTCCTTTTACCACTACCAGTTGTTCCTATTGAGTGGAAGCTAGGTATATATAACTTTTTAGCTAATATTCCCTTTCTCTCTTCACTAAGCTTAAGTCCATTTTGGTTTGGCATTTTAATGATACTTGGCCCAATTGGGGCAATACTTGTACTGGCTCTCTTAATTTTTGTATCAGTAAAGCTGATTCAAAATGTTATCTTTCCAGTTATGCTTTTACTTCTTGGAAAAGTTGGGATAAAACCAAAACAAGGGGAGAAAACATTTTTGGAATTAACTTTCCCTTCGGATACTACCAAGTCAGCTTTTGCCACAGAACAGCTCTATGTTCTGTTACATACCAGAGCCAGGATGAGTAATGGTTGGCAAAGTTTCCTAAAGCTTAAAAAGGTGTTTTCACTGGAAATAGTTTCAAGCAGAGATGACGGTATTAGATTTTTGCTGGGAGTACCTAAAAAAGAAGTGGATGTGATCCATAGGAGCCTATTACCTTTTCTTCCAGGATTAAAGGTAAAAGAAGTTGAAGATTATATACCAAAGGTATTAAATGATCCTGAAAAAGCAGTAGGTATTGTTGAATTAAAACTCTCCTCTGATTTTGTACTACCCCTAAAGTCTCAAAAAGCTCTTTCTGAACATGATCCAATCTCATTTCTAATTGGACAAATGACAAAATTAAAGGATGGGGAACTTGTTGCTTTCCAACTAGTTACCACTCCAATTCTTTCTTCAATTCAAGGAAGGGTAATTAAGAGAAAGCGGGAAATGATAAATAGAATCACCCAGGGATTACCACTAACACCAATTTTAGAGAAAAACTCTTTGTTTTCTAGTCTTCCTTCACTCTGGTGGCTTATACTTGGTCCTTTAGGGTGGATTGGCATATTTGTTTTAAAATCCGTAGTTTCTTTTGGTTACGCAATTCTCGCTCCCAACAGTCCAAGTAATCCAATTAACCAACCAAGTAAGGCTTCAGAAAAACATCTTCAAATGCTTTTAAATCCTTATGAACAGGAATTAGGAACAATTGTGAAAGAAAAACTTGACCAACATCTGTTTGAAACATCGATCAGGATTTTGGTTGCTTCTCCGGACGGTGATGAAGTTGATAGCAGAGCAGATGAATTGGTATCTTCATTTGGACAATTTAGCAGCAGTCAACAGTCACTGGAAACAAGAGGCACATTTCCTTTTCTTTCCTCATTTGCTTTAAAAAACAGACTGTTTCAATTCAGAGAGCGTGTGTTATCTAATGCCAATCCGATTTTATCCTCCTCTGAAATATCTGATTTGTATCACTTCCCATATACCGATATTACAAAGACTGAAGGGTTAGTTAAAAGCAGGACAAAAGATTTACCTGCTCCTTTATCTATGAAAAGAAGTACTACCAGCCTTGATGTAATTCTAGGAGCGAATCAGTATGGCGGAGAAGTAAGTCCCATCGGCTTAACATTGGCTCAAAGACAAAAACACATGTATGTGATAGGTAAAACAGGTACAGGAAAGACAACAATGTTAACAAGTGCTATTTTTCAAGACATGATCAATGGTAAAGGGCTGGCTGTTTTTGATCCTCATGGAGATATGTTTCAGGAACTTTTAACAAAAATTCCTAAAAATAGAAGAAAAGACGTAATTGTATTTGATCCCTCAGATAGAGATTATCCTATTGGCTTAAATCTTCTTTCTCCAGGTATTAAATTTAGGAATAAGGAAGATGAACATGATTGGATTGCAAGCTCTGTCCTGGCAGTATTTAAAAAACTGGCCGATGAGCAGTATTGGGGACCAAGAATGGAGCATATCTTGCGTAATGCCACCTTAACAGCCCTGCAAACTCCTAACCCAAATCTTTATACATTGCAGCGGTTATTAACTGAAAAAACTTATCAAAAAAAGATAGCTTTAACTTTAAAAGATCCCGTCTTAAAACAGTTCTGGCAAAAAGAATTTGCACTTATGGGTAACATGCAGTTATCCGCCGTGACTGCTCCTTTAACTCAAAGACTTGGATCTTTTATCTCTTCAAAGATGTCCAGACATATCTTATTACAGGGAAAAAGTAGCATTAGTATTAGCCAGATTATGGATGAAGGAAAAATCCTGTTAGTAAACCTTTCCAAAGGAGATCTAGGGGAAGACCAAAGCTTTTTCTTTGGAACAATTTTAACTTCATTTATCTGGATGGCTGCTTATCAAAGGACAAAAATACCAGAGAGTAAAAGAAGAGACTTTTTCCTATATGTAGACGAGTTTCAAAACTTTGCTACACCCAGGTTTTCAGAAATCACCAGCGAGGGAAGAAAGTTTCATGTATCTTTAATTGCCTCACATCAAAACATTGCTCAGGTAAAAGATAAGGATATTTTAAATGTGGTTGCAGGAAACGCCAATACCATAGTCTGTTTAAAAGCCTCACCGGATGATGAAAAGTTTATCCTCCCCTTTATGGATCCGGAAGTAGAAAAAGGAGACATTGTTAACTTAGCACCTTTTAATTTCTTTATGAAAGTTACGGGTGATGAAAGTGAAGATGCATTCTCAGGAAAAACTGTACCAATTGATGTTGAAAGCAGCGAGAAAACCAAAGATGAAATTATCAGCTATACCAGAAAATACTACGCCATCCCTAGAGTTACAGTTGAGAAGTATTTAGAAAAGCTATTTGAAGAGGATAAACCAAAATCTGCAAAGATAAAAAAAGCTAAAACTGCAATGGCAAAAAAGCCTGCCAGAAGAAGATAAAATATTAGGGATAACTGTCCTCATGGGCGAGGACAATTATCTCCATTTATTGAAGCTAGGTAATGAAATATTTTGTCACCTACCCTTACAAATAAGGGAGTAGGTCGGGGTAGGCAAGAAAGTAATTACAAAAATAAAAACAAACAAAAAAGAAAACTAAAACAACACGAACCAAAACAAAAACATAAACTAATAAACAAACAAAGACTAAAACTAAATATATGACAATTCCCTACATAACTCCCAAACAACAAGAAATACCTAAACTAATATACAAATTCAGAATCCTAAACAGATTACAAATACAAAAACTCCTTAATCATAAAGACAAAAGAAGAATCAATAGTTGGTTAAAAGATTTAGTTGAAAAAGAATATCTTGAGAAAGTACCTAAGGATAGTACATTTGAGCAAAGAACAAAATTAACAATTTATCGGATTGGAATTAATGGTATTAGATTCCTAAAAACCCAGGATGATTGTTCCCCGGAGATTATCAAGAAATTATACAAGGATAAAAATAGATCAGATAATTTTATCAATCAATGCATTTTATTGGCTGATAGCTATATTAGCTTACAGAACAAAACGGAAGTCATGATGGACAGTGATTTTGTAAATGTTGATTCTCCCTTCCATTTTTTAACTGATCTAAATCCAAACCTAGTTTACAAGGAAGTGAAAAAACACAAAAAAGGAACAACGGAAAGATACTACTTATTGGAAGCATTCGAGGCAACTTTACCCCGCTATTCTATCAGAAAAAGAATCCGTACATACCTTGAGTTTTACTACAGCAACCAGTGGGAAGATAATATAGATAAACCTTTCCCAATCCTCAAGTTTATTTGTCCAACCAAAGCAGATCTAATTTATGCTAAACGCATTACTAAAAAACTATTGGAAGAAAATCAAAATCCAGAGGATCTTTATATCCAATTTGCAACAATAGATGAAGTTAAAAAATTTGGTGTAATAGAAGCAATTTGGGAAGAAGCTTAATAAAAACCTGCCGCCAGGGACACAGACGGCAGGTTCTTTATATTATTCGTGTAGCTTTTTTATCTCTGAAAGCCTGCACGGTCTAAAATACATATCCCGCTCTATACCCAAACCCATTGGCCCTTTAAGGCCTTGAAGTTCGGAAAGAGTAAAATATCCAAGCTCTGCCTCATGCCCCACAACATAGCCGAAGAACGTATCCTTTCCGTCAAACTCAATGGCATACCATGTCCAGTTAGACCATGTAGTAAAGAATTTACAGATAACTGTTGGATCATCCTCGTCTTCCTGTGTATACAGAAATGGTAGCTTTGTAGTTATTTCTTTTGTAAGTAGTTGCATATTTTCACCCCCTTTCCTCGGCTCTTCCTAGAAAATATTATTTCTGGAAGCAGCCTGCCTGCTTCCAATACATGCTGCGAAGCTAGCGGGGTGAGTTACGCAAGGGCGAACGTAGTGAGTTCATCTCGACCCTTGCGTAATGAGGGGTGCAACCCCTTTATTCATCTGACAATTATTAATTAAGAACCTCTTGACTTTTTTCTGATATCCCATATACTTGGGATATGAACATAACATCACCTCAAGAGCCAAAAGAAGTAAAAGAGTGGATTAAAATGCTCGCCCAAGAAGCAAGTGGCCAGGATGAAATCAATTGGGATTCTTTGAATGTTTGGTATGGAAATAAGCTTCCAAAGTATCTCTGGGACGAATGGAAAGTTGAGCTTTCTCCTTCTGGGTTCAATTGGCAGAAGTTTTTAAAACTTATGAGTTTCAGAACCGACCAAATAATTTTATGGTCATATAACGAAATACCTTGGGAAAATCTTGTTAAGGAAATACAAGAACTAATATATGGCCCATTGGGCCAGAGGCTCAGCGAATCGAAAGTGAGGTAACTGACATGGCAAAATGTAGACCAAAGCTAAATGAGACACTATAAAAAGGGGTGTCTCAAATGTACTGATACAGTTTGATATATTTATTTTTCCATCAATCCTTTTGAATACTGCTTATAGTGTTCGTACTCTAAAGGTTTATACGCATTGAAAACTTGGAGAAAGAAGTGGAGAACTGAAAAATATCCTTGATAACTAACTAACAATATTCTTTCTGCGTCTTCTGGCTTCGAATCAACATCTATAAAAGGCTCTGGTGACGCTGCTGTTCCGCGCATATATCTCTGAAGTCCTGACATATTAGCGTGTGTTGATTGCGAAAAATATGGATAGAAAAGAGTGTAATATTTTTCAGCACTATTTTTTTCTGAAAAAGTCCCAATCTTCTTGAGATGTTTATCAATTGCTAAGGTCCTATCATAAAGATTTGGCAACTTCGTAACATGTTTGTCTTTATATTCTTTTCTATATTTCTTGAGAAGATCTGTATTGTCAGAGATAAATTTGTCCCAATCAGTAGGCTTTTTCATTGTTCCGAATACCATATCCCACGCTGGATACCTTTCCCATAAGGTTTTATGCTTCTTTGCATACGTTATTGATTCCATAACCAGGTCTGATAAAAATAATCTAGCTTTATCCTCTGATCTACTTGAGTAGATAAACCTCATATTCAGCCAGATTTCTAGTTGAGATCGCAATAATGACTCTCCAGGCTTTTCGTAAACCGGCTCTGTCCCCAAATGCTTCAATATGCTTTCTGAATAACTCTGCATTGCTCCCATCATGAAATACAGAACTCGTTTTCTTACTCTTACTTTTTTAAAATCAAGATGCACGCTACTCATTTTTTGATACCCATAAGTTATTAATTGACGGTATTCTTTAATCAATTCTTTCTGTTTTTCGTTAAACTCAAAAGCCATATTATTTTTAAAATAATCCCAGTGTTGACAGCGACAAATCAAGATGTTTCATTTTTTGGCCTGAGATTACCACCCAGAAAATTTGATTATCCAAAATGCCACTATGGCGATTATTACGCCAATAACAAGTTCCTTAGAAAATTTTGATAAAAATTTGAAAGTAGTTTTTAGCTCGTGATATAAAGCAGGTCTTGAAAAATATAGAACTCCACTATACTTAAGCCTTTGCTCCTTTGATAAATAACTTCTTCTTGCTCGAAGAAATTTACTTTCATAATCTGTTAGCTCTTGAGGTTCCTTAGATAAAATTTTTCTAAGTTCCTCTCTAGCTCCTACTTCTTGTAAATCATCAATTTTCATTTTTTGATCTTTAATTTTCAGCAACTTGATTCTTTTACCTTTAGTAATTTTATTGTTTTATATGATTTTGTTGGATTCGATAAAATAAATTCTTCTTTGTATTCGTGTCCCTGACTAAGAACTTTTATACAAACCTTATATTTTTTATCATCCCCAACAAGAAAATCTGGATTTGACCACAGAGTATCATATGGGGATTTATATTCTGGGTAAAACATATAACTTTCATTATTAAACGCATATATATTTTCATCACTTTTGTTTGTATTTTCTGTCTTTATAGAAACTGCCAAAGATGCTGATTCACCTACCGGAATACTTTCTCTTGAAGTTACTAAAATTGAACTCCAATCTGGACTTCCAAAACCATTTATTGGTTGTTCCGTTGATGCCCATCTGGCACTAACTTTTTGAACTTCTGCGTTTGAATCATAGTCATGGAAGGAGATCCAAGCCCTCGCGTTTTCCGCGGGCACATTTCCCAAAATCCAACTTTGCCACCAGGGACGAACTTTGTTTTCAACAATGATATTAAGAAATTTCCATTTATAATCTAAATTTTTTATTCTTCTTTGCCCCTCATTAGGGTTTTCATCTATTTTAAAAATTAGATTCGGCTTTCTGACCCACTCATAAATTGCAGATGTTAGTAAAGCAATTAAGAAACCAATTGTGCCCCCAATAACTAACTCAACCCAATTTATATCTTTCATCATACTTATTAATATAAACACTCACAATATTTTTGACTTACGACATCTATTGTTTCGTTACTGATTATGAAAGCCTGTTTTTCGAAGCAATCTTTAGTGCAACAACGTTTGCCATTATTTGCAGGATCAGTCGTCCGAAAACAAATATTGCCATTTTCTTCAAAAATAAATAAAATCTCGATGAGTATATTAGATTTTTTGATTTGAACCTTATAATCTGTCTTTGAAACAATCTCATACCCATTACTTGTTAATTCTCCTATCTGTTTATTCAGTTGCTCTTTTTGTGCTTTCCATACATGGAAGTCGATATCATGAACTTTATTGGAAGGTTTGTAGATTTCTTTCTCTTTAATCAATTCACAAGCAGTTCCGCCACCTAACAAATAACCAATACCGTATTTGTTAAAAAAATCAGCTATTTCCAAAATTAAACTAATCCTTACACTATCTATTTGTTTACCAACTGTCATTTTAATTTCCTTCTGTCCATAATTAGATTTCCTCAGTAGTATTTTCTATTACCTTCCAAACTTCGATCCCATCAGTCTTTAGAAGTTTGCCTAAGTCACCATCAGCGTTATCCACTTTCCCGATTTTTACCTCAGTCATTTTTGAATTATTAGTGTAATCCTCAAAATAAATATAAAAACACGCCGTTTTACGATCCTCTTTAAATTTAAGTGCGTGTTTGTTCTCTTTGACAAACCTTTGCCCATGAACTCTCAGAATTTCTCCCAAATCTCTAGTGCTTTTACCTGAAGCAAGAGTATAAGCATGCGGGTTGATATCCTCAAGAAAGTTTCCTATAACTTCTTTTCTTACTGACGGGATAATATTCTTTGCTAAACCTCGACCTACATTTATAAGTTGTAAAGTATGAATAGAGCTGTTCTTAATAGCTTCATCGCGTGTTTTATTTGTATCTTCATTTTTGGTTGAAATTATGAATGTTCCAGAAGCCAAAACATCTGGCGTTTTATCAAAAATGCCAGTCTTGTACGTCAACCATAAGGCAATAACTGTAACTAATGCTGTTAGAACTGTACCAATAGCTATAAAGAAATCCCATATTCGTAGATCATAGTAATTTAGAGGACCAGAATTAATATTCTGATAAAGGAAATTATCAAAATTTTGAGCATCTAAGAATCCTATCGCTAATATGATCAATATTGTTACAATTAACCCCAGAATTGTTTTTATTATGATTTTCATGGTGAATCTCTGAGACAGTTTACAAATTTTATAATATCTCCGAAGATTGGTTGATAGAACTGAATATCCATCTGCAATAAATCTTCGTCATCAATCATTTTTCCAAGATGTCCTCTTTTTAAGCGCATTTTTTCGTTTTCTTTCAATGGTTGGTTGGTGTAATGTGAGGATTTATTGCGAACTATTGATAATGCATCAAAATAGGCTCTAGTCTCTTCCTTATATTTCTTATCTGTCTTTAAGTCTTCAAACAATACAGTATTATTCAAAACAGTATTCAAATAATCCTGAAACTGTGGATGATTACTCCCCAAATGCTCAATCTCTTTTAGTTCCTTCTCAATTAAAGAACAATCTCTTGCCTTTTCCCTAATATTTTTTACAATCTTACTGCGTTGCGTGGCTATTGATATTTCTATTCCTAAATTTTTACTTTTGATATATTCATTTAGAGCGGCTTCAACTGCAATATGCAGAGAAGGAATACAGGCTCTATGCATAAGTTTTAACTGAGAAACAAAAAAGTCTTTATGGAAACCTTGGGAGTAGTAGGGATTTTTACCATTTAAGTAGAGAAGCAAACTAACCATAAAAATTCTTACTTCTCCTGCTGCCGTATTAATATATAAGTGCATTGTTGATCCATCACCTAATAACTGATTTTCGATTTCACCAAAATCTTTAATCCCTTGGAGTAAAGTTTTTTTATATGAATCTTTATTAACTATATTTTTCATTGACCCCTTTCTACAACTTCTATTTCTTCCGGCGTTAGCCCGTACAACTCATAGACTAGTTTGTCAATTTGTTTTTGGTAGTTCTTAACTCTTGCCTGCTTTTCCGTATTGGATAAATAATCACTAGAGCTTGTAAGGGCGAGAATCTTGTCAACAATTTCAATAAATGGTTTTTGTTCATCAGAAAATATTTTTTTAATGGGAATTTCTGAAAGTGGTTTCTGATATAGCTCTAGGGTTTCACCTTTTCTTTTTCCCCGAAAATATAGCCATCTAAAAATCAGTTTTGAATTTAGAATGGCCAAGATATACTTTAGAGAATAATGACTGTCTAATGGCTGAATGTATCCAATATCTTTTGAACCAAACCACGATGCCTCGTTATAAGCAAAATAGTTTTCCTTACTCCTGTATGGAACAATTATTTTAGGTCTAGTGAAATATTCTTCTTTTTTTGGAGTAAATAAAACGAAATAATTATTATTTGCAAACCATTTTTTAACTATTGATGCAGCTATTTTATTCTTTAGAAAATTTTCCTTAAGAGCGACTATTAATTTTTTATATTTTTCGAAGTGTTCCTTTAAAGGTAATTCTAACTCTATGTGAGACCCCTCATCCTTAATGTAAATCAACCATGACTTATTTTTCATTTCAGAATAATAATGTTTAATATCTGAATTTTTGTAAAATGGTCTAATAAACTTCTTTTTTTCAGATTCACTCAAATTCAATTCTTGCAATTCTTCATTTGAAAGCACATAGATACCATCTCCTTTTTCCCCATGGATTTCTGGAAATCTATCTAGATGTCTTTGACTTAAAGTATCAGAGAGAGTTACTATTCCCATAGTTATATGCATAATTATTCCTAATGGTATCGAGTTGGATTTAGTTTTAGACAATATGTTAGTAATATTGGGTAAATCACTGTTATTTGAGGTACCACTTATTCTTATTTGATAATCTGATCCTTCATATAATTCGTTTTGGGCTATTTTGTAATAATCAGTATCTTTATCATTCCAGTCAATAATTTTTTGTAAGTCATCAACTTTAGCTACCCCTTTCCTTTTAGTAATACAATTTTTTGCAATACACTCACGATCATTATTAGTTGTAATGATTGTAATCATGTTGTGTTGCCCCAGAGCATTCTCAAAGATTTTTAGCTCATTAAAATTAATGAGGCGTAGTACATTTGATCTTAACTTAAAATCTTTTCTGAGTTTTCTACCTCCTGTAGCTGTGAGATAGTAGTTTGTTGAAATGAATGCAATAATTGTATTATCGCTGCTATATTCAAAAGCAAGGTGAAAGAAAAAATAAAAATAATCCATCCATCTCGTATAATACCTTCTTCCAAATTCTGACTTAATTACTTCGTGAAACAATCCCTCATTTTTCCTTTCACCAATGTATGGAGGATTTGCAATTACGATATCAAAACCATCATTTACGCCAAACATCCAATCTGGATCAAACCAATCCGAGGCTTCATGTCCAAAGGGATCCCAGGTTGAAAGTTTTTGAGTAAGATCAGCAAGAGTATGTTCTTGTATCATTTTTTGAAACATTTTGTTTTGAATTTGGACAAATTGTACTTTTAATTGTTCACGCTCAGTTCCCGAAGCACTAAAATACATATCCCTAACCTCTTTAAGTTTATTAATTCCTTCTTGATCTTCAAATAAACCTACTTGGCTATTAGCTTGAGAATTAGGTAGTCCTACTAAGGAATTTGCAGTTACGAATTTAAAATCTAAGTTTGGAAGTGGCTCTATTCCTCTGTTTTCTTCTCCATCAACAACTCTTTCATCAACAACTAATGTCAGGAAACATCTCAGTCTTGCAATCTCTGTAGCAATAGGTTGAATATCAACCCCGAAAATACTTTGTCTTATTATTCCAAGCTTTCTAATATAGTCGAAGTTCCGCTCTGCAAATTCTCGTTCGATAATTCTCTTTATTTCGGGTGCAGAACTTTCAATTTGTTGCTTGAACCATAATTTAGCATCTTGATCAATCCGTTGTAGAATAAAAACAATTTTCTGTAAAGCTCCTATAGGAAAAGCTCCCGATCCACAAGCTGGATCAAGGATTGTTATCTTGCTTAATGATTCAACTACTTGATCTTTTTCACCCTCATTTAATGGATAATCTTCGTCGTCGTTTAAGTCATAACTTACGAGTACTCTTATTTTGCCCTCGTCTATACCCGTTTTATCTTTCAAATATTGAATCAAGCTCTCGTCAACCATGTAATCAACTATGGTTCTTGGCGTATAGTAACTTCCTGTTGATTTTCTAGCTGATTCTCCAGTTTCTGGATTAATTTCTGCAAGTAAATTTTCAAATATTCTACCTAGCATTTCTGGATCAATTGATAAATCAATATCAACGCTTGTATTTTCGTCAACTGTAAAGTTGTATACTTCCAAAACCTCAAATAATTTTCTAATCCATTCGTCTGAAATCCTTAATACACTACGCAACTTTGAGTCATAGTAATCCCAAGTTTGAGGAGTAAATAATCCACCGTTCAGATAAGGAGTTTTCCCAAAAAAACTATTTCTGTATTCTTCAACTCTTGATTTAGTAGGTTTATTCAATACTTCAAAAAATAAAGGTTCTAGTACTGAATGGTAATAATCTGGATTATTATTGGCTGCTTCAAGTGAGAGTATATCTTTAGATATAAGTGGTAGGTCGGTAATGCTTTTTTTCTCTCTAAGGAACCAACAGAATATCAATCGTCCGATTAACCGCACTGCAAATTCATGATTCTCTTTACTTTCTTTAGAAACAGAAGGTAAAGCAATAATTCCTGGATACTTGCGTTGATTTCTACCCTCGCCCCTGGTACCACCCACTAGTTCAGTAAACAACTCTGAAATTTGTGCATAAAATTCCTTATTTACTACTTCTATTGAAAAACGCTTTTGTAATTCTGAAAAATCCTTAACAGAACCTTGTTTAATAAGAAATTGATATGGTGTATTAACTTTAGCGTTTTGTCCCAAGAAAAAGGAAAATCTGCGCGGATTTGAAAATACTTGACTTACTTTTCCTTCCTGATTAACACTAGGGGTAGCCGTCATTAACGATAACCGCCAATCATCTTCCTTATCGAACCGGTAAACTACTAGCGCCCGGTATGTAGCGCTGTTCTTCATAATCTTGAAACCATCCATTGCCAAAGCCACGCGAGCATCGGTAGATGAAGAATGTGTTAGTTCAAATACAGACAGATTAAGCTCAGAGCTTTCCCCAAGATAAAAGACCTCTTTTGTTACCTGCAACCCATCGGTGGCAGCACGTCTGATATCTTTTGAAAAGTTGGGAATAAAAGATTTTAGGAACAATAAAAAATCATCCCGATTGTAGTTTTGTTCTAAATTCATAATCTAATGTCTTCGCTAAGAACAATAGTCTCATACTCACCTTCAAGCCGAGAGGCCCGCTCATTAATAGAATCTATTTGGTGCTGGGGAACTATTTCTTTCAATTCTTCAAAAGCTTTCTCGCAGTTTATAACTGAAAGCTGAGAGATTGATTTTAGATCACCCTCATTAATACCGTCATATTTTTTGATTATTTGCGCTAGATCTTGACAGTAGTCTTTAGCTCTTTGTAATCCTTTTTCTATTATTTCTATCTTTTTTAAAGATTCGGATCTTCTACCACTTATAGAAGGCAGTGGATGCTTTTCAAACAAAAGATCCCGAATTAGCTTGAAGACTTCGTCATATTGCTTATCTGCCTTTATACCTTTCTCGCCTTTTTCAGCCTTGAAATACTCTAGTGCTATTTCTGCAGCAACTATCGATGGAACTTCTAGCTCTTTCAAAACAAAGATAACGTGTTCTCCCTTTTTCCCAAATGCCACAATCGCGGGTACTTTTTGTCCATCCCTAATAACACGACTTCTAGGCTTAATCTCAAGCGCTTCATCAAAAGCTTCTTTATCTTTTTTGGCTTGATCGTACGCTTCATAGTGAGTTGCATCCCAAGAAAGTACTTCGCTTTCATCTACGGCTTTTTGGTATTCGTCCTTAAAGAAAGTCTGTAATTTTTCGTTATCAGTGAGTGTTTTGGTATCACTTCCCACAACTGAATTAAACAAACGCATTTTAAGGGTTGATATCTCGCCAATTCTTATTATTGCTTCTCCTTTTTCTGTTGGAAAGAAATTGTAAATGAAAAGCTTATCAAATACTTTTTTATTAATACGGTTTATACGACCAACCCTTTGAATTACCCGAGTTGGGTTATATGTAATATCATAATTGATCACTACGCCGGCACGGTGTAGATTGTAACCTTCACTCAATGCATCTGTGGCAACCAGTACATCATAATCATTTTCTTGATCTGCCTTATCTAAACCTGCATCAAAGTTAGCACGAACTGTTTTTTTCATCCTTTTGCTAGCATCAGCCGCAGTATATTTAAGAACTCTGTTTAATCCTCTTTTACCAAGTTCTTCAAATAAATAATTGATGGTGTCCGCATAGGTTGAAAAGACTACTATTTTTCTTTCTGGGTTTTCAGATAAGAGTGTATCAATTTGCATTTTAACTTTATCAAGCTTAGGATCTAAGTCTTTAATTGACAAAGACTTTGGCTCAAACCAATCTTTATGAATTTGTGTTAATAATTCTCTGTCTTTTATAACATCCTCGATAAACCTCACATCAATTAGCGATTTATCAACAGCTATTAATCCTTTTGATTCCTTAAGTTCTTGAAGCTCTTTTTCAGAATTTTGTTTATTTATTTCCTCGTTAACATCATCACCAGAGGTTGAAAGGATTGTATCTGGGTCGGGAATATGCCCCTTTTTCATAATTGGAACTTTGCCTAATTTATACCACCAATCCTCAACCATTTTAGTAGATGCAATCATATTTACGAGGGTTGAACGAAATGCATCTTTTGAACTCTCAAACCGCATTACTAGCAATCTTTTCATGAATTTCGCCATGTTAGTTTGTGCGGTTTTGAGATCTGATTCATCTAAATCCTTACCGTAAGCTTTTAAAAATGCTTCTCTGTTCTCAATATATTCTGCTGGCTTATAACGAGCACCTATAAAACCTCCCTCCTCTTCATCTGTTTTCGTAAGTTTGAGCAGGGTATCAAAATATAGATCCGAAAGACTTCCAAGTTCGTATGTTAAAAGTTCTGGGCCCTCTACTTCGGCAAAATCTATGTGCTGTTTTTCGAGATCTTCTTTATATCGCGTTATCGCTCGTAAATCTAGTCTTGATCTGCGAATAATTACGTTTTCAATTAATCTTCTCAGTTCAATAGAAATTTCATCTGCTTCTTTATCTATGTGTGCTTCATCTGCTGTTCCTCTTCTCATATCCCGATTGAGTTTCTTATATCTCTCAATGAGTTCCCTGAAGCGTAAGCTCAAATTATCAACTGAACGAATAGTAGATTGTCCTGGGATTTGGAAAAGTTTGATTAATGCAAAGACATCCTTAGGATCATTGTTAAATGGTGTAGCGGTGAGAAGTATTACTTTATTTTCCGGATGACTTGTACAGATATGATGTAGCATTCGATAATCGTCGGTGTCTTCATTCCTATAACGATGTGCTTCATCAACGATAATCAGTAGTGGTTGATTGTTATTTTTATATTTTTCGTAGACGTCATCTACGGCCCCTGAGCTAAAGACTCTGGCACCGGGTAGTCGAAATTCTTCTTGGTAGTCGTCCCATTGCTCTTGTAAATGTGGTGGTGCAATAATAATTGTTTTTAGATCAGCATTATGCGCTACAGCTGAAGCTATTATACTTTTTCCAAGACCAACTACGTCAGCCAAAATCACCCCGTCATATTTTTCAAGCTTATTTAATACTGATTTGATTGCATCAATTTGATATTCTAAATCAAAGTATTTATTTTTTGTGATTTGACTGGGAGTTTTCATGCTTTCAGTATCCTCTTTCCCAAACAACTCATGCAGTACTCGGATATAGACTGCATATGGACTAGGCGATGCATGAATCCATAATTCATCTTTGAATTGTTTCAAAAGATCGTCCTTATTTTCTAATGTGGCTATATCGATATTTTTGCTATCATCCCATAGACTTTTAAATTTGTTCACATACATTAAATAGTGCTCTTTGTCACTGTACCGTTCATTTAATTCTCCTTGATTAAGCAATCCTTGAAAAGTGAAATTACTTGACCCCATAAAAACAGTTCCAGGGTAATCTTTATTTTGGCTAAATTCTGGTTTATTGTGAAAAATATACATTTTACCGTGCTCTGGTCTATCCGTCAGCTTAATTTCTAACGATCCGTCGACAATTTTATTTTCCAAAATTTTGTAAGCATCTTGGTCATCACTATCATCAAGCAAGGCTGATTCGTTACTCAGTCTTGTAAAACTTTTAACATAAGCCTGTTTTTTACCTCCACGAGTAGGGATAGTTTGCCTAGGTCGGAAAGGTTCTAGGTCGACATCTTCCCCTTCTTGTTTCATTTTAGATAAAAGTTCGGGAATTGCCTCAGGATCGATATATTTTCCAACAAGTATTCTTATTTTTTTGTCTTTTAGATGGTTTGCAAGAAGACGCCAACCCGAAAAATAGAAGAATGCCACTTCAATATCAACCCTTTCGGCGCTAGTAAGTGCATTAATTAGCGCCTTATGCATTGTTTGTAAATTATTGTCAATTATAGGCATAGATTTATTTGATTATTTCATAATTTTTCATAGTTTTAAATTTCTTTGTAGAAAACTACATACAGCTAAGGTCAATTCTAGCAAAATTCGTACATTTAAGATAGCCAAAGATGGCATTTATAAAAAGATTTACTATAATTTAATTATGGCTGATTATAAGTATCTAAAAGATGAGCAGCACTATATAGACCAATACGACTTATTCACAATTAAACAGTGTCTTAAGGCTATTGAATCTTGGCGTGAAGCGTATGCTAAACATCTTAAAAGCGAGGAAGCCAAAGAAACTTCAGCCGGAGATAAAGCAAAAATGTTCAACTGGATTTCAAACCAGGAACTTTTTCAAATAAAAGGTAATAGATATCGTCAGAAAAAAGAAACTATCCAACAATGGATGGATGATGACCGCATAAAGCAGGACAAATATGATAATACCCCAGAACCCGAAAATATTCATTGTACAGACTGTAAAAGGATAATGCATACTAAGCTAAAACATCTTTCCACCTTGGATGATCTCTTGCGTATGATGTTTCTTTTTGACTGCTCTTCCTGTAAAAAGAAAGTTTGGGTTTATGAAGATGGAAAGGTTCGGGAATCAACCCCGGATTTATGCCCCAAATGTAAAGCTGAAGCTAAAATGTCAGTTGTTAAAGAAAGCAAAGATAAGATTATCTGGAAAATAAGCTGCAACTCCTGTGGTTTCTCAGAAACTACAGTAGATGATTTTGAAAAAAGCAGGGCTGAAAGGAAAAAACGAGAAGAGGAAGAAAAGAAACTTTTAGAAGAATACCGTGAAGAGCTTTGTACTGATGAGGAAGGCAAAAAAAGCTTTGAATATATTGAGGCTCTAAAAATTGTTCCGCAAGTTTATGAGGAAGAATTAAAGAAATATGATAGTTTTGCTTATCAAAAAGCTGCTGGACTCAAAAAACTTACCATTATAGAGCTGGAAAAACTTTTAAATGGGATTTTCGAAAAGGAACAATACATTAAACTTACCTTCAATAACCCCGAAATAGGACAACATGTAATTGTCTCTTTTAATCTTCAGGACGCCGATACTTCAAGAAAAGAGGGCGATAGTGTAATTAATCTGCAAAAGACCATAAAAGGTACATTGGAAGGCACGAATTGGCGTTTAATGAGCGATGGTCTTTCTTACCGTTTAGGTTATATATCAGGGAGGTTAAAAGGGTACGAACGGGAAGAAGACTTTTTTGAACTTTCGGGAGCCAAAAAAGAGGAAAAGTCATCAAAAATAGATCATGAAACAATGATGAGATATGGAGGAAATCATGCTGTTCAGATAGCACGTTTATCAGGTGAATTTCAGGGTATTGAGAATGTCCGAAAAAGAAGATTAGAAAAAGAGCCAGATGGATTCCTTCTAGAGGGAGACGAAATATATACCTGTATGGTTTGTAAAGAAAATACTCCTGGTAATAGAATCTGGTGGAATTTAGATGGAATTACTTGTTTTGATTGCCACTTAAATATAAAAAATGGGAGTATTCCAGTTGAAGTTGTAAAAAATAGTGATATTTGGCTTCAAAATTGGCAAATAGCTGATGAATGTAGCTTGCATACTTCAACAATTCAAAAGTTACGGAGACAAGGAGTTCTAAAAGGTAAAGAGTTAACAAGGGAAGATGGAACAAGTTACTGTACTATTTACCTAATTGATGAGAACAAAGAATTCTTTGAGAAACATCCTAGAAAACCTCGACAAAGAATGGTTATTACTGATCTTTTAGGTAATAAAATAGAGCTTTAATTTTTCTTATTTGCCTTTGATAATTTCTTAAGCTTTCTTTTTTCCTTTAGATCCTCATCAAGCTGTTGAAAGCCAGCTAGTATTATTTCTACTAGTTTTCCTGGGTCTTTTTCCTTGATTGCTTTTTCTAAATCACTCATTACTAACAATATATCAAACTTTACAAAATTTGCATAGCTTTTAAAAGCTAACCCATAGTTTATTTCTTGCTTTAAACATGATATACTATAAATATATTTATGAAACCTGAGAAGGAAAAATTAGATCCAAAAATAGTGGCTCAAATAAAAGAAGCTAGAGAAGGAAAGAAGCTAACTCAAGTCGAAGTAGCAAAACAGGCGAGAGTGACGGAAACTTTTTATGCGATGACAGAAAGAGGAGAAGCTAATCCTTCTATTGTTAAGCTCAACAGGATACTCAAAGCCTTAGGTCTTAAGATTTTAATCAAGAAGGCGTAAATCTTTAATTTTCTAGCCCTTTTTCAATTGTTTTTCTAAGTCTGTTACCAAATAGCTGCAACATCTTTGAATAGATCTCTGCTTGTCCTTCATTAGCATTTTCAGGGTCAGTTGCTTGTAAGATCTTTAAAACATCTTCTTTTGATTTGATATTTAATTTATTAACGACAGCGTAACTGTAAACTATTTTAAGTTTATAGCCATTCTTTTTTAACCAATCTTTATCCATATACACCTCCTTTTTATTATATTTAGAGAAACTTTTCAAGTTTCAAAAACTTAAACATCTGCATCGTTAGCTCATAACTCTCAATTCTTCTCATAATTTCACGGCTAATGCCCTGCGAAAGTATATTTAAACTACCTTCCCAAAGTGTTTTCCTATCCAAAATAGCGAGTTTGCGGTGGTGATTACCGGTACACAATAATACTTGCACTCCCATTTCTTCAAAAATACTAATTTCCAGCTCTGCTTGTCTTGCCATGCTTTCATCATGCTCATTAGGATTGCGGGTAATTATGTAGATCTTTACTCCATGCTTAATTAGCTTCTCAAAGATGGATTCTAATATCTCCATCCGTCTACAGGTGATATATGGACTTTCAATAATTACTTCTTCTTTGCATCTCTTTAAATCCTTAATGAAAGCTTCATAGAATGTATTTTCATCAAACAGCTTTGAAGTTAGTAAAGATTCTGGAGAAGTGCCGAAGAGTTTGGAGAAAAACATTATTCCATCTCCTTTTCGGGCTCATATACTTGTCTAAGTTGTTCTATCCAGGCTAATTGCAGTACGAACTGTTTATACGTCGGGCAGCTTGATCCGAAGATATACCGAAGGTATATTCTTTCGGAGCAAATCTGGGAATTGGGTGTATTATCCATGTCCCGCAGCAACGAACCACTCACTACGTTCGGGTACATCGCTTCGCCAGTTATTAGTATTACTTCAATCTGCCTTCTAAAGTTTGGTATTATGAGTGGTGAGGCAGGGATATACTGGAAAGTAGAGGCGTACTTGAACAAAGTGATAGTACGTCCCGAAGTGACTAGTATATCCCAACTAGACCCATGAAGTTTTTCTATGTTTATGTCCTTAAAAGTTTAGTTAAGGACTTTCTCTATGTTGGGTTTACCCAAGATTTAAAGAGAAGATTTCAAGAACATAACAACAAAGAAGAATTATCTACTAAACATTATGCTCCTTTTGAACTTATTTATTATGAAGCATATAGAAATATTAATGATGCCAAAAGAAGAGAAAGTTATTTTAAAACAACAAAAGGTAAGGTAACTTTAAAGCAGATGTTAAGAAAATTTTTTAAAAGATAAGTTGAGTGTATTATCCACATCCCGCAGCCATTCGACTTCGCTCATAGCAATCCCATTTTGTGCATCCAGACTTGATTAGGTAATAGCGACTACTGTATAGTGGATTATCATGGAAGTGCAAAGTTGAAAGAGTTTCTCAGTCAGGTGGATAAATCCAAATTTAACAATCAGCCATATAGCGAAAAAGTGGAAAAGCCTTGGGGATATGAACTGCACTGGGTGGCGGATGATAAACCATACATGGGGAAGATTCTTCATATTGATGAGGGGAAAAGATTAAGCCTGCAGATTCATGATGCAAAACTGGAAAGCTGGTTTCTTTTTAGTGGTGAAATCATCTTGTTGATGGAGAGGTCAAATGGTCAGATGGAGGAGACTGAAATGGAAAAAGGTGTTGGCTACACTACACAAGTTGGCCAAAAACATCGGCTAATTGGTGGAAAAGGTGGTGGTGATGTGATTGAAGTTTCTACTCCGGAGGTCGGTAACACTTTTAGATTGGAAGATGATTATGCCCGTCCCACTGAGACAGAAAAAATGAGAAAAGATCCCAACAGAGGCTGGAATCTAAAATAATTTGGGCTGATTGATTTTATGCGTTTTAAAATCCTGATTATTCCGTTAATATTACTGGCTGGAATTACCTTTTTTGTCTCAAAAGCTGATAGGTCTAATCAGAATGGATCAACGGAGGGGCCAAAAGAGGTTAATCTGTCAGGTAAATCAAAGGTGAAATATCCCCAGGATTTTGTAGTTGTAATGATTGGTGATTCCATGACAGAGGCCCTGGGTAATAGTGACGAAATTAAAAGTTATTTAACTGATTATTATCCTGATAAAACTTTTGAGGTTCTAAATTATGGTTTTGGGGCTACCAATATTCTCTCTGCTATGGATAGGATCGTTGTTGAGACCCAACATGGAAGAAGCTTTAGGCCGATTAACGAGATTGCTTATGATTTAATACTTTTGGAATCCTTCGGGCAAAATCCTCTTTCTGAATATTCTTTAGATGAGGGACTAAAAAGACAAACGGAAGAGCTTGATAAAATTGTAGAAGAATTAACCTCTTCCAATCCTCAAGGGAAAATTGTTTTTATCACCACCATCTCTCCCAATAAAATGATCTTTGCCAAAAATCAGGTGGACTTAAGCCCGCAGGTGAGGAAGGAGTGGGTAGCTGAGAGGATTGCCTATATGAAAAATCATATTAAATATGCAAAAGAAAATAACATTCCTCTGATAAATGTATTTGAGGAGTCACTTATGGAAAACGCTGATGGGAATCCGGAATATATAAGCGAGGATGATTATATCCATCCATCCCCCACCGGAATTAGATTTATCAGCAGGGCAGTTGCAGATTTTATTTACGAAAATAATATATTCCAAAGGTAAATTTAAGATTGTTTTCTACTGTTAATTTTTAGTGAAATTGATGAGGCAATTAGCCTGGCTCTTTCCCAGTCCCAAAGGAACTTGCCATATTTAAACTTTCTAAAGGCAAATTCATTAGCAAAACTTCTGATTTTTTTTGCGTCTCTGGCAATTAATCTTGATGAACCGCCTCCATCTAAAAAGTAGGCATATCTAAATCCATTTTTTTTAATAATTGAAGACACCTCCTGAGTAGTTGGTCCTTTAAAACCTGGAATATATTTAGAGCCGTCAAAGACTATAAAATGTATATTACCTAATTTATCCTCAGCTACTAGTGAACGGGCGTCTCTAATATACTTTCTTTCCGGATCAAGATAAAATTTGTCATGAACACTCCTGCCGATAGTTATGGCTGATGAAACATTTTCCAGTTTTAGATTATCTAAAGTTAAGGGGTTAACACTGTCATTAATTTTAAAATCGAATTGGTTAAATTTAATCTGAAGTATAAACAACCCATTAAAAAAATGTGTACCACCCCCCTTTTTAATATCTGCTATTTTCAAATCGTTATTTTTATCAGCGTTAATAACTAAATCTATAATCTCAGTGCCCTTAAGAGTAGTTATGTTTTCAGAATCCAAAACCCCTATTTGAATATTATTTTCCTCCTCCCGGAACCTGATGATATTTGAACACTTGGAATTATAAAGAATTGCATCGAAATTGCGGCCGTCACTTTTTTTGCTTTTAGAACCAACCCAACTCAACATTTTATTCCCAATTTTTATTAATCCTTGAGCTTTCGAGTTTAGAAAATTAATCTTACCTTCTTCAATAAAAGCTATTGGTTGATCTTCCGAAGGTAAGCCTTTAATTTTATAATCCCTGATACAGAGATCGTATTGTAAATCCAAAGGGTATCTTTCAGCAAAGTCTGTTAGAAAATAAAAAGCTCCATTAATTGACCCGATTATTTCCGGATTAGAGCGGACTTGATTAAAAAGATAAAAGGGATTATTAGTTGAGAAAATATTGGGTGCAATATCTGGTTGGCATTGATCATAATAAAGATCATAGTAATTAGTGAAGTTTCCCTGGTTTAAATCTAGAGAACCTTTTTTTAGCCAAATACCCTGTCGAATTTTTTCTATTGATTCCTCCTCTTTTACTGCCAGCAGCCGATTATTTTTGCCAATATTTTGAATATCTACAAAGATTCCTGTTTTGGACTTATATCTTGCCATTTGTTTTCTATTAAAATGATTAATTTGGTGGATATCCATGAATGTGTTCGTGAAATATAATATGTGAAACCTAAAAAATCAACTAATTAATATATATTAATTTTAGAGAATACTTTTCAAAGATGATGTGAGCTCAGGATACCTAAAATGATTTGTTAATTTCTCTTCCCAATTTGGGTCTTTAATGTTAATGTCCGGCTCCACCCCTCTTCCTTCAATTGGCTGATTATCATCTCTTAAAGTAATGGAATGTACCAAAAAAATGGAATATTTTTCTCCTTCATCGATCTGGTTTTCCAGCTGAAACACTTTTTCCACAGTTCCCCAGCCTTTGGTGGGAGTACCTACCAAAACTCCAAAACGGTATCTTTTTAAACTGGCTGCCATCAACTCCGCCGAAGATTGGGTGTTTTCATCAACCAAAATAACCACCTGTTTTAATCTGTTAATACCTGGTAATTTATTGCCGATACTCCTATAAGGTTGATATTCCCCTCTTTGCAAAAAATCATAGATATATTGCTTATCGCCTAAAAAATTACCCAGAAAAAAAGGTAGAGCATCAATAGCCCCCCCAATGTTGCCCCGAAGATCAAAAATTAAAGCAGAGGGACCCTCCGGATTGTCAAATGAAGTAATTGTTTTGACAAATTCATCGTAAGTTGTGGGAGAAAATTTATCAAACTTAATATAGGCAATATCCTGGCCCAAGAATTGTTCTGAAACAGTTGGCTCCACCCCTTTGGTATCATAATTTTGTTTCTTTTCCTCCTCAGTTAGAACTTCCCTGGCATAGGTAATTTTCTCAAGCTCGGCTTTGGCTTCTTCTGAATCCTCTTTTGAAAGCTGTTCTGATTTTTGCTGGTAAGATGTCTCCACTTCTTCTTTGGAGGCCCCTTTTTCAAGTCCCAAATCAGCATATAAATCCTTATCCGGGTTGATATTTTCCACGGTATTTTTCAGCTGCTGTTCTTGTTTTTGAGTAAATAGACCGGATCTACCCGGCGGGCTAAGAGATGACAAAATATTAGCTGCCAGTTTGACGCTAAACTCTTGTCTTTTATCCTTATCTAAATTTCTTAAGACTTTTTCCAACATCACATAAAGAGCTTTCTTAAAATTTCCCTTTCCTTTATCTCCTGCCATAATCTTTAAATCCTCAACTGAGGAACCTTGCAGATTTAAAGAAGGTGCAAAGCCGGTAACCGGGTTGGTTTTTGTTTGTGAGCCGGTATTGGGCTCGGGTGTGCTACCATTAGCATCGAGCTTTTGTGGAGTGCCAATTAATCTCTCGATAGTTTGTCGATACATTTGAGCCAGCTGCTCCTCGGAGATAGTTTCCCAGTAGTTTTCCAAAATCTTATCATAGACTTCACCCAAAAAAAGCAGATATTTTTCATCTTTCTGAGGCTGTTCACTGATAATGTTAAGCTTATTGTCAGCAAAAAGGACAAAGCCCGTGGCAATTCCCAGGGCAAATATGGCCATGACCAAAAACACTCTCGCATAGTTGGAAAGTTTTTTAAGGACTTGAGGGATTAAGATAGGTGATTTAAGTTGCATTGGCAGACTGCATTATATTACTGTAAAGATTAAAGTATAATCAAGACATGGATATTTCAACGCTTGTTTTAATAGTTTTAGGCTTAATACTTTTTGAAACCATCACCTCAATTGATAATGCCATCATCAATGCTGATGTTTTATCCACCATGTCTCAGAGAGCTAAAAAGTGGTTTCTTTTGTGGGGAATTCTAATTGCGGTTTTTGTTTTGAGGGGACTGCTACCATGGATGATAGTTTGGGCAGTTAACCCTTCTTTAGGGCCATTGGGAGCCTTCAGCGCCAGTTTATCCTCCGATCCTCAGGTAATTGCTTCAATTGAGGCTTCCTCCCCTATCTTGCTTTCCGGAGGTGGAATATTTTTGATTTTCCTATTTTTTCACTGGTTGTTTCTGGAGCCTAAACAGTTTGGGCTTAGGGGTGAGAGATTTATTTTAAAACAGGGGGTTTGGTTTTACGCTGTAGTTTCAATTATTTTGGCAACGGTGGTTTGGTTTGCTCTAAAGACTAATCCTTTAATGGCTTTTGGGGCGGTGGTGGGCTCCACTGCCTTTTTTATTGTACACGGGTTTAAAGAAAATGCCCAAAAAACCGAAGAGGGGCTGCTTACCAGTAATAAATCAGATATCAGTAAAATATTTTATTTGGAAGTGATTGATGCCACCTTTTCCATTGATGGAGTGGTGGGAGCTTTTGCTTTTACTTTGATCGTGCCTCTGATTTTAATTGGTAATGGTATTGGAGCCATAGTAGTACGTCAGCTGACTGTTGCCAATATAGAGAGAATTAAGAAGTATGTTTTCCTAAAAAACGGCGCTATGTATTCTATTTTATTTCTAGGGATGATTATGCTTTTGGATAGCTTTGGACTTCATATCCCCCAGTGGCTTTCCCCTGTAGTGACAGCTTTGGTGGTAGGCTATTTTTTCCTCAAATCCAGGCGGGTTTTAGAACAAAGCTGATGTTTACCAGAAAAAGCTATTTGTAGAGGCATTTCCCATAATAGAATTGGCCGCGGGGCTATTAGGATTAATCAGTAATGCTCTTTGTATAAAGGAGAGTCCATTTTGATATTGGTTATTTAGTAAAAAAAGCCCCAGCCTTAAATAAGATAGATGATCTTTAAATTGGTAGGAATTGGGACTGAGAGTGGTAAGATCAACATGTTTAAGCTGTAAAGCTTTTGCAGTCTCTGGTTTTACCAAGATTATCATAAAATCGTCAACATAGACCAAATTCCAATTCTCATCTCGAGTAACTGCACTTAAAAATGTTTTTGCCCAGGGGGTTTGGTCCGTATGAGAGAAAATGATGGTTCTAAAGCCGTATAGTTTTTCCAGTTCTTTAAAATTGTTATAATCTGCTTGTCCGGGAATGTAGATGCCGCTAAAAAACTGAGATGGATATGCTTCTGGTCTGCCATCCACAAACACTTGGTATTTGGGATAGCCTCTATATATGATGTAGGATCCAATATCAAAATTATTAAAGATAGGCTGAGGCAGATTATTTTCCAGCACAAAATCCATTGCTCCTTTTACACTTTCTGTATAACCTAATTTCACCTGGTGCTGATCATCTCTGAAACGGTAATAATCTCCATTAAGGTAAAGAAAAGATTCAAAAAGTAACAGGAGACAAGTAACAAGTGATAAGGAATAAGTAAGCCCTTTATATTTAATTACACCAAAATTTTGTAAAACGGCCGGCAGAGATAAAAAAACCAAATACGGAAAGCTTCTAACATACATTAGGGTTAAAACCACTCCTGATATTGCCTGTAGAAAATTTCTAATATCAAAGTGACGCCTGATAAGTGCTGCTAAAAGAGATAATATTACGATCCCGGTGGAAATTTTTACAAACAAAAAGTTGGGATCCCTGAAATTGATATTTTCCAAGAAAAACATGGTCTGATTTTCCACTATGCTATAGCCATAATTTGCGGTGACTTTCAGCGGATAAAGCAGGCCTTGGAGACCGTTGGGGTTTATAAGACTTACTAAGACCGATAGGATTAAGATTACACTCATTATTTTTATCTTTACAAACCCGGTTTGAGAACGTAAATATTGGTATCCTAAATGAATTAAATAAATGGCCTGTAGGATTAACCCTACAAAAAAGTAAATGTGGATATTTATCCAGATCAGCTGAATTAACGGAAGAATATAGGCAGAATGAAATTTGTTTAATTGGATTCCTGCCTTCGCAGGAATGACACTTTTCTCCAGGATGTAGTAAGTGCCTGCAGTGAATAAAAAACTGAAAATCTCCGGCCTTAGTTCCAATCTCTCCCTTAATACATGCAGGAAAATAAAACCCACAGGTAAAAGTAAAGCTGCATTATCCTTTGATATCAGTTTTAATATTATCCCCACAGCAGTGAGAACGACAATTATTTTTAGTATCAGTAACGCTTGCAATCCGATGGTTTGGTCAAAACCATATACTAAAACCTCAAATAGCCAGTGGGTATTAATAAAGGGAAAGTCAGGGTTGGTATAGGAGAAAAGATTGGTTTTGGGTACCTTCCCTTCTGCCACAATAATCTCACCCAACTTTATATGTCTGCCCAGATCCTGGTCAAAAGAAAGGTCGCTTCTAAATAAAAAGGAGAAAACAAAAAAAAGCAGCAATAGTTTAATCAACATTAGAATGATTTTAACATGTTGGGCAGATAAACTATCTCTTTAATGTACTGGCAATAATCCAACCGAAGAGAAAGCCTCCAATGTGGGCAAAAAAGGCCACACCTCCTATGGAAGCTGTTTCAACAGCAATTGAGGCAAAGCCGGAAAAAATCTGGGTAAAGAACCAATAAATCAGCATAAAAGAGGCTGGTATATTAATGACAGTTAAGAAACCAAAAAAAGGTACCAAGGTCTTGATGGTGTGTCCGGGGAAAAAAGCCAGATAAGCCCCCAAGACTCCTGCCACGGCTCCAGATGCACCAATCATGGGAATATTGGCATCGGCTATAAAGAAATATTGAGCCAGGGTTGCTACGGCACCTGAGGCAAGATAAAAGATGGGGAAAAATAAAAACCCCAATCTTTCTTCCACATTATCTCCAAATACCCAAAGAAACAGCATGTTGGAGATGATATGCAGGAATCCTCCATGCAAAAATTGAGATGTAATAAAGGGGGGAAGTGTTTGAAAATCAGAAAAATTTACTAAATTCGGGATCAGAGCATATTGTGAAATCAATAACTCAGGGTTTATAGAAGTCAGCTGCAAATAAAAAACATAAATATTGATGGCAATGATGGTGAATACCCAAAAGGGAAAAATATTTGCTGATTGTGAGTCTTTAAGTGGAATCATTTTTAATAACCGGTAAAGTTTTCGATTTTGATATTAGCCGCTTCTACCCCTGCATCCATTAAAGCTTTCTGGACAGCAGAAACCATGCCTGGGGGTCCCACCACCATATAATTTTGGGCATTAACATTGGGGAAGTACTCTTTAATAAATTGGGGATCAATTCTTCTTTTTTCCCCTTGCCAATCCTGTTGATCACTCATAATGGGTATTAATCTAAAACCGGCAATATTTAACCTTTTTAAATCCTCCAAATAAGCAGTAGATTGAGTAGTTCTATTGGAATAAATCAACGTTACTTGATACGGCAGTTTTTGCTCTTCAATAAACTTTAGCATGCTCAGGTATGGAGTAATACCAATTCCTCCGGCAATTAGTATCAGTGGTGTTTGGGTATCTTCAGGCAATACAAAAGCCCCGGCAATTGGTCCCAACTCAACTCTATCTCCAATGTTGAGTTTATTTAAGCCTCTTTTAAATCCAGACTCGGACAACCTGGTGGTAATGGTAATAACACCCTTTTCATTGGGAGAGTTATTGATGGAAAATTGCCTTCTGTTTCCTCTGTCATCAGTATAAGTGGGATTAATTAAGGTTACAAAAATATATTGCCCAGCCTTAAAAGTGACCGGTTCCTCAACTCCAAATGTGACCTGTAAAGTTTTCTCGGCAACTTCCTTTTTATCTATTATTTTACCAATCATGAGTTATAATAAATTATACCAGATACGATCCCTAAAGAAGTATGCGCACAAAAGTGCACACAAATTGCGCGCAAATATGCTATAATACTCATATGTATAATCCAAAGTTTACCATTACCAATTCAATTTTAGATAAAATAACTCAAATTGCTGAAATAAAGAGTATTGTTGAAAGATCAAGGGTATTACCTAAAAGAGAAATTCAACTAAGAAGACAAGCAATTATTAGAATGGTACATACTTCAACATCTATTGAAGGGAACGAACTGGCGGAGTTTCAGGTAAATAGAGTCTTAGCTGATGAATCGGTGAAAGCAGAACCTAAATCTATTAAGGAAATCAAAAATTACAAGGATGCGCTAATTCTGGTAGAAAAAATTGCAGGTGAGGCAAAAGATTTCAATGTTTCGGATATTTTGGCAATTCAACATGAGGTAACAAAGGGTATTCTTCCTCCTAAAAAATCAGGTTACTTTAGACCATCAACCGTTTATGTAGTAAATACCCTGCATAATATAGATAAAGTAATGTATAGACCTCCTTCTGCCAAAAAAGTTCCCGTGGCTATATTTGACCTGTTAACATGGTTGAAAAAAGCAGCAAAAGAAGGTCTTCACCCCATCATCAGAGCAGGTATCCTCCATTTGGAATTTGCATCTATTCATCCATTCACCGATGGCAACGGAAGAACTACCAGACTTCTAACACAATTACATCTTTTGCAAGGGGGGTGGGATTTTAGGAAAATACTGGTTCTGGATGAATACTATAATCAAGATAGATTGGAATATTATAATGCTTTGCAGATTGATAAAACCTATCGGGAAAGAATCGGAAAAGATATCACCTCATGGATTGAATACTTTACAGAGGGTTTTTTAGTGGAAGCTTTAAGAGTAAAGGCTGATATTCAGGCAACAGGATTAGACAGGATTACGGGAGAGGGTGAGCAAATCTTTTTAGATAAGGATGAGGTAGCAATAGCCGAATTCTTAGCCATAGTTGGCAGGGTAACTTCGGAGGATGTTGTGGATATACTAAAAGTTGCCAAAAGAACGGCGCAGCTTAAACTTAAAAAACTTGTTGATAAGGGCTTTTTAAACCAAAAAGGGGCCGGGAACTCATATTATTATGAACTAAGGCCGTAAAGGTTGCGCGCTAAATTGCGCGCAAATTTCGCAAACTGTCTCCATTAACTGCCACTTGCAATTTATCTGTGTGTTTGAGATACTTACAATAGTGGTTAGAGTGTATTTAGTGATTCTACTGTAATTCACCTCCACGAAATCTAATGATAGGAGGTGATTTTTTTGAATAACAAAAAATTATTCGTTGGCTCCCTGCCATGGGGAGTTGATGATGCTCAACTGGCCCAAATTTTTTCCCAAGCAGGTAATGTTGTTTCAGCACAGGTTGTTAAAGATAGAGAAAGCGGCAGATCCAGAGGATTTGGTTTTGTAGAAATGTCTACAGATGAAGAAGCTCAAAACGCAGTTAAAAACTTAAATGGTACTGATGTTGACGGCAGAAAAATTGTGGTCAATATTGCCAGACCAAGAGAAGAACGTTAAAGCTGGGAAATAAAGTCGCTTAGATTATATGTGCCTGAGATTTTAATCCTGGGCATATCTAAAATAACGCCTTCAGATATAGTGGAGCTTACCCAAGTTCCAACTGCCCCTATATATCCAACTTCTCTTACGGCTTGCCATACTCTTTCATCAGACCTTCCGTACGGATAACAAAGAGTGTTAATATTCTTTCCTAATTTTTCCTCCAAAACCTTTTTACTTTCACCTAACTGATACTTAAGTTGGGAGTCACTAAGGGAGATTAAATCGGAATGGTTGACAGAATGAGACTGAAAAGAAACTAAACCGGATGAATTGATCTCTCTGATTTGATCCCAATTCATATAGTAGCTTCCCCCAATAAGATTAGTTGGAATAAATGAAACAGCGTGAAGATTGTACTGTTTAAGTATAGGGTAAGCATTGATATAAAAATCAACGTAGCCATCATCAAAAGTTAAAATAATGGACTTTGGCTCAAGTATGGCTTGGCCAGAAAGTACTGCAAATAGCCTGTCAAAATCAATAGTCTGATAGCCATTTTCAGATAAATACTTCATCTGTTCTTCAAATTTATCCGGGGTAACTTGCAAATATTGTCTACTTTTATCTTCTGGATTAGGGTTATACCCTATATAATGGTAGGTGAGGATGGGAATTTCCACTTGTCTTCCACTGTGAGCTGGGATAGGTAGTGGTGTGGCAGTGGGGGTAGGAGTAGGACTTGATTGTATGATTTGTGGCTCTGGTGGCACCGGAACATTCACTTGTTTGGTTCCAGTTAAAGATAAGACAATGGCCAAAACACCCACAAAAACGGTAATTATCAGAAACGGAGAAACAATTCTTCTTTTCATTCTTTTAAAAGAATACTATATTTTGATAGAATATGCTCATATTTGCTGATGTGGTGGAATGGCATACACGTTCGCCTTAAGAGCGAATGCCCAAAAGGCATGTGGGTTCGACTCCCACCATCAGCACCAACTTCTTCTAAACAACAGACACTTGACAAATAGAAGTACCTATAGTAAAATGCTCCTCTAAGGTCCTATAATATTTTATTATACATTATTAAATGAATAGAACTAGTCATAAAATTTATCAAAGTATTTTATCCTTTTTTACAACACTATTGGTGGTGTTTCAATCAGTGATGCCCTCAGTTGCATATGCTCAAGAAGCAACTGATAGTGCCATAGTTGAGACTCCTACTCAAGTTGAGGAATCAATTTCCCAAACAGAATATTCAGAAGATTTAACAGTTATACCATCTCCTAGTCCCGAAAGTGTAATAGTTGAAGTGACTGAACCAACTGCTACTCCAATTGCTGAGGATCAAACAACTAAAGAGTCTAATGAAATAACAGAGGGTCAGCCAAATGCTCCCCCCGACAGTAAGCAAACATCTGATGAAACTTTATCTACTCCTACTCCAACAGATCAACCTGTTCTGGAAACAATCATAAACACAGGCCAATTATCAACTTATATTCTGGAAAATACTGATGCTGACAGTCTGGAACTGGATCTGTCTGCACAAGATTTGACAAGCGCCACTTTAACTACTGATAGGGGGGATTATGCACCTACTGACACTGCGGTAATCGCTGGATCTGATTTCCCGAAGGATACCCAGTTGAGGCTAATAATCACCGCAGATAATTACCGCCTTGAAGATAGTGTATCAACTGATGCAAACGGCTCTTTTACTTACCTGTATCAGCTGGATGGGACCTACAGACCATTATATTTTGTGGAAGCTTATGATCTATCAGGTGCTCTCTTGGCATCAGTAAGCTTTACAGACTCTCCCGTATCCGGATGTAATAATGATTCAGCTGGTGCCAATGATGAACCGGGTCAAAAGGATTTAACTAAAATGTGTGTTGATTATTCCGGACTTCCAAGTAGTGTCGCTATGGATTGGAATTGGGATGATTCATCTTGGCCAGGTAATAATACCGGAGATGGTTGCAGTTTATTTGATACAGACGGGGATGGTTTAGTCAACTATTCCTTGTGTGTAACAGTGGGGGGAAATCCGGCCTCTATTTTAACAACCACTCTTTATTCTTGTGGAGACGGCAAAGCAGATAGGTGTACCAATCCTATTGCTGTTTTAACACCTGGTCCTGGCACTGCCTGCACCGCCACTCTTGCTATAGATGATCCTTTTCCAGCTGGCTCTAATTACCCAAATGATACTAAAGCAAGTTGCAGTATTGATTTAGATGATGTGGGTGGTGTGGGAATGGCGGAATTGGTGGATGTCTGTTCTTATCCCTCTTCCCAACCAAATTCTGATCCTTCGGATTGTATAATCTTTAAAGATAATACCGGCAGACTTGAGGTAGTTAAAGATCTTATTCCAACTGAGGATTCCGGTCTGTTTAATTTGCAAATAGATAGTGTGACCCAGGCAGCTGATGTTTCCGATGGTGGTACCACAGGTGAGAAAGTAGTTACTGTGGGGGACCACAGTGTAGGAGAAACTACCGGAACTAACACTTCTTTGGCTGGCTATTCTTCTTCAATTGTCTGCAAAGACTTAAATGGAAGCGGACAAGTTGTGGCACAATCTGAAAATAGCGGCCCACTGACTGTTTCAATAGAAGAAGGCGAAGATATTGTCTGTATCATTACAAACACTCTAAACCCCTCATCTATTATTGTTCATAAGGATGTCCAAGGACCAAATAGCGAGGATATTGTAGATGCCTCTCAAAACTTTACAATCAGATTAGACGGAGTTGATCCGCAATCTTTCACCGATGGTGGAACAGTAACATATAATAATGTAGTCCCAGGTGATCATACTATCACTGAAGACACTCCCCCAGCAGGATATGATCTTTTTAGTATTACTTCCAGCCAAATAAATGTTCCAGCCGGGGAAACAGTTAATGTTTATGTAGTTAACAGACAAAAATCAAGCACACTCACTTTGGTAAAGACAGTCATCACAGATAACGGTGGAACAGCTGTGGCAGATGACTTCCAAGCATATATTAATGGAAATCCTGTTGATTGGAGTGTTGCCCAAACTCTTCCGGCCGGATCTTATACAGCTTCTGAAGATACCCTTTCAGGCTACACAGCCTCAGTTTGGGGCGGAGATTGTAGCGGCGATGGTTCAGTTAGTTTAGCTTTAGGCGAGCATAAAACTTGTACTATAACTAACGATGATGAGCCTGGCACATTGATTGTTAAAAAATTAGTCATTAATGATAATGGTGGTCAGCTTGATACAGATGATTTTAGCTTCCAGGTTAATGGAGGCAGTGTCACTCCATTTGAAGCTGATGGACAAAATGATCTGATAGTTAATGCCGGTAGCTATTCAGTAACTGAGCCTGTAGCTTCCGGCTATGATACCTCTTATGATAATTGTACAAATGTAGTAGTGCCAAACGGCGGTTCAGCCACCTGTACCATTACCAACAATGACCAGCCAGCTCATATTATAGTGATCAAGCATGTAGTCAACAATAATGGTGGAGATAACTCTGCTTCTGACTTTACCATGCATATAAATGGTACTTCAGTGGGCGTAGGAGTAAGTTTTGCCGGTGCAGAAGCTCCCGGAGTTGATACTCAGGTTGATGCCGGTACTTATTCAGTTACAGAAGATCAGCTATCAGGATACGCAGCTTCTAATACCGGTGATTGTGCAGGTACAATTGCTAATGGTGAGACCAAAGTATGTACTTTCACCAATGATGATGAGATTGCTCAAATTACCTTGATTAAGGTGGTCAGCAACAGCTTTGGCGGAAATGCTATCTCCAATGATTTTAACCTAACAATTGATGGAAATGTAGTACTGTCAGGTTCCACCACAGGTGTTTTGGCCAACGAAGAACATATCATTGATGAAACCCAGATTACGGGCTACACTTTTGTATCTATCAGCGGTGATGAGAAATGTCCAGAGGCATTAGGTGGATCTGTTACTTTGGATGAGGGTAAAGCAATTATCTGTACCATTACCAATCAGGACGTGGCCCCAACTATTACCTTGATAAAAAATGTTATCAACGATGATGGTGGTAATGCCAATCCAGATGATTTTAATCTGACCATTGACGGAAATGCTACCAACTCAGGAGACAGCGTGGCAGTACTTTCTAATACAGCCATCTCACTTAATGAGATTTTGCTGGCAGGCTACAGTTTTGTATCCATCACAGGGGATGATAAATGTCCTGATGTTTTGGGTGGAACAGTTGTTTTAGATGAGGGTGAAGATATCAGTTGCACCATAACCAATGATGATATTGCACCCAAATTGAAATTGGTCAAGGCTGTTACTAATGATAATGGTGGAGAAGCAATTGCTTCTGAATGGACACTGACAGCTAATGGAGATGGTGGTTTTTCAGAAGATGGAGATGCTGATATCTTCCATGAGGTTTTAGCTAACGAAACTTATACATTATCCGAGAATGGACCCGCAGGCTATACTGCTTTTGATTGGGATTGTGATGGCGGTTTGCAAAATGGTAATGAAATTACCTTAAGTTTAGTAGATGAAGTTACTTGTACCATTGCCAATGATGATATTGAACCATTATTAACTGTTATAAAAATTGTCATAACTGACAATGGCGGTGATGCTCAGGTCTCAGATTTTGATTTGTATGTTTCTACCACGCAGGTTATATCTGGCGAACAAAATGGTTTTGACGGGGGAGATTATGTAGTTTCTGAAACAAATCTAGCTGGGTATTCAGCCACCATCTCAGGAGACTGTGATGCGAATGGAAATGTCACCCTAAATTTGGGTGATAATAAAGAGTGTGTTATCACGAATAATGACAACAGCGCATCAGTTACCTTAACTAAGGAAGTTATTAATGATAATGGAGGGGAGGCCCTAGCTGATGATTTTGATTTAACAGTTGATGGCAATGTGGTTTTATCCGGCTCTACTACTGAGGTTTTAGCTAATACCCCCATTGAGATAAATGAGAGTTTAGTTTCCGGCTACTCATTTGTTTCCATCACTGGTGACAGTAAATGTCCTGAAGTTTTAGGTGGAACAGTTATTTTGGATGAGGGTGAAAATATTAGCTGTATTATCACCAATGATGACATTGTACCTCAGCTAATAGTTATTAAGCACGTTGTCAATGATAATGGAGGTAATCTAGATGCCTCTGACTTTACCATGCTAGTTTTGGGAGACAATGTGTCAGAGCCAATCTTTGTTGGTTCTGAGACCGGTACCACAGTAACTCTGGATGAAGGAGGCTATCAGGTAGGTGAAATTGAACAGGATGGCTACAGCATGAGTACTGATGGAGATTGCGATGGCACAATCCTGGTGGGAGAGACTAAGGCTTGTACCATTACCAATGATGATCAATCAGCTACTTTAATAGTTAAAAAAGTTGTTTTAAACGATAACGGCGGGAAGCTTGATCCGGAAGATTTCTCATTCCAGGTGAATGAAGAGTCTGCACAAAGCTTTGAAGCTGATGGACAAAATGACTTAACAGTTGATGCCGGCACATATACAATAGTTGAACCTTCAGTAACCGGCTACACTGTCAGTTATGATAATTGCGAAGATATATTGATACCTAATGGAGGTTCAGCCACCTGTACAATCACCAATAATGATGATATACCCTCTCTTACCCTCATTAAAGAAGTTATAAATGATAATGGCGGTCAATCAGAAGCTACTGAGTGGTCTTTGGAGGCTGATGGTCCCACTCCTATTTCAGGAAATGGTGGTGCCCTCAGTGGTGTTGATTTTAGCGCAGGTACATATACTTTGTCAGAATCAGGCCCTGATGGCTACAGTGCCTCAGATTGGGAATGTACCGGCGATGGTGAACAAAATGGTAATGAGATTAGCCTGGAATTAGGTGAATCCGCCACTTGTACTATTGAGAATAATGACATCGCTCCCCTACTAAACCTGGTAAAAGAGGTTGAAGGTGGGAATGCCTTTTCTTCTGATTGGACATTAACGGCCTCTGGAGATGGCGGTTTCTCAGATAGTGGTGATTCTGATACATTCCATGAAGTTTTGGCTAATGAAATCTATACTTTATCTGAAGATGGCCCTACAGGCTACAGCGCCTCAGATTGGGATTGTGGTGAGGCCAATCCGGGTGAAAATCAAATTGTTTTAGGTTTGGATGAGGAAGTAACTTGTACCATTATAAATACCAGAGATAGCGGTACCATCACTGTCATTAAAGATGTGGTACCTGACGATGAGTCTTTGTGGGATATCTTAATTTCAGGTGAGGCAGAAGAGTCTGCCACCATAGGTGATGGTGGTCAAACCGGGCCTCACAATTTGCCAACAGGTCCTTATACAATTACCGAAGAAAACGGCCAGGGTTATGTCGCATCCTATATCTGTTTTGCTGATGAGGAGCAAGAAGTGGCCTCAGGCAGCGGCAGAACAATTGAACTGGATCTGGAAAAAGATCAAAATATTACCTGTATTTTTACCAACGAGTTTGTAACACCTGTTTTAACTTTAAGTAAAACTAACAACAGACTGGGACAGGATGTAGCTCCCGGTTCAGATGTGCTCTATACTTTGACTGTGGAGCTTTCCGGATCAGGATTGGAAGATGTTACTCTGACCGATGTATTGCCAAACGGGTTCACCTATAGATTAGGTTCCTGGACATCCTTATCATCCCTCAGAGGGGATCTGAAAGACTCGGGTATTACTACAGAACCTACTTATGCCTCACCAGGTGTATGGCAGTTGGGTGATATGGTGAATGGTGAAATTGTGACCCTGACACTCGTTGCCGATATTAAGGGTGATATTGATTTGGGATTATATAAGGATCTCGCCTTCTCAGTTGGTAATTCCATGAATAATGATGAAATTTTGGCTAATGAGAATAGCGGAGTATTTGTGGGAACAGAAGTTAATGTTACTAGGGCGCCTGGTGGTGAGAATTATGAAGTTGAAAGAACAGAAGAGAGAATCTCTGAGGTGTTAGGCGCATCCATAGAGCTGCCGGCTACCGGAGCCGATATTAAGTGGATTGGACTGGCAGGAGCCTTATTTATCCTGGGCTCAGCTATGATTATGACAGGTGTATTAATGAGGAGAAAATATGAATAATCTCTTGAAAAGTATAATACTTATAATTTTTATAACTGTTATATCAATAACAGCAGTTCCCACTGCTATGGCTGGCTTTCTATCTATTAGACTAGAAGAACCAAAGAATCCTACTAACGATAACAGCTTCAATATAACTTTTGTGACTCTGGATACCGACAGCAGAGATGTAGTTGTTAAATGCTTTAAAAAGGGCCCAGTTGATGGTGGATTTAGCCAATTTGGCGCTGATATAGCTCTTCCAGCTGGTGGAAACAGCGGTGATTGCCAGGTTGACTCAACCCTCATGGGTAGTCAGGGTACCTATCAGTTTTATGTTGAGGCCAAAGCTGATGGCGATACTGCCACCTCCTCTACTGTGACTGTTGAATATAAAACTCAAGCCCCTGCTAATCCTTATAACTTTAGTAAAGAAAAAGTGGGGACTTGTGAGTATAAGATCAAATTTAAAACATCCAATGATAGTTTGACACATAAGGTGGAGATTTATATGTCTTCCTTTACCTCATTCTCTGCTGATTCAGGAACCAAGGTTGGTGAGGTAGGAATTGGTTCAGATCAAGAAGGTGAATTTACTACATCCATATCGGATTGTAATAAAACCTATTATTTTGTAATCCGTGCCTTTGATGATGCCGGAAATGGCTCGGGACTCGTGGGAGATTCCAATACCAATGTAATCACCAAAGAAGTGCAAGTAGCTGGCCCTGTGACAGTGGCACCAGCAGGAGCAATTCCTGTATCAGGTGCAACAGGTGGAGAAATTCTGGGTGTTTCAGGTGTTTCTGAGGGAGTTGCCACCGAAGAGGGGCAAGTGTTGGGAGAAGAGGGCCTGCCAAGTGCAGAAAAAGGTGTCGAAGGTGAAGTTGAAGATGAAGCTGGTTTGCTCACAGGCAGAAACTTGCTATTGCTTCTTATTGCTATAATACTAATAGGTGGAGTTTACCTCTATCGCAAGTCCAAATAATTTTATCCTTAAATGGAACACTTATCATCTGTCCTGATAAAGGCAGGGTTAGTCATAGTTGGGTTATCTATATTTCTTTTTGTGTTGATTTTCTATCCTGTTTTAAAAGAAGAAGTAAATTATCAATGGAAGGCGGCTAAAGCTGAGAAAGTAGAGGAAATTATTCCTAAAGATACCCTTTTTGGCATAGTTATACCCAAAATAGGGGCTAATGCAGTTGTGGTGGAAAATGTTGACCCTTTTGATCCAACTGTCTACCAATATGCTTTAACCAAAGGGGTGGCCCATGCTGCCGGTTCGGCATACCCCGGACAAAATGGAAATGTTTTTCTTTTTTCTCACTCCTCTGTTAATTTTTATGAGGCTCAAAGGTATAATTCCGTATTTTATCTACTAGATAAGCTGGAAAATGGTGATGAAATTACAGTTTATTTTCAAGAAAAGCCCTTTATTTATAAAGTTTATGAGAAAAAAATTGTTTCAGCTTCTGATGTTCAATATATAAAAGGAAATGGAACGGGTCAAACTTTAACTTTAATGACCTGCTATCCGGCAGGAACCAGTTTTAAAAGACTGCTGGTTTTGGCAGTGTTAAACTGATAAAATACCTTCCACGGAGACTAGTTCATCGGTAGAACGCTCGCTTTGGGAGCGAGAAGCACGGGGTTCAATTCCCCGGTCTCCGACCAAACGGATATATGATAATAGATAGAGAATTACTAAAACCTACAATTTTCGAGTTAGGAAAATACTTGGGTATAAAATACAATATGCAGATGGGGCCGGCATATGTCCCAAATTTGGAAACAGCCCAGAAGACGGGGTTAAATTGTGCTGCATTGGCCCACCTAATAAATGAGGAGGTATACGGAATTAAACTTCCGGATGATCTGGGTCCGGTTGAATGGTGGTTGGATAGTCGTTATTCCAGATTTCTGGATCAGAACGAAGAATTGCGGGCAGGTGATGTGGCTTTTTTTGGTAAATCTGATACGAATCCCCAACTCATCCCTGATAGTATAAAAGACGATCCTCTTGCAGTTAGAGCCTATATTAAGCGTTATCCCGCTCATCATCTGGCTGTATATATTGGACAATCGGTAGATTATCAGCCTCTTTTTATACACTCATCTTATGCTATAGGAGGAGTTGCCATTTGGATGGAAGATCAGTTTTATAATTATAGGAGTTCCAAAGGATCAACACCCTATGGAATATTACACGGATTAAAAAGAACTAACTCTTTACGGGGGGGTTGAATGACTAGGGATTTCTAATTAAGCCCCGGATTAGGGATGATCTCACTGCCATACAAAAGGTAAATTTCTTACCAACATAGTAATCTTCAACACCAAATATCACAGCTTCATTTTTAGTTATTTCTTCGGATACATACCCTGATACTATTCCCACAACCGAACCATTTTTATCCACTATCGGTGAACCGCTTGTTCCAGGAGAACATGATGATTCAGGATTGATAACACTGAAAAGAAGTAATGTCCGGTCAGAATTGTAATTAAAATGTTGAAGCTCATGACTGGTAACCTGAACTCCTTGATCTAAATTAACGCTTACTCTATGAAGTGTATCCCATTTTTGAGGAATTCCCGGATTTAATAAAATTGTCGGTGGACTAAACTTAGGATCAGGGGTCTGGAAGAGCATTACATCCGTTGCTGTATCTGGATAATTACTTAGATAATAGTTGTAGGGATAGGCATCATAGGTTTTTCCGTAAGTATCTATGATTTTGGTTGCAAATATATATTGTCCCAATGCATCAGTTGTAGAGTAGTTTTTACCGTCAGCCTCTGATTTGGCAATTTGAGGCATACAGTGCCTGGCAGTCACCACCAAGGGTTTTCCCAATCCGTCCTTAATTACAAAGCCATTACAAATTCCCGAAGAGATTTTAAGATGCTGGTACTCTGGCAGTACCGAGTAATAGATATTAACCAGACTTCCTTTAACCATACTTAAAACTTCCGGTCTAAGCGGACCTTCAATCATGGGAACTCTGGTAACAAGTGGGGTGATCTCCGGGGTGGGTGTTAAGATTTGAGTCGAAGGCTCAATTCCAGTTGTTGCTGTAGATTTAGCCTGGGAATGATCCCGCGTGATGCAACCAGGAGCCATTATCGTTGTAGCTCCCAGCAGAAAACTGGCTGCTCGCCCTATCCAAATATTTGCTGATTTTCTCTCTATACTCATTTTGAACCAGATTATAGCCAAAAATGACCACAGATTCAACTATTTTGGGGGGTTGACAGGATCTTATTAAGGAGAGACAATTAACTTAGAAATCTCAAAACCTGTGACGGGAAAAGAGATTTTTTTGTTGGGATAAATAGCCGGAGGGGTTTTTTATGGTTAAAGCTCTGGAGAAGAAACTAAATTTCTTAGAAAAAGTTTCTATCAAGCTCACCAAGTGGGTAGGTACCCCCTACTCTGTTATTCTCCATACCCTTCTTTTTTTATCTATCACGGGACTCACTTTTTTGGGGATGGATCTTCGATCCGTACTACTAATTTTTACTACCTGGTTATCTATTGAGGCTATTTATTTAGCCATATTTATTCAAATGACGGTCAATAGAAATACCGAAAGTTTGGAAGATGTGGAAGAAGATATTGAAGACATTCAAGAAGACGTTATAGAAGATGAAGTTTCTCATAAAGCTTTAATTAATATCGGTAGAGAAATCAGAATGCTGCAGCATGATCTTGATGTTTTGAAAAAATCTGGTATGCTAAAGTCCTCTGGTAGTGGCCATCCACCCAGAGCCCAAGCATGAGTGATTTAACCTCTAAAAAATGTATCCCCTGTGAAGAAGGCACCCCTCCCCTAACCAAAACTGAATTCACTCCTCTACTAAAACAATTAAAGCTAGAGTGGGAAGTTATTGAAGATAAAAAAATTAAACATGAGTTTAAGTTTGAAAGCTATTTAAATGGGCTAGAATTTGCCCAAGAAGTGGGAAAGTTAGCTGAAGAAGAAGATCATCATCCCAATATTCATATTTACTACAAAAGGGTGATAATTAATCTCTCCACCCACTCAATCGGTGGCCTCTCAGAAAATGACTTTGTGCTGGCAGCCAAGATAGAAAGTTTAAGCTAATCTTTTTTAGCAATAAATGGCATTGGCCGGTTTTGATCCTTGGAAACTCTCTGCTCTATAATCTCCCGATATCTTTTTGGGTTTGCTATATTTACCAGATATATTTGCTCCTTAAGCGCGGGATCATACAACTCAATAGTGCCATAGTTAAAAAGTATTCCCATTAAAGATTGATTCAGCGTAATTGCTTCCACAAAGTTACAGGCATATTTTTGTTCTGTTTTATTCAAAATTCCTTTATGTTTAATAAGGCTATCAGAAGTTAACTCCACATATTCAGACTCCCATCTCAATAAAATATAAACCACCACAGCGATATTAATCAGAAATATTATAAGTAAAATACTGAAATCCAAAACAAAAGTGTTAGATGTATCAAAGGAATTTCTAAGAAGAGAAAAAAATGAACTGGATAAGATTATTGCCAGCCCAAAAAGTAGTTCAGCAGTAAACAGTCTAATAAGGATTAAAGTCGTACTTTCTCTAAATATCAATTTACGCTCTTCTGACTTTTCTGAAGTTTTCGTTTTCGGATCTGCTGATTCTTCGGCAGGATTATTCTTTTTGGTGGGATTTTTTATCCTGGTATCAATTCTGGCAATCAATTCCTCTGCCATGAATGGTTTACTGATATAATCATCAGCACCTATTTGTAAGCCGTGTATAACATCAGAGCTTTGGATCTTTTTTGTTAATGCAATAACAATTATCTCTGGATGATTTTCCTTGATTTTTACACAAACAGTTTCTCCGGGAACAGTTGGTATCCCGAAGTCCAATATCACCAATTCAGGCAATTCACTCTCTACTATTTCTAAAGCCTCTGCGCCATCAGCAGCTTCCAAAACTCTGAAGTTATTATTTGTCAGGATTTTGCGCAAAGAAACTCTTAAATCAGTATCATCATCTACGATCAGGATTGTTTTTTGCACTTTAGCTAAATTATACCATTACCAATTACTCAATTTCTTGATTTAATTTGCGATAGTTGATATATTTCATGGGCAGATATTTCGGAGAGCTTTCTATATGAAAAATAGTCCAAATGCTCAAAGAAGGCGATATTCAAGATTATATGCCTATTCAAAAAGGTATATACCATATAGAACCCTGCAAAAAATAGGACTAGAAGATATCACAGAGGATAAAATCTTAAACTCTTTTATTCCATATGGCTTTTCCATAGTCTCCTCTCTACTGATCTTATATTTAACCTATTCAACTAATTTTTTCCCGGAGGAAACTTCATTTTATACCTTATACCTTATTTTAATATTACTTAGTGCCAGTATTGGCGGTATAAATTCAGCACTGCTCTCAACCGCGATTATTTCAGTTGGTGCTTTTTTTATGATTAGTGATGCTAATTCATTGATACAGTTTATTTTCTTTATCATAGGCGCTTCTGTAATTAGTTTTGTAGTAGATGGAATTCGCCAGACAAATACCATAAATAGACTGAAAAAACAGGAAAAAATCTATGCCCAATCGTTTGTTAAACTGCAAAATGATTATGCTAAAGCTAAGGAAGAAATTAAATCCAGAGATGAATTTCTATCCATCATATCTCATGAGCTCAGAACTCCTCTGACAACCATGCTTCTTAAACTGCATAATTTATTAAATACTGTTCATAATGTTCCTTTGGCTAACTTTTCCGTCCCGGAGTTAATGAAAGCTCTTCAGGGTTCCGAGCAACAAATAAAGCGTTTAACTGTGATGATTAATGACCTGTTAGATATTTCACTTATCACAACCGGTAGAATGGAATTAAAGCTGGAAAAGGCTGATTTGGTTGAAATAACAAAAAGGGTCCTGGAAAATTTTTCAGAGGTTTTAAAAAAAGAGAAATTCCAGATAAAATTTGAAGCAAAGTCCCCTATTTCGGGAAGATTCGATAAAATGAGAATGGAGCAGGCAATAACTAATCTTTTATCAAATGCTATTAAATACGGCAGAGGTAAGCCTATCAATATTCAAATATCTGATAATAAAAAAATAATCAAACTTACAATTGAGGACCAGGGAGTTGGAATCCCCACACAGGATCAGAAGCTTATTTTTGGCCTTTTTAAGAGAACAGATTCAACAAATGAGCATTCAAATGGTTTGGGAGTGGGTTTATATATTGCTTCCCAAATAGTCAAAGCTCATGGAGGAAAGATTAATCTGTCTAGCAAACCCCTGAAAGGATCTACATTTACCCTGGAACTACCGCTTAATGCGCCGTACCATTGATATAATATAGGTATGCAAAGAGGAATTGCCACCTTTACCTTGGACTTCGGAAAATGTCCTCCCTGGCTGTTTGAGAGGATGGTTAAACTGGGCAGAGAGATGACACGGGTTTTAATTGAAGAATACGGTCCTGAGGAGTTTATTAAGAGAATTTCCGATCCTGTCTGGTTTCAATCTTTGGGAACTGTTTTAGCTTTTGACTGGAATGCTTCCGGTCTGACCACCATACTAACCGCAGCGCTTAAAGAGGCCAGGATGAGCTGACTTTATTAAAACCACGTGATGTTAATTTTCCTCACCATAAAAATATTTATATAGATTCCGCATCAAGTGCGGAATGACAAGGTTGTATGGTATCATACTTAATATGAACAACAGAATCTTCTTTCTGCCCATTATTGGTATTACTACTTTTTTCACTCTTCTGTTGATTTATACGAAGCTGGTTGGTCCTATCCCATTCTCCGTGACTTCAGTTACCACCCAGAAATCCACCACTTTTGATGTCACAGGTGAGGGTAAAGTGGATGCTCAACCGGATATTGCCACTGTTACGGTTGGCATCCAGGCCAATGGATCAACAGTGAAGGTAGCTCAAGATCAGATAAATACCACCATAAATAATATCTCGAAAGCTATAAAAGATTTAGGTGTTGACCAGAAAGATGTCCAAACCACTAATTACAACATTAATCCCAATTACGACTTTCGTGAAGGCCAAAGAATCACCGGATATTCCGCCAGCACAAATTTACAAATCAAGGTCAGACAAATAGATAATATTAACTCTGTAATAGATACTGCTACTACCAACGGGGCTAATCAGGTTAGCTCAATCAGCTTTGACGTGGATGATAAAATAAAGCTACAAAATGAAGCCAGAGAAAAGGCGGTTGCTGATGCTAAAAGTAAGGCTGAGAATGCTGCCAAAATAGCCGGATTTAGGCTGGGGAAAATCATCAATTATTCTGAGAACTTTGGCGGCTATCCCATACCCATACCTTTAAGATCTGAGCTGGCTGTAGGCCAGGCTGAAGTCCCCACCACCCAAATTGAGCCTGGTTCAGCTGAAATCACAGTTAACGTAAACTTAAGCTACCAGATTGAATAAAACCCTACTTTTAGCTAAAATTAGAAGGACTGCGGGTGTAATTCAATGGTAGAATACCAGTTTTCCAAACTGGGTACGGGAGTCCGATTCTCCTCACCCGCTCCATATCGGACTGCATTTGCAAAAATGCCTTTTTAGTCCGATCTATCGATCTATTTTCAGGTTCGAGCCACTCATTTTTCCTAATTACGCTTTTTTCAGTCTCTTTGATGTACACAAATGCGTTTTTGGCGTTG
>JAUYKM010000008.1 GCA_030699125.1 Candidatus Daviesbacteria bacterium | reverse complement strand
GTTACCAAACCTAAGTAGAGAACTAACAGATTATTTGGTGTATTATCATACTAAGAGGCCTCATATGAGTTTAAACATGAAGACACCGAATGAGTTTTTGAAACAGTATCAAGTGTCGGATATTTAAGTGTACATACCGCTATGTAAGGTTACTCAAAAAACTTGACAAATGTTGTCCAAAATTATAAAAAAGAATACTAATATGCGCGGGAGAAATATTTCATTAATTGCTTTAGCTATAGCTGCACTAGCCATATTTTTGGCTATTGGATTGTTTATTTTTACAACAACCAGAAAAACAGATCCCAGCCCCACTCCTCAACCTTTGCAGATTCAGAATCAAGGCTTACCCACAGATAATACTGAAATTACCTACCCTACGGAAGTTGGTCCTGATTGGGAAGTATATGCCAACACCAAATATGGCTACTCAATCAAATACCCTCCCAATTGGGCCACCATTATCAATGTCACCCCCACATCCAGCCAGGAGACTTTAGATAATGCCACCAGTTTAGATATTTTTGATTCTGCTGCCCAAAAAAGCTATCCGGATGGAGTGATGACTATATCAATACTGGATGTGGTACCCAATCCACCTTCTGGGTGGAGTCAAACTGAAGCTAACATCAATGGCTCAACAGCCCGGAAATTTGTAGGTGAAGATCAAGGACTTCATATGGAGACTTATTTAATTCCACAAAATCAAGGTGTCCTGCAAATTGAGGTCAGATTTGCCCCAGGAGACCAAATCCAGGAGACCTTTGCGGCCATGCTACAAACCTTCCAGCCAACTAAATAATATTAATAATTCACCTTGATTCTGGCTGACTGGACAAAGGCATCAGTGCCATCTCCCACTTTCACCTGTAAAACATAAGTTTTTGTTCCGGAGGCTAAACTGAATCCGGATGAAGTCAGCCAGACAAAAGTACTGGAGGTGGTAGAAACCTCAGAGGAAGTGACAGATCCATCGGTGGAGTTATATAACCTGGCATAAACAGTATTGCCTGGTTGGTTTCTTCTGATGGAGACTTCCAGCTGCATATTTTTATAACCGGCATAATCTGCAGGGTTTAAGCTAATCTGATAGGTCTCAATTGTGACGTAGTCCTGTGATTTAGTCTGCCCCCCTGAGCTTAAAGGGATATATAAAGGAGGATTGGTGGTAGTTGTTTGATTGGTGGTAGTTTGGGTAGTTTGACCACCTTCTAAGGCAGATACTTTAATCTTAAGTTCGGTAAGAGAAGCTTCAACTGCTTTTAATCTATTGTCCAAATCAGTTACTGATTGGGATTGTAGGGAGGAAATAGCTCTTTTTAAGCTATTAATTTCAGAAACAATGGTAGTCATAGCATCATTTAGGATTTCCACCTTATCATCTAAAGAAGCATCGGGCAGGGTTTTAGGTACTTCTATCAGTTCAGAATCCAAAATCTCCACATTGGGGCTCTCTAGATTATTTTTAGAGGCATTAAAACGCCAAAATATCAACCCACCGGAGATGAGAAGCAATATTAAGATAACAGGCAGAATCCTTAACACACTTTAATGATACAACTTTGTAAGATTTTTGACTACTCTTTGACTTGATTCTAGACCCATAGTATGTTATACTATCTCGTCAAACATGAAGATACTAAAGTCCGCACAATTTATGGCTCTTATTCCCCTACCTCTGATCTCTCTTTTAGGATTGGATGATATTAATTTAGTCACTCCCCAACCTGATACAGTAGTCGTGGCTGAAAGAGAAATGAGCCTGGAAAACCGCCAGCCTAATAGTTGGGTAAATGAGGTATTCAAAGATAATATTCTTTTGAATCTGGCCTACCTAAGAAATATTGAACACTCTAAACAACCTAACTGGGATGAAGTAAAGCAAGATTTTAGCTATGAGTTTAGTATAGAGCCAGGTCAAACCTTTGCTTTCCATGATGATGTTTACGAAAAATATCAGCCCAACTTAGTTAAAACTACCAATGCCCACTTTAATGCAACTGAGGGTTTTAGGTCCTCAGGCTACCTTTATGGAGACGGAGTCTGTCATTTAGCTTCCCTGATATATTGGGTAGCCAAAGAGGCAGGACTGGAAACTGAGGTTCCTACCAATCATAATTTTGCTAACATCCCAGATGTACCCAGAGAATATGGAGTATCCATTTATAATAATCCTTTCACAAAAGGGAGCAATGCCCGCCAGAATCTATATATTACTAATAATAAAGATAAACCTATTGCCTTTAAGTTTGAATATCAAAATGATAAAGTGAAAATCTCTATAATGGAACAGAATTAATTCTGTGATACTATTTAAGATATGCCTCATGACCATCCTAAAGAAAAACATGACCATGCCACGCTAAATTTCCCTGATGGATTCCTCTGGGGAGCCGCCACCTCTGCTCATCAAGTTGAGGGAGGAAATACTCACAATAACTGGTGGAAGTGGGAATCCCTCCCTGGCCATGCCAGGTCGGGACAAGCAGCAGATCAGTACAACCGTTATGAAGAGGACTTTGATCTGGCCAAATCTTTAAATCATAATGCCCACCGCCTCTCTATTGAATGGTCCAGAATTGAGCCAGAGGAAGGTAAGTTTGATCAGAATGCTATAGGCCATTATAAAGCCGTTTTAGAGGCCTTAAAGAAGCGTAAAATGGCTGTTATGCTGACCCTTTGGCACTTTACCCTGCCTAAATGGGTTACTGATCAAGGAGGATGGGAAAACGGAGCTACTGTTAAATATTTTGTCCGCTTTGTGGAAAAAATTATACCCAACTTAGGAGAATATGTGGATTTTTGGATCACAGTTAATGAACCGGGAGTTTATATTTATGAAACCTATATTGAAAGAGCTTGGCCTAATGCCAAGAAAAGTTTCTGGGGCATGATTAAAAGTTATCTCAATATTGCCTCAGCCCACAAAAAGGTCTATAAACTTCTGCACAAAAGATACCCGGCCGGCAAACCTGTAGGGATTGCCAATAATTTGCTTTCATTTGAACCCTTCCATAAACACTCTCTCTTGGAGCAATTGACAGTCTCATTAAATGATGTATTTATCAACCATCTTTTCTATCTTTTAACCAGAAAAACTCATGATTTTTTGGGCATTAACTATTATTTTCATGTTCGCTTTAAACATCATGGGTTTGTACCTGATTTGGCGGGCAGTTTTTCCCAAACTCATGAAGCCTCAGATTTAGGCTGGGAAATATATCCGGAGGGCATTTTTGATGTATTGACTGATCTATCAGATGACATACCGATATATATCACAGAGTGCGGCATTGCTTCTACCAATGATGACAGAAGAAACCGTTTTTTGATTCAATATCTGCAGGAGGTGGCTCGGGCTATCAAAATGGGGGTAAATGTCAGGGGATTTTTCTATTGGTCTCTGATTGATAATTTTGAGTGGCATTTGGGTTTTGAACCCAGATTTGGCCTAATTGAGATTGATTATGAAACGCAAAAAAGAATTGTCAGGCCGTCTGCTCTAGTTTATGCAGAAATTATTGCCGGAAACGGCATTCCTCATTCTTTGATGAAATTCTTAGGTCACACAGTTACGGCTGATGAAGTATTAAAAGGATTTGACCAAAAAGAAACAGCCCATCAGCCATGATTTATCTTCCTATTGCCATTGTTTCCTTTTTTCTAAATAGCGTAGCTGTGACTGTTGATAAGTTATTACTGACCAAAACTATCCGCGATCCACTTTTATATGTTTTCTATTTCAGTTTAGTTAGTTTATTGGTTTTATTGATATTTCCCTTTATTCAAGTACCCACAACTAATGTTTTGGTCCTAGCATCTCTTTCCACCTTATTTTGGACATTGGCTGCCTATTTGATGTTTAAGGCCCTACAAATAGGGCTCCTGCAAAGGGTGATTCCGGTAATTGGTACCCTCACTCCTCTTTTTTTACTCATTTTTGCCAGAAGAGAGCATTCTATCTCTCCTTCTCAAACCTGGGCTGTTATTTTTTTACTCTCAGGATTAATACTTCTTAATTTGGGCTATTTTAAAGGCAGGATTAAAATAAATGAGCTTATTCTAAGTATCTTATCAGCATTATTTTTTGCCGTTTCTTACTTTCTTTTAAGGCTGGCTTTTTTAGAAGAATCTTTTTTGAGTGTTTTTGTCTATTCCAGGCCAATTCTGATTCCCTTAGGTATTATTTTATTCTTAATACCTCAATTTAGGAGAAAAATTCTCCAATTTCAAAAAAATAATCTTAAAATACAAAATCCCGCAGTTTGGCTCTTTGCAGCAGGCCAAATCTCAGCCGCAGCCTCTGAGCTTTTGTTAATATTTGCCATCTCTTTAGCCTCACCTGCCATAGTTAATTCCTTGCAGGGGATAAAATATATATTCCTGATGATTTTTTCTCTTGTCTTGGGTAAGAAATATCCGGAAATTTTCGTGGAGAAAACCTCTCTTATGATTACCTTGGCTAAATTTTTGGGGATTGTCTCAATCATTATCGGGCTCTATCTTTTATCCTTAACTTGATCCATTCGATCCTTCGGCTTCGCTCAGGACTCAGGATCAATACTGAGTTTATCGAAGTATTGACAATATTCCCTTTATGTGGCCTACTAAAAATATATCCCTATGAATGAGCATGAAAAAAAATTATTAAGTCCTCTCTCTTATGCTCTGCTGGGAACAATTGGGTTTCTCTCAGTCACTCTGATAACTAATTCTGTCACGTTTAATTCACCCACCTTTGATACTCTTTACCCCAAACCAGCCTCTGAGGCAGCTTCTAAGACAGAAAGCACCCGCTACAATCTTAATATTATTGGGGTACCCAAAGAAAAAAGTGCTGATTTAGGTCAAGATCAAGGCAGAAGAATTTTTGTACCTTTAGAGGGAAACTGCAGAATTAAATTAACAGAAGGCGATTTTGAGGTTTTAGATGGCAACTGTACCCAGGGTCCGGCTGCTTTTCAGCTGCCTGCCCTAGATCCTAATTCTGATGGAATAACTGAATATTCTGTTTGGGTCAGGGCTTTGGGGAAAGTGGGAGGAGAATCCCAAACCACCACCTGTGCGACTGATCCTGCATCAGGTGATCAGTATTGCAGCGCTTATGCCATGATTTCAATTAGAGAAAAAGGCAAGTCCACTTTTGAGGATGTTTCTAAGTTACTATTGTATATTTATGCTGATATAGATGGTGATGGAGTTTTAGAAAGATATCCGCTGTTTGATGATATGTTAAAGGACTATTTTTGGAATTATGATAATAATGGGTTAAAACTTCTGCAAATGCGTTTTTACCCGGTATCTACTAATGTAAATTAGGTTGCGGTTGGAATGTTCTTACAGCCATATCTATATCATGTCCGTTTGCTTCGGCAGTTTCTTTATCTGTGATAACTGTTAAATTAAATGCTTTGAAAAGATCATTTTCTATATAGATAATTTGAGTTTCATTATCTGTGATTTGATAACTAAATCTATATGCTTGTCTACCATTAATGGTAGTTTTCCCCAACATAGATGGGTTAAAAACAGAAGATCTGTTTTCTGTTATCCTCTGATAATTTTGCTTAGCGTAGTCTGGAAAATTTCCCATCGGAAAGTCTTCATTTACTGAAAACCACAACTTATTTGCCTTTCCATCACTTCCGTGAATGATAAAATAATTATTGACAAATTCCCAATTTGAGGGATGATAAAATAGGTAATTCCCAACCTCGTGAAGAGTGCCGGCCTGCTTGAAAGCTTCTACATCATCCGAAGATCTTTTTTGTTCCTCTGAAAAATACTGACTATTATCAATAATTTGTCTGTTTGGTTGAGTAAGAATGGAACCTAGGGCTATCCCAGCCATGATTGCTCCAGCAGCAAGCATCACTCGAACTCTACCTCGTTCTTTGCTATTATTTAATCGTTCTAAGGAACTATTCTCTTTATTTCTCTTAAAATATGCCCAAGTTAAAGCTACATCAATAGGATTAGTTGGACCATGTTTATATTCGCTCATATATTATTTATAATACACTATAGGGTTAAAGATATCAAGTTTTTTGACAGATTGTATTTAACCATATTTGAGTAATTTTTGCAACCTGAGTACTTTTGATCATATTTGATCTACAAAGTAGTAATTCCCACGCACAAAAATTTTAGGTTAAAATAAATCTGTCATTATCTGCTCCTTTTTTTAAAAAGGATAAATGCCAAAAATAAGAGCAGCCACCAATTTAAGACCTTCTTTACCCAAGGTTGCTCTTCTTTTGAGTCAATTTATCTTGATTAAGATCGGCCAAATCCCCCTATTTACAGTCATAAGTACAATTTCCATTTGGAAATTGCTATTCTCTTTTACTAACTTTTCACTAAGAAGAGTGGGACGTCCCAGGAAAAAACCCATCTATACAGTTTATGCCCGTAAGATAGGTGCGGCTTTCCGTCATACTCCCAAAAAGTATAAGCTGATCACTTTCTTTTTGATTTTAATTTTATCAATCTATGCATATACTACTTTCATTCTAGCTGCTGCCTATCAGCTACCCACTCCCGAAAAACTATCCACCCCCTTAAATCCTTTAACCACCACCATTTATGATAGAAATGGAGAGCTGCTATATAGGCTTTATGAGGGAAGAAATAGAACCTTAATTGAGTTGGAGGATCTGCCTAAACACTTAATCTGGGCCACTCTAGCAGTAGAAGATAAGAATTTCTATCATCATCCTGGTTTTGATATTTCTGCCATCATCAGGGCTGCCTATAATAATTTAGCTTATGGCAAAAGAGAGGGAGCTTCCACCATCACCCAGCAACTGATTAAAAATACTTTGCTAACATCGGAGCAAACCATTTCCAGAAAAGTCAAGGAAATAATTCTAGCTTTCTGGGCAGAAAGGGTTTACAGCAAAGATGAAATCCTCAAAATGTACTTTAACGAGGCGCCTTACGGTGGACCGGCCTGGGGAATTGAGGCTGCAGCCCAAACCTATTTTGGAAAGGGTGCCCGCGATTTAACTCTCCCGGAGGCTTCTTTTTTGGCAGGACTGCCTGCTTCCCCCACTCAGTTCTCCCCTTATGGCACCAATCCTCAGCTGGCCAAATCAAGGCAAAACTACGTTCTGCAAAGAATGGTGGATGATGGCTATATTACTCAGGCTCAATCTGATGCAGCTTATTCAGATGAGCTAATCATTACCCCACCCACCAATAATATTAATGCTCCTCATTTTGTGATGTATGTGAAAGATCTACTTTCGCAAAGGTACGGGCCCAGATTAGTTTCCCAGGGTGGACTTAAAGTCTTTACCACTTTGGATATGAATTTGCAGCGCAAAGTAGAGGAAATTGTGGCTTCAGAAGTGTTTAAAATTGAAAGTCTGAAGGTATCCAACGGAGCGGCCATGGTCACGGATAGTAAAAGCGGCCAGATTCTGGCTATGGTGGGGTCAAAAGATTACCATGAGCCTCAATTTGGCTCTTATAATGTCACCCTTTCTTTAAGACAACCAGGCTCATCCATTAAACCTGCCACCTATGCAACGGCCTTCAAACTTGGTTACAGCCCGGGCAACACTATTTTGGATTTGCCCATTACTTTTAAAGATATTTGGGGTAATAAATATTCACCGGTTAACTATGATGGCAAATTCAGAGGACCAACTTCCATCAGAGTGGCTTTAGGCTCTTCTTATAATATACCCGCTGTAAGAATGCTCGCCACAGTGGGGATTGAGGAAATGATTGCAACGGCCAGGGATTTAGGTATTACCACCTTTACAGAACCGGAAAAGTATGGGTTGTCTCTGACTTTAGGAGGAGGAGCAGTTAAAATGATTGATATGATGACTATGTATGGCACATTTTCCCAGATGGGTAAAAAGATCTTGCCTACTCCCATCCTTAGGGTGACTGATGCCAATGGCCATATTATTGAAGAATACGAGGCTCGTCCTACTCAGGTAATAACTCCTGCTGTTGCTTATTTAATTACAGATATTTTATCTGATAATAAAGCAAGAATCCCTGCATTCGGAGCAAATTCATTACTCAAAATTCCCCAACATAGCGTGGCTGTTAAAACCGGTACTTCAGATGATAAAAGGGATAATTGGACCTTTGGCTACACCCCCGAGTATGTGGTGGGAGTATGGGTGGGTAATAATGATAATTCTCCCATGCATCCTTCTCTCACTTCAGGCATCACCGGGGCCTCACCTATCTGGAATAAAATCATGACTCTCATACTTGATGGTAGAAAAGATCTGGCATTTGAGCGTCCCCAAGAAGTGGTGGAAACTTTGATTGATGGTAGAAAAGATCTGGCCATAGCTGATAAATTACCCAAAAGCCTGGTCAGAATGGCAAGAAAAGATGATCAGCTGATTCTTTCCGATTCATTTTCTTCATATGCCACATCATCTGCCCAGGCAGCTGTACCGGAACTTTAGTTCGGTACAGGGCCATGAAGTGAACTTTGTTCTACTTCATGGCAGCCATCCAAGACGGAGCAGCAAATTGACAACAGGTTATATATAGGCTAGGCTAAAAATAGGCTGTGAAAAAAATTTATCCTTTAGTATTTATATTAGTTCTCTTCACACTATCCCCAATTATTTTTGCTCAAAGTGAATGTCCTCTGGCAGATTCTGCTAATCTTTCTAACGAAGCTTTAATAAACAACTGCAGCATTACCCAGTTATCTGAGCTTCCCAACGAAAGGTTAATCACCTTCCCTGCCTATATTTTAACCCAGCTTCCCCTCTCCCGTCTGGCTGAATTTAGTAATAGGGATCTAATCAAGATTGGCCAAGGTAGTGGAGATCTGATAGGATTTTTATCAAGATTTACCAACGAAAGACTCTTGACCTTTGATCTCTCAATTTTAAGACAGTTACCCCTAGAAAGACAGAAAACTTTTTCCTGTGATATCCAAATTCAATTAGGCTTATCTTGTGGTGGACAACAAACTCCCATCCCTACTGCCACTCCCAGATCAACACCAATCTCCACTCCTGTTTTTATTCCCCAAACAATTAGCTCAATTCTGATAAACGGCCGGGAACTTGCCGCCAAAATAGGCAACAGTCTTTCTCTAACTCTCCCTATTAATGATACTAGAAGGGAAGCTAATATATTGATCCCCGTAAGAGTTAATTATGAAAGAGGATCCGGAGATAGTAATATTATTTATAAAAATTATCTCATTAACTTCCGTTACCAACCTCCCAAACCTCAAGTTGAATTAACTGGTGATGAATATCCGGTGGATGTCTATATTGATGATGATTTTCTTAACCTAGAAGAAGCCAAAATTTGGATAACAGATATTATCAATAATTATTTAAATAGTCTCTATATACGGTATAATATTAAACATCGGGTCAGACTAAACAGCGTCGAGAAGAAAAACATCGATCAAGATTGTAGTGAAAGAAATGATCTCTCGATCTCCAAAAATATTCGAGTTTATATACCAGTAAAACAAGAAATTAGCAGTTGGGCATGGCCAACTCTATCTGTAGTCTGTCAAAGACACTTTGATTTAACAAATGAAAGTGGCAAATTTGTCGCTAAGACTATTTTAGCCCATGAATTTGGTCATATCTTCGGATTGACTGATCTATATCTTCAAGATGTCTACTCTGAAGAAAATATGGTAGCCAATATCTCTATCACTTCTAATGTCAAAGATATTATGTGGCAGACATCACTGGAAAATTTCCATCCTGTTTCTAGAGAAATATCTAACCAGATAGAATCTTTGCCGATTATAGATTGGCATAACCGGGCAAGTCAGTTTACCCCAAAATTTATTATTTTGCAGATACTGGGTGATGGTGGACAACCTCTACCTGGGGTAAAAGTTGAGATTTTTCCTCAAGTACTTTATTGGTATATTGGCTGGTCTTTTCCGCGTCAAACTATTCCTAATATTGTCTCTTTTTCTACTATAACAGATGCCACAGGTAGGGTATTTCTGGGAGATGAACAAAACATTTTTTTCCATAAAAACCTTCTCCCCATCTATTCATTGGGTAATTCAGCTCTACTCAGGGTCACTTATAATAATGAAGTAAGATACGCCTCCTTAACTCTTTCGTATCTTAACCGGCTCTATTTTGATTACGGTCAAAGAGATGCGGCCACGATTAATCAACCGTTCTCCCAATTGATTAAGGCTCCCTCTCAAGGACAAATCAGATTATATGATTTTAATAAAATATCTTCTGATCCGGTACCCTCTGAGGAGGAAAGAAGAGAGTTGGAAGAACATGTTTATGAGCAACTGAAGGCTGATGGAATAAAGATAGAGAAATCTTCCCAACCTTTGCCTTCTCAAATAGCTCAAGTTCAAGAGAGTGAGGTTCAGCAAGATCAGATTCAAGAGCAAATACAACCAACCATCAATCAGCTTTATGATTTAAACACGGATGGGGCTATTAATAGTATCGATACATCTCAGTTCTTACAGGATTGGAGAACTGGAGTATTTAGGGATTTTAATGAGGATGGAACCATGAATACTTTTGATTACAGCTTAATTAAAAAGGAGTTTATTCAATGATTGATAAATTAACTAAAAAACAACTTATTCAACTGATTATCTTATTGGGATTGGCTATAGCCATTCCTTTGAGTGTATTCTTAGTTCAAAATACCCAGATTTTTAAAGGGAAAGCTTATCAGGATGAGATTTTCGAGGCTTTTGAGTTTAAAGATAGCAGCGGCAATATCTTAAGCTGTGATGCCACAACCAATCCCCCCACCTGCACAACCCAAAGCCCGGATATCACAGTAACCATTAAAAGCCTGGATGTTTTAATCCCGAAATAATCCTTGCTCTACCTCACAACCAATTAAATTGTATAAACCCTATTGACAAGATGTACATTAGGTGCTACTATCATATCTATGAATACCCTAAGAGTATCCGCTACAAAAGCCAGAAATAATTTTTTTAGCCTGTTGGATCAGGTTGCTTTGGGGCAGCAGGTAATCATTGAGAAAGATTCAAAAGAGGTGGCAATACTTTCTCCAAAAAAGCAGACTGTAGACTGGGTGGCATTAAAGAAAGCCTCCGAAGCAGTCCATGGCATATGGAAAGATTATGATCCGGAAGATAACCCTCTAAGAAGAAGGAATGCCTGGCCTTCGTTGGGTAAGTGGGATAAAAGTTTAAAATTTAAAAAGTGAAAGTAGTAGTTGATAGCAGTATTATTATTGATTATTTGCGCGGTGGTAAAAAATGGGATGAGTTTATAGATTACGCTCCGAGAGATATCCAACTTTTTTTACCAACAGTAGTTATTTTTGAACTATTTTCAGGAAGCAGTACCAGGAATGCCCGTAAACTACAAGAAATGATTGCCTTTATCCGTGAATTTCAGAGGATAGATTTAAATGAAACCATTGCCAGAGTTGCCGGAGAACTTTTTCGTGATACCAAAATAAAGATTCAAGCTGCGGATTGTATCATTGCCGCTACGGCTCTTGAGATAGGAGGGAAAATATTAACGCTTAATAGAAAACATTTTGACCAAATTCCAGGTCTGGCAATTTATGTAAACAGTTAATTCTTAAGGTTTGTACCAAGGCGTCAACCTAGTACCACCCAGCCTCTTAGATCTTTTTTGGCCAATTTAATAGGAGAAGTTAGGAAACGGGATGATTCTCCCACAAAAATTAGACTGCCGAAGCGTGAATTTTCTTTTCTTTTCCAATACACTTCATCTGCTGCAATTTCTTTACCATACTGCAATTTTATATCCTCCATATCTTTCGTTTCCAAGCCATCAAAAAAGATCACTTTTTGTACTCTAAATTGACCAATTACATCTTTTCCACTCTTTTTCATATATACCAAATCCCCTTTGGAAATTACCCCAAAAGGAACATTTTTCCGTTTAGAAAACCTGCTCTCAATTATTTTTTTACCAGATAAAATTAAGTTTGCCCCATCCCCTTTAAAAATAGCCAGATGTTTCATTTGGGCTAATTATACCAGTATTGTTAGTTTTTGTTGCAGTAGGTTATTAGTTTCATCCCAATGAGACCAATTTTTCTAATTCCTTTTGTGCCTTCGGCCAGCTCCCGTATCCAAAATTGTATATATAAGCTTTCAGGCTGGTTTGGATCTCACCTCGCTTATAAGCTTTTTTGATTTCATAACCTGTTGGTGGTCGATACCGATCTTGGAAGGTGTAATTTCTTAAGCTTTTATAGTCTGATAGAGCGATGTCAAAATTAAAAGTAGTTGTGAAAGGTGTTTCCCTCTTTTCTCTCGTAGGATTGATCTCATCAAGGCTCTGGTATATCATCTCTTTAGTAGATGAATAGCTTTTACCAACCATCTCTGCTATCGTCTCGATATTAATACCCATAACTCTCAATCTTAAAACGGCAGCCTTTTCTGTAGGAAGAGTACGAAGTATTCTGTCTAGCTCATCTGTAAATATTAAATGCTCTTTGTTTGTATCATCTGTATAAAGAAGGGTCCTTTTTGTAGCGGAAAATTCTAATTTAGATTTGCGTATCTGCTGTAGTAATTTATATTTAGCAGTAGTAAAGGCATAACCTTCGAATTTATCATAGCTCTCAAAATCGCCTCTTTCCCCTAATAACTGAGGTAGAAGAGCTTCTAAGGTAGAACTCACCACATCCTCAGTAATATCGTGATTAGCCCAGTTAATTCTTCGAACCCTTTGCAGTAATCTTCGAATAGTCTCCTCCATGGCCTCATCAAGAGAAAATGTGACCATATTTCCTCGACTATCTATCTTCTTTAGGAGTCTTTGCTGATATGATTGTCTCTCTTCAGGAGTTCGCTGAGGATACTGACCATTTTTTAATTCTTCAACTACTTCAGCAATTGTCTCTATTTGCATATCAGCAATCGGTGAGTAGATTCTATACTTGCCTCCCCTATCAAAAGAATCGAGGCATATTATCATGGAGGGAATTTTCGCCGATAACACAGTATAAAGAGCTGGGTATAAATGTTCACCTACTCTCATACTATGGGCTCGTAAATAATGTGCTAGCGGAGTTGACTGTCTTACGAGCACACTTCTGAATATCATCCCCTGTTGATAAAGTTCAATGGGAGAGATTGATTGGGGATCAAGCTCGCCATAAGCTGCCTTCTTTACTGAATCAATCAATTCTCTTCTTTCTAGTACATGTTTCCTGGTTTGTAAAAAAACCTTAAGTTCATCTGCTTGATCACTTGTACAAGAGTATCTATCTCTATATTCGTAAATCGGGACCGGACATTCATCTGTAAAAAGCTGGTCTAGCGCATATCTGGGATTTCTAACAGTACCAATTCTTAATTCCAAAAAAAGCGGAGTTAATGGAATGAAACCTTTTTTCTTTACAATCCTCGATGTTCTTGGTCTTTCTGCAGTAGGACCAAAAGGTTGTGTTAGCGGATCTTTTAAAAAGGGCATAAGGCTTGGATTTTGATTAAATGCATCCTGCGCCCGTTCAGAATGCTGAGCAGCAAAGATCCAGTATCTGTTGCGGCCTTTTTGATCTCCACTGGCAACCGGGACTATTGGGATATGGGCATTCTTGGCAACTTGTACAAAAGTAGCAACATCCCTACCTGAAAAATGAAAGTCAGCAGCAGTCCTTCTTAATGTCATGACAACAGGATCTGGACCATAGGCATGTAATTGCAAGAATCTTCTCCTTCCGCTTACCTGATTTAACAGCATCTGAATCTCCTGATCATCAGTTGCTGATTTTATTGCCGCTGCCAATTCGGCATGCGAGAGTAATTCTGATACCATACAAGCGTATTTTATAACTTTAAAAACTTAAATTGCCAATTAGGTGACCTTTTATCTAATTATCTTCTTGTTAACTAGCTCAATCTGCGATAAAATCTGTCCATGGTTATTGAAAGAGTAGCGGAAACCATTAAACCTGACCCTACATCTATTAATGAGGGAGTCATTGTAAATTTAGCTCATTTACTCTTGCATGAAAGAAGCGCCGATCTACGTAGTGATGCCGCTATAGTTGTATCAAAAAAACTGACAGGAGAGCTTAAACAGCTTGTTACCGGAAAACCATTTGATCCTGAAAGTACAACATTGCCAAAAGTTATGCACGAGACTGCGCAAACTCTTGATAGATTCGGTAAACTAGATTTAGATGGCCGCCGAGCCTTTATCACAGCTCACCCCGAAATTGCTTCAGTATTTGAGCCTTTAGTAGGCACCAACAAAGAGGAACTGGGTATTTGGCTTCGCATTTCACAGATTGACTTAGCATATCATCATAATTAACTTCCCAAGTTCATCTCCTGCGGATGTATAATCTTCATCTTTAAAGCTTCTCGGGCAATTTTTATTCTAAACCGGTGTCCAAACGCCTTAACTGCCCCTACGCTCATATCCAACCTGCCGGCAATTTCTTCATCCCTCCGTCTTTCACCATACTTCATGGTGGCATAATCTGCCATTTTGGGAAAAGCCTCTGCGAGAAAACTAAACCAGAAATCAGGATGATTTTGCCTTAATCTGGATACAACTACAGTTATATGAGGTGATGGCCACTCGTGAATAGGTTGCCCGACTATCTCTTCCAGTCTTTTTTTAGCGCTGTGATATCTTGATACAAATTTGGCCCCCTTTACTCCCAGCTTTTGGGCAACTTCAGACCCATGACCACCATTTAGATAATGTTCCATAAAAGCCGCTTGCGAATCATCATTTAAAATATGTAGTAATCTTTCAGCTAAAAATGAACCCGGCGGATTTTCACTGAAGAATTTTTTTAAAGGGCTTCCTTCCAAAAACCTCAAGGGGATAGTTTCTCTTTGGGCTATTTCTTTAGCTTTTTCCTGACCACGGTGACGATTTAAAAATCTTCTATATATAGCTGTCCTAAATAATTTTTGAAAATTACTAGACGTTGCCACGGGTGCCACAGATTCATCTAGCGCACCCCAAATACTTGATCCCCTCATGACACTCTCCGCCATTTCTTCTGCCTCTGATAAAGAGGCTCCTTGTGACAACGCTAGATTAACACCTAAGTTTTTAACTCTACCCCTAATTGCTTTCATTACCTCTACATTACCTTTTCTAAAGGCCTGTAATTCATCCTCATTAACATAAAATGGCAGGTTACACTCAATTTTGTCTCTATTTTGCCTCAATAAATGTATAAATGACTCTTCTTGTTCAGTAATTAATCTATAATGAAGGCCCTTGTTATATTTAATAACTATCGGCGTAATAGCTTTACCTCCCTGACGACTATGTGAAGTTATCATTTCTACAAGCTGGGCATGCAATTTTGATCCTATGCGGACCCGAGGATCAACCCCCAAAGCCTGACAAGCTACTTCATTAAAAGACTTTATTCCTATTGTTTTAGAATAAACGAGGCTAGCTGCACTATATCTTCTCCCGTTAGGCAAGGTTACTCTATCTGTTACATCAATTACGGGAATTTCAAGAGGAATGCGAGGTTTTGGCGGTCCTCCCTCAGCTTCTATATACATACTAATAGTTTTTTATTATAGCATATTGTCATTTTAATTTAGGTCTGCTATACTTGACATATCGCCTCCAATAATATGGAGGCTTTTTAGTGGAGATCGTATGCCCAATATATTCGGATTTTTAAAAGAAGTGAGAGAAGAGCTAGATAAGGTGGTTTGGCCCACGCGTGAACAAACTTTAAGATATACTATTTTAGTGGTCTTGGTAGCTTTGGCAGTGGGGGCTTTTTTGGGAGGTTTGGATTATATTTTAACTATACTCCAGGCAGCCATTATAGAAAGGATCCCGGGATAAAATGGAAGATAGTAAGCAAATAAAAAAAGCAGCGCAGACAATAGATGGTGGAAAGGTAGAAGATAGTACTTTGAAGATGGAGGGTGGAGAATCGAAAGAAGAAAATCCATCTTCTACCATCGATCCTCAAAATACTACCCTCAATCCTCCATCATCTACCGTCAGATCAGACAATCCCAACGCCAAATGGTATGTGGTACACACCTATTCCGGACATGAGAACAAAGTGGCTGCCACTTTAAAACAAAGAATTGAATCTGAGCATTTGGAGAAAAAAATCCTGGATATTTTGGTGCCAATGCAGGATAAAATTGAGATCAAAGGTGGTAAAAAGTTAGAAGTTAAAGAAAAGATCTTTCCCGGCTATATTCTAGTCAAAATGATCCTGGATGATACCTCCTGGCTGGCTGTCAGAACCACCCAGGGAGTGACTTCATTTGTGGGCATTGGAAATAAACCCACCCCTATTTCTGAGGCTGAAGTACAAACCATTATTAAGTTTACTAAGGAGGAAGCCCCCACTTTTAAACAGATATTTGCCGCAGATGATACTGTTAAGATAATTGATGGACCGTTTGCTGACTTTATTGGCAAAATAGATTCAGTGGATCAGGAAAAAGGAAAAGTACGCGTTCTCGTATCCATATTTGGGCGCGAGACACCGGTGGAATTGGATTTCTTACAAGTACAAAAAATCTAAAATTATGGCTACAAAAAAGATAAAAACATTCATTAAATTAAACATCCCAGCAGGAGTTGCTACTGCCGCTCCCCCAGTGGGAACAGCTTTAGGACCCCATGGTCTACCTATTATGGAGTTTGTCAAAGCTTTTAATGAAAGAACAAAAGAGAGACAAGGAAATATTTTACCGGTGGTTATTACTGTTTATGAAGATCGAACTTTTTCTTTTATTACTAAAGAACCACCGGTGGCTGAGATGATTAAAAAAACTCTTGGTTTGGAAAAAGGTTCGGGAGTGGCCCTAAAAGAGCCTGTGGGAAGCTTAACTAAGGAGCAAGTAAGAAAAATTGCCGAGGCTAAATTACCTGATTTAAATACTAAAGATGTGGAACAAGCCATGAAGATTGTGGAAGGCACAGCCAGATCAATGGGGGTAAAAATCGGTGGGTAAAACTAAGATAAAAGTTTTTGACGAATCAGCAAAGGAAGAGGAAAAGAAACCTTCTAAAAAGAAGGTTAAGGAAATTGTCATTGTGAGCGAAGCGAAGCAATCTGATTCAGGAGAAGTTCCAACCCAGATTGCCACGGCCACGCCAGATGGCGGGCCTCGCAATGACACCGTCAAAAAAACCCAAAAACCGGGTAAAGCTAAACCCCGTTCTAAAAAGTACCAGGAGGTTGTAAAAGAATTAGACCGCACTAAGTCCTACTCTATTCCTGAGGCAGTTGACATGGTCAAAAAATTATCCTATGCTACATTTAATGCCACCATAGAGGCTCATATAAATACCGCCCAAACGGGAATTCGTGGATTAGTCTCTTTGCCCTATGCTAGCGGTAAAAAAATTCGCATTCTTGCCTTCGGCAAAGGCGCTGAACAATCTGGCGCAAGTATTTTTGGGACTGATGAAGTAATTGAGGAGATCAATAAGGGTAAGGTGAATTTTGATCTAGTTGTCACCACTCCGGATTGGATGCCTCGCCTGGCCAAAGTGGCAAAAATTTTAGGTCCCAAGGGTTTGATGCCTAACCCCAAAAACTCCACCATTACAGATGATCTAAAAAAAACAGTGGAGTCCTTTCAAGCAGGCAAAACAGAGTATAAAACAGAAAGCAAAGCCCCGGTTATTCATCTTCCCTTGGGTAAATTGGACCAGCCCACGGAGGAGTTATCTGCCAATATTAAAATTCTTCTGCAAACCTTAGGCAAAACCAAAATTAAAAAAATCTCTTTGTCCCCCACCATGGGCCCGTCCGTAAAAGTTGATTTATCTTCTATTTAAGGCTTTCTTAAGTACTACTCCCAAATTCATTTTTAAATTAAAAACAGATACCAATCCAAAAATTAATATAAATAAAGCAGATAAAATATGAAACAGTACAATCATGGCAGATGAAAGATTAGTGTCTATACCAAATACTCCAGATAATATTAAAGTTCCGGAGGCCTCTGCAGATCCCACATATCCGGGTGCTGCCGGAATTAGATAAGTTAGGGCAGAAAGTATCTGCCCTAAATACATCCTTATAAAATCCTGATTAAACCCTAACGCTTTAAAAGTAAAATACCAAATAGAAGCATCAGCTGCGTATGATAGTACCGTCACTCCACCCATTAGGCTTAAATCCTTAGGAGATCTTTTCAAAATGGAAAAGGAGTCTAAAATGAAGTGACTAAATCTCTCGAAATATATCTTAATATGTCGTTCTATTAAGAGAAGACTCAAAAAATTGACTATTTTTTTAGAAAAAGTTACTTGGAATATGGCAATGTAGGCTGATAATAAAGCCACCACTAATATAATAGTTATAATTATTATAAACGTTATACTAAGAGTGGTTGGGACAAAAAGCATTAATATAGCTGCCAAAAGTAAGACCACCAGAAAATCCAAAAATCTATCCAAAAATACCCAAATAACAGCTTTACCCATACTCAAACCATAATTGGTATGAAGGTAGATTCCCTTAACAATCTCTCCTGCTCTGATAGGAATAAAGAAATTGAGCATCATCGCTACTCCATTTAAAAAAATTAAATTTGTAAGTTTAATATCCTTAATTTCGGACAAAAAGATTTTTAATCTAACAGCCCTAGCAACCGGTGAGGCCAGCATAAAAACAAATACAATCATCAATACCGGAATATTAACTTGAGATATAGTGGCCACAATTTCTTCTACATCAACAAATTGCAGCCAAATATAGATCAAAACCAACCCTAAGAAAGTATTAAAGACAATTTTTAGGATAGTCTTAGTTGTCATTGTTAAGACTTAATATTACACTATAATATAGTTTTATGTTTTCCTCACTTAGACAAAGACTCATACTGGGTATTTATATCTTTATTATCTTATCCATCCCTTTGGGAGCCTATTTTTTGTCTGAATCATCAACTGCACCTACTTCCGATGTGGAATCTACACCAGTTATAGAAAATAAACCCATCACCTCCTCCCCCAGCCCTCCGCCAGTTGGCGGATCTACCTCACGACCCACCAGTATTTTAACTAGCCCGACTGATTTATTAGAAGATGTCACTTTGGATGAATCCTCTGATGAGCCTGAAGCTACACCCACCACCGCCACTTCATTTGGACCTACCCTTTCTTTCAAAGTTAAACTGGAAGGAAGACCGGAGAATAACCAATCAAGTAGAATGTTTATAGGGATTGCTGAGGGCACAATTGGCACCAATCCCACTTTTGTGTTAAGTTTCACTGTTGATATACCCTCATCAGGTGAATTTAGCAATATATCTTTGGCCGGGTTAACCTCAGGAACAACTTATTCTGCTCTCTTAAAGGGCCCTTCTCAGATTGCCACCTCCTCAGCTTTTGTAATGACCCCCACTGTTTCCACCTTAAATAATGGTGATGCTATCTTACTGCTTAATGGAGATCTGAATGAAGATAATGTAGTCAATTCTGCAGATTATTCCATTGGCCAAATTGCTCTGGGCTCAACTGAAGATAGCGGAAACTGGAATGAAAATGTTGATTTTAATAAAGATGGCATCATTAATATTTTAGATATTGGTTATATCATTAAAAACTTTGGCAAAAGCGGAGATTCTGGAGCCTGGACTTCACCACTTCCAACTCCGTCTGCCTCTCCCACAGGTGGAGTGAATGATGCTACCCCATCAGCTACTGGAGGTTATTGGATTTGGGTACCGCAGTGAGTGATTGACAAATCAGATTATTCTAAGTTAGAATAGTATGGCTAAAGACAGTAGGTACAAGATTAAATCCTACCGAGGCGAATGAAAAGCTATCAGCTTTCAGTCATCAGTCATCAGACATATCCGTCTGATAGCTGACAGCTGAAGACTGACGACTATTATCCTCGCTTAAGCGAGGTTTTTTAATGGCAAAAACAAGAGCTGAAAAGCAAGATTTAGTACAAAAATTGCAGGAAAAACTAGGCCGGGCCAAGGCTGTGGTTTTTGCTGATTATAAAGGCTTGAATATGAAACAGCTATCTGATTTAAGAAACCAGCTGAGGGATCAGAATGCCGAATTTACTATTACTAAAAATACTCTTCTTAAACTGGCCATGCCCAAACAGTACTCGCTCCCGCCCACCACCTACCAAAACCCTACTGCCACTTTATTTGCCTATGATGATGAAATTTCTCCTATTAAGTTTCTGGTGAAAACTTTAAAAGATGCCACCCTGGGTAAAATTAAAATGGGCTTTTTAGGAACTGAGGCGCTGGATGAAACAAGAGTCATTCAGCTTGCTCAGCTTCCAACTAAAGATGAGCTAAGAGGTCAAACTGTGGGAGTTCTGGTTGCTCCACTGCAGGGTATGGTATCAGTTTTGCAGGGAAATTTACGCAATTTGGTATATGCCTTAAGTGAGATTCAAAAACAGAGGGGAGGTGACGCGCAAGCGTCATCCTGAACGTAGTGAAGGATCTCCCGCGAATGCGGGACTGACATTCGTCAGAGATTCTTCGCTAATCGCTCAGAATGACAAATAGTCATGACAGACAATACACAAAAAGTAGAAGAAAAAGCAGAGGAGGCTGTAGAACAAGCAACTGAAGCTGCAGAGGAAGCAAAGAAATCAGCTGAAAAGGCTGAAGAAGCTGCGGAAGAAGTAAAAGAAGCTGCAGAGGAGGTTAAAGAAGCTACACCAGCTAAAGCAATCAGAGAAGAGGCTCCAGTTGAACCTAAGGCTGCACCTAAACCAGTCGAAGATACTGAGCGAAGTCGAAGTATTTCAGCTAGTTTAGAAAAAATCATTGAACAGATTGAGAAATTATCAGTTTTAGAACTGGCTGATTTAGTTCATGCCCTAGAAGATAGATTTGGTGTTTCAGCTCAAGCTCCAGTAGCAGTAGCTGCAGCAGGAGCCGGAACAGCTGCAACAGGTGAAGTGGTTGAGGAAAAAACCACCTTTAATGTTATTCTTACCGCCTCAGGCGCAAATAAAATTGCAGTTATTAAAGCTGTGAGGGAACTGGTACCAACCTTAGGTTTAAAAGAAGCCAAAGATTTGGTAGAAGCCGCTCCAAAACCAGTACTGGAATCTGTAAATAAAACTACAGCAGAAGAGGCTAAAACTAAGTTAACAGCCGCAGGTGCAACAGTAGAATTACAGTAGGAATTAGGAACTAGGTCGGAGGAACTAGGATTTTTTCCATTCTAACCTCCTAGCTCCTAGTTCTTAACTCCTAGTTCCATTTGGACTATTGACACTCTATGTTTTGTTGTGATATACATTGAGTTAGAATGGCAGATAAACTATCACTTGAGTCATTACCCGATCTTCTAACTGTCAAAGAGGTGGCAGAAATTTTAAGAGTTTCTCCATTAACCATTAAGCGCTGGGGTAAAAGAGGTAAACTGCCGGCTATCAGGATTAATTCTAGAGGAGATCGCAGGTATAAGAAAGAAGCAGTGCTATGGTTGTTAGGAATAACACAGAAGACACCATCGGTCGAATCACCTACTCCATCTTCATACTAAATTATTCTGTGGTGATCTGCGGAGGATGTGAGTAATTGGGATTTTGTTCAAAAGCTACCTCACCTTTTCTTTCTATTATATAATAGGCCAACCCTTTTTTCTCTTTAACTTGTGATCGATCCTGGTATTCCTCTTCCACATCCGGGCTTGCCAAAATTACCAAAAATGATTTTCCGATATTGGCCAGAGCAGATACCCAACCACTGGGGATTGTTACTTGTTTCCCAGGATTTAAGGTGATCACCTTAAACTCTTTGGACTCACCTTTTTCATCATTTCTTTGTAACAGTAAGATTCCTTGGCCATAAAGACAATGAAAATTTTGTACTCCGGGATAAGAGCTGGCAAATCCTTCGCTTTTATTGTATTCCAATCCATTTTGACCGGGAGAAATAACAAAGATAGATTGTTCATCAACTTTTATAACAAAGTAGGGCTCCTCAATCCCTTTTGCTTTGGGCTCCATCAGATATCCTTCTAATTGTTTATGCGTTCTTTTTATGACCATAAATTCATATTAGACGATAGATGGTAGAAGATGGAAGATGGTATTTTGAGACTAGAAGCTGGAATATAGAAATTTTATCCCTTTTTATTAAAAGTGCCAAGAAGCCAAAGATATTTTAATAATGCCAATTGTCTCTTAATTCTCCAGGGCTGGATGATTAATCTAAATAACCATTCCAAATTTAAGTTTCTTAAGAGTTTGGGTGCTCTGGGTATTGAATGGGATAAATAATCAAAAGCCCCGCCTACTGACATGACCACTCCTACATCTATTTTATTAATATTTTTAGCAATCCATTTTTCCTGCTTGGGAGGACCAAAAGCTACAAAGAGTAGTTTTGTAGTTGGTAGTTGGTAGCCTGCCCTGAGCGGAGTCGAAGGATTGGTAGACATAGTTCCATCCAGACCAACTTCTCCACCGGATTTGGCAAATGCTACCTTTAGTTTTGGATACTTTTTTTGTAAGCGCTCAGAGGCCAATTCTGCTACCTTATCTCTACCTCCTAAAAGGCCTACTGTAAAGCCATTTTCTGAGGCCTTTTTTATAAGCGCCTCCATTAAGTCTATTCCGGGAATATTACAAACTATATCACCTGAAAGTCTTAAACCCTTGCCATCCGGGATAGAAAGATCAGCTTGGTTGATGATTCTTCTTAATTCCTCATCAGTCTGGGCCATTACTACAATTTCCGGATTTGGGGTCACAATATAGCGTTTCTCTTGCCCATTTAACCAACCCTCCACTTTTTCTAGGGCTTGGTTCATGGTAATGTCGTCTATTTTTATACCGAGTATAAATTTTTTCATGTAACTACAACTGTATTCCTCTTGTATATCTACTGTGTATCATTTGCGAATACTCATGGAAATGCGGTAGATATTCATAGAAACTCATTGTTTAGAGACATCTTCTAATATCTTTACCGTCTCCCTGGCGCATTTTTCCCAACTGAATCTCTTAATATTTTCAAACCCTCTTTTTATCAACCTCTCTCTTTCCGCTTTCCCCTTTACCCTTATCATAGCACGAGTAATATCTTCTACATCATACGGATTTACCAAAATAGCTCCTCCGCCAGCTGGCGGACCAGCCACTTCCGGCATGCTTGACAAATTTGAAGTAACAACCGGACAACCACAGGCTTGAGCCTCCAGAATTGGCAGGCCAAAACCTTCAAAAAGAGAGGGGGAAACTAGAGCTATGGCACCGGAGTATAAGGCTGGCAGATCCTTTTCAGGCACGTAACCGAGAAACTTAACCTTCTTTTCTATTCCCATTTTTTTGGGCAGTTTGTAGATCTCATCAGAAAGCCAACCTTCTCGTCCAACAATGACTAAGCTGATAGCTGATAGCTGATAGCTGGAGGCTATGATCACCCTTTCCAGATTTTTTCTGGGCTGAACCGTTCCCACAAACAGAAAGTAACTTCCTGGTTTTAAATCATACTGTCTCAAAATATTTCGTCCAAAGGACGATCGGCCTTTGGACGAAATATGTCTAAATATATCTTTATTGTACCCTTCATATATTACTGTAACATTTTTTGGATTAATTCCTATTTTTCGTATTAAATCATCTTTAGTTGCTTTTGAAACTGCAATGATTTTGGTAGCAGTATTTAGCTGATATCTTTGCATGAAACTTAAGTAAATTCTCTGTTTAAATTGGTGCATTGAGGGCAGATATTCCGAACCCAGATCGTGTACAGTCACCACGGTTTTCAACCCTGGCTTTTTAATTATTGGCAAGGTATGTGCCGGCACAAAAAGCACATCTAGTTTATCCCTGAAAGTTTGCAGAGCCAATCCCGCTTGTGTCCACAACATAGGCCACCGAATCTCCTTGAAAAGGAAATTTGATGATAAGTAAGGGGTAGTAGACGTGTTGCGAACATAAACAATATATTGATTTTTCTTATCAATCTTAGAAAGAGCATTAAGCAACTGAAAAGAATAGTTTTCCGTGCCGGTTCTTTTTTCTACAAAAGCTCGTGATCCGTCAAAACCCACCTTCATGAAGATATTATCGTTTACTAACCGATCTTTTGTACAGATCCAGATTCTCTAACGCAATTCCTGTGCCTAAAACTACACAAAGTAACGGGTTTTCTGCCAGGGCCACCGGTACTCCTACAGAATCTGTCAAATGTTTATCCAGATTCCTCAAAAGCGATGTTCCTCCGCTCAATACAATTCCTTTATCAATAATATCCGAAGCAAGCTCCGGAGGAACCTGTTCTAAAACTCCTTTCACAGCTCCCTCTATTTTTTTTACTACATCAGAGATAGCTTCTGTTACTTCATCCGAGGAGATTTCAATTGTCCTGGGTAGACCACTGAAAGCATCTCTTCCTCTTACTTCAATTTTTTCCATCTCTGAAGGTTTAAGATGAGTGGCAGAACCAATATTTATCTTGACATCCTCGGCCATCCGCTCTCCAATAATCAGGTTGTGCTTTTTGCGGACCCAGGCTTGGATAGCCTCATCAATCTTATTGCCGCCTACTCTTACAGATGAATGTACCACCACTCCTCCCAAGCAGATGACTGCCGCCTCAGTAGTACCTCCCCCAATATCCACAATCATATTCCCGGAAGGATTGGCAATGGGGATTTTAGCTCCAATAGCTGCAGCTAAGGGCTCATCAATTAAAAAAGCAGTTTTAGCTCCGGCAGATAAAGTGGCATCAAGTATAGCTCTTTTTTCCACTGATGTAACTCCAGCAGGAGCACAAATCATCACTTCCGGTTTGAATAATCTGGAAGAGCCACAAACTTTATCTAAAAAGAAACGGATCATTGCCTCAGTAATAACATAGTCAGCAATCACTCCTTCTCTCATAGGACGGGAAGCATAAATATTGCCGGGAGTTCTTCCTAACATTTCTTTGGCCTCCTTGCCAACAGCCAGCACCCTATTATCATCGGTAGTTACAGCCACTACCGTTGGTTCATTAAGAACTATGCCTTGTCCACCTAAGTAAACCAGGGAGTTGGCAGTACCTAAATCAATACCGATGCGTTTGGAGAGACCGAACATAACTGTGTCATTTTAGCAGTCTAAAAAGTGGGTCACAAGATACACTAAATGGATCACACTATCTTAAATTTATCCCGTACAAGTTCGGCTCTGAAGCAGTAGGGGTGGGAAGTGAGGAAATAATTACTAACCTGGAGCTATCCGGCCATGGAAAGACAAAATTGTTCAGGAAGGACCCGGCAAAAATAACTGCCTTATTGGTTCCATCAAATTCAATCAGAGATATAGTACCCTCTTCTACCAGAATGATATGCTTGGAATCAGGCAACCAAAGATGGGCTAAGGCCGGAGGTAACTGATGACTTTGATTCAACTCTAAATCATAAACAGAAATACCGGAAATTAAACCCTTCTCGTCTTTCTCAACCTCTTCATTTTTGGCCATAAACTTAGTTTCATCCGGAGACCAGCGCAAAAATGCCGAATCTGAGGCAATTTTTCTTAAATTGCCATCTTGCAGAGCCAAAATTCTGGTGGCTTCCTTCGATTCCACATCTTCAGCCCAACCTTGTAATGTTGCATCTAAAATAGGTGTGATGTCACGAGGTTCCTGATTTATACCATTATCTTCCAAAAGAAAGTTATTTCCAGACACTGTTGCTAAAACCTGTTTGGAATCAGCAGACCACCTCAAAATGGCTTGAGAAAAATCAATCTGACCTGTTTGTGCAATCTGGTGTGGTTCGGCTGATCTGGCAAAAGCAATTGGCTGATTTCTGGATAAAGTCCAAACCCACACCCCACCCTTTTTACCAGTTGGCACAATATAGGCTAATTTAGAGCCGTCCGGACTTAAAACCGGGTTGTCAACGCCGGTAAAGGTTAACGGATAAATAGTTGGAATGGCCGGGAAGAGAGTAGCTTTCACCTCAGTCACCACCCCCTCCAGAATTTCAATCTCTTTCTCCCATGGAATAAATCCTTCTTTGACTAATCTGACTGAGTATTTTTTAGGACTTAAAGAGGAAACTGTGGCATTGGTGGCGGTTGTCAGATGTCCGTCAATAAAAACAGAGGCTGCATCAGGCTCTGAGGAGACGGTCATAATCCCTGTACCTAGAATTCTTCTTTCCGTGGGAGAAACACGGTAGCCTTTGGCAAAAAAAATGGCCAGGGACGCAGCTACAGCAATAACCAGAAGGGTGATTATGGTGAACAAAAATCTTTTTCCAACAGGCATGGTTTTTCTATTTTACCACTACTTACGAGATCTGACTAGGTGGAAGCTAGTTTGGCTCTGATGATCAGTCTTTTAAGCAGAGTACCTGGTGGATCACAAGTCTGTAATGTTAAAATAGGGCTATCATACCTATTTGTTAGAAATGATACATCGTTTGGTTCAGCTACTGTTTTATCAAATACAATATAGTCGTAGCGTTTATTTTGATAAAAAATCACGACCCTATCCCCTTTTTCTAACTCTCTTAAGAGGTAAAAAATGGCATTAAATCTAATAATATTCCAGGGGGCATCAACTGAATGGGAAAAAAGGTATAAATTACCCGGCTCGCCTGGCTTGGTTGAACCCAGGGCCTCAGCCACACCTTGTGTTAGGGCTTCAGTATATTGTTTTTCATCTGCCGGATTAACACCTGGGACAACTTTGGCATTGGCATTGATTTTCTCAATAACAATACCGTACTCAGTAGATTTGGGCACAATACTATTTTCCTTTTGTCTGATATCGGCAAAATTAGCACTAGCCTCACCATCTTCTCTTTGAGATACTACGATTTGGTTTGATATAGTCCTTTTAACTCCTCGGATTTTATCTAATCTGTAATTGGCCTCAGCCTGTACTAAAGGACCCAGAATAAAAAAGAATCCAAAAAGCCCCAGGAAAAATAATAAGTACCCCAAAAATCTAATGGCCAGTATAAATTTAAAATTGGTAAACATAATCTCAAGCGGCCCTGGAGGGAATTGCACCCCCGACCTTTCCCTTAGGACGGGACTGCTCTATCTACTGAGCTACAGGGCCAAGTCTGACTTGGCAGGGCCAACTATACTGTATAATTTTACCATTTTAGGAGATATAATTGTTAGGTTGCGGGGTGTAGTGAATCGGTATCACGCTGCGTTCGGGTCGCAGAGACACTGGGTTCAATTCCCAGCACCCCGACTTTTCGATTCGTCGCTCGTAAACTCGCTCCTCACTCAAAGTCTTCGACGCTCATTAATAAATTTTAGTGCTAAAATTAAAACGAGAATCGAAAAACCCTGAGCGAACGAAGTGAGCCGAAGGGCCATAAATTTATGTACACAGTTTACACAGAAACATTTTCTACCCATTTAGCAGCCAGGAGAAGGAAAAATCAAATTAAAGGCTGGAGGAGGGAGAAAAAAGAAAGCTTAATAAAATTTGGCAAGCCAATACTGTAGATTTTCTGGCATAAACCCTAATAGCTTACCTAAATTACGGTGAAACTCTAACCTGGTTCTAATTCCGAGTTTACGAGGAATCAAGCTTTTGCTTATAATCTGGTACCTTTCCCCTGTTTGTTCATTAAATTTCATAGCAGCTAAACCTTTTGAAAATTTTTTGATAAAAATGGTAGAATCATTTAGATGAAAAGGAAACAAGAAAATTATGCTTTTATTGATAGCCAAAACCTCAACCTTGGAGTTCGTTCTCAAGGCTGGGTTTTAGATTTTGCCCGTTTCAGGGTTTATCTTAAAGAAAAATATCAAGTTGAGAAAGCCTTTTTGTTTATTGGTTTTATTGATGGTAATCAACTGCTATATACCTACCTGCAAGAAGCAGGATATATTTGTATTTTCAAACCTACAGTGATAACCACTAAAAATAAGAAAGTAAAGGTTAAAGGAAATGTGGATGCAGAATTAGTACTACATACTATGATTGAATTTCGACATTACAAAAAGGCTGTAATCGCTTCTGGAGATGGTGATTTCCGTTGCTTAGTTGAATACTTGGATCAAAAGGATAAATTGCTCAAAATAATCGTTCCTAATAAAAAGTATTCTTCACTACTTCGAGAATACAGCCATTATATTGTTAATATTGATTTATTAAAGGAAAAACTACACAGGAGAAAAAAGTAAAAAAGAAGAGAGGCATTCCCTCGGGACGAAACCCTTTGGTAGTCCTCTCATCGTGATAAAAATATATTATCATAACCCCTCTTATAATGCAACTATAAATTTAGCCTCAAAAAACGTAATTTTGTGGGTAATTTCTATCAAGAGGATTTAAGATTGTAGGATCAAATGTTGCAGGATTCTAGTGTTTTAAGATAGAATCTACCAAAGGGAGCAGCTCGCGCTGAGGGTAGTCGAAGGGTTCAAGATTATTCGCTCCTGTTCGACTTATTGGGGAAACCAAAGATTAATTTCCTTTTCCGCTTCCTCTGGGGATCCTGAGGCATGAATTAAATTATAAACCGGTCTTTCTTCTTTATTGGCTTTCAAAATGGAATCTGTACCTAAATCCCCTCTGATAGTGCCTTTTTCAGCTGTGGAAGGATCAGTAAAACCAGTTACCTTTCTGGCTGCTACCACCCCGTCTTCCCCTTCCAGAAGTAACACCACAATCGGGCCGGAGGTAATGAATTTTCGAAGCCAGGTGACTACTTTTCTACCCTGATCCTCGGCACTTTTTACCGCCTGACCAGCTGCTATGGTCTTTTCTCCAATCGAACGAAGATAATCCGGATCCATTGGATAGTGTTTTTCCACTATCGAAAGCGGCGCCATCATATCTTTTCTTTTAACAACTTTAAGCCCGCTAGCCTCATACCTTCGGATAATCTCATCTGTAAAGCCCCCGGCCACCCCATCAGGCTTAATAATAATTAAGGTTTTCTCCAGCATAATGTATCATTTTACGTTTTGCGTTAGCAAAAGGCAAGGTTCCAATAGTCAAGCAGTAAAATATTATACACTGCGAGACTACTGGGTCCTTATCTCCACATCGTCAACCCTACTGAAACCATCTTCAAATACACTTACCAGCCCATACCTGGGTGTCTGGGGATTTCTTTCTGCTGTTACCGCTCCGATAGTCACCATTGCCAGATTTGTCTCCGGTTCAAAGTATTCACTAAAATAATGAGCATCACCGGCAAACACTTTTTTCACTCCGTATCTGGAGAAAAGTTGTATTAAAGATTTAGCCTGATCTTTAAGTTTAGGTTCTAACCTACCCATAAAATGATCTGATGATGGATGATATAGGGGCTCATGCAAAAATACTAAAATGTGATAATTTTGTTCTTTTCCGACAGCTATTTGTCTGGATATCCAATCCATCTGTTCATTATCTATCCCTAGATAGTTATCGCTATTGTGAATAATGATAATTTTCACGGCCTTGGAAGTAAATGACTGATATTCTGGCCCGAAAACCTCATTAAAATTTAATATAGCAGGAAGATCCTGATCCCGGGAGTGCCAAAGGTCATGATCACCGGCAGTGAGGAAATATCTTAAGCCCATTTTGTCAAAAATTTCCTTGGCCCCTCTTAACTCATCAACTGTGCCTACCTGGGAATAATCTCCCAAGCCTATGATAAATTCAGCTTCAGGATGGCTCTGTTTAGCCTGAATCAGAGCCCTTTCCAGGTTGAAATTGTCAGTATGTGAATCTGCCACCAGGATAAATGTCAGTATTCTCTGACCATGATTTAGACTGATCCCACCCTTATCCCCAGATACCGGATTTAATCCTTCCACAAACTGGCCCAGGGTATTTTGTTTCTCCCCCACCTCCTTAATTTTCAAGGAAGACAGCAAATTCTCCAAAAAAGGTGGGAATTCTTTATAATCTGTGACGCTATTAATAACAGATTCAGGGCTAAGACTTAAAGGGTCGAGTCCGGAAAAATGTTTATAGGCAGAATATGAAACCAGAATTAAAAATCCAAGCATAGTCAGGCTTAAAATCAGCCTAAATATCGTAACAATAGGGTTACTAGATCGTTTGTTGTATCTTCTAAACATGTTCACATCCTTTCTGGCGCTTCTATTCCTAAAAGATATAGTCCTTTTTTGATGACTTCTCCTACTTTGAGTGAAAGCAATAATCTGAACTCCTCTTTTTCAGAACCAATAATTCTGGATCCCTGATAAAAAAGATTGAATAACCTGGAAAGTTCTAATAAATATGTGGCTATCAAATTTGGATGGTAGATAGAACTAGTCTCTTCCACTACATCCGGAAAATATAGAAGTTGTCTTAAGATTGCTCTTTCTTGTTTATCCAAGATAAAATTTTCAAAATTAGCCCCGATTAAATCGGGGTTAGCCTTATTTAAATCTTTTTTAGCCTTTTTTAAAACTGACTGAATCCTGGCATAGGTGTATTGAATGTATGGACCGCTATCCCCCTCTAGAGAGACTGACTCCTCGAGATCAAATATCATGTTAGGTCTGGGAGAATATTTAAGATAAGAGAACTTGATGGCACCCAATGCCACTTTTTTTGCCACTTCCTGATCAATTTCCAATCTATTTTTCTTCATCACCTCTCGTACCTTTTCTGAAACCACACGATATAGATCATCTATTGTCACCACATTGCCTGTTCTGGAGGACATTTTCCCTTCCTTAAGATCTACTAATCCATAGGAGAGGTGATATTTTTTATCCTTAAGATGAGGGAAAATTATCTCAATTGCTTTTATTACTACCTGAAAGTAACCTTCCTGCTCGTGAGCCACAACATGGATTGATTTATCATAGTTGAAAGTGTCATATTCAAGCTGGGCCAACCCGATTTCCTTACCTTCGTAAGTGGCGTTGCCAGCTGAGGTAATAAAAACTCTAATCTGCAAGCCGTATTTTTCTCCATTAAATATCACTGCTCCGTCATTTTCTTCAAAAACCTTGCCAATATTTGCGGAAACTATTTCTTTTCCTGTCTCATAAACTTCACTTTCAAAAAAACATCTGTCATATTTTATGCCTAAAAGATCATAGACAGGTTCAAAATATGCCAGACTCCAACCTCTGGCCAGCTCGTAAATTTCTTTAACCTCAGGATCTTTTTGATAAAGTTGGGCATTAATTTTATCTATTTCAACTTTAATGGCGTGATCTAAATCGTAAGCCTTGTTTCCTTCAGTATAAGCTTTACCTAAAAATTCAGCTTTCTCTTTCAAGTTAAGTTCTTTGGTGGGTAAGCCTAATTTTTTTATTCCCCAAATAGCTTTGGCGATATGAAGCCCAATATCTCCTTGATAATTAGCCCTAAAAACTTGATGATCTAAACTCTCTAAAATTCTGGAGATGCTTTCCCCTAAAATAAACGTTCTTAAATGTCCTATATGAATCTCTTTTAAGGGATTGGTATGTCCATACTCTACTAATACTTTGATGGAGGTTTTAGTTTTTGGTAGATCCTCAGCTGTCTCTAAATTTTTAACTAACTGTTCATCTTTTATAAAAAAATTAATAAAGCCCTTGCCTGCTATTTCTACCTTTTCCAGATAGTCAGGTTTTCCCAATTTCTCCAAAATTTTCTTAGCAATCTCTTCTGATGACTGATAGCCGCTGACTGATAGCCGTTTAGCGAGCTGCAAGGCCAAATTCGTACTATAGTCTCCAAACTGCGGTTTTTTTGGACTAGATAAAACTATATCAGTCCCGACTGAATCGGGATCAGTTGGTGGGAAGTTCAGTTCTTTTATAACAGTCTTTAGGTCTTCCAAAATTTTATGTCTGAGCATAAGTTAATAATAGCATAATTTAAAGTTCAAAATGCAAAGTGCAAAGTTGCAGTTTAAAGTTTAAAATTTTGAATTTTTAATTCTAACTTTTAATTTTTAACTTTGAACTTTTAACTTGTTGATGGCAATCAGTAACCCTCCCACCACCAGATAATATCCCACCCAAACTACCCAAACCTGTTCCCCCACATATTCCCAGGCAAAAGGGAGGATTGAGAAAAACCGGACAACATAAATAAAATAAGTTAGTAGAATATTTAAACCAATTGCCAAAATCTGAGCAATAAAAGGAATTAAAACCCCCGCCAAAAGAGTAATCATGCCGAGGATCATTATATAGGAGGTCGTCCAAAGCACAAAAAGGTTGGTGGCGAGCCCAACCAGGGAGATTTGATGAAAATTAGCAGCAATAATGGGCGTGACCATCAGTTGAGCAGAGAGAGTTACTGTCAAATTTTCTCTTAAGAAGACTGGCCAGCTATTTAATCTTTGAGATAGCATTGGGGCCACCACTATCACTCCGAAGGTAGCCAAAAAAGATAGCTGGAAAGATAAATCAGTAATCCAGCTGGGATTAACCAGCAGAAATCCCCCTGCAGTTATTAAAAGCACTCTGAATCCATCTGCCAATCTGCCAGTCAATTGAGCCAGGTATGAAAGACCTGCCATTGCTGCCGCCCTCAATACTGGTAATTCTGCACCGGTAAGCATGGTATAGCCGGCAATTACCAAAACAGTTAATCCAATTGCCACTCTTACGCTTAGAAGCCCGGATAATCGTAAGATTAAACCTGCCAAAAGAGTCAGATTTTGACCTGATACCACCACAATATGCAGAGTTGAGGTATCTCTTAGAGCTAATCTCAACTCGGGCGGCAGTTCCTTTTTCTGGCCCAAAACAATGCCGGATAAAAGCTCTGCCTGCGGGGAAGGAAGAAGATTCTGGGAAATTTGGTCCAGAGCCTGGCGTTCCTCTACCAGCAGATTAAGTTTTATATCCCAGCCTCCCTGCTGCCAGCGTAAAAAATATATCAAAAGGTATAATACTATTGCTAATATAATTGGGAAATTGATTTTATACACCTCAGAAGACTACCACACTATCTTTAATCTTTTCAAACGTAGCTTTGCCCACCACTTTTTTATTTAATAAATCTTCTACATTCTGATACGGTCTGTTAGAGATAATTTTTGAGGCTGTCACCGGACCCACCCCGGATAATGTTTCCAGCTCAGTTTGACTGGCGGTGTTCACATTAACTTTTGATTGCGTAGCCACCCCGGCTACCCCACCTTGGGTAGCGCCGGCAGCCATCTCATCCCCATATGGCACATAAATTTTGGCCCCATCAGCTAACTTGGCTGCCATATTAAGACTTTTGGCAATGTATTCATTATTGGCTTCATTGCTAAAACCTGCTGCCGCCGCGATTGCCTCCTCCACTCTGTCTCCTTCTTTAAGCTGATATACTCCAGGCTTATTGACCGCTCCAGACACATCTACTGAGATCTCCCTTATACTTTCTACAATACTCTCCTTTCGATACTCCTGCTTTGGTTTGTTTATGCCTGAGGCAAACATCCCACCACTAATTAATACCAATCCCACCAAACTTAGAGCAATCGGTACTTTGTATTGCTCAACTTTTGTCCAAAATTCATGTTTTACTTCATTTGGCATTTTCTAATTGCTTACGATATAGTTTGATCCATTTATGATAGGCTAGGGTTAAGTGAGATAAATTTCGCTCAGCCATCTCCTGTTTAATTACTCCGCCATGGTGAGGATACTTATGTAATTTGGGATGCGGTGAAGAGAAACCATGGGTATAGTGACAAAGTTCATGGGCAATAGTATGATCAATAACCTCTATCGGCACTTGAGGGTTTGTAAATATAGAAGTAATTGTAATAAAAGTATAACCTTTTTTTTGATCCAGCTTTATTGAACCAAGCCGGAACCTGGCATATCTACCAAAGCGGATAAATATTTTATTGGATTGCTTAACATCGGCGAAATATTCGGTCCAGATATAATCCAACCTGGACAGAAGCCAAATATCATCTCTTTTAAGCATAAACCTATCATGAATTATTCGTTTACTTTTGTCAAGAAAAAATAGTCCAAATTTAGAATTTATTGATATAACAATCTAAACCTTCTTAAAAAAATGGTTAGCAATCTATCGGTTTGTTTGCTATTAGATTTTATAGGGTAAACTGGTCAAATTTTAGGTTCACTAAAATTAGCAGTTAGCTTTCATACCTGTTAATGTCTATTTAGCAGATGTTTTTAAGAAGTGCTAAACAATAAAATTGAGCACCTTTCCTTCAATATACACGATTTTTTTCACAGATGTACCTTCAAGATACTTGGCTACTTTAACACTACCTTTCCCCTTTTTTTCAATTACCTCTTTATTACTTATTATATCTTTTTGTATCATGATAACATCCCGAACTTTACCATTTACCTGTACAATCAATGGTAATTCCTCTTCTTCCAAGCTCTTCTCATCAAATACAGGCCAGGAAGCTTGATGTATGGAATACTTTTGACTAATCTTTTCCCATAACTCTTCAGTAATATGCGGAGCAAATGGAGCAAGAAGAAACAAAAGAGTTCGATATTCATCTTGTGAAATCTGATCCTTTCTCGATAAATAGTTTAACCATTCCATCATTCCAGCCACGGCAGTATTGAATTTATTTGCTTCAATATCCTCAGTAACTCTTTTTATAGTCTTATGCATCATCCTTCGTGCCTCCAAGTCGTTCCCCTGTAGGTTCGAACCTATTTTATCGGCTAACCCCCAAACTCTTTGCAAGAAATGATAAACCCCATTTAAGCCGGAATTATCCCAGGGAGCCACAGTTCCTGCATAGGGACCAATAAAAGCCAGGTATAACCTGACTGCATCAGCCCCGTATGACTTAACCTGTTCGTCAGGATTAACCACATTCCCTCTGGATTTACTCATTTTTTGGCCATCCGGGCCCAAAATTAAACCTCTGTTAACTCTTTTCCTGGCATACTCTTCAAAACTGATCAATCCCAGATCATGAAAAAATTTGGTAAAGAATCTGGAATATAAGGTATGACCCAAGGTATGTTCTGCCCCACCAAAATAAATATCCAGAGGCAGCCACTTTTCCACCACCTCTTTTTTAAATATTTGCTGGCTATTTTTAGGATCAAGGTAGCGGAAAAAGTACCAGGAAGAATCAACAAAAGTATCCATGGTTTCAACCTCCCTTTTAGCTGATTTACCACACTTGGGGCAGCTCACTTCCACCCAATCCTCAGCTGTTGCCAGAGGCGGTTTACCTTTAGGTGCATAATCAACTTCATAAGGTAGTTCAACAGGTAAATCCTTCTCAGGCACAGACACCATCCCATCTGTATCACAATAGATCACAGGAATGGGCGTTCCCCAATATCTTTGTCTGGATATAGACCAATCGTGAATATGATAGTTAACCTTTTGCTTACCTTGAGGTTTAGCCTTAAAGCTGGTTTTAATAATGGGAAGGTCAAACTTCTCGGCAAACTCTTTATCTCTCTCGTCAGCATATGGTACAGCCATGATTGCCCCTGTTCCATAACCCATTAAAATATAATCTGCCACCCAAACCGGAATTTCCTTGTTAGAAACCGGGTTTTTAACAAAGCTACCGGTAAAAACTCCTGTTTTTTCTCTACCTTCTTTTCTCTCCAGTTCTGTCTTATTTTTTACTTGTTTAATATAACTATCTACATCATTTTTATTCTCCGCAATAGTAAATTTGCCAATCATCGAATGTTCCGGAGCCAACACTAAAAAGGTGGCCCCATCTGTAGTTTCCGGGCGGGTGGTAAACACTTCCACTCCATCGAAGTCTAAAATCATACCTTCACTCTTACCAATCCAATTGTTTTGTCCTTCCCTTACAGCCTTTGGCCAATCCACAATAGGGTTATCTTTCCAGAGAAGCCTATCCGCATATTCAGTCAGCTTTAAAAACCACTGTTCAACTTGCTTTTGGATCACTTCTGTTCCACATCTCCAGCATTTCCCGGCCTCAACATTTTCATTTGCTAAAACTGTCTGGCAATTAGGGCACCAATTTGCTAGTGCTTTGCCTCTATAAGCAATACCCTTTCCCAGCATTTTTAAAAAGATCCATTGATTCCATTTATAGTACTCCGGTAAGCACGTTATCACTTCGTTCTCCCAGTTAAAACTGGCACCCATGGTTTTAAATTGCTGCTTCATTTTCTCTATATTGGAGAGGGTCCAATCTCTTGGATGAATTCCCTTTTTTATAGCTGCGTTCTCTGCCGGCAAACCAAAAGCATCAAATCCATTTGGGAAAAATACATTGTAGCCTTGCATTCTTCTAAAACGGGCCAGGATATCAGGTACAGCGAAGGCAAACCAATGCCCCATATGCAGATCGCCAGAAGGATAAGAAAACTCAATCAAGATATATTGACGCCTGACTGCATCAGAGAGATCGACCTCATATAATCTATCTTCTTCCCATTTTTTTTGCCATTTAGGCTCGATGTCGGAGGGTATATATTTCTTCATATCTTTTGATGTTAGCACATGCCTGAAATAAGTTCAATTCAATTGATTGAAACTTATGGAAACATGGATTTCTATATATTTCTTTTTCATGACACTTTTCACAAGTTCAAATCATCATAAATTTGCACAATTTGAGATATTTAAGTAGTATTGTGACCTATCCTAATCCCTATACCCTAGCCCTTATACCCTAACTTATGCGTATGCGTTAATTCCCCTGATATTATTTTATATATTTTGATTGCTTATTAATTTCCTTATCTAAACAGTCTTAAGTCATGCTTAGTGCCCTCTTAAGTCTAGTTGACTGATCGAAATTTGTATAGTAGTGTGAAATTAATGCCTGATAAAAGAGTCTTTATTGCGATACTACTTTTGTTTACAGCTTTTTTTCAACCAAAAGTTGTACAGTCTCAAATCACTCAACCAGTGGAAACTACCACCATCTACAGTGTGACTGACCCTGATGCCCAAGATGGAGATATTTTGATTAGCACTGATGAAGGCTTGATAAGGGCTACTACCACCTATGACGAGAGGCTGTTTGGAGTCCTGAATACCCAACCAGTTATTGTTTACCGAAATGGCCAAGAGGGACAACCAGTGGTTAGATCAGGCGTGGCCATAATCTCTGTTACTACTACAAATGGGCCAATCCAATCCGGTGATTACATCACTTCCTCAACTACTCCAGGTAAAGGTCAAAAAGCCACGGAATCTGGTTATGTTTTGGGAGTAGCTTTGGAAAGATTCAGTGGAGAAAATGCCCAGGATGGCAAAATTAATGTGGCTATCAAGATTGAATATGCCGACATCACCGGCCCCAAGGATTTATCCCGATTCTTCAGTTTGATCGGTACCTCACTCTTGCAAAATGTTAAAGATCCCAAAGATTTGGGTAATATCATCCGCTATATTGTGGCAGCCTTGATTGTACTTTTAAGTTTTACTTTTGCTTTTTTAACTTTTTCCAGATCAATTATCAAAAGTATTGAGGCCGTAGGTAGGAATCCTTTGGCCAAAAATACTATCCGATTTACTTTGGTCCTTAATTTTTTATTGCTAATTTTGGTTGCCCTAATAGGGGTAGTCGCCTCGCTGCTTATCATCAAACTTTAAAAATCAACTTGTTACTTGTCACTTGTCTCTTGTTACTTATCTATCGTATTATCTAACTTAATGCCCGACTTATTTTATAATTTTATTCCTTTAATTTTTGGGGTGCTATCCCTCATAATTCTTATTCTCTATCTTAAAGAATATAACTTGCGTAAACGTTCACAAAATCTCTCAGATCAGCTGCTTGAACAAACTCAGCAAAAAGGTTATCAAATCCTCCATCAGGCAGTAAAACAGGCCCAGGATATTTTAAGCACCGCTGAACTGGAAGGAATTAAAATTGTGGCCGGCTCCAAAATATCTGCCGGGAAGCTGGATCAGCAATATGAGAAGAAAATTACCCAATCCATTCAAACATCTCAAGATGCATTATCTCAAGAAACTCAATCTGCCAGACAGACTCTACAGGCGCAAGAGGCTGAATTTAGTAAATTTCTAGACGACTTAAAGAAACGAGCCAGTCAGATGGATTCCCAAACTCAACAAACAGCTCAACAGCGGATCAATCAACTATTTGAACAGTTTGAGGGAAGGCTTAGCAATTTCCTGGTCAAAACTGAGAGCCAGACCACTCAGTCAATTGAGTTGGAATTAAAATCAGCCAGGCAGTTGATCGACACTTACAAAAATCAACAGTTGGCCTTAATTGATGAAAATATCATTGCCATGATGGAACAAACCTTAAGTATAGTTTTAGCCAAAAAATTGTCATTAAAAGATCAGCTTGATTTGGTTTATGAAGCTTTGGAAAAGGCAAAAGTAGAGAAATTTATCACATGAATGACCAAATATTTAAGATCATTCTAACTAATACCTATACTCTGGCTCAGCTTAAAAAGAGAGTCAGAGTGCTAAAAGATTACCTGATATCTCAATTGTTTAATGAGAGCCGGCCGTCTTTAAATGAGAAGGATTTGGCCTACTTGAGGTCATTAGAACCATCATTTTATCAACAATTTAACAAAGATAATCTTTATCCCATATTTGCTGACTTAGAAAAAAGAATCAGCCAGTTTATTCCTCTTTATCTTTATTTACCGTTTGAAACTGATGATCAAGTTACTTCCCAAATTGGTCTGTTTATCCAAAAAACCTACGGCAAACTAATCTTATTTGATGTTAAATATGATCCGGCTTTAATTGCCGGCTGTTCCATTTCTTGGCAAGGCATCTACCGGGATTATTCCTTAAGAAAAAAGATTGAAGATCGAAAACAGGAGATTTTATCAATCCTGAAAGGGTTTTTGAAATGAAACTGACAGATCAAAGTGAGATAGGATATGTTTATCAAAGTCAGGATTTTTTAATCCGTTTAAATGGTCTGCCTACTGTACAGATAAATGATCTGGTGGAAAATGAGTCAGGCGGAATAGGTTGGGTTAATACTCTGATGGAGGACTACGTAGAAGTATTGATGCTTAATGAAGGACAAATTATTCCCGGGCAATTGTTTAAAAAACTTCCCTATAAACTGGGAGTTTCGGCAGGCAAATTTTTACTGGGCCGGGCGATTAACCCTTTAGGAGTGCCTATTGATGGCCGAGGTTTATTGACCAAGACTAAAGATGTCACGGTTGTTAACTTAGAGCAGACTGCTCCCGGCATTGAGTCCCGTCAATTCATAACCAAGCAATTTGAAACCGGTATTACCATTATTGATTCGCTACTGCCTCTAGGTAAAGGTCAACGTGAGTTAGTTTTAGGAGATGCTCACTCTGGTAAAACCTCCTTTCTAGTAGATTTAATCGTTAACCAGAGAGGTAAAAATACTGTCTGTATCTATGCTTCTATTGGTAAACCCATTGCCTCTGTCAGGGATTTAATTGATGTGTTAAAAGCCAACCAGGCTCTCTCTTATACTGTGGTGATTGCCGCCTCCTCTACTGAACCTGCTCCGCTTATTTTCCTCACTCCCAAAACAGCCTTGGCGCTGGCAGAATATTTTCAAAAACAGGGCTTGGATGTATTGGTGATTTTGGATGATTTGGGAATTCATGCCAAGGTTCACCGGGAAATCTCTCTTTTAGGAGGACGCGCTCCTGGCCGGGAATCTTATCCTGGTGACATTTTTTATCAGCATGCCCGCCTAATGGAGCGGGCAGGTAATTTTAGGAGCGAATTTGGAGGGGCCTCCATTACCGCTATCCCGGTGATGGAACTTAATTTGACTGATTTTGCCTCTTTTATCCCCACCAATTTAATGGCCATGACAGATGGACATCTGCTGTTTAGATCCAATCTTTATAACCTTGGTCAAAGGCCGGCCATTGATCTGAGTCAATCTGTCACCAGGGTGGGCAGGCAAACCCAAGATAGAATTTCCAATCTGATTTCTTTAAGGATCAGACAAATACTTTCTCAGGCTGAAGAATTGCAAACAATCAGCCGTTTTTCAGCAGAACTGCCTCCCCAAACCCAGTTGGTCCTTAAACAGAAAAAGATGATAGATGAAATCCTGAAACAAGCTTCACTCACCTTTATCCCCAAACATATTCAAAGTATCTTATTAGGATTGGTTTTTACCTCATTCATTAAAGAAAAAGATGAGGAATATTTTACTAAAGAGAAGTCCTCACTGATTAAAATGATCAGCAATTCTCCTCAAATGCAAGGCATAGTTCAAGCACAGATGACATCCGATAACCAATTTATCCAGCATCTGGAGCAGGCCATACCATCGATTATCAATCAGCCTGGAGGCAATAATCCATGACTATCAGAGAAATTGATGACCTGATTAAGTTTGGAGATTCGCTAAAGGTGGTAGCCCAAGCTTATGGTGAGATAGCCTCTATCAAGATTAAAAAGATCCGAACTCAAGTGGAAAAAAACAGATTATTTTTTAGAGAGATTGCCGATGTTTATAGAATAGTCAAGTTATATGCTTCCCAAAGAGGTTTAATCACTATCAAACACAAACAAACATTATCAATACTGATCACTTCCAATCAGGGTTTTTATGGTGGAATCGATACTCAAGTGATTGGCTTTTTTTTAGATAATATTGTCAAATTCCCCAGCGATAAAATTGTCATTGGCAAAACAGGCAGAGAATATCTAAAAGAGATCGGATTCAACGCCCCATTTCAGTCAGTGGAATTTAAAGATGACTTACCTAATCCGCAGGAATTAATTTCGCTTACCCAAATAATTGGTGAGTACAAACAAGCATTGGTATTTTACCCACAGCTTGCTACAGCTTTGGTCCAGAAACCGGCAGTTGAGGATATCACCCAGTCTTTTCTGAGCCAAACACAAAATTTATTACAAATGGCTGCCCAAAATCAGAAAACAGAGTTGGATTATTTCATCTTTGAACCGGAGCTTATTAAAATTCTAAGCTTTTTTGATAATCAAATTCTCAATCTTTTGCTTCAGCAGACTTTTCTGGAAGCAGAAGTGGCCAGAACCGCCTCCAGACTGCTTGCCATGGACCAGGCTCAAAGAGAAGCAGATAATTTTATTAGTGATCAGAAAAAAGTGCGCTCTCATATCCTTAAAGATAAAATCAACAATCGGCTTTTGGAGATTTTCTCCTACATTTCCAGCTTAAGGAAGGAGGCAACCCTTTGAAAGTAGATACCTCAAAACCAGCTAACGGAAGAGTCTTAAAAGTATCCGGCCAGGTAGCGGAAATCGTGATAGAAGGTGATATTTTTCCCTCAATTTCTGAGATTATAACCGCTACAGAGGATACTCAAGTAATTTTGGAGGTTTACTCCCAATCTAAGGATAGGGTATTTTGCATCATCTTATCCAATCCTGAAAAAATATTTCGTGGCATGAATGTAGTAGGCACTCTCTCTGATTTAAAAATTCCGGTAGGAAAAACTATGCTGGGCAGAGTGGTTAATCTTTTTGGCCATCCTTTAGATAATAAAGGCCCAATCGCCTCTGAGCAAAAAAATTCCATCTATTCTAACGCTCCCCCGCTAACTACTATCAAAAGAGATTACAAAATTATGGAAACTGGAATTAAGGCTATAGATTTTTTAACACCCATTTTTAAAGGTGGAAAAATCGGACTGATTGGAGGAGCAGGTGTGGGAAAAACCGTTCTTTTGACTGAGATTCTTCATAATCTGACTCTAACGGAAAGAGGGGTAGTCTCAGTTTTTGCTGGTGTAGGAGAAAGAATCAGAGAGGGACAGGAACTTCAGGAGCGTTTAACCCAATCAGGGGCCATGGAGCGGACAGTGGTGGTTTTGGGACAGATGAACGAAAATGCTGCCATCAGATTCAGGGCGGCGCTCTCAGCTACCACTTTGGCAGAGTACTTTAGAGACAATCAAAAGTCGGATGTGCTATTTTTTATGGATAATATCTTCAGGTTTGTCCAGGCAGGCAATGAGCTATCTGTTCTTCTAGGAACCATTCCTTCTGAGCAAGCATACCAAGCCACTCTATTAACTGAAATAAGCTCTTTAGAAGACAGATTGGTGGCTACCCGTAATGGTTCTATTACTTCATTTCAAAATGTTTATGTGCCGGCTGATGATTTGACTGATGCCGGTGTGGCTACCATCACCTCTTTTCTGGATACGGCCATCGTCTTATCAAGATCAGTTGCCCAAAAAGGTATCTATCCTCCCATTGATATTGAGCAATCTGCCTCTTCTACCGTAACTGAAACTTTTTTGGGAGCAGCTCATTTTAAGGCTCTCACCCAATTCCAGCAAATACTTCATGAGTATAACAAACTATCACATATTGTAGCAGTAGTGGGTGAGGCAGAGTTATCTTTGGAAAACCAGATTCTCTATAATCGAACCAGGAAAATCATCAATTATTTAACTCAACCGTTTTATATAACGGAAAAACAAACAGGAAGAAAAGGAGTTTATGTACCAAGAGAAACTACTGTAAAAGATACCACAATGATACTTTCCGGATCATTAGATCAAATCCCGGCTGAGAAATTTATGAATATAGGAAGTCTGAAGGAAGGAGGAATAGGTTGAACTCAACTCTCCATGTACGCATAGTTACTATTTCTCAGCTGGTATACGAAGGAGATGTTTTTTCGGTTTCTTCCAAAAACTCCCAAGGCAAGTTTGATATTTTGAAAGACCATGCTAATTTCGTTACCATTATTGAAAATGAACCCATAATCATCAATAATACAGACCACCCGGATATCACTTATAGATTCCCCTTAGCTATCCTCTTTACCTCCAAAAATGCAGTCAATATCTATGCCTACCCCCAGGCACACGAGTAAGAATTCTGCTACCGAATAATTGATATACCGATCCACCGACACACTGATCCATTTTGTTGTAAATATCTTTTACCCTGACTATACCAAAATTGACCTAGTTTGATATATTCATCCCCTATTGACAAATCTGTGCAAATCTATGTAACGTGAGTGTAGACCCTTAAAATTACATAGATTTTATGGTTGAGCAGACGGACACAAACCTAAATGAAGAGAGACTTGCCCAATAATACTGCAGATACTTCTTTAAACAAGAAACCTCAAGACTCCACTAAAACGGGGTCGCATGATGACCCTTTAAACAGCCCTGATTTTATCAAAATCGGGCAAGCATCCAAAAGCTTAGGAATTTCCATTGATACATTAAGGCGTTGGGAAAGATCCGGAAAACTTACCTCAATAAGGACCCCTGGAGGGACTAGACTCTATTCCCAGGAACTTCTTGAACAGCTGAAAGATCAGTTTTTAAAAAAGAAGGTCCAAAAACCCCCAACTGTTAACGAATTAATTCCTACTGTTACCAGGGAAAGTAGTATATCGGATTTTTCTTCAAATAGCCCTGAAATCTATGCAAATAATAACAATAATAATAAAATCTATGCATATTCCGGTGCATTTATTATATTTACATTAATAATAACAAGTGTTGCTGTTTTAGGATATAAGAGTCTTGGTAATCTTTTCACCTCTGAAAAGATAGACGAAAAAACAAAAACAGTCCAGTTAACATCAGACGATTATCAAGCAGTTTTGGCCGTCACCCAGGGAACTAGATTCTTGGAAATCAATACTGATGCACAAGTCAACGGTGCTTTATTTGTCCGCGACGCTATCAATGAACTAATTGTTGAATCAACCCCTTCAGCCTCTACCTTCGCTTTAAGCTCTGGAGATACCAGCCTAGATGTAACAAACTCGTCCACAATAGATCAAAACCTATCAACAAGTTCTTCTCCCACTTTTGTTTCCCCCACCTTCACCTCTGCCAATTTATCCGGAACTTCTAATCAGTTAATATTCCAATCCGGCGGACCAACTGGCACCTTAACCTGGACTCCAACAGCAGCTAGAACCATCACCCTACCCAATGCCACAGGAGAAATCTCATTATTGGGACAGAAGATATCAAACTCAGAGCTTGATAATTCCTCAATAACCATTGATGCAGGCACCAACTTGGGTGGAGGCGGATCTGTTTCTTTGGGAGGATCAGTCACTTTAAATCTGGATGATTCCATTTCTTTATCAGGTAGTTTGACTGTTTCAGGGACCACGAAATTCAATGGAGTCACTTATACCTGGCCATCAGCTGATGGTTCATCCTCACAAACTCTTTCAACTAATGGTTCAGGAACCTTATCTTGGAGTACGACCACTTCTCCAGGCTGGACCGACGATGGCACAGTGGTCAGATTAACTACTTCCACAGACAATGTGGGCATTGGCACCTCAGCCCCGGGGGCCAAACTGTCAATTGCCGGAAATTTAGGGGTAGGGGTATCTTTTGCCAATGCTGTCATTCCTGTTAACGGACTAGCTGTACAAGGAAATGTGGGAATTGGGACCACCTCTCCCGCCTATGAATTTGAGGTAATAGGAAATGTGGGAATTTCCAGATCCTTAGTTGTAGGATCAGCGCTTCAGCTACAAATATACGATTGTTCCGGATTAAATAATTCAGGAAAACTGACTGCTGATTCCTCAGGAAGAATAGTTTGTGCTGATGATGCAGGAGCATCTTCATCAATCACCGGCAGTGGAAGTGCCGGACAGATCACTTTCTGGACCTCCGGTACAACCATCTCCGGTAATAATGCACTTTATTGGAATAACAATAATTTCAGACTGGGGATTGGCACCACTGCTCCAGGTACTGATTTGTCAGTTGTAGGTAGCGTGGGTATTGGTGTCTCATTTGCTAATGCCAGCATTCCTACTAATGGCTTGGCTGTACAGGGAAATGTGGGAATTGGCACTACTTCCCCGGATTATCCCCTGCATATCATTGGTAATGTAGGTATTGGGACCTCCTTAACTGTCACCTCCTTAATCAATACCACAGCATTAGCAGTTACAGGAACATCATCTTTAGGTACAGCCTATGCAGGAACTCTCACCACCTCAGGCAATGCCGGAATTGGTGGGTCATTAACCATCACCAGTTTGACTTACTCCACAGGAGGTTTAAGAGTTAACGGATTCTCAGATTTAACAGGTAACGTCGGTATTGGTCAATCCCTGAGTGTTTCATCAACCGGAGCATTCAGATTAGCCGGACAGAATTGTTCAGGATTAAATAACTTAGGCAAGTTAACCACAGATAGCAGTGGCAATGTCTACTGTGCCTCAGATATTGGCTCTGCCTCATCTGTAGATGGCACAGGAGCTACTAATCAGGTGGCTTTCTTCACAGATACTGACACCCTCTCCGGTAATAATGCCTTTTACTGGAATAATGGATTAATGAGGTTGGGTATAGGATCATCTGCTCCCGGATCTACACTTGGAGTATTTGGGTCTGTGGGAATAGGTTCATCATATGCCGGAGCCACCCTGCCTACCTCAGCCAGAGATGGATTAGTAGTACAGGGTAATGTGGGAGTAGGGACATCCAATCCTCAGTTTGCTTTAGATGTAGTTGGCAATGTCGGTATATCTTCTTCCCTTACTGCAACATCCAATATTAATACCGCTTCTTTGTCTGTCTCCGGTACCTCATCCTTAGGTAGCGGATATGCCTCTACCTTAACTGTCTCCGGTAATGTGGGAGTGGGTCAATCCTTAACTGTCACCTCAGCCGCTAGTTTCTCTACTCTGGGAGAGGGCATAGTCCAGTCTAATAGTTTGGGTGGGTTATCATCAGGTCCTGTTAATTTAGGATCTGCCACCTTTGTTT
>JAUYKM010000007.1 GCA_030699125.1 Candidatus Daviesbacteria bacterium | reverse complement strand
CCGGTAATGTGGGAGTGGGTCAATCCTTAACTGTCACCTCAGCCGCTAGTTTCTCTACTCTGGGAGAGGGCATAGTCCAGTCTAATAGTTTGGGTGGGTTATCATCAGGTCCTGTTAATTTAGGATCTGCCACCTTTGTTTCAGGCATACTGCCCATAGCTAATGGTGGTACTAATAATTCCACCTACACTTCCGGTGGAGTGATCTTCTATGACGGCACCAGATTAAATGATTTAGCTGCCCAATTCTACTTTGATTCCGTAAATAGAAGAGTAGGGATAGGGACCTCCAGTCCCCTAACTCTGCTGCAGGTTGGATCAGATGCACAAAATGGACTATTTGTACTAAATACCGGTAATGTGGGTATCAATACCACCAGTCCTGATTATGATTTAAGGGTTAACGGCACAGGCTACTTCTCCTCCTTTGTAGGGATTGGCTCATCATTGTCTGTGAGTGGTAATGTGGGAGTAGGCCAATCATTATCTGTAAGTTCAGCCTCTGTACTGGATTCATTATCTGTGACCAAGAGTATCTCCACAGCTACTTTAGGAACAACCGGTAATGTGGCAGTGGGAGGATCTTTAACTACTTCCTCTGCTGCCCATCTATCTTCTCTTAATGTCTCGGGAGTGAGTAGTCTAACTAATACCGGAATAACCGGCACATTGTCTGTCTCCGGTAATGTGGGAGTGGGCCAATCCTTAACAGTATCCCAAACCGGAGCATTCACCTTAGCCGGACAGGATTGTTCAGGATTGAATAACTTAGGTAAACTAACCACAGATGCCTCAGGTAATGTCTACTGTGCAGATGATTTGGGTGGAGGCGGGCTGTCCGGAGGAATAGCAGGAGCTGTTACTTTCTGGACTTCCTCAACTGCTGTTTCTGCTAATACTAACTTCCTCTGGGATACTGCCAACATGCGGTTAGGTATTGGTTCCTCTGCCTCAGGAAACACCCTGGGAGTATTTGGATCTGTGGGAATTGGTGTCTCTTATGCCGGAGCCTTCCTGCCAACATCTTTAGCTAATGGATTAGCTGTTCAGGGTAATGTGGCTATAGGCACCACTCAAGCCGGAGGGGCTTTGGTAGTGATGAACGGTAATGTGGGCTTTGGCACCACCTCCCCTGTTGGACAACTGCATGTGGTGGGAGAATGTGTGGCTGAGGGAACCAGGATCAGACGCCGCCGCAAAAAAACTCCGGATTTAGGTGACGGAGATGATGAATATGAGATTACTACCGAATCAGGCAAAGTTATCAGGGTGTCTGCCCGCACTTTACTGGAGGTGGTGTTATGAAAGACTCTGTCATTCCTGCGGATGCAGGAATCCAATTAAAAAGTCTGGTTCGGAATTGGATCCCCGCCTACGCGGGGATGACAAGGGAAGGTTTTGAAATGACTTCTATTAGGGCACCAGAGCTTGATGTGGGTATGCTGCTTAATATTAATGGTAGGAAAGAAAGGGTGGCTTCTGTGAAAAAACTGGATCCGCCAGCTGGCGGATGGATTGAGGAAGAAGTTCCGGTAGAACAAATCCAACCCGGGGATGAGATTCTATCCTTGAATGAAAAGACAGGCCAGTTTGAATGGCATCAGGTAGAACAGGCCTTATTTAAAGGCATCCAGGATTTATATGAACTGATTACTTCCCAAGGTAAAAGAATCAGAACCACCAAAGAACATCCCTATTATATAAAGATTATAGGAAACAGTAATCAAGATCTGAGAGGCTCACCACAGTACCAGTCGGTACGTGGCAAGCCCCTAACTGATGGTAAATGGTTGAAGGTACAAAACATCAAAGAAGGCATGTTAATTGCCACCATTGACGGTTGGGAAACAGTTTCTTCTATTAATAAGGTAAAAAGACAAAGAGTTTATGATCTCCAGATTGAAAATACCCATAATTTCTTAGCAAATGACATAGTTGCCCATAATACTTATTTAATGGGTGGTAATATAGGTATAGGCTGGACTTCCCCTTCCCAATTATTCCAGATAAATCCCACATATGTCGGAACCCAATTAACTAATCCACTTCCTTTTACTGTTACTTCAGCTGGAAACGTGGGCATAGGTACCACTGCCCCCAGATCTGCACTAGATATATTAGGTGGTTCATTATTACAAACCCCACAAAACCCTACCTATGTAGGAGGAAATAGTACTACAAATGAAGCTAGAGATGTTTTTGTTAATGGAAAATATGCTTATGTAGTAACAAATACCAATGCTGGAGCTTGCAGTAGTTCTTCCAGGGATGGTTGTGAACTACAAATTTATGATGTTACCAACTCAAACGCACCTGTTTTTATTGGAGGCAGTGATACAGCAGATAATGAAGCTGAAACTGTTTTTGTCTCAGGTAGGTATGCTTATGTAGGATTATGGAATTTTGGAGGAACTTGTTCCTCTAGCGTTAAAACTGGATGTGAATTCCAGATTTATGATGTATCAAACCCAACTAATCCCTTATTTATAGGTGGATCTGATAGTGGTACAGATGATGTTGTTGAAGATGTGTTTGTTTCAGGAAGATATGCTTATTTGGTTAAAAGAGCTGATTCAGGTACTTGTTCCTCTGCCGATAAGACTGGTTGTGAGTTTCAAATTTATGATGTTTCTAACCCTACCAACCCTGTATATGTAGGCGGTGCTGATATATTAGATCAACACGGATATGCTGTTTTTGTAGCTGGTAAATATGCTTATGTGGGAAGAGAAGCCATCGGAGGCACTTGTTCATCTACTAATAATACTGGCTGTGAATTCCAGATTTATGATATATCTAATCCAGCTAACCCAATCTTTACAGGAGGTACTAATACAGATGATGGAGTATACGGTATTTTTGTTTCAGGAAGATATACCTATACAGGAGATGCTAATGGAGCACTAAGAGTTTTTGATATTTCTAATCCTTATGCACCAACTCAAGTGGCTTCTGTCTCAGCCGGGAATCAAATTAATTCTGTTTTTGTTTCAGGAAAATACTTGTATCTAGGTAAGAATGTTAATACAGGGGTCTGTAATTTCTTCACTTCTACTGGTTGTGAATTACAGGTTTGGGATATTTCCAACCCTTTATCTCCTGACTTTAAAGGTGGCTCAGATATAAATCCTGATAATGTTTCTACTGACAGTACTGGTTTGTTTATTTCTGGCAGGAATGCTTATTTGACTAAAGAATCTAATACAGGGAATTGTATATTCCCTGATAAAGCAGGTTGTGAATTCCAAATCTTTGATATAGGAGGGATAGATGTTACTTCTGCATTAATAGGATCACTTGAAACAGGTTCATTACAGGTTAGGGAAAATGCTATTTTTAATAACCAATTATATGTAGGAGGAGGGTTAGGAGTAGGACCAGGAGGATTATATTCTCAGGGGATGGTGGGGATAGGGGTAAGTTCAGGTACTCCGGGGTTAGTAGTTAATATGTTAGGGGTAGGTACAGGATATACTGCTCCTGCTGCTATATTTAATGGAGGAAATGTAGGGATAAATCTGGGAATAGGTTCATCTACTCCTGGATCAACCCTCTTTGTAGGAGGGAATGTGGGGATAGGATGGACCGGGAATACATTTGCTAGTATGCCAGGGCTGGGGTTGTCAGTATTCGGTAATGTAGGAATTGGGACCACTTCCCCAACTTATGGACTGCAGGTAGTAGGAAATGTAGGTATAGGACAATCATTAACAGTAGGCTCAGCTTTGCAGCTGCAGAGTTATGATTGTTCAGGGTTGGGTGGAGGTGGAAAGTTAACTACCGATTCTGCAGGCAGGGTAGTTTGTGCAGCTGATGCCGGAGGATCCGGGGTAACAGGTTCAGGATCTTCAGGACAGGTTACCTTCTGGGATGGAGCATCCTCTGTCACCGGAGCTAATACTCTCTTCTGGAACAATGAATTAATGAGGTTGGGTATAGGTTCTTCTGCCTCGGCTAACAGATTAGGGGTCTTTGGAGCTGTTGGTATTGGTGCTTCTTTTGCCTATTATAATGCTCCTGAGAATGGACTGATTGTGGAGGGAAATGTGGGGTTGGGGACTTCCTCCCCCATTGCCCCATTCCATCTTTGGGGAGCAGGCTTTGCTTCTAATGAAACTCCGGGTGCAGTATTTCTAAATGGCAATATAGGTATAGGCTGGACTTCACCATCTCAGCTATTCCAGATTAACCCGACATATGTAGGAACTCAGTTAACTAATCCTTTACCATTTGTAGTAACCAGTACAGGAAATGTAGGAGTTGGAACTACTGCTCCTAGAAGTGCTCTTGATATATTAGGAGGTAGTTTGTTACAGACCCCCCAAAATCCTATTTTTGTAGGAGGAATTAGCGATGGGGATAATGGTACCAGAGCAGTCTTTATATTTGGAAAGTATGCCTATACTGGAGATAATGGTGGAACATTTAGAATATATGATGTTACCAATCCTTCCTCACCTAGCCAAATAGGTACTCTCTCTGCTGGCAGCGGTTTCGATACTGTCTTTGTATCAGGAAAGTATGCTTATGTGGGAGTTAATGGTGGATCTGGAGTTTGTTCATCTACCACTAATACTGGTTGTGAGTTACAAATATATGATATTTCAAACCCAGCTTCTCCATTATTTGTAGGTGGGGCAGATACGTCTAATAATTCTGTTATTTCCGTTTTTGTCTCGGGAAAATATGCTTATGCTGGAGTCACTGGTGTATCTGGTACTTGTAGTTCTACTACCAATACTGGTTGTGAGTTACAAATATATGATATTTCAAACCCAACTAGTACCAGATTTGTAGGAGGAGCTGACACTTCAGGAGGCAGTATTACCTCTGTCTTTATTGCAGGTAAGTTTGCTTATATAGGAGATGGTAATGGCAACTTTAGAATATATGATGTCTCTAATCCAACTTCACCTTTACAATTGAGCAGTACTGCTGTTGGTTCTGCTATTAATTCTGTTTTTGTCTCTGGTAGATATACATATTTAGGAGATACTGGTGATACATTAAGAATTTATGATATCTCTAACCCATATTCTCCAGCACAAGCTTCTACTATTTCTGCTGGTAATGGTGCTATTAATTCTGTTTTTGTCTCTGGTAGATATACATATTTAGGGAGGAATTCTGATAATGGAACTTGTAATTTCTTAAACAGTGCTGCAGGCAATGATGGATGTGAATTACAAGTATATGATGTTTCCAATCCTAATAATCCATTATATGCTGGTGGGGCTGATAATGGTGGTAATGATGCAGGGGGTAATACTGATGAGATATTTGTCTCTGGAAGATATATATATTTAGGAAAAGTTTCCAACAGTGATACATGTTCATCAAGAATTAATGTAGGTTGTGAGTTTCAGATTTATGATATTGGTGGGATAGATGTTACTTCTGCTATTATTGGGAGTTTAGAAGCTGGGGGGTTACAAGTAAGAGAGTCAGCAATAATATCAAACCAGCTCACAGTAGGTGGAGGGTTGGGAATAGGGCCGGGAGGATTAATGTCTCAAGGAATGGTAGGGATAGGAGTATCTTCAGGAACTGTAGGTTTATATGTAGAAATGTTAGGAGTAGGTACAGGTTATACTGCTCCTGCTGCTATATTTAATGGGGGGAATGTAGGTATTAATTTAGGGATAGGTGCTTCTACTCCTGGATCTACTTTGTTTGTAGGAGGTAATGTAGGAATTGGTTGGACAGGATATACTTTTGCTAGTATGCCTGGACTAGGGTTATCTGTCTTTGGGAATGTGGGTATTGGCACCACCACCCCAACATATGGACTGCATGTAGTAGGTAATGTAGGTATAGGACAATCATTAACAGTAGGATCAGCTTTGCAGCTGCAAAGTTATGATTGTTCAGGATTAACCGGTGGGGGTAAGCTGACAGCTGACAGCGCAGGCAGAATAGTCTGTCAGGCTGATGCCGGAGGAGCAGGAGTAACAGGTTCAGGATCTTCAGGACAGGTCACATTTTGGGACGGTGGCGGTACCCAGGTTACAGGAGCTAACTCATTCTACTGGAATAATGAATTAATGAGGTTAGGAATTGGATCTTCTGCCTCAGCCAACACCCTTGGGGTATTTGGATCTATGGGTATAGGATCATCCTTTGCCTATTATAATGCTCCTGCTAATGGATTAATTGTGGAAGGTAATGTAGGCTTGGGGACCAGCAGTCCCATAGCACCATTCCATCTTTGGGGCTCAGGCACCACCTCTGCCATTTTCTTAAATGGAAATATAGGAATAGGTTGGACTTCCCCATCCCAACTATTCCAGATAAACCCCACCTATGTTGGAACCCAATTAACTAATCCCCTACCATTTGTAGTAACCAGTACTGGAAATGTAGGAGTAGGAACTACAGCCCCCAGAAGTGCTTTAGATATCCTTGGTGGCTCCCTACTCCAAACCCCCCAAAATCCTACCTTTGTGGGAGGGGCTTCTGATAGCGGGGCTGATGCTAACAATAATGTCTTTATCTCAGGCAGGTATGCTTATGTGGTCAAGAGTGCAGATACTGGTACTTGTTCATCCACTGATGATACCGGCTGTGAGTTTAAAATCTATGATGTGTCTAATCCAACCAGTCCCACTTTTGTGAGAGGAGCTGATTTGGGGGCTAGTAGTTGGGATGTCTTTGTCTCAGGCAGGTATGCATATATGGTAAATAATGATACAGCAGGTAACGAATTCAGGATTTATGATATATCCAATCCCTCCTCACCTATTGAGGTGGGTGGGGCTGATTTGGGGAATAGTGGTCTTGGTGTCTTTGTCTCAGGCAGGTATGCTTATGTGGTACATGGTAGTGTAACAGGTAACGAATTCAGGATTTATGATATATCCAATCCCTCCTCACCTATTGAGGTGGGCGGGGCTGATTTGGGGAATGGTGGTTGGGGTGTCTTTGTCTCAGGCAGGTATGCTTATGTGGTAACTGGTACTGTAACAGGTAACGAATTCAGGATTTATGATATATCCAATCCCTCCTCACCTATTGAGGTGGGTGGGGTTGAGTTAGGAAATTTTAGTCGTGATGTCTTTGTCTCAGGAAGATATGCTTATGTGGTACTTGATAATGACGCAGGTAACGAATTCAGGATTTATGATATATCCAATCCCTCCTCACCTACTTTAGTGGGCGGGGTTGAGTTGGGGACTAATGGTTGGGGTGTCTTTGTCTCAGGCAGGTATGCTTATGTGGTAACTGGTACTGTAACAGGTAACGAATTCAGGATTTATGATATATCCAATCCCTCCTCACCTGCTTTAGTGGGCGGGGCTGATTTGGGGGATGATGGTAATGAGGTCTTTGTCTCCGGCAGGTATGCTTATATGGTAAAAGCTGCCAATGCCGGGACTTGTAATGCAGGGACTAATGTGGGATGTGAGTTTCAGATATATGATATAGGTGGGATTGATGTAACAAGTGCTTTAATAGGTTCTCTTGAGTCAGGTAGTCTGCAAGTTAGAGAATCAGCAATAATATCTAATCAACTAACAGTGGGTGGAGGGTTGGGAGTAGGACCTGGTGGATTATTATCTCAGGGAATGGTGGGGATTGGAGTATCTTCTGGAACCACTGGATTATATGTGGAGATGTTAGGAGTAGGTACTGGATATACAGCTCCTGCAGCTATATTTAATGGAGGAAATGTAGGGATTAATTTAGGTATAGGTGCTTCTACTCCGGGAGCAACTCTCGTAGTAGGAGGGAATGTAGGAATAGGTTGGACTGGATTTACCTTTGCATCCATGCCGGGCTTAGGATTATCTGTCTTTGGGAATGTGGGGATTGGAACTACCACAGCTAATTATGCATTAGATGTAGTGGGTAATGTGGGAATTGGACAGAGCTTAACTGTAGGATCTGCTTTGCAGCTGCAAAACTATAATTGTTCAGGGTTGGGTGGCGGTGGGAAATTAACTACCGATTCTTCAGGCAGAGTGGTTTGTGCAGCTGATGCCGGAGGCGGCGGGGTAACAGGTTCAGGATCTTCAGGACAGGTTACCTTCTTTGACGGGGCATCCTCTGTAACGGGAGCTAATACTCTATTTTGGAATAATGCATTAATGAGGTTAGGGGTAGGTTCTTCAGCCTCAGCTAACAGATTAGGGGTCTTTGGATCTATGGGCATAGGTTCCTCCTTTGCCTATTATAATGCTCCCACCAATGGATTAATTGTGGAAGGTAATGTAGGCTTGGGGACCAGCTCACCTATTGCTTCCTTTCATTTGTCCGGTTCGGCAATATTCCAAAATGGAAATATTGGCATAGGCTGGACTTCCCCTTCCCAATTATTCCAAATTAATCCTACATATGTAGGGACACAGTTAACTAATCCCCTACCATTTACTGTTACATCCCAAGGTAATGTTGGAGTAGGAACCACAGCCCCCAGATCAGCTTTAGATATCCTAGGTGGTTCCCTCCTCCAAACCCCCCAGAATCCTACCTTTGTGGGAGGATTAAATACTGGAAATGGCATGAATTCTGTGTTTGCCTCTGGAAAATATGTATATGCAGGTGATGGAGCTACTCTTAAAATCTTTGATGTAACTAATCCTAACTCACCTGTACAAATAAGTAGTATTTCTACTACTTCTACTGCTCAATCTGTATTTATCTCAGGTAAATTTGCATATGTAGGGACAAATTCTAATGCTGGTACTTGTTCTTCTACCACCTCAACAGGTTGTGAGTTACAGATATATGATGTATCTAATCCAGCTAATCCCATCTTTGTGGGAGGAGCTGATAATGGAGGAAACAGCACTAGTGTCTTTGTTTCAGGCAGGTATGCATATACTGTAGAGAACGGAGGAGTATTAAGAATATACGATATCTCTAATCCTTCACGCCCATTATATATAGGCGGTAGTAGTATGAATGCATTAACTGTTAACTCCATTTTTGTCTCAGGTAGATATGCTTATATAGCAAGGTGTTTTAGTGGCTTACCCGAACTTTGTGATGACGGTGAAATGGGTATCTATGATATATCTAATCCTACAAATCCCATCTTAATAGGCAAAACTATTATTGGTTATACATCTGATACTAACTCCATTTTTGTCTCAGGCAGATATGCTTATGTAGGAGATAGTGGTGGGACATTAAGAATAATTGATGTATCCAATCCATACTCTCCTACCCAATCATCCACAATCACTACAGGAGATGCTATTCAATCAGTATTTGTATCAGGAAAATATTTATATCTGGGGAAAGTTGCCAATGCTGGAGTATGTAATTTTTTCACCTCTACTGGTTGTGAGATTCAGGTTTATGATATCTCAAATCCAAATAATCCCCTGTATGTAGGAGGGGCTGACAATGGGGGGAATAATGTTGGGGCTGATAAAGCTATCTTTGTTTCAGGAAGATATCTCTATTCAGGTAAAGCTGCTAATTCTAATACTTGTAATGCAATTAACAGTGAAGGGTGTGAGTTTCAGATTTATGATATAGGGGGGATTGATGTTACATCTGCATTAATTGGATCACTTGAGGCTGGTGGATTACAAGTTAGGGAGAATGCATTTATTAATAATCAGTTAACTGTAGGTGGAGGGTTAGGTATTGGGCCAGGAGGATTATATTCACAAGGCATGGTGGGGATAGGGGTATCTAGTGGAACTGTAGGATTAAGAGTAGAGATGTTAGGAGTAGGGACTGGATATACAGCTCCAGCAGCTATATTTAATGGTGGGAATGTGGGGATTAATTTAGGGATAGGGGCTTCTACTCCTGGATCAACCCTTTTTGTGGGAGGCAACGTTGGCATTGGCTGGACAGCCAACACTTTTGCCTCCATGCCGGGACTGGGACTGTCTGTTTTTGGTAATGTAGGAATTGGAACCACTTCCCCAGCTTATGGATTACATGTAGTAGGTAATGTAGGTATTGGACAATCCTTAACAGTAGGATCAGCTTTGCAGTTATCATCATATAACTGCGGGGTCCTAACCAACGGCGGTAAATTAACCACAGATTCCTCAGGCAGAGTAGTTTGTCAGGCAGATGCCGGAGGTGCTGGCGGCATTACCGGTACAGGAACTGCTACTCAGGTAGCTGTCTGGGATGGGGCATCCTCAATTACCGGTTATTCCACTTTTCAATATGACAGTACTAATCTGGTTCTGGAAATTGGAGATACAGGCACAACTCCAGATAGTTTAGATGTAGATGGTGAGTTTACCATCGGATCAACAGGAACAGTTGCCTCTGCCGGCCGTATCTGGACCAGATCTAACGGTACCACCTTTAGATTCAATTCAGATGCTACTACTGCTGACTATTCAGAATATATTAAACAGGAAGATGCATCTGAACCCGGGGATGTGATGATATTAACTCCGGGCACACCGGGGGTGGGCACTGACTCCCCCGGGGTGGTGCGAAGGTCAAATTCATCCTATGATGAGAATATTATCGGGGTAATTACCACCAGAGGGACTTCATATAATAATCCGGATGATAATAGACAATCTGATCCTACCTATGCCAATGTAGGAATGCTCGGCCAAGTATGGGTTAAGGTTAATCTGGAGAACGGACCAATTTATACAGGTGATCCTCTAACTTCTTCATCTACTCAAGGTGAAGCCATGAAAGCAACTAAAACAGGAAGAATTATAGGCAGGGCCATGGAAAACTACACCTCGGAAGTGGACCCTGACTCCTTCGAGGTGAGCAGTACTGGTGCCCCGCCTGGCCAGATTTTAATACAGGTTAATGTCACCTGGTGGGAAGCTGAACAATTTATTGAGAGATTAGATTCAGGCTTACTATATCTGGATGGTAACCTAGCAATAGGAGGCAGTCCTCCCGGCACCGAGGTGAGCCTGGCAGTTGAAGGCTCAATCCTTGCCACATCCAATATCTTATCCTTAGGTAATGTTGGTATTGGCACCACCAATCCCCTTTATGGACTGGATATAATTAAAGATGCCTCATCCTCAGCCTCAGCCTCCATTATTAATCTATCTCAAGCTGATAACCCTGATACATCTGCCCTTAAATTAGGCTTAGGTACACCTATCTCCGGCACTTCCTCCAACTTCATAGACTTCTATGCAGCAGTAGCCACCCCGGGGGCGGGCCCTGACTCCCCCGGGGTGAGAGTTGGCAGGATCAGACTTAATGATAACAAAGTAGCATATGAATCAGTGGGTGCTGACTTTGCAGAGTATTTTGATGCTTTAGAGGAAACTGAGGATGGGGATTTAGTAAGCCTAACCATGAGTCATTCTGGAGTGGCTAAATCATCCATCCCTTATGACCAAAACCTGATTGGAGTTGTTTCCCATGATGCTGCCTTTGTAGGAAACGCAGACTACACACCGGGGGTGGGCCCGCTTGTCCCGAGCGAAGTCGAGGGAGACTCCCCCGGTGTGAATAAAGCCATTGTAGGCTTACTGGGTCAGATTAAGACTAAAGTATCTACTATCAATGGGGATATTAAAAGAGGAGATTACCTAACCTCATCAGAGATTCCGGGAGTAGCAGCCAAAGCCACCAGACCAGGACAGGTAATAGGACAGGCATTGGAGGATTTCTCAGCTAACACCCCGGGGGTGGGCCCGCTTGTCCCGAGCGAAGTCGAGGGAGACTCCCCCGGGGTGAAACAGGGCCTCATCTCTGTCCATGTTAAGAGTGGCTTTGCAGATCCGGGGAATTTCTTCTCATCCTTAACTATGGATAATGAAGGGAATCTGATAATACCCAAGCTTAAGGTAGCATCATTGACGATAGATAGTAGAGGGATAGAAGATAGTAATTTGAAGATAGAAGATAGCAGATTGATTACAGATTCTTCTTCCCCATCTTCTACCCTCGATCCTCAAAATACTACCATCTATTCTCCATCCTCTACCGTCCAATATTATGATCTTTCCGGCAAGATTGCCTCACTTGAGGAAAGAATAGCTCAGCTGGAAAACACCCTGGACCAAAATGTCATTCCTGCGGATGCAGGAATCCAATTAACAAATAGTGACAATTCTAACTCTGACAGTTTATTGGATCCCCTTCTACAAGAGGATGACAATACTGCCACCTCCTCTGCAGCCCTGGCTCAAGTGAATGAATCATCTTCCTCTTCCATCCTGGCCCAGCTTGATCAGCTAGATCTTAGCCCTCCTGATATCCTACTTGCTTCCGGTTCTGCCACTCTTACTGCAGACCTTACAGTAACTTCCTCTGCCCAGATCCTGGGATCCTTAACAGCTTATGATGCCATTATCCAGAATTCCCTTAAATCATTTGGACAAACTACCTTAGGAGATACTCTGATTGCCGGAAACCTAACCATAGATGGAACTTTATCATTCAGTGAGAATACCATTGATGCTCTATCCACCCTCTATCTTCAAAAATCTCTACTTTCTAGCTCAGTAGATATCTTTAATGGAAAAATTACCCTGGAGAAAGACGGTACCATTAAGGCTAAAACCATCATAGTAGATCAGATTAAGGTTAATCCTGACACCAGCCGGGGAGAAGGTACTATCCTTAAAGGCCAGATTAATACCCTGATTGAAAACTCATACGCTGCAGAGGATTCCATCATTCTGATTACTCCTGTAACAGCAGATATTGCCTTAACTCAGAGCTTAGCCGTGATAGACAAAAAAGAAGGCAAGTTTACGGTTCAACTGGCCCGTCCGGAAACATTTGACATTACTTTTGATTACTTAATCGTAGGAATAGATAAATCTACTATTCAAGCCAGCGGACCATGAAAAACCAAATTAAAGTATCAGACCTGGATGTAGGAATGTTACTCTCCATAGACGGTAAGTTGGAGAAGGTAGCTAACATCAAAAAAATCGATCCGCCAGCTGGCGGATGGATTGAGGAAGAAGTACCGGTGGAGCAAATTCAGCCGGGGGATGAGATTCTATCTTTAAATGAGAGGACAGGTTATTTTGAATGGCATACTGTGGAGGCTGCCCTCTTCAAAGGCATCCAGGATCTATACGAGCTGATTACTTCCCAAGGTAAAAGAATCAGGACCACCAAAGAACATCCCTATTTTGTCAAAATCATGGGCCACAGCAACCAGGACTTAAGAGGTTCACCACAGTACCAGTCGGTACGTGGCAAGCCATTAATTGACGGGGAATGGTTAAAAGTTCAATCCATTAAACCGGGCATGTTTATTGCCACCATAGATGGGTGGGAAGAAATTGCTTCGGTTTCTAAGGTAAAAAGAGGCAGAACATATGATCTGCAAATAGAAGGCACCCATAATTTTCTGGGTAATGATATTGTGGCTCATAATACTTATTTAACGGGAGGAAATGTAGGAATTGGCTGGACATCACCTTCTCAATTATTCCAAATTAATCCTACATATGTAGGTACTCAATTAACTAATCCTTTACCCTTTGTAGTTACTAGCCAGGGAAATGTAGGAGTTGGTACTACTGCTCCCAGATCTGCCTTAGATATCCTGGGTGGTTCCCTCCTCCAAACCCCCCAAAATCCCACCTTTGTAGGAGGACTAACCTTAAACAACGCCCCTCATCCTGTTTTTGTCTCCGGTAAATATGCTTATGTTGGAGATTCTGGAGGTTTTAAGGTAATCGATGTATCTAATCCTGCTGCTCCAACAACAATAACTGTTGGTAGTATTAATCCCACAGCCGTCCTAGCTGTCTTTGTTTCAGGCAGATATGCCTATATAGGAAGAACTGGTAGCGCCGCCGCCTGTGCCAGTACCAGTACCAATTTTAATAATTGTGAACTGCAAATTATAGATATATCTGATCCGGCAAGACCCAGGGTTGTAGGTGGTGCAGATGATGGAGCTGAAGGAATCAACGCTGTATTTGTTTCAGGCAGGTATGCATATGTAGGGAAAGATCTTAATACCAGTACTTGTAATTCTACTACTCCTGGTGGTTGTGAATTCCAGATTTATGATATTTCTAATCCCACAAACCCGGTATTTGTAGGAGGGGCAGATAATGGGGATAATGATATTGGCAATAATTCTATAGATCGCCCTATCTTTGTTTCAGGCAGATATGCCTATATAGGAAAAGATAGTAACGCTGGCACTTGTTCCTCAACTACTAATACTGGTTGTGAATTCCAGATTTATGATATTTCTAATCCCACAAACCCGGTATTTGTAGGAGGGGCAGATATATCAATTAATTATGGCTCAATTTTTGTATCAGGTAGATATGCATATGCGGCACGGAGTGGTAATGCTTCAATGCAAATTTATGATATATCTAATCCTTACTCACCAACTCAAATAAGTAGTCTCTCCTTTGCGGCGATTGCGCGTTCTATCTATGTTTCAGGCAAGTATTTGTATATAGGGAGTAGTCTAGACACTGGAACTTGTTCATCTACTGATAGCACTGGTTGTGAATTTAAGATTTATGATATTTCTAATCCGGCTCTGCCTCTATTTATAGGAGGGGCGAGTACTTTAAATTACATTCAATCAATCTTTATCTCTGGTAGATATGCATATGCTGGAGTAGCTTTAAATAGTGGGTCTTGTACTACTACCAATGACGGTTGCGAATTTCAGATATATGATATATCAGGTATAGATGTGACATCTGCACAGATTGGATCACTGGAGGCCGGGGCTTTACAAGTCAGGGAATCAGCAATAATTAGTAATCAGCTATCAGTAGGAGGAGGATTAGGGGTGGGACCAGGAGGAATATTAAGTCAGGGGATGGTGGGAATAGGAGTAAGTAGTGGAACAGTTGGGTTAAGAGTAGAGATGTTAGGAATAGGGACTGGGTATACTGCTCCGGCTGCCATTTTTAATGGGGGAAATGTAGGGATTAATTTAGGAATTGGATCTTCCACACCAGGAGCCACACTGGTAGTGGGAGGAAATGTAGGGATTGGTTGGACTGGATATACATTTGCTAGCATGCCAGGGTTAGGGTTATCTGTATTTGGTAATGTGGGTATAGGTACTACTTCCCCAACTTATGGACTGCAGGTCATAGGTAATATAGGAATAGGACAATCATTAACAGTAGGATCAGCTTTGCAATTGCAAATCTATAATTGCGGTGACGGTATGTTAACCACAGATTCATCCGGCAGGGTAATCTGTGATGCTGATGCCGGAGGTTCAGGAATTGAGGCAGCAGGTAGTCCGGAGGCAGGACAGGTCACCTTCTTTGACGGAGGCGGGACTCAGGTTCAGGGTGCAACTCCATTTTATTGGAATAATGAATTAATGAGATTAGGTATAGGTTCCTCTGCCTCAGCCAACACCCTTGGGGTCTTTGGATCATTAGGGATTGGTTCATCTTTTGCCTATTATAATGCTCCTGCTAATGGATTAATTGTGGAAGGAAATGTAGGTCTGGGTACTTCTTCCCCCATTGCTCCCTTACATGTATGGGGTAATGGCACTGTCTCAGGAATATTCTTAAATGGTAATATAGGAATTGGCTGGACTTCTCCATCCCAATTATTCCAGATAAACCCAACTTATGTAGGGACTCAGTTAACTAATCCGCTACCTTTTACAGTTACTTCCCAAGGTAATGTAGGAGTAGGAACTACTGCTCCTAGGTCTGCTCTGGATATCTTAGGTGGTAGTTTACTCCAAACCCCCCAAAATCTTACCTGGGTTGGGGGAACTAATGGTACTTCTAATAATATTACCGCTGGACAAAATAATAATAGCGGTCAAAATGAAGTTTTTGTCTCAGGTAGATATTTGTATATTCTAAATAGTACTGGTTTGATAATTTTAGATATTAGTAATCCTTCTACGCCAACTCAGATAGGCAGTGCAACCATTGGCTCTAGCCTTGTTGGTGGAGTATATGTTGTGGGGAATTATGCTTATGTTGGAACAGGACTTAATTTACGAGTTTATGATATATCTAATCCAACAGCCCCTGCTCTTGTTGGACAGGTATCTGTATCTGGCAGTATTAGAGGTCTTCAAATATCTGGCAGATATCTTTATATAACTACTGTTACTGCACATGCTTTTCAAATTTATGATATCTCCAATCCAATTAATCCTACTCGTGTATCAACAGTAAGCCTAAATGTTAATGCTGTTGGTTTATTCGTTTCCGGCAAATATGCTTATGTAGGAAAGGCTAATGGTGCTGGTACTTGTAATTCTACCGATAATACTAGCTGTGAATTCATGATTTATGATATCTCAAATCCAGCCAGTCCTTTATATTTAGGAGGAGCTAGTATGAGTGCAATATCTCAGAGTGGTGATATTTATGTTTCCGGTAGATATGCTTATACTAATGCTGGTAATACTGGCCAATTCAAAATATTTGATATCTCAAATCCAGCCAGTCCCACTCTTATGAGTACTAATGCTTTTGGAACTAGTAGCGCTTTTGCATTCTCTTTTGCAGTATCTGGTAACTACTTATTTGTGGGAGGAAATAAGCTTGGTTTACCTAATCCTACGTGTAATTCCATAACTAATTCTGGTTGTACAATACAACTTTGGGATATCTCAAATCCTGCTAATCCTATTTTCTTAGGAGGTAAAGATACTGGAGTTGCTAATTTGGGTGGTAGTACAGCAATAGTTGTATCTGGTAGGTATTTATATACCCTGCAGTTTAATAACGTTAAGACTTGTACTTCGGATACTAATTTCTGTGGAATAAATGTATTTGATATTTCTGGGATAGATGTAACATCTGCTCAGATTGGATCACTTGAGGCTGGAGGGTTACAGGTTAGGGAAAATGCATTCATAAATAACCAGCTTTATGTAGGTGGTGGAATAGGATTAGGTCCAGGAGGATTATTATCACAAGGAATGGTAGGGATAGGGGTAAGTTCAGGTACTCCAGGGTTAGTGGTTAATATGTTAGGGGTAGGTACAGGGTATACTGCTCCCTCAGCTATATTTAATGGAGGTAATGTAGGGATTAATCTGGGGATAGGATCCTCTACTCCAGGTTCCACATTATTTGTTGGAGGTAATGTAGGGATTGGCTGGACCGGATTTACCTTTGCTAGTATGCCAGGATTAGGGTTATCTGTATTTGGCAATGTAGGCATTGGCACCACCACCCCAACATATGGACTGCAGGTAGTAGGAAACGTAGGAATAGGACAATCACTCACAGTAGGGTCTGCTTTGCAGCTTTCCGGTTATGCTTGTAATGGCTTAGGTGGTGGAGGTAAGTTAACTACAGACTCCTCCGGCAGAGTAGTTTGTCAGGATGATTCCGGCGCAGATACACTTTCCGGTTCCGCAGCCTCCGGCCAGGTTACCTTCTTTGACGGGGGATCATCTGTCACCGGAGCTAATACTCTCTTCTGGAATAATGAATTAATGAGGTTAGGGGTAGGTTCTTCTGCCTCAGCTAACAGATTAGGGGTCTTTGGATCTATGGGTATTGGTACCTCTTTTTCCAGTTTCCAGACTCCAGCTTCCAACTCTCTAGTTATAGAGGGTAATGTAGGCTTGGGGACCAGCAGTCCTATTGCTCCTTTCCATCTTTGGGGAGCAGGATTTGCTTCTAATGAAACTCCGGGAGCAGTATTTCTTAATGGCAATGTGGGTATAGGCTGGACTTCACCTTCCCAACTCTTCCAGATTAATCCAACATATGTAGGAACCCAATTAACTAATCCCCTACCTTTTACAGTTACATCACAGGGAAATGTAGGTGTAGGTACAACTGCTCCTAGAAGTGCCCTGGACATTTTAGGTGGTTCCCTCCTCCAAACCCCCCAAAATCCTACCTTTATAGGAGGATCAGACCTACAAGCAACTGATTCTCAAGTAGTAACAAGTATATTTGTTTCAGGTAAATATGCTTATGTTGGAACAGAATTTGAAACTGGTAGTTGTACAGCAGGGAGCAACACAGGGTGTGAGTTTATGATTTTTGATGTCTCTAATCCAAATAATCCAACTTTTATAAATGGCTTTGAAATAGCTAATCTAGTCGAGAGTATCTATGTTTCTGGTAAATTTGCATATTTAGGAAAAACTGGTAATGCTGGTACTTGTTCCTCCACCACCAATACTGGTTGTGAATTACAAGTTTATGATGTATCCAATCCTAATAATCCATTATATATAGGTGGGGCAGATGATGGAGGGGATGCTGGCCAGAGTGTCTTTGTATCAGGCAGGTATGCCTATTTAGGCAAGGCTGCCAATGGTGGTACCTGTTCCTCTACTACAAATACTGGTTGTGAATTACAGATTTATGATGTATCTAACCCCACTTCTCCTGTATATACAGGAGGAATAAATACTGGGAATGCTATAGCTTCTGTATTTACCTTAGGAAGATACACTTATGCAGGAGATGGTACTACTTTAAAGATATTTGATGTAACTAATCCTACCAATCCAATACAGATAAGTAGTACTTCTACTAGCGGTACTGCTAACTCTGTTTATGTTTCAGGCAGATATGCATATATAGGAGATAGTGGTGGAACATTGAGAATATTTGATACATCCAATCCTTATTCTCCATCTCAAGTAGCTACAGCTTCTGCTGGAGATGGTATTAACTCTGTCTTTGTTTCAGGAAGATATTTGTATTTAGGAAAAACTGTTAATACTGGAACTTGTAACTTCTTTACTTCTACTGGTTGTGAATTACAAGTTTATGATGTTTCAAACCCTTACAATCCATTATATGTAGGTGGGGCTAATGTTACAGATGCTGGCAGTAGTGCTGCTAATACAGTTTTTGTCTCAGGCAGGTATGCATATGTAGGAGATGGTGTAGCTTCTAGTAGTCCTAACTGTTCATCAAAAAAAACAGATTGTGAGTTTCAGATTTATGACATTGGGGGTATAGATGTAACTAGTGCATTAATAGGTAGTTTAGAGGCAGGTGGGTTACAGGTCAGAGAAAGTGCAGTTATCAGTAATCAGTTAACAGTTAACAGTGGTATTAATATAGGACCAGGAGGATTATTAAGCCAGGGAATGGTGGGGATTGGGGTTTCATCCGGGACTCCAGGATTAGTAGTAAATATGTTAGGAGTGGGGACCGGATATACAGCTCCGGCTGCTATATTTAATGGAGGGAATGTAGGGATAAATCTTGGAATTGGGGCTTCTACTCCGGGATCTACCCTTTTTGTGGGAGGAAATGTGGGGATAGGCTGGACCGGATATACCTTTGCTGCCATGCCTTCCTTGGGATTATCTGTCTTTGGCAATGTAGGCATTGGCACCACCACCCCAACATATGGACTGCATGTAGTAGGTAATGTAGGTATAGGACAATCATTAACAGTAGGATCAGCTTTGCAATTGCAAATCTATAATTGCGGTGATGGTATGTTAACCACAGATTCTTCAGGCAGGGTAGTTTGTGATGCTGATGCCGGAGGTTCAGGAATTGAGGCATTTGGTACCCCGGAAGCAGGCCAGGTTACCTTCTTTAATGGCGGTGGGACTCAGGTTCAGGGAGCTGATCCATTCTTCTGGGATAATGCCAATATGAGACTGGGAATAGGTTCCTCTGCCTCAGCCAACAGATTAGGGGTCTTTGGATCTATGGGCATAGGTTCCTCCTTTGCCTATTATAATGCTCCTGCCAATGGGTTGATTGTGGAAGGGAATGTAGGTTTGGGGACCAGCAGTCCCATAGCACCATTCCACTTATGGGGAGCAGGCTTTGGTTCAAATGATATCCCGGGAGCAGTATTCCTAAATGGTAATATAGGTATAGGTTGGACTTCACCATCCCAGCTTTTCCAAATTAATCCTACTTATGTGGGAACTAATTTAACTAATCCACTACCATTTACAGTTACCTCCCAAGGTAATGTAGGTGTTGGAACTACTGCCCCCAGAAGTGCTCTTGATATATTAGGAGGTAGTTTGTTACAGACCCCCCAAAATCCTATGTATATTGGTGGGGCAAGTTTTACATCAACTAATAACGGAACTGCTATCTTTATCTCAGGCAAGTATGCTTATGTAGGAAAAAATAATAGCACTGGTAATGCATGTACACTCAGCACTCTTACTAATTGTCTCCTTCTAATATATGATATATCTAATCCAAATTCTCCTGTTGCTATAGCGGGGATTTCAGGTACCCCTGGCTTTACTGGTAGCGCTGCTTCTATTTATGTTTCAGGAAATTATTTATATCTTGGTAGGGGGGTAAACAATGGTGCTTGTTCTTCTACTACCAGAGATGGTTGTGAGTTTCAAATTTGGGATATATCTAACCCTAGTAAACCTTTATACACGGGAGGATTAAATCTAACTTTTCCGGGAGGTACTGCTGCTTTATTTGTTTCAGGTAGATATGCTTATATTGCTAATAGCTCTAATATTTTAGAAATTGCTGACGTTTCCGATCCGACCTCACCTTTACTAGTAAGTCAGATTTCTCTTAGTGCTTTCCCAATTTCTATATTTGTTTCTGGAAGATATGTTTATGTGGGAGGGGGGTCAGCCTCTAGTTATTTAGATATTTATGATGTTTCTAATCCTATAAAACCAATACGAGTAAGTAGCGTTGCTCCTGGGGGAACTAATCGCATAGAATCAGTTTTTGTATCAGGAAGTTATGCTTATTTAGGGGATAGTGGTGGAACATATTATGTTTATAGAATATCTAATCCCTATTCTCCAACACAAGTAAGCACTGCTTCTGTAGTTAATGCTATTCGATCTGTTTTTGTTTCAGGAAAATATCTGTATCTAAGTAATGCTGCTAATCCTGGGTTATGTAGTTTCTCTGCAAGTATTGGTTGTGAGATACAAGTATATGATGTGTCTAATCCATCCAATCCTATATTTGTAGGAGGGGCTGATAATGGAGGGAATGCTCCTGCAGGTAATGTTGATAAGACAATTTTTGTGTCAGGAAGATACCTCTATGCAACAAAAGTCAGCAATGCGAACACCTGTGATGCTCAGACTAATGTAGGTTGTGAGTTTCAGATTTATGATATAGGAGGAATAGATGTTACATCTGCACAGATTGGATCATTGGAGGCCGGGGCTTTACAAGTCAGGGAATCAGCTATTATTAGTAATCAGCTCACAGTAGGTGGAGGGTTGGGAATAGGTCCAGGAGGATTATATTCACAAGGGATGGTGGGGATTGGGGTAAGTTCAGGTACTCCAGGGTTAGTAGTTAATATGATTGGTGTTGGTGCAGGATATACAGCTCCAGCTGCAATCTTCAACGGGGGTAATGTTGGAATAAACCTAGGTATAGGTACATCTACTCCAGGATCTACATTATTTGTGGGAGGTAATGTAGGGATTGGCTGGACAGGGAATACCTTCTCATCTATTCCAGGATTGGGGTTATCTGTCTTTGGCAATGTAGGAATAGGCAGAACTTCTGCCAATTACGGAGTGGATGTGGCCGGTAATGCCGGAATAGGTGTTTCACTTACAGTAGGGTCTGCCCTGCGGCTGCAAAGTTATAATTGTTCAGGATTATCAGGTGGAGGGAAGCTAACTACAGATTCTGCAGGCAGAGTAGTTTGTGAGGCAGATGCAGGCGCCGGGCTTACCGGTACAGGAACTGCTCCTCAGATAGCTGTCTGGGATGGGACATCCTCAATTACCGGTTATTCCACTTTTGAATATGACAGCACTAATCTGGTTCTGGAAATCGGGGATAATGTAAATACCACCCCGAACGGGTTAGATGTTGACGGTGAGCTTGCCATAGGCTGTGTAGATGCCTGTAATATTGCTTCTGAAGGCCGTATCTGGGTCCAGTCCAACGGTACTACCTTTAGATTCAATTCAGATGCTACTACTGCTGATTATTCAGAATATATTAAACAGGAGGATGCATCTGAACCCGGGGATGTCATGATATTAACTCCGGGCACACCGGGGGTGGGCTTTGACTCCCCCGGGGTGGTGCGAAGGTCAAATTCATCCTATGATGAGAATATTATTGGAGTCATAACTACCAGAGGTACTTCATATAATAATCCTGATGATAACAGGGATTCTGATCCTACCTATGCCAATGTAGGAATGCTCGGACAAGTATGGGTTAAGGTTAATCTGGAGAACGGACCAATCTATACAGGTGATCCTCTCACTTCCTCATCTACTACTGGTGAAGCCATGAAAGCAACTAAAACAGGAAGGATTATTGGCAGAGCTATGGAGGACTACTTAGCCACACCGGGGGTGGGCTCTGACTCCCCCGGTGTGAGTAGTACTGGTGCCCCGCCTGGCCAGATTTTAATGCAGGTTAATGTGACCTGGTGGGAAGCTGAACAATTCATTGAGAGATTAGATTCAGGTTTACTATATCTGGATGGTAACCTGGCAATAGGAGCCACACCGTACGGTGCGAGCTTTGACTCCCCCGGTGTGAGTCTGTCTGTAGGAGGCTCAGTATTATCCACATCTAATATATTAAGTTTGGGTAATGTAGGAGTTGGTACTACCAATCCTTTGTATGGATTAACCATAGAGAAGGAAGCTTCCTCCTCTGCTGCTGCCTCCATAGTTAACCTGTCAGGAGTAGATACTCCGGATACATCCGGATTAAGGATAGGTTTGGGTACTGCTGTTTCCGGAGTCTCATCTAATTTTATTGATTTTTATGCTGGGGTGGCCAGTGACAGCGCCGGAGTCAGAGTAGGCAGAATCAGGCTTAATGATAATAAAGTAGCTTATGAATCTACCGGTGCTGATTTTGCAGAATATTTTGATGCTTTAGAGGAAACTGAGGATGGGGATTTAGTAAGCCTAGCCACCCCGGGGGCGGGCCTTGATTCCCCCGGGGTGAGTCATTCTGGAGTGGCTAAATCATCCATCCCTTATGACCAAAACCTGATTGGTGTAGTCTCCAAAGATGCTGCTTTTGTAGGAAACGCAGACTACACACCGGGGGTGGGCCTTGACTCCCCCGGTGTGAATAAAGCCATTGTGGGCCTTCTTGGTCAGATTAAGACCAAAGTATCTACTATCAATGGGGATATTAAAAGAGGAGATTACCTAACCTCATCAGAAATTCCGGGAGTAGCAGCCAAAGCCACCAGACCAGGACAAGTCATAGGCCAAGCATTAGAGGATTTCTCAGCTAACACCGGCTCCACACCCGGTGTGGAAAATTGCGCTTACACACCGGGTGTGGAATGTGGCCAGATCCTAGTCCATGTTAAGAGTGGCTTTGCAGATCCGGGGAATTTCTTCTCATCCTTAACTATGGATAATGAAGGAAATTTAATTATACCCAAGCTTAAGGTAGCATCATTGACGATAGATAGTAGAGGGATAGAAGATAGTAATTTGAAGATAGAAGATAGTAGATTGATTACAGATTCTTCTTCTCCATCTTCTACCCTCGATCCTCAAAATACTACCATCTATTCTCCATCCTCTACCGTCCAGTTTTATGACCTTTCCGGCAAGATAGCTACATTAGAATCTAGAATTAAGAATCTAGAATTAAGAATTAAGGAAGAAAATACTGAAGCTACTCCTTCTGCAGAGATTGCTGGAATCAGTTCTGAGGCTTCTGACTCTGCTGAACTTGCCTTATATGATACACTGATACACCGATCCACTGATGCACTGGACTTAACTCCTCCGGACATCTTACTGGCTTCTGACTCAGCTACCTTAACTGCAGACCTTAAGGTAACTTCCTCTGCCCAGATCCTGGGATCCTTAACCGCTTATGATGCCATTATCCAAAACTCCCTTAAATCCTTTGGTACTACCACCTTAGGTAATACTTTAATTGCCGGAAACCTAACTATAGATGGAACATTATCATTCAGTGAGAATACCATTGATGCTCTATCCACCCTCTATCTTCAGAAATCTCAACTGGCTTCTTCCATAGATATCTTTAATGGAAAAATTACCCTGGAGAAAGACGGTACCATTAAGGCTAAAACCATCATAGTAGATCAAATTAAAGTTAAACAGGATCAAACAGCAGGAGTTGGTATTATCCCGGCCGGCCAAATCCAAGCCTCCATTAAAAATCCTCACATTGATGAAACCTCAGTTATCCTGCTCACCCCTAAAGTGCCCTTAGGCCAGCTGATCACTGTTACTAATAAATCAGACGGATCCTTTACCGTCAAACTATCCAAGTCAGAAACCAAAGATGTGGAATTTGATTACTTAATAGTATCCGGTAATCCTACTGTCGGCATCGGCCCACCCTCTCCATGAAAATTATTTTTTTCACGGAAGATTTTTTCCTAAAACTGATCCAAAAATTACCATTTTGATATATTTATACCCACTTGTCAGAACTATTTATAACCTAGTAATGTTAGAGTAGTAATCTAAAAAATTATCGTCACTGTCATTCCTGCGAATGCAGGAATCTAATTAAAAACCTAGCTTACATGGTTAATTGGATCCCGCCATTCGGCGGGATGACAATAGGAAAATTATGACTAAAAATGTCTTGAGTGTTTATCTGGAATTAATCTTTAAAGTAGTCTTAGCGGTGATGCTTGCTGGCGTTTTCTTTTTGTTTACCAACCTCACCACCGAGGCTTTTGACACTCCCAAATATTTGGCCCTTTTAGGATTTGTGGGTATTACCCTGGTTGTTTTAACTCTGAAGTTTACAGTTGAAGATAAAGTTGTTTTACTGCGTACTCCTCTGGATCTACCCCTATTATTACTTTTAGCAGTAGTTGTCATCTCCACCATCTTCTCCTCTTCCCCCTTTATTTCTTTACTGGGACATCAAGGTAAAATCAACGGCAGTTTGGTGGCGCTGGTATCATATATATTGTTTTACTTCCTATATGTTAATAATTTGAAATCCTTTAAAGAAGTAAGACTTGTGATCAATTTGCTCTTTGGGGCAGGAGCAATACTTTCTTTAGTAACTATCCTCTCCTATTTTGGCATCAATTTTCTCCCTGCTGATTGGAATCAAACAGTCAACTTTACTCCAACCGGCTCTTCTTTTTCCACCACTGCTATATTAGCCATGCTTTTGCCTCTTCTGGCGGTAGAGATATTAACCGGCAAAACTGTGGCCACCTTATCTGAAATTCCCCGCCTGGGAATTTATTTTATTTACGGCCTGCTTTTAGCCCTTTTTGGCATTACCATAGTGTTAACAGGAGGGGTAGCCAGTTTCGTAGCAGGTCTATCTGCCTTGGGACTTGCTATCCTAGCATCTAAACCCAATCTTAAACAAATTAATTGGATTTTTGTGGCTGTACCAACTGCTCTGGCAATTCTTTTGGCAGTTTTATCATTTATTCCTCCGGTAGGAGGAGCGCAAAATCCTTTATATGAAAGGGCTAAAAACTTTCCCAGAGAAGTGCAACTGGACTTTTTGACATCCTGGAAAGTATCAGTTTCAGCTTTCCGGGACCATCCTTTTTGGGGAACCGGTCCCTCAACTCATCTTTTCAACTTCACCTTATATAAGCCCATAGAGTTTAACAATTCCACTTTCTGGAATATCCGCTTTGAACAATCGTTTAATGAGTACCTGCAAGTCCTGGGGACTCTGGGAGGTATTGGACTGCTGGCTTTAATCTCAGTCACTTTGCTGTTTATTGGCGCTGCCTGGAAAACTATCAGGCTGGATAAAACTTTAGAACAACCGCAAAACCCGGTTAACCGCTTGAGCATAGGGCTTGCCATCTCCGGCCTTACCTTTATTATTATACTAATTTTCCACACTGCCACTCTGCCTGTGTGGGTAGTGGGACTGACTATTTTGGGATCCTTTATGGTGGTTAACTTTTTAAGAGAAGGTCCGGCCAGATCCTTATTTGGCGGATTTGGGGAAAATATTGGCCAAAATATATTAAGGGTAGCTGCCAATATCTCCTCCACCCGTTCATCAGAAGAAGTAGTCAGAATCAATGCCCTGCCCGGGGTGCTCTTGGTGATAGGTCTGGCCCTGACTTTATTTGCCTTTTTTTACGGCGGAAAGTTTGCAGTAGCTGATTATTATCACCGCCAGGCTATTTTGGCCATTGGCAGAAATGATGGCCTGGCAGCTTATAACGCCTTTGTCGAAGCGGAAAATCGCAATCCCTACAATGATCTATACCGCATCAATATTGCCCAGACCAATTTTGCCCTGGCTAATGCTATTGCTACTGCCAAAGCCCCTACCCCTGAAAACCCTCAGGGAACATTAACTGATGAAGACAGACAAAATATCCAGGTTTTGCTGCAGCAAGCCATTAATGAAGGCAGAACTGCTGTCACCTTAAGTCCCAGATCAGTTGCCAACTGGGAAGTTTTAGCCACTCTATATAGGCAGATTGCCGGAGTGGCGGAAAATGCTCTGCTTTTCTCCCTGGACTCATACGGCCGGGCTATTTTTCAGGATCCTCTCAATCCGCTCTTAAGATTAGGCGTAGGCGGAACTTATTATGCGGTGCAAAATTACGATCTGGCTATCAGATTCTTTACCGATGCCATAAATTTGAAGCCTGATTTTGCCAATGCCTATTATAATCTATCAGTGGCCATGAGGGACAAGGGAGACTTGGTCAATGCCCAAGCTGCAGCTGAAAGAATGCTCTCACTGCTGGAAGCTGATTCTGATGATTACAGAGTGGGCACGGATTACTTAAATGATTTGAAAAACAGAATATCACCTCCTTCTCCCCAGCAGCCGCCGGCCGCTGAAACCCAGGGAGCTTTGGAAGCTGATGTTAATGTGGAAGTTGGTCAGCCGCAAGAAATAGCCACCCCCTCGGCTGTAAAAAGACCTAATGCTACTCCGGAACCTACACCACAGCCATAATCTTCCTTTGTCATCCCGTACTTGATACGGGATCTATATAATTATTGTATAATTTAGCATCAAGGGCCCGTGGTCTACCGGTACGACGTCTCCATGGCATGGAGAAGATAAGGGGTTCAATTCCCCTCGGGTCCACCCTTCGACTTCGCCCAGGGCCTATGGTTCAACGGCAGAATAGAGCATTCGCATTGCTCAGATCCGGGTTCAATTCCCGGTGGGTCCACTTTTTTCTTTAAAATATTCGAATACCTCTTTTGATAAATTGGCCATGGCTTCTATTGCCTCATCTTCATATTTTAAATCCTTGCTGAGGATCACGATTACGTAAGCTTTTTGGGACAAGATCATAAACCCTCCGTCATGACGGATTCCCGCTAGTTCTCCGGTCTTATGGACCAGCTGCCAGCTGTCGGGCTGATTTTGGGTCTCTGGCGGCAGTTTAGCGGGCAATCTGTTGTTGATCTGGTTTAAGGATAAATATTCTATAATCTGACTGGAAACAACTTCTGAGACCACTCTTTTTTGATAAAGCAGCTTAAAATAAAACCCAATATCTTTGGCAGTGGTGGAAAAAGAATCACCAGTCAAGACCGTGCTGCTAACACCTAGTTTATTTGCTAATTCCTGCAATTTTTCCCATCCTATTTTTTCAGCCAGCATAATTGAGGCAAAATTATCGGAAATGCGGCCTACTCGCATCAAAGCCTCATCCACGCTGTAGCTGATAATCTCTGCAGCTTCTTCATAACCAAAGTCCAGCTCTCCATAAGCTTCAATCAATGCGGATTTGCTCCAAGATAGCCGATCATCTAAGCTTAATTGACCATTCTCCACTTCTTTTAAAACCGCGGCCAACAGAAAAAGTTTATAAAGGGAGGCTGTGGGAAAACTATGCTGGCCATTAAATTCATATTTATCATCGGAGTTTAAATCCTCAATATAAACCCCAAATTGCCCTTCCATCCCTGATAGATTCTTCTTGACAATTCCTGCTAATTGTTCATTCTCATATGAATAAATATAGGTGGAACTAAAGTTAAAATTAGGAAGCCACGCCAGAGGCGGGCGAAGCGGGCCGGTATAAATTTTGGCAGAAATTAGGATAGCCCCCATTATAAATAGCACCCACAAAGCCAGTTTAGTCAGGCGGTTTGGAGAAGACATTATTTCAGTATGGCCAGCGGATTCACTGCCACTCCTTTAAAGTGGATTTCAAAATGCAGATGTGTCCCGGTTGACCGACCGGTTGATCCCATTTGGCCGATCAGCTGCCCCCTGGATGCCCTCTCGCCTACTGATACGTAAATATTAGAAAGATGCGCATATAGACTGCGGTAGCCATTACCATGATCAATTACCACTCGATTTCCATATCCATATCCATCCGGCCAGCCGGCCACCACCACCACCCCTCCGTCTGAGGCGGCAATTCCCGGAGCGGACCTGTTGGCAATATCAATCCCCGGATGATACCAGGCAAAATATTGGCTTAATTGTCCCCCTACCGGCCAGATAAATGATGCACCAAAAGGTGCGTCAAAGGTGGGCGAGGATGGACCTTGAGCAAGATACTGAGGCTGGGGCCTGGATGACGGTCTAACTTTAACCTCAGGCGGTACTCCATCCGGGATGATTAAGATTTGACCCACCCGAAGACTAAAGTCATCCGGCACATCATTAAAAGGGAAATCAACTATGGCCTGAGCATTAGCAGAATATTTTTTGGCCACTGATTCTAAGGTATCCCCGCTGACTACTTTATGAGACACGCCTGATAGCGGCAAAATATTTACCGTATCTCCCGGCTTGATCTGGTCGCTTTTTAAGTTATTTTCCCATCTGATGGTATCTGTTGATATGCCAAATTTTTTGGCAATTGAGGACAAGGTATCACCTGATTCTACTTCATATTCTAAAGTTTCCGAGCGGGGTTTTTGGGAGATCTCGGTATGAATATCCTGAAACCCCTCAACTAGCGGACCATTAGGAAAAGGTTCAAATGCATCTGTAAAACGGGGATCAGGTCCGCCAATTCCCGGATAGGTGGAGGAAATTAGACTCTGACCGCCAATGATACCGGAGGTGATGATCCCCACTGAAGCTAGGCCAATGATAGAGCCGTGCCAGACCTGTTTCTGACGGGCTCCCCTTTTTTGCATCAAAAGTTCCACCAGGAAATTTTTTAATTCCTCAAACCTGGCAGCCAAATATTTAGTCTTTTTCTGGGTATACCAAATCAAGGCCTGGCAAAGTGTCCTCAAATCGTCCTTGATAGAATTCATGAGAAGTTTTTAAGCCAATATTGTAGCAGATTGGTCAAGTGAAAATTAGGGTGTGGTTAGAATATATGCCTGGGAATAAGTGGGCAAGGTCAAATCCAAGGAAGAGGTTACTGAGATTCCATCGCAATAGCGCGTATCCTTAACTTCCAGTCTATCCGGGTCATCTTCTTTCTCAAGTAAAGCCATCAGGATATAAAACTGGCCATCTGATAAATTAGGGCATTCTACTATATCATTTACATGATAAAAATAAGTTTTGCCTATCTGATCCTGAGGATCTTCCGGTAAAGATTCAATAAAAGTTGGAATAAGATCCGGAATCCAATTAGACTGAGAGGAATTTCTCCACTGTCCCGCAGTGCCGGGATATGTTTTATTAACCTGGTAATAAAGTTCCAGAGCCTGGGCAATCTGATTTAAATCTTGTTTTCTTTTATCATCTCTACTTTGGACTATGGCTTGCTGATAAAAAATTATCCCCACACTCATCAGTACCGCAAGAATTACTACAGTAACCAGAATTTCAATCAGGGTAAAGCCTTTTGAGGACATAGAATTATGATAGCACAAAATAGATATACAGTAGACATGCATGGATATACATGGAAATACATTGTCAATACAATGAATATCTATTGAGTATCAACCGTATGTCAATGAGTATCGAAAAATCTGAAATTATTTTATGTCCTTTAGTGTCTTTAAAAAATCCTCATTGGAATCAGTTTTTTTAAGCCTTTCTAAAAATATTTCTGTTCTTTCATTCTCACCCAATATGCCAATCATCCGCCTCATGATGATCATCTGTTTATAATAATCTTCCTTAAATAATAGTTGTTCCTGTCTGGTGCCTGATGCTTCAATATCAATGGCCGGGAAAACCCGTCTCTCAGCAATTCTTCTATCCAGGTGCAGCTCCATATTGCCGGTGCCTTTAAACTCCTCATAGATTAAATCATCCATTCTGGATCCGGTATCCACCAAAGCTGTACCAATAATAGTTAATGAGCCGCCTTCCTCGCAATTTCTGGCAGCTCCAAAAAAATGCTTGGGAGGATATAAAGCTATTGGATCAAAACCCCCGGATAAAGTTCTTCCGGAAGGAGGCACGGATAAATTATAAGCTCTACCTAATCTGGTAACAGAATCCAAAAGAATGACTACATCTTTACCTTGCTCCACCAGTCTCTTGGCCCTCTCCAGGGCAATCTCGGCAGCTGCAGTCTGGGCTTCCGCCGGTTCATCAAAGTTTGAGGCAATCACATCGCCTTTAATTGACCTAGAGATATCTGTGACCTCCTCAGGACGTTCACCCACCAAAACTGCCATTAAAACTACATCGGGGTGATTTTTGGCAACGCCGGTGGCTATATCTTTTAAGATGGTAGTTTTACCTGCTTTAGGGGATGAGACAATCAAACCTCTCTGACCAAAACCAATTGGAGCCACCAGATCCATCACTCTTTGAGAAAGCGGTTCCTTACCTGTTTCCAATTTAAGATGTTTATTAGGATAAATGGCGGTTAAATCCTCAAATCGGAGCCTTTTTTTGGGCCGCCCATCTTCTCCCATTAGTTTGTCCGCATCTTCGCCATTAATTTTATTAACCTGAAGTAGTCCAAAATATCTCTCTGTTTCTTTCGGAGGACGGGCTGCTCCTTCTACAAAATCACCAGGGCGCAAGTGAAATCTTCTGATCTGGCTGGCAGAAATATATACGTCTATATCAGAAGGTATATATTTAGGTCGTAGGAAACCATGGCCTTCCGGCATGACATCCAAAACTCCGGACACATTTTCTGTGGGGACATCGCGTTCACGGTCGGGGTAGCTGTTGCGGACGGTAGATGATGGAGAATAGAAAGTAGATCTTTGAGGATAGAACTTAGAAGGTGGATTGTTCTCATTCGATCCTCCATTTTCTATCTTCAAATTACCATCTTCTATCTTCGATCGTCCATCGTCTGTATTGTCCAGTCCTTCTCCCACTAACTGCTCCACCGATCCCGATTCAATCGGGACTGAAGTTTCTTCAGCTTTAATAGGCTCTTCTTTAGGTTTAAATGATTTTGTTACTCGAGGCATGATAGGCTAGTTCTTATTTTTAAATTGTAAACTGAAAATTTTCTTATACGGAGGCTTACATCCTTAGTAAACCATATAATCTCTATTCTGTCAAGAATTAAATATTAATCGAAATATTATTGTTATTATTATTGTTATTGTTATTGTTGTTGTTATTGTTATTAATGTTATTAATATCAATACTTGGTGCAGGAGTAAAAGGTGTAGGATAGATTGGCTGTATAACTGATTGAGGATAAACCACCGGCTGAGGATAGATCACCCTTTGAGGATAGACTACTGGCTGGACAGGCGTCACAGAAGGCTGACAAATTAGAGTTCCACAAGTTAAAGACACATTTGAGTCACAAGAATAAGTTATTCGTCCTGAGTAATAACAACCAGAAGGAGCTTGCGAGCAGGAAATAGATCTACAAAATTGCTGAGTCGGACAAGCATAAAAATTGCAGTTATTATTAGGATTTCTACTCACATAGGAACCATCAGAACATCGAAGAGTATCTTGACTACAAACAGTTCCAGTTGAGCTGGGGACATCAATAAAAGTAGTACAACTGGTGATATTCCCTGCTGAATCTTTTACCTGCAGTCTGGCAGTTGTATCAGCAAAATAGTTTTGCTGAATAGATTGACCAGAAGCATCAATAGAACCATTGTTGGTCAAATCCCATTCATAAGAGACAATGTTTCCAGCAGTTGAGCTGGCATGACCAGTTAAAAGATAGCTATAAGGTGTGGAGGTGGAATATGAATTCTGAAGCTGTTGGGTAATAGAGCAACTTATATTATAAGTCTGATCAACCGCTCCTGAGGCAACTGAAAATGTGGCCGCCCCCAGCCCACCGCTGCCACATTCGTTAAATGACCTGACAAACCATCTATAGCTGGAACCATTCTTTAGTCCGCTAATATTGATGCTGGTGGCTGCTAAATTGTTACTGCTATAAACAGTCCAAATGGTACCTTCCATCACATTAACTGCATAATAAGTGGCCCGATCAACTGGACTCCAGGAAAGAGTTGCTGAATTAGTACCAGCTGAAAAGGTTTGGCCATTAGGTGAAAGGTTAGTGGGAGCTGCTGTGGGCGGCTGACAACTTTGAGCTGCTACTTTAACAGAATCATAGTTAAAAGCGGCAAAAATAACATAAAGAGATAATAGGAAGAGCAGGATCTTGGTGAATTTTTTCCAAAATATCGTCTGCTTAAATCTGCTCATGACTATAGGTGTTGGCATCATACTCTCTTTTTTCCCAAATGTAAACTGGTGAATTTTCCAGCTCACCTTGAACTTTTCTGAATTTTCTCATTCTGAATCCGGCAGGGATAAAGGCTAAAGCAGCCCAGGCTGCAACTGGTAAACCTGTTTTAGGTAATTCTTTCACTTGCACACCGGCAACTGCTGGCTGTTGAGCATAAACCACAGTAGGTGCAGCTGCTGTCACAGTTTGCACTTCCCGAACAGTTTCTCTCGCCCCTGATGCATTAACAGATATATTGTTATTGTTTGTATTAGAATTATTGTTGGTATTGTTATTGTTGTTAGTCACACTAACAGGACCAGCTCCCTGGGCAATAGGTACCACCGGGGTAACCACTACCGGAGGCTGAACCACTGCTCGACATTGAGTTGATTCAAAACAATTAAATGGGCCTTTTTTAACCACAGAACAATCTGACTGTTGCTGGAAATTAAAAGTACAAAGTTGTGCTCCAATACAAGTTTGTTCTGTTTTAACAGTTTTAATCTGACAAGCCTGGGTAGTTACCACCGGAGCCGGAGCAGGACAGGAATATGTACCTACGCAGTTAGCATTTTGAGAATAACTGCATCTGTATTTGGCAGGAGTGCCATCGGAAAATCTCTCGGTGATGGTACAAACATCATAAGCCCATTGTCCGCCACAAATTTGCTGAGTTCCGGATTGACCTGGCTTTGGACACTCAGGAAGCTGGGTAGTTGTTACCACAGGCTGAGGTGCTACTGGTTGAGGAGCAGGGTTATACCCACATTTTCCGGCAATAAGTTGACAACCATAAGCTCCGCCTCTACCATAGGTGCAGCTTCCATCTCCTGCGGGTCCTTGCCAGACATTAAATGTACACCATTTATCCCCTACACAATCTTGTTCTGTTCTGACCACATCAATTTTTGGACAAGCTTCTACTGCAGGTTGCCCGGGTTGTCCAGGTTGGCCGGCATCCGTGTTATCCTCACATCCTGGAACATATACTCCTCCTCCAAGATAGGTTTTACCGTCAATACATTCTCCAATACTTTGGGCAAAGGCCAATTCCGGTCCTCTTTGTAAGAGGTCTCCATTAACCAGCTGCTGTCCACCTAAAAGTAAGACCATAGCAGAAATACCTATTAAAAGGTATCTGGAAAAAATTGAAAAAAATATTTTTTGTAATGGCATATTATTCATATAGCTATTTTATGTGGAGTATTATACTATAGGTTCTAGTCCTTGTCAAGGGGTCAACTAGGCCCCGCAGACCCTGAGCTTGCCGAATGGGTCAAGTCCCCTATTTAATCGTGATTACTATATGTTAATTTGTTTAAAGTGCTGTCCTTTATTGGGAACTGATCCCTGCCCTAGATCAGCTCCCAATATAGAACACCACAAACCTTTCTCCAAACCCCTCTTTTTGAGGGCATATTGTATCCAATTTTTTAAAATTGAAGCTATTTTGGGGTCTTGACAACCCCCTTAAATTTACTCTAATGTAAAGTAAGAAAACAACTTCTAACTGCTCTTGAAGTTGTTTTCGAAATTAATAAAAAGGGCATTGCTATTCGAGTCCGTCTGCGGTAGTAATGCTCTTTTTTTACCCTTTGGGTAAAAAAAGAAATTCCAAATCCTAAATCACAAGTTCCAAATAAATTCCAATTTTTAAAGTACAAAAAAGGAAAGTGCGTCCGTCTGCTTCGCACTTTCCTTTTTTAGTTACGAACCATCAATATTAATTGCTGGTCCCTATCCTCTAGAACCTTTTTAACTTGTTCTGTCACATCATCTACACCTTTGACTCTTCTGACCTTTTTAAACCTTTTCCAGCTGTTTACAAATTTTGCCATAATCATGACAAATTTGACTTTATCAGAATAAAAACTATTTGTCAAGTTTTATAAAACCCATAGGATAATTTAGGAGAATTTATGGCAGACCTGTAGTTTTGTTTAGAGGCTATGGCAGTAATTTTAGGCTGTTATAACTTGCTAAACTTATGCTATACTTTTGGATATTAACAAGAAATTTGGAATTGTGGAAAAGTTTTTACTGCCCGTAAACTAATTCATTAATATGAGCTCTATCAATATTGTATCTCCAAAATGATGTTGTATCTTTAATACCTGGTGCGAAATTCTCAGTACTATCAGCTGGATAAACAATATAGGCAGATACTACCCCATCAATTGGTAGTTTTATATCAGGGTAACCAAAATTTGTAACAATCAATTGATTGCCTTCTATTCCATTAACTGATCTAAACCATTGACCTACTTTGCCAACAGGCATATCTACAATCATAGTAAAACCATTCTGTATAATAGCTGCAAAGGTTTCAGTAGTTGTCGGCACCGGTACTAAAATATCCCCCGCATGTTTAATTACTAAAAGTCCTTCTTTAAGCTGTATAATACGTTCAGGATCTGTCTCACCTGCCAAATTTTCTCCTGGAAAAGCCACAGGTTGTTCCTCTGTTGCCTGTACAATAGCCACCCAAGGACAATATCCGGCAAAACTTTCTGATTCCGGATGTTGCTCCATAATATTTCTTGCCTTTTCCCAAGCCTGACCTTGTACGTTATGTATTCCACCTGTAGTAATGTCATACACATGAGCTGGCCACCAATCGTCAGCTATCCTAGGTAAACCATCACTTAGGGCTTTTGATTCAAAAATTGGCCACCAAAGGCGAGTTGTCCAAGCTTGTCTAGTGCTGTAAACCGCTTCAGAGTTATAGTTTTGTTCTAATTGTCTAATCTGTTTACGAGTTCCATCTGGATTGAGAATAGGCAACTCTAATGAGTTATATCTATTAAGATTTAGTTGTTCTACAATAGGGGTCGGGAAAATAAGATCAAGATCATCCACTGCCTTTGCATCTTTAGGAACACTTCCTGAGAAAACAGCTGCTGTGGCAAAAACCAAGTTAGGTGTTTTCGTTATTAGAAATCTTGCTCCTTTTTTAGCAAGACTCTCAAATAAGGACCCTCTAGTACGGCTAATTTCAATTCCCATATATTAAGAGTCCCATTATATAACTATAGGTCTTAAATGTCAAATCTTCTTCCCAAATATCATCCTGCCGGCCGGTATTTGCAGGCTTTTGGTGACCTCTATCTTCAAGGTTTTGCCAATTTGATCTGCTGCATCTGAGACCACAATCATCGTCCCATCTTCTAAATACCCCACTCCCTGGGAGGGATCTTTACCGATATGCATAATTTTCAGATCCATCTTCTCTCCTGGTATAGCATTGGTTTTAACAGCATTGGACAAATCATTAACATTCAATACATTGATATTGGAAACTGAGGCTACTCTGTTTAAATTATAATCTGTGGTGATGACTTTGCCATGAGTGGCTTTGGCCAGATTAAGCAGTTTATCATCCACTGTTTTACCATTTTGATCCTTATCCCATACTTCCACCCTCACTCCTTTGATTTTTTTCAAATCTTCAATAACCTCAAACCCGCGTCTGCCGCGGGCTCTTTTTAGATCATCTGCACTGTCAGCTACCTGCTGCAGCTCGCCCAAAACAAACTGAGGTATTAGTACCAGACCTGAGATAAATCCTGTTTTGGCAATATCCAGTATCCTGCCGTCAATAATGGCTGAAGTATCCAAAATTTGCGGTCTCGTGATAGCCACTGATCCTACCTGTGGACTTTGACCAAAGGGAAAGTGACCTCTGGGCAGCTTTAATATCTGATTCATCACCTCTGATGAGACTCTGTGTACTATAAAATTAAACAAGGTGAGGGAGACTTTTCTAATATATCCGGCAATGTCGGGAAAGACCAGAAAACCTACTGCTGCTGCCGCCAGAGTTACAAATACCTTAAGTAATCGGGGGTCAATATTGGAGAGTGGAGGTATCAGCTCTGAAAAAAGTATGGCAAAAGCCCCAAAAATGATCGCCACTACCACTCGTAAGAGTAAGATGTTACGCACAAAAATAATTCCTTTAGCAGAAGGTAAGATAAACCTAATAAACTTCCTGCCAAATTTATTTTACACCCCTTGTCATAATTTACAATAGTGAGTTTATCTATGGAGCAGCTGAAGGTATGGCAGATTCAGTGGCTGAAGGAGGAGCCAGGTTGATGGGAGAAACTTCCCTGATTTTTTTATTATTAGGATCATAAAGAATGGCTTTTTGGGCTCCGGAATAGACCAAAACCCTATCTCCGTTTTGAGCCCGGGCAAAAAACGGCTGACCTTGCAGTTGAGTTATATCGGTCACTGTCAAAACCTGCGGCGTTTCTCCCGAAGGTAAATCCATTAATTTGGCCACTTCTTCAATAACCTTGTTATTTTCTTCCTGAACAGCCTGTTGATTATTAGGATCAATTGGCTGGTTTTGTTGAGATTGGAAATAGAAAAAACCCACAGCAGCCAAAATCACCAAAGCCACAATCGAGGCAGGAATAGCATACTTAGGATCGGTTATTTTGGTTTCTAAATCTTTAAAATCCATAAAAGATAGAAAGATCCTAACAGATCTCTTTTTCCCTTTCAATCCCCCATTTTACATGGTATATTCACCCTTATGAAGGTGACATATTCCTGGATTTTACCTATAAAAAATGAGGCAGAATCTCTACCACAGCTTTTAGAGGAGATTACCCAGGTTATGAGAGACAAAAAATATTCGTCCAAAGGACGACCAGCCTCTGGCTGGGAAATAATTGCCGTCAATGATGCCTCAACCGATTCCTCCCTATCTATCTTAAAATCCTTCACAGCCGTCAAAATACTCACCTTTGCCTCCCCCCAGGGTAAATGGGCAGCTCTCAAAGCCGGTTTTGAGGCAGCCCAGGGTCAAATAATCATTACTTCTGACTCAGATTTACAGGATGACCCCAATGAGATGCGCAAACTCCTGACTAAATTCAACCAAGGTTATGATTTAGTTTCAGGCTGGAGGAAGACACGTCAAGATATTTTTTATAAAGTATGGATTTCCAACTTAGGAAATAAGTTTGCCTCAATTTTAAATGGGCACCGCTTTCATGATCTTAATTCCCCTTTCAAAATCTATCAAAGAGAGGTTTTGGAGAATATTCCTCAAGAAGGCTCACTACTGAGGTTTTCCAATCTTTTTGCCAAAAAGTTAGGTTATAAGGTGAGCGAGGTACCTATTATTCATCGGCCTAGGCTGTATGGCAGATCAAAGTTCGGGATAGTTAAATATTTAAGGATCATTTATGACCTGTTTCTGGTAATGTTACTGTTTACCGGATCCGGGAGGCTAAAAAAGTGAAGGTACTTTTTATTTCCAGAAAAAATAGCCAGGGTTATGGAGGTTTAAGTAGATTCTATGCCCAACTTTCTTCCCGTTTCCCCAAATCCATCTTAAAACCGGACTTAATCCACCTTTGTGATGCCACACTGCTACCTTTAGGTTTTATTTTAAAGCTAATTTATAGAAAGCCTCTGACAGTTTCTGTTCATGGACTGGATCTAGTTTACCCTAACAGATTATATCAAACTATATTACATAGCCTCCTACCTAAAGCCGATGCTGTTATTGCTGTTTCTTCAGCTACTCAAGCTCTCCTTAAACCATTTAATATTAATAAATCCAAATTATTTACTATTCCAAACGGCATTTCAACAATTCATCTTAATTCCCCCACCTTAATAGATTTCCCTAATTTAAGAGGGAAAATAGTATTGTTAACGGTAGGTAATTTAGTCTTAAGAAAAGGCCATGTTTGGTTTATTAGAAAGGTTTTCAGAAAGTTATCATCTCAATTTATCTATATTATTGTCGGTGAGGGTTCACAAAGGGAAGTTATTAAGAGAACTATCGAGCGTTTACGACTCACTTCCAGGGTAAATTTAGTGAGTAGAGTGGATAACTCTGAGTTAGCATATCTTTATCAGACAGCTCATATTTATGTTTGTCCTAATCAGGCAATTGAGGGTGATTTTGAGGGGTTTGGAATAGCTTGTGGAGAGGCAGCTTTAATGGGTCTGCCTGTGGTAGCATCCAATGTTGATGGGATCCCCCAGGTCATCAGAGATGGCAAAAATGGCATCTTGGTTGAATCAACCCCTCAAGCATTTATTGAAGCCATAAACAGACTAAAAAGTCCCGTCATCAGGAAAAAACTTGGTCAAAAAGCGAAAATTTATACCCAAAAACATTACAGCTGGCAAAAAACTATCAGAGAATATACTAAGATCTTCCAAGAAGTTGTTGGTAAAAATTAATAGTCTCTCTGCTGCATTTTTCCCAGCTAAATTGCTTAGCCAATTTCCTGCTTTCCTCACCCACCTGTCCTGAGCGAAGTCGAAGGATCACCATTTTAATTTTCTCAGCCAGTTCTTTAGGATCATCCGGATCAACAATATAACCATTCCTCCCTTTCTTAACAATGGGAAAGCCGGCAGCTGAGGGGGATAAAATCAAAGGTAAACCATAAGATGCAGCTTCCAACGCAGTGATTAAAAATCCCCCTTCAGCCACTGACACTGTCACGAAACAATCTGAAGCTAAATAATACTCCCTGGGTTGATATGTCCACCCCACGAATTTAATGTTTTCTAATTTCAAATTTTTAATTTCAAATTTCAAATTATCTAATTCTGGTCCTCTTCCCACAATTACTCCGTATGCCGGTACATTTTTTAAAGCCATAACTAAAGTATCCACTTTTTTTCTCTCCACCAGCCTGCCCACATACAGTACTATTTTGGCGTTAGCTGGCCAATCCAGCTTTCTTCTCAATGCTAAACGTGCCTTATTTTGTTCTTCCAAACTAAATTTGATAGGCTCTACACCTAAATAAACTGCCTTTGTAGGCTTTTGATCTATCTTGTAGTAGTTCTTTACTTTTTTTTCTTCCTCGGGATTATTAAATAAAATCCCATCTGCGCTCTCAAACAGCCTTTTTTCCATATGAATAAGCAAGGAGTAAAGCAGTTTTTTCAATCTGGAGCGGGTGTGAAGACTCATTTCATAATTGGTATTATGATCCATTACTATCATCTTACTAACATTTTTAGGCTTAAATAGAACAAAAAGCCAACCGCTCAGTCCATTTAAATGGATAATATCGAAACTTTCTCCAGAGCAAAATTTCCAGAAAAACAAATATTCCCAGATCCCCAGAATCAGTTTGTTGCCAAAACAAAATGGCACCTCAATTAGACGGATATTTTTATAATCTTTCCAAAACTCTCTCCTGCCGGGTCTTTTTTCTACCAAAACAGTCACTTGATGACCCATTTTGGCCAACTCTGAAACCAGATGATATCCATAAACCCCCTGCCCGCCAATAAAGTCTGGATAAAAATCTTCAGTTACAAAACAGATCTTGAGCTTTCTCATAGTTTGAGTGAGTTTAACACAATCCAAACTCTTGACAAAGTGTACATTTAAATGTATATTTAAGAATATGCAATATATCACTACTACTGAATTGAGGACTAAATCCAGTCAAATTGTTAAAACCCTTTCAGAGGGCGGTAGACTATCTTTGATTCACCGTTCCAAGGTGATTGGAGAAATTCTGCCTACATATGAACCAAAACCCTTTGACCCAGAGGCGTTTCGCAAGTTATTAAGAGATATAAAGCCTAAAAGATTAATTCCAAAAAAAGATAGAGAAAAAGTTTATAGAAAACATTTAGAAGAAAAATATGGCAAAGATATTTCTTGATGCTAATGTGTTCATTGATATTATTGAGGAAAGAAAAAATATCAACCTGGATCAATTTGGGAATGATGATCTCTTCATTTCTCCTCTTTCGGTTCACATATTAACTTACCTTTATAAGTACAAAATACCACATAAAAAATTGTCAGATTCCATAGAGAAATATCTTACCCTTATCCCACTTAATAATCTTATCGCCTATCAGGCGCTTCTAGGTCCTACCACGGATTTTGAAGATAATGTACAACTTTATAGCGCTGCAGAAGCTGAATGTGATTTTTTCTTAACAGAAGATAAGAAATTATTAAATATGAAATTTTTCGGCAAAGTACAAATCAAACCCAGTCTATCCTCTGTCCGCCAATAAAGTCTGGATAAAAATCTTCTGTAACAAAACAAATCTTCATTGATTTTTAATTCGTAAATCATTATAACTTAATAACTTAAAATTTTATGTTTTATGAACTTGCAATAACAAAACGAACCTTAAGAGACAAAGGTATATTAATATTTCTAAAAAAATTTCTCCGTTACTTTATTTATATAATCTTGGCAGTTCACTTTAAACTTACTTACAGAAAAACTGCTTCAATAAAAAAACTTATAGATTCTATATTTAATCACTCGGGGGGTATTATTGCCCCAATTCAGGTAAAATCCGAACTCTTTGAACTTGCTAAACTTATCAAGAAAAAAAGACCCAAAAGAGTATTGGAAATAGGTACCATGGGTGGAGGAACACTGTTTCTTTTTTGTGCCCTTGCTCACCCTCAAGCCAAAATAGCCTCGATAGACTATTGCTTTAAGAATCAGGAAGGCGGTTATGCTTTTTGGCGAAAGTATTTCTATAGAACTTTTGTCTCGAAGCGACAAAAATTGCATTTGTTGTGGGGCAATTCACACAATTTTCCAACTGTTTCAAAAGTAAGATCCCTATTTAAAGATGGCTTAGATTTATTATTTATTGATGGTGATCACTCCTACATTGGCGTTAAACAAGATTTTGAAAATTATTCTCCAATGGTCAAAAACGGAGGTTTGATTATATTGCATGATATTTGCAAGCATCCTGAAGAACTCAACTGTCATGTTGATAAGTTTTGGCATAAGATCAAGCAGGGTAAAAAATACCTAGAAATTATTGAAAATCCTAAACAAGGCTGGGCTGGAATTGGTATCATTATTAAATCATGAAAAAATATGCTCTTTTACTATTTTTCTTATCTTTTTTCTTATATAACATCAATTTAAATATTACCGGCTCAGGGGATAATACTCCTGCCAGGCTCCTACCTTTTAATATTCTTTCAGGTAAGGGGATATTTTTGGATGATTATCTACCCTTTTTACCAGAAAATCCTCCCTATCTGCAGGAATTTAACAACCACCTTATTTCCGCCTACCCGCTCTTGCCAGGGGTTTTGGCCACTCCCTTTTATCTGCCTTTTTACCTCATTATGCAGTGGCTGAATTTGGCCGGTCTGGAAAATTATTACTGGATTTCATATGTTGCTGAGAAGCTAACTGCCTCCCTTTTGTCCTCTCTTTCTATAGTGGCATTTTTCTTCTTGTTTAATGCCATCTACTCAAACAAAAAGATAAGTTTTATTTTTACCCTCATTTTTGCCTTTGCCACTCAGACTTTTTCTATATCTTCCCAGCATCTTTGGCAGCATACATTTAGTAACTTATTCTTAATCCTATCCTTATACCTTTTTGTCAGAAAGAAATTTACTCTCTCTTTGCTTGTGGCTATTTTATGCCTGTTTAGCCGCAATATTTTTATCATTTATTTGCCAATTTTACTTACCATGATCATTCTTGCAGATCAAAAATATTGGAGAAGATACTCGATTATTACCTTGGGTGGAATAATCATATTTGGGACCCTAAATTATTATCTCTATGGTATGCCAATAGGCACCGAGGCTGTATCCTGGAAATATTTTGACCCTTCCCGCTTTCTGTCCAATCTGGCTGTGCTGTTTTTCTCCCCGGCCAGAGGGTTGCTTTTTTATACTCCTTTTTTCTTCTTCGGCTTTGCCGCCATCCTGCTTTGGCCAAGTCTGACTTGGCTTTGGAAAAAAATGTCCAAGGTATTATTCTTAAATCTCATCTTTTTATACGCCATTCTTTTTGTTTATTCAGTTTATGCCCTGGTGGATGACGGCTGGGTTTGGGGAGACAGATACTTAACAGACGGGGCAGTGCCGGCTGTGATTTTGAGTTACTATTTAATCTCCCACCTTAAAAATAGATTATTGACCATTCTATTTATTATCACCATCATCTATTCCGTCTTTACTCAAGTTATCGGCACTTTTTATTATCCTAAGGGTCGCTGGGACAGCCATCCTGTCAATATCACTTATGCGCCGGAAAGGCTGTGGGATTTTTACGATAATCCTCTAATAAGAAACCTCACGGCAGGCCCAAACTTAAGAGGATATTATCTAATATATAACAGTTTGATACCTTCTCAAGATGGTGATCAATATCAACCATGTTCACCGGAGGAGTTGATCAGGCAGGACCGGATTGATCCACCCAAAATCCGCTTAAGCACTCTGGTGCAGTTTGAATGTCATTTAAGATAGACTCTGATATGGTCCTCCAATTTTCTTTTGGCTTTAAATCCCAAGAGCTTCCCGGCCATTTGGGGATTTTGATAAATATGCTTGATATCTCCTTTCCTTTCATCCACATATTTAATGGGACATTTGAATTGTTTGGCAATCTGATTGATAGTGGTATTGATACCAGTGCAGATATCAATCTCTGCTCCATGAACATCGGATTTTGCCGCTTTTAAGAAGGCCTCCGCTATATCTAAAACATGGGTAAAATCTCTTGATTGTTTGCCATCCCCGCTCACCCAAACAAAACCATTTTCTTGTTTTGATTTACGCATGCTGGCAATACAGTTAATATCAGGCCCCTTCTCGCTCTGCCTTAAACTGCCATAGGCATTGGACAGACGAAGCGAGACAGTGGGCAGGTGATAGAGTTTATCGAATACGCGCATATACAGTTCTCCAGTCTTTTTTGTTACCCAATATGGAGTATTTTTGGCATAAACAATGTTGGAAGAGGCAAATATGACCTTTTTAGGCATAGCTTCTCTGGCTGCCAACAAAACATTCAAGGTACCTGTGATATTAATATCGTTTGCCAGAGTCGGATCAGTCACAGTCCAGCCAGTTCTGGCAATAGCAGCCAGGTGAAAAACATAGTCCAATTTCCCTGTTTTTTTAAATAAATGGTCCAATCTTACTTTATCTCGGATATCGATCTTGGTAAACTTGACCTTGGGATGGAGGTTTAATTTATCACCTGTAAGACAGTTATCTATTCCATAAACTGTGCAGCCTTTCTTAATCAGATAATCGCTCAAGTGACTGCCGATAAATCCAGCCGCACCGGTAACTAAAACTTTCATAAAAAGTAAAAGTAGTATATTCTAACCAAATGGTCAAAACAATTGGCATCATCATGACTTATAACTGCGCTCAAATGATCAAAGATACTTTTGATAATCTGCCTAAAAAAGAGTTTGATCAGATTATCGTAGTGGACGACGGTTCCCAGGATAAATCAGTATCTGTAGCCAAAAAACTGGGCATCCTTGTATTTAGCCATTCCCATGGAGGCTATGGTGCCAATATTAAATTCGGCTTAACTAAAGCCATAAGCTTAGGTGCAAATTATATGGTGGAGATCCACGGAGACGGACAATACAATCCTTCGGTGATACCCCAGGCTTTAAAAAAAATGAAAGTGGGACGCTATGATCTTTTGTTGGGCTCAAGATTTATTTACCCTAAAACAGCCTTAGAGGATGGAATGTCCATCCCCAGGTTTTTGGCCAACATCATATTCAGTTTCATTGACCGTCATCTTTTTCAAATTCCGCTAAGCGAATTTTATAATGGATTCCGCATCTACAGCAAAAAGCTTATCAGTAAAGTTAAATTTGAAAATACAGCCAATAATTATTTCTATAGCTTTCAGGTGATAATTCAGGCCAAATACCATAATTTGAAGATTGGGGAGATTGCCGTCCACTGCGATTATCACAAACAGCACACTTCGGAAAGTTTCTGGGCAGCTGCCCTACATTCAATTGAAACATTCAAGTTATTCGCAATTTACTTGCTAGCCAAGCTAGGCTTTAAAACTAATCTCTTCTAGTCTGAGTGATATACTCTGAAAGATATGTTAAATCAGGTAATGGAACACAATATCAAAATGTTTTCCTCCCAGGTTAACGAATATAAAAAATATTATTTAACCCCGGGTGAAGAGTATCTTGCCAAAAAATATTTCAGGGGCAAGAAAGTATTGGTGCTGGGTTGTGGGGCAGGTAGGACATTAATACCACTCCACCAAATGAGCTACCAGGTCACAGGCATTGATATCACTCCCAAGATGGTTGAGGCTGCCCAGGAAAAAGTTAAGGGGTTGCCTATCAAGGTCTTCAAAATGGATGCCTGCAACCTAAAATTTCCCCCCAATTCTTTTGATATAGTTTTTTTTCCATCAAACAGCATGAGCTGTATTTACCCTGATATTTACCGGTGTATTGCTGAGGCCAAAAGAGTAATGAAACCGAATGGCCTCTTTATTTTTAGTACTCACTCCAGATTTAATTTAAAAGCTTTGCCCCGCTTTTTTGAGGGGCCATATGCCAATTATGGTGGGTTTATCTTGTACCGTTCTACTCCTTTGGATTGGTGGAAGATAAAACGGTATTTTCAGAAGGTGACCATCATCCCCTCCACCTCAATTGAGGTATCATGGAAAGAAGCTGACTTTAGAGATGTCATCTTTAAACTGCTGCCATTTTTTGACAGATCAACCTATTTTATATGTAAAGGCAAGAAAGAACCGTCATCCCCGCGTATGCGGGGATCCAATTAGAAATGAGCGCAAATTGTTAATTAGATTCCTGCCTTCGCAGGAATGACAAGAAGAAACTTATGAGTGACATCAGACAAACACCCCAATGGGCCAAATATCTTTCTCAAATAGGTTGGAAAGTCCAAAAGTTGGGAAAAAACTACCTTTATATAAAAAAACTGTCTCTAATAGGTACTTATATTAAGATCCCCCGTTCCAGTTGGCCTATTGATCTTGAAAAAGTTGATATGCTCGCCCATCAGAATCACACTTTAATGATCAAAATTACTCCCAAAATTGAATCTGATTCAGCTAAGGCGTCATCAGTTCATACCCGGCTGATCAAGCATGGGTTTTTCAAAGAATATTGGACCTTGACTGTTTCTAAAACCATGATTGTGGATTTAACCAAAACTGAAGATGAGCTTTTTAAAAGTTTTCATAAAAATACCCGCTTCGATATCAACTTTGCTAAAAGAAATGGGGTGAAAATTATCCAATCTGATGATATTAATACCAGCTACAAGCTCTATCTGCAAACTGCCGGCAGAAATAAATTTACTCCCCAATCTTTAAAAGAGGCGAAAACACGTTTTCTAACATTTAAAAAATCAGGCAAAGCCATCCTGTTTTTTGCTCTATCGCCGGATAACAAATATCTGGCTACTCTTTTAATTTTGCTTAATCCAACAGAAAGTGGGGTTTTCTGCAGCCTGGCCGGCACTTCAAATGTCCACAGAAACTTAAGAGCCTCACATCTACTTTATTGGGAAGCTATGATTTTGACCAAAAAGTTGGGTTATAAAAAGTTTGACTTTGACGGTATTTTGGATCCACGTTATCCTCAGACTAAAAACTGGGCAGGTTTTACTTTTTTTAAAAGGGGCTTTGGCGGCAAAGAAGTTACCTATTTAGGTTCCTACATAAAGTTCTATAATCCTGTTTTTAAATTACTTTTCAAATTAATTACTAAGATAGTTTATTGATAAAACTTTTTCCTGAGAGAAGCAAGATTCATTATTTTGCGGGTAAATATAAATAAATCTGGCTGGCTCGGCCGCAAACAAATACTCCACCCTACTTTCCCCATCCGCCAGCCAAGTCTGACTTGGCGCCAGCTGGCGGACTTTTTTCTCATTTAACACATAGGCGCGGGTTAAATCTACATCAAAGGCTATTGCCTCCTTTTGCTCAACACCTTCCGCGCATTTGCTATCCACCCCATTAACCACTATTCTAGTCACCTGATACTGCTTTCCTAAATCAATTCTCCAGAAATCAGCTGCTTTTGAGCTTTGAGGCACCATCTTAACAACTTTGATCTCTTCTTCTTTCTTAAGATCTAACCTGGCATATTGAGGCTCATTTTTATAGATAAAAAGCAGAGCCACTCCATCAACTTCCACAGTATGGACAGGATTTAAAAATCTCTCAGGATACCTTTTCGCAAATACAGGCACTTCCAAAGGATTATATAAGCTTAAAATATATTCCCCTTCTTGATCAAATCCGGAAAAATGATAAGGGGAAATTGAGATATCTTCCCTAAGCCATAAAGGAGCCAGGGCAAAATCAGCACCGGACAGGTGAGCAATATTACTGTTCATTTGAGCATTTTCATTAAGCCACAAAGCCCCCTGTTTATAGATGTTTCCATAAGTTAAAGTCCAATCTATCAGCCCTTTTTCCTTAGCCCCCTTAAGTCCCCCAGCCAAGCTATTAAAATATGCATTTTGGTTGGGATGAAGCTGCCTAATGGGCAGAAGTAACAAGTAACAAGTAACAAGTAACAAAATTGGTGCTAAAAACTTGTTACCTTTACTGTACTTGTCACTTATCACCCTTACCAGATACCCTGCCCCTACTCCAGCCAAAATAGCCATAACCGGCAAAACCTCCATAATCTGTCTTAATCCTCCATAAGTCCTGGCTTCAGGAAAACTTAACCTGAGTAGGGAAATCAACAGCCAAAGGAGCAGAAGATAACTTGTCTTAAATTTATTCCTGATTATCCCAATTATCCCTATCCCCCCTAAAATCAAAATTATCTCCGGAGTTTGGGTTAAAAATAGGATCAAAGGATAAATATTAAAACCTCCGGGCAAAATGAAGCCCGGTGGTTGTATCAATGCTGTACCTATACCTTGCTTAAGATAGAAATTAAAGGTATTAATGCTCGCCTGGATTGGATTATTCCAAGCATAAGGCCATATCAATATTAAAAATGAAAAAGTAAAAAGTAAAAATAGCAAACTTAAAAGCACTAGTTTCCTGAGTTTGAACCATTTTTTAAACTCCTCGCTTTTTCTTATTAAAATGAGCCAGGGCAAAAGAATTAGGGAGAGAAAAACAATGTTCCACTTTACTGCTAGGGCCAACGCCACAAAGGCCATAAACATCCCAAACCATTTCAATCCGCCAGCTGGCGGACCCATCCTAACCCACCTCCAAAAACTCCAAACAGCCCCGGCAAAAAGAGATGCCTGAATAGGATCTTTGGAATTTATATGAGCTTCTGCAAAAAACATCGGGAATAAAGCCAAAGATAATCCCCCAATAATTGAGGCAAGATACGAGTGGGTAATATCAAAGACAAATGCACTCACTATAAAAACCCCCAATGCTGAAAAGAAAAGATAAATCAACTGATAGCTTTCAATATCCCCCAACCACCCAAAATTCCCCCAAAATATCCTGTTGGAAAAAGCAGATAAAACTGCCACCAAAGGCAAGTGCCCGGCATCAGCAGCTTTAAAACTCTCTCCGGTATAATCAGGATGCCGGTAAAAACTTAAATCTTTGTCATATTCTTTTTGAGGAAGATGTCTTTCGGGTAAAGTTACCTTGGGTAAAATCAAATCACCTGTTTCTGAGGCGGCAAAATAATATCTGCTGGCATATGTGAAAGGGAAGATAACATTGGGAGAAGTTTGGTATTCTTTGCTAAATTGTGGCTTGCTCCTTAAGAAAATATCCGCATAGGCCTGTCCCCTTAGCATATGTAGCGGCGAATCCCAATTAATTCCATAGTCTGACAGAATAAATAGATTACCGATGAAGAATATTACTGCCAGAAGAACTGATAGAAGATATTTTCTCACGGCTTAATAATAACATAGCGATAAAGGCAATCAGATAAAATAATCCAATTATTAAAGTTAAATTGATAAATCCAATTATCATTACCGTATACTCAACCATCGAGCCAAAAACCAAACCTAATAGATTGCTGCCAAATTCTAAAGAAGCTGTTTTACTTTCTTTGAAAAATTTGGCAAATAAACAATTGGCAAATCCAACAGGCAAGAAAAAATATATCAAAGCTAGTATAAACTTAGAAAAATCTTCATTTATCATCATAAAAGAAATCGGATGAATAAAATATTGAGCAGCAATTGATAAAAATAATCCTATGAATAATATACGTGTGTTAATCAAATTAAATTTTAAGTTTAATAAAGCTGCAAAAAGAGTAACCAATAATATCCCTATAAATGCTACTGCATTAACATACCATGTTGATCCAAAAATTAAAGCCAGCTGGCCGATACTTTTTGTTTCCAAAAGTGCAAAGGCGGCGCCCAAGAAGAAAAATAAAAATAGTCTTCCGTAAACCCTATCTGATATAATTTTTACCTTTTTTAAAATCAGCCATAAGCTCAGTAAAGTAATTAATAAGATAATCCCTAAAGAATCCAAATATACTCTCGGAATATTTTTCTCTTTTATATAAAGAAAAGGCCAATCATCAGTTGGTAATAACTTCTGAATAACGAGAGTATTCATTCCAGGTTCATTTTTGGCAAGTAAAATCCTGGAATAATTGCCGATTACCCTTTCTTGATAAAATTTCCCAAAAGATACAGTCATCATATCTATGAGACGCTTAATCAACCAATCCTGTCTATAATCGTTGTAAGCCACCATATACCCTCCGTCGTTTAATTTTTCTCTAATTTTTTTGAAAGATTCGACAGTAAAGAGGTAACCTTCCAAACGTGCTTGTCCAAACCTGGAATTAGCAACAAGTGAATCTGTTAGCGCCAAAATTATGAAATCATATTTTTTATCAGTTACTTCCAAAAAATGCCTGCCGTCATCAATATAAGTACTTACCCTATGATCCTGATATGGTTTTTCCGGGTGTCTTTCCTTACCAATTTTTAAAATTTGGGGATCAATTTCCACCGCATCAATATGTTTGGCCCCAAATGCCAATGCTGCAGATACATCTTGACCTGTACCTGCCCCAATAATCAATAAATTATTTAAAGGATGATTAAGTCTTGATAATTGTGAATAGATTGAATTGTAGGCTTTAGCATTAATCAGCCTAGAAAAAGATTGATGGCCAATACCATTAGCATAAACATCTGTAGTTTTAGTTTTATTGTCCGTAATTACGGTTATTTTGTAATATGGAGACCATATGTTTTCAAAACCTTCTATATTTCTTACTACTACTAAAATTAAAAGTGCGGCTATAAGTATTTGAAAAATACGAACCTTAGATTTAATTTGGGTGTAATAAAATATTAAAAAAAAAAGACAAAATTGCAAAAACCAAATAGCAGGCTCTGCTGCATAAAATATTCCCAAACGGAATACGATAACACCTAAAATAGCACCAATAAGGTCAGCAACATAAGCTGCCAGAGGTTTTTGCGAAAGATTGAGTAATCTTCCCAAAGATTGCGATATACAGGTAAAAATTAATGCTACCAATATAAAAACCAGAGAGATTATAAAAGAACTATTAAGGATAATCTTTCCTTTATTTATGTCTTTGAAAAAAATTATGCCGGGATCAGATGGATCTATTCCCAAATATAGAAATTTAGCTCCCAATATTAATATAAAAAGTATAGGTAATACAAAATGGATTAAATTCCTTTTTAGTCCACCCAGCATTACCCCTAACCCCATCCCCAGAATCGAGGCTATAAATATAAAATTTGTAAAATATCCCAGATAATAAATATATGCTGGAAGATAACGTATTAAAGCTAACTCTAAATAGAGAATTAAAAAACTGATTAATGAAATAAGCAGTAATGACTTTTTCACTTAATCATCTTAACATAGGATTTTTTGGTACAATGGCTAAGATGCTTGCCAAGTTAAAGACCGAATATGTCTTAGAATTTATTTTTTTTCTAATTATCCTTATTTTTACCATCCGACCGGTAGAAAATTTTGATTTTTGGTTTCATGCAAAAAATGGAGAATTTATTCTGCAGACTAAAAGTTTGCCATTTAGCGATCAATTCTCTCACACAGCCTACGGACAAAGCGCCGTCCCTTATGAATGGCTATTTCAGGTAGTAATTTATTTAATTTATACTATTTTTGGTAACATAGGCGTCCAAGCTCTAGTTGTATCATCAACCTTAACTTATGCTTTTATATTTCGTCAGATTTTAAAAGAAATTTTTCAAATTTCCTTTATTCCTCGCATATTACTTGTGGGCACCCTAGCTATAATAGGATATGACTTTTGGGTGGAGAGGCCACAAATTTCAGCTTATGTCATTTTTATGGTTGTTTTATATCTTATTTTAAAAAGAGTGTTCTTGGGTAAAAATTTTCTTATGCTTACTATTCCTCTTTTTTTCATTTGGACTAATCTGCACGCTTCTATGATAGTTGGTCTTTATCTTTTCTTTGCCTTTGCTGTTTTAGCATTAATCAAAAAAGATATTAAATTAGCAAAAGATCTAGCACTTTTTGGCACAATTAACACAATCATTACTCTGCTCCCACCCCTGGGAATCAAAACATATGAGCTTTTATACCTGTTTTTTGAGAAACGCCAATTTATCACGGTGGTCATTGGGGAATGGGTTCCTCTTTATGAACTAGGTATCCGATACTACATTTATCTTATTATTATAATTCTTGCCCTCTTAAGCCTTTCTTTAAGCGTCATTTTATCTTTAAGAAAAAAACAGGCTAAACTTAAATGGCCGATTCTAGATTACTTACCATTTATTCCTTTGGGGCTTTTTGTAATTTGGGGGGTCAGACAGACTCAATTCTCTATGCCGGTAATTTTACTTTCTTTAGTCCCCACTATACGTTTGATCCAAAATAGGCTCACAATCTTAACCAACAAGTTTTTTATTATTCTTATAACTGCAATAATTCTGATAACTTTTATCTTTTTCCTATATATTTACCGGGAGGAAGCAACGGGGATCTTAAGGCTTTACCCAAAACAAGCTATTCCTTTTATTCAAAATAATCTCAAAGGCAAGATGTTTAATGAATACGAGATGGGCGGCTATATCATGTACCGTTTGGGACCGGAATTTAAAACATTTATTGACGGCAGGACTGATATGTTTTTACCTAAAGTTCTGCCTGAATATGATGAGCTTTTTAATAATGAGTATACTGATGAACGTTTTAAAGAAAAATTTGATTATTTAATTGAAGAGTATGAAGTCTCTTTCGCAATAATTACTGTAGAAAAATTTACCCCAATCAGAAGACTGGCAAGACTCTTAAGGAACGATCCTCAGTGGAATTTGGTATTTTTTGATGATACTACTGAAATTTATGTCAAAAACGATGGATTAAATGAGGATGTTATAAAAAATTTCTCTTTCCAAGCAGCTACTCCTTTTGGGAAAAAACTTTATAAGGAAAATCAGCGTGATGAGGCTAGAAAGGAATATCAAAGAATGCAATCTATTGCCCCCTCAGCCGTCTCTCTAAATACTTTAGGATTCATGCTTTTGGAGGAGAAAAAGTTTGATGAGGCTAAAACTCTTTTTATCCAAGCCTTGGCGATTACCCCTTACTCTGCTGCTCCCAAGATGAATCTGGCTGAGTTATCTGTCAAATATGGTGATCTAAATCAAGCAATTGGACTTTATAGACAAGCCATCAGAGATGAACCGGAAAGAGGCTTAGCGTACCTTAGATTAGGTCAGCTGATTATTCAGTCCGGAGGATCAGAAAATGAGGCTAGAGAGATTTGGCAAAAAGGTCTTAGCGCTACTCCGGATGAAAATATCCTCAAACAGATAAGAGAGGCACTCAGCAAATAACCCGAATGGAAACCCGAATCCGCCAGCTGGCGGATTAGTTATCCACAAACTATTCCACAAAAGCTTGTTTTAAAATTGAGGCAATTGATCTCCCTTTTTCCGAGGAAATTACATTGCTAAATCCTAATTTTTTAGCCTCAGTAATCCTTTTATCCAGCGCTCTGACTGTGCGAAGCTCCCCCAGCAATCCCACTTCACCAATCAAGACGCATCTTTCCTTAATAGTTTTGTCTTTAAAGGAAGAAATAATAGCTAAACATATTCCCAGATCAGCTGCCGGTTCAAATATTTTTAATCCGCCTGTGACATTGACAAACACATCCTGATCCCACAGCGGTAAACCCAATCTTTTCTGAAGCACTGCCACCAAAAGCTGCAGCCTATTGTTATCTACACCTGAACCCATTCTTCTGGGTGAAGGCAAATTTGATTTGGTGACCAAGGCTTGAATTTCCACCAACAGTGGACGGACGCCAGCGAGTATAGCCACCACTGCCGAGCCTGGAGCATTAACTTTTTGCTCCAAAAACAGCTTGGAGGGATTTTTCACTTCCATCATGCCTGTATCATTCATTTCAAAAACACCTACTTCATCTGTGGGGCCAAATCTATTTTTATTTGCTCTTAAAATTCTAAATTGGGTGTTTGAATCACCTTCCAAAGAGAGCACTACATCCACCATATGTTCCAGAGTTTTAGGCCCGGCAATACTTCCCTCCTTGGTCACATGACCTACCAAAAAGATGGGAATATGTAAGCTCTTGGCCACCTCATGCAGTCTTTGCGCAGATTCTCTTACTTGTCCTATTGAACCTGCGATTGATTCTAAATCGGCAGTTTCTAGGGTTTGGATTGAATCAATTACTGCCAATGCAGGCTTGGTTTTTTTTATCAGATCACAGATTAAATCTACATCTATCTCATTTAAAACAGTTAGAGAAGCATTCGGTTTCATCCTGTCCACTCTTATTTTTATTTGCTGGGCAGATTCCTCTCCTGCAACATAAAGAGTATTTTTAATATTAAGCGCCAGCTGAGTTAAGAGAGTTGATTTGCCAATACCGGGATCACCTGAAATTAGTACCAGACTTCCAGGCACGACCCCGCCTCCCAAACATCTGTCAAACTCCTCCAGTTTTGTAGAAAGTCTTTGATAATCTGTTTTTTGAATCTTTGATAAATCCACAATCTCTGCTTTTTCTCTTATCTGACGACTGATGGCTGATTGCTGATGACTTTCTTCCACCTCTTCCACCAGGGAATTCCAACTGTCACATTGGGGGCATTTTCCTAAATATTGAGAAGATCTGTATCCACACTGCTGACAGATATAGACTGAGCTAAATTTTGGCATATCATTTATATATCAACCCGGCAGTTGAGGTAACCATGGGAGCCAAGTTTATCTTGCGATGATTCTTATCAATACTATCCACCAGCATGGTAAGCTTTTGCCCAGTTTCATAAATGGTTCCAGGATCCATTTTGGAGGAAGGTAGGAATCCCTCCACTCCCTCTTCCAGATTAAACTTCACCCCATATTCATCTATTGATACAACTTCTGCTTTAACTGAATCATCAGCATGATATTTTTCGGAAACCTTAATAAACGGATCTTCACTCAAATGCTTCAAAGACAGATCCAATTTACCCAGTTCCAAGTCTATATTCTGAATTTGGGCCTCAATCTCCTGTCCCACCTGATACAATTTAGATAAATCTTCAACTTTTTCCCAGGCCACATCTGATATAAAAACCAGTCCGGCTACTCCATCTACATCTACCACCAACCCAAAATTTAAAATGGCGGAAATTTTCCCTGTTACTTTATCCCCTTGTTTAAACTTTTGCAGTTTTTCTTCCAGCTCTTTTGACAAAGTCAGCTTTTGTGAGAAAATCAACCTCATATTATCTTCATCAACCTCAATCACTTTAAATCTAACTTCCTGTCCCACCAAATCTGAGGTTGTAAAAGTTTTTATTAAAAGCTCAGAACCTACTTGCGAATTCGGTAAAAATCCTCTCACCCCTCCTATCTCCACAATCAAACCACCTTTATTGATCTCCACTACTTGACCTGTTAATTCATGATCTGATTTTTGAGCTTGAGTAAATTTATCAAAAGAAGTTTTTCTCCTCTTGCCTGTTTTTTGTGATGATTGGAAAGAAGTAGATAGAACTACTTGGCCTGAACCATTATCCAAAGAGGCTATAAAAGCTGTGAATTTTTTCCCTACTTTAAGATCACTCAGATTAGCCTGGGGGAATTCTTTTTTGAGCAAGATTCCATCTGATTTAGCTCCCAGATCAAAGATAATTTCTTTATCTGTAATGGAGATAATCTCACCTTCTACTTCTTGTCCGCGATAAAGAGTGGGAGATTTTGGCTGAGAAGCTAGAAGCTCCTCCATAGTGGGATTTTTAGATATATTTTTTTGAACCAAACATGAACACCTTCTTCCTTTTTTATCCCGGCAGTGAGGTATTTTCACATACCCTTGCGGATATATTATCGTCCCCGCTGAAGCGTTTGACGACTGAGTTCGGGATGGGATCAGGTCGGACCGCCTCGCACAAACCACCGAGAACATTATTATAACATTTACACTCTGAAATGTGAATACGTATTTAAAAAGGCTCAAGCCCGCTTCGACAAGCGAAGCGAGGCGAGCAAAAAATCTCAACTATGATCATTAGTATTGGTAGGCTAAACACCTTACAGTGCTTACACCGCCAACCTATCAACCTAGTAGTCTTCTAGGGATCTTAAAGATTCCTCATCTTGGGGTCTGCTTCGTGCTTAGATGCTTTCAGCACTTATCAAAAAGAAACGTAGCTACCCTGCGCTGCTACTGTAGTAACAACAGGCACACTAGAGGTTTCCTCATCTCGGTCCTCTCGTCATTTTGTTAACTCTAATTTCTTAGAGAATCAGACTATATCTTTTCCGCCACCATAATGTGCTGCGGAATTGGCATATAATATGAGTTTACTTCCAGATTATCTGGTACCTCATATATCAGTCGTTACGGGGACAAATTCTTTGTCATCCTGAACGTAGTGAAGGATCTCTAGATTTATTCTAGATACATCTGAAACTAGTTCAGAGATTCTTCGGCTTCGCCTCAGAATGACACATGAATCGTCTTCCCACGGTATTACCCATTGACTTTTTTGTTATAGATTTAGCATAGAACCAAACTAAACCCAAAGTCAAGAGGGCTTCACCGTTATTAGCCAATTTGTCAGTCCGCCTTTCGGCGGACAGTAGCAATTGCTTACTAGAGACAACTCCCCTCAAGAATCAAAACGCCCATACTGGATAGAGTCCGAGCTGTCTTACGACGCTCTGAACCCAGCTCGCGTACCGCTTTAACTGGCGAACAGCCAGACGCTTGGGACCTGCTTCAGCCCCGCGCTGCGATGAGCCGACATCGCTGTCGAATTTTCTGTAATTTCTTACAGGATCAGACTATACCTTCATCCTATTAACTTTATAGGAGCTAGCCTTTTATTCAAGTTTATTTATAAAGTTGAAGAGCATTTGCTCATTCAAGTTTCAACCCAGATTATCTGGAACCTTGAATCCAATCTCTCTAAAGATTAAGTCGTTACGGGCCATGAAGTGAGATTATCTACTTCATGGTTCCCTCGGTGTTATCCTCCGCATATAGCGGATTGGAGTTCACCGATTTTAGCTAGTAAATATTTACAAAAAGACTTTCTAATGTTGATAACAATTCTAATAGGATTACTCCTACCGACCCCCGATTTTAGTTGAGGTGCCGAACCTTGCCGTCCTTGTGGACTGTAGGGCAAGACTAGCCTGTTATCCCCGGGGTAGCTTTTATCCGATAAGCCCTGCCGCATCCATTTGCAAACAGGGGATCACTAAGACCTGCTTTCGCACTAGCTCGACTTGTATGTCTTGCTATTAAGCACACTATATACCTTTACGCTTAAAGCGCGATTTCCTTACGCGCTAAGTGTACCTTTGTACCCCTCCGTTACTCTTTTGGAGGGGACCGCCCCAGTCAAACTGCCCGCCAGACCTTGTCCCCTTCCCTGTTTTTATAAGGGTTGGGGTGAGATTTAAAGATTCAAAAGAGAGGTGTTTCATTGTCCCCGCCCAAACTTTCTTACGAAAGAATGTTGGCGGGTCCCTCCTACGCTATACAATCAAAGCTTTAAATCAGGGCCAAGCTACAGTAAAGCTCCACGGGGTCTTTTTGTCCAAGTATGGGAAGGCCGCATCTTCACAGCCATTGCAATTTCGCCGGGTCTATCCTCAAGACAGTCGCTAAGTCGTTCTACCTTTCGTGCGGGTCTGAACTCACCAGACAAGGAACTTCGCTCGATTATGTTACTGTGACAATCTAATCGTCACATCTATATATCGCTATATAGTCCGGACTATATCTTCCCTTTTAGGGTCTGACGTATAGTCTCTGAGGATTCTTAAGATCTCTAAATTTTTGCAAACCTTCTGCTGTTAAATGAAGATTTAATAATTTCATCTCCACTGCTTTACAGAAAGTTTCAAAATCATTCTTCTTATAAGTTAATAGTTTGTTTGCTTTGAAAAAAGGGATTATTTTTTCGTTTAAATCTTTTGTAGCACGAACACAATAACGGTAGATATCTTCTTTGTGATTATCATAGCGCCTATTTACATAGATCGCTCCACATCCAAAAAAGTCTTTAATAGTTTCTAAAACGTTTAGACTTTTCTGGCCTTGTGTAACCACAAATTCAGGCATTACCTGAAATCCACTCCTGGTTGTTCTATTTTTAAAGATAGAAACTGAAAAGCACCCTTCTCCATCAACAAAACCAACTATCCAACTTGAGATCCTAAGCCTTTCCTGCTGATTGTCTGCACCTAATGCATTTTTACTTGGCATAACTATGTGTAGTTATTACCATAGTAGCATAGGATACTCAGATATTCCAGCATATAGTCAGATTAAAAAACACACCACCATCTAAGGCTTTGAAATTCCCAAAACCATAGAACAGTTATAGTTACTGCTGCCGTTCACCAGATCTTAGACCCAGGACTCACCTTGCGGGTCATCCCGAATTTTAAATTACTGGCACTGGGCAGGTGTCAGCCCCTATACATCATCTTTCGATTTAGCAGGGACCTGTGTTTTTGTTAAACAGTCGCTTAGCGTCATTTGTTGTAGCCACGCACCGTATGGTGCATGGCAGGACATCTCCCAAAGTTACGTCCAGCTTTTGTTGCCGAGTTCCTTAAGGATAGTTCTCCCGATCGCCTTTGTATACTCAACTCGCCCACCTGTGTCGGTTTACGGTACGGTTAAAATCATTCTCCTTCACGAGTCTTTTCTTGGAAACAGAATTTTACTTGCTTACGTCATCATAGCTTGCATTTTTAAGACGGAACGTTCACACAATTAATGAGTGTTACGTTCCGACTTATGGAAACGGTTTTGCCTATTTCCACTAACTTGCTATTTAAACCCCGCAATGCGGGATCAAGAAATCCTACTTCGTCCACCCTTGAAAGCTCCTGATATGTGCCCCTTGCGGGGCCTACATCAGAACTTGTCAGAACAATCTCAATACAGGAATTTTAGCCTGTTCTCCATCGGTTACGCCTATTGGCCTCACCTTAGGACCGATTAACTCCACGCCGATTAACGTTGCATGGAAAACCTTGGGCATTCGGCGATGACGTTTCTCACGTCAATACGCTACTCATACCGGCATTCTCACTCCTGATTAGTCCACCATGCTTTACAGCACAGCTTCATGCCAATCAGGACGCTCCCCTACCACTCCGCCTTACGGCGGAATCCAAAGCTTCGGTTGTAAGTTTAGCCCCGGTTCATTGTCGGCGCTACAATCCGTAGTAGACCAGCGAGCTGTTACGCTATCTTTAAAAGGTGGCTGCTTCTAAGCCAACTTCCTGGCTGTCTAAGGATTATAACTTCCTTTAACACTTAACTTACAATTAGGGACCTTAGCTGTTGATCTGGGTTGTTTCCCTCAGGCCCGCTCCGCTTAGCCGGATCGGACTGACTCGTCCAATTTAGTGTTTCTAGCATTCGGAGTTTGAATCGAACCTCGGTCTTGCGACTGAGGATTCGAGCCAGTGCTCTACCTCTAGACACCATTGGACGGCTATACCTAAATATATTTCGGGGAGAACCAGCTATCTCCGAGTTCGTTTGGCATATCACCTCTAACCACATCTCTTCCCAAACTATTGCTACAGTTACGGGTTCGGGCCTCCTCCCGTCTTTCGACGGGGTTCACCCTGGACATGGATAGCTCACTCGGTTTCGGGTCTAACATGCATTCTCTATATCGGGCAATTAACCCTCGCTTTCACTGCGCTTCCACCTCAAAGAGGCTTAAACTAAGAATACATGATAACTCACCGGTTCATTCTTCAATAGGCACGCGGTTGTCCACCACAACTTTACAGATGTAGGCGGACTTCCACTGCTTGTCAACATACGGTTTCAGGTACTATTTCACTGAGGTTAAACCTCTTCTTTTCACCTTTCCCTTGCGGTACTAGTTCACTATCGGTCCGAAAGCATATTTAGCCTTAGAGCATGGTCGCCCCAGATTCACTCAGAATTTCACGTGTCCTGAGTTACTTGGGAATCCACTACCGCTGATGTTAATTTCGATTACAGGGCTGTCACCTTCTTTGGCAACTCTTTCCAGAGTTTTCTTCTATCTTCATCAGTCAGATATTGTGGTCCCGCAACACCCCGATTAAATCGGGGTTTAGGCTGTTCCCTTTTCGCTCGCCGCTACTTAGGGAATCTCGTTTGATTTCTTTTCCTGTGCTTACTTAGATGTTTCAGTTCGGCACGTACCCTCTCTTTACCTATGAATTCAGTAAAGAGTATCCGATAAATCGGACTGATTACTCTATTCGGAAATCTTTGGATCAAAGCTTTTTAGCAGCTCCCCAAAGCTTATCGCAGCTTAGCACGTCCTTCATCGGTACTTTCGACCTAGGCATCCACCGTATGCATTAATGTTGAGTATTTTTTGCTGTGACGGAATGTACCAGAACGGTACGTCCCATCATTAGCCTTCCTAAATTCCGCCTTTGGCGAGACTCGCCTCCGGCGGTTACGTATTCACATTTCAAGGTGCAAAGTGGACCCGAGCGGGCTCGAACCGCTTACCTTCTCATTGCAAATGAGATGTTCTACCAGCTGAACTACGGGCCCATCTCAGATCCAGTTTTCAATCCTCAATCAAATCATTGAAAATTGAAAAATTAAAAATTGTAAATTGTTTTGTGAGGGATACAACGCTAAGGCTTAATCTTCCGCACCTTGGAAGACCTTAGCGCGAAAGGGTTAAGTTATGGTTGCGTTGCTTCTCATTATTTGTGAAATTATCACTGAAAATAAGTTTAGCAGAGTATTAAATGCTTGTCAACTCTCTCTTATCACACCTTCCTCAATTAATTTAAGCCTCATAAAGGAAAAGTCAAAAGTATTGATGATTCCATCACTATTTAAATCAATTGCCTCTCTAAAACCAGAGGTTTTATTGAAATCAGAAAAAAGTATGGACAGATCTACTAAATCTATTATCCCATCATTATTACCATCCCCTGCTTTAGGTGTCGGTGAAGCAGTGGGACTGGATGTTGGAATGGGAGTTGCGGTGGGTATAGGTGAGGCTGTCGGAGATGGTGTGGGAGTCTTTTTCCTGGACAAACCTATTCCTTTACCATTGGCAGAAACTTGAATAGGAGCGTTGTCGGAATTTCTATACATAGTAGTTTGTAAATCAAAAGTTAGATTAACAGTACCTTCATTTAAAACTCTAAAATAAACAGTTGTCATCACCGGATTATCATCGACAAGAGACAGAAAACCCGGATTAGGGACTCCTCCTACCAAAGATACTTCTCCCAAGCTATTATCTCCATACTGCTCTGCCCAATTGTTAATAAAAGCTGAGGTAGAAGCAATACTCTCAAAAGATAAAAGTGTTGGATCAAAATTTATTTTAGCTTTAAAAAGATTGGCTGCTTCTAAATCTGAGTGGACAACGATCTCTACTGGTATTAGATCCCCTATTTCATAGGAGTCAGCAGAGGTAATAAGTTCGTAAGAAGATTTAGGAGTAATTGGTTCAGACAGAGCTCTGGAAAATGGCTTTGGATAAAGACGGGAAAAAATTTCATCACCAAAAGGGGCAGTTAGAACAATAATGAGAAAAATCACCAATCCCAAAGCAGAAAGTAAGATGGTTATTTTTAGTCTTTTATCAATATTTACAAAATTTACGAAATAGCGATCTAATAAATTCTTCATTTTCCAGTAACTATTAGAGTTAAACTTTCCTGTGCCTCCAATATATTAACATTATCAGCGTTCCTAAAGATAGCAGATTTATTATCAAGAATTACCCTAGGCTTGCCCAAAGATATAGCTTTAAAATAGACAGTTGCCATCAATTCTCCTTCAGCTTTAGTGACATATCCTGGATTCACTACACCTCCCACCAACGAGATTTCATCCTCACCAATATATCTTTCTACCCACAATTTTATAAAAGTCTCTTCTGTATCTATTCTGGTCATATCTAATATTTGATTGTCAAATTTAATCTTGGTAACAAATAGATTTGATGAATCACCTACCTTTACTAAAATCCGAACAGGGATCTCATCTCCAATTTGATATTCTGTTCCTGAAGTAGATAAAAACATGACATTTCTTGAGAAAAACCGACTGGCAATTGGTAAATTTTTAATAAATCTTAGCTTGCTCTGATCGTATGTTGGATTATAGAAAATATAGATGGCTATCCCTACTGCTATGAGCAGAAAAAATACTGTTATTAAAATAATTACCAAGAGCAGTTTATCTTTCATCAAAAGATTTTCTAGTAATAGTGTAACATTTTCTTAAAAAATGGGTGGAAGAACTTACAGGTAGGAACTTGGACTTAATTATAAGCAATACCTCTGTGCCGAGCCGATAAAATAGTTACTATTTTATCTTGTTGGTTAACTTTATATAATATTCTATAAACTCCTATTCTATAGGAAAATTTTTCTGTCAGCTCACGAGATAATGGTTTACCTATTAAAGGATCTTCTTTGATATCTTCAATAGCCATTCTAACTGCTTCTTGATTCTCTTTTTTAATATCTTTGAAATGCTTTTGTGCTCTAGGAGATATAATGAGGCGGTACATCTATCATTTCCAACCTAATTCTTTTCTAACATCTTCCCAATCTTTCCATTTACCTTCAGCAATCTCTTTCTCACTTTGTTTAATATCTTTCATTAGCTTCTTATCTGCTAAAATCTCGTTGGTTTCTTTCCAGCCTTCATATTCATCTGCAGACATAATAACAACTGCAGCCCTGCCATTAACAGTTATTATATATTCATCAAGTCTCTTTTTGGCTCTATTAACAAGGGTTGTTAAATTAGCTCTTGCTTCAGTAATAGGTAAAGTTTTTATCAATCGGAGCGCCCCCCTTTTCTTTGGCACGAGATCGCTTGCAAAAATTGTCTAAATGACAATTTTTGACAAGGGCAATATGATATTACAGAATTCTGTACAGATAGTCAATGGGATAAATTTAGCTAGTAACTGTGGAGTAATCCTAATTGTTTCCCTACTAAAATGAAGGTAAGTAATACCAGAGGCCATATAATTAAACCGAGAAAAAGAGTATATAAAACTCTCCATATAATACTCATATCGCTAGATAATTTAAGGCCAAAAATGCCATTTAAGATAAAGGGGGTAATACCAAGTAAAGCAGAAATATCCCTATACCAGAGTCCAATAAACCCGAATATAATAGTCAATAATAATATTCTTCCAGGTTCTCCTAAAATCCCGGATAATAAAAGTAAGGAGAGTAAAAGAAGGATTAAAACTTCCGCAAAATATATAGCTAGAACTTTCTTCCAGAAGTTTAAATGTTGATTCATCTAATTTTTATTCGGGATCAAGCTTTTCCAACATTAATAACTTGTTCTATTAGTCTGTTGGAATATCCATACTCATTATCATTTTCGAGCGTGAAGCGAGAAAATATGATTAACCAACTTCTTCTAGTAAATTCCATTACAATATTTAGGTTAATTATATACCAGGCAAAGACTTTAACTATTTATAGACCCCTTGTCTGTGGCCAATAGCTCTAACCTGGACAAGTTTATTTTGATGATCTATTTGGTAAATAATTCTAATAGGAGGAATTTTTATTCTGTAAGACCCAATAAACTCACCGCTCATCTTATCCCCCAGAAATGGATTTGTAGCTAGTAAATTAAGAGACTTAACTACCTTTTGCTTATAAAGAGTGCTTAATTTTTTAAGATCTTTTTCTGCGTGATTGTTTAGTTTGACTTGATACATCAGTTTTAGAATCTAACCCTAGTTCCTTTTTTATATCTTCCCAGTCACGTACTCTTCCTGCTTTAATATCCTCGTCACCTTGACGGATTGCTTCCATAAGTTCTGGATCAGACATGACATCTAAAGTGGCTTCGAGAGAATCTAAATCATCTTGGCTTATTAATACAACCTTTGATTCTCCCTTTTTGGTAATACCTACCCTTTTACCGGACAAGGCAACTTGATCGATCAAGTCATATAAATTAGCTCTGGCTGTGCTTGCAGAAATTGTAGTCATATTATGTGTAGCGTACGCTTTTACGTACGTCTTGTCAAGATATGAAAATGGGATAAATTTAGCCTGGCACTCTTGGGGAATACCTATTAACCTTTACGCTTCTCCGGATGTAAATCATAATCCGCTCTTTGATCTACATCTTTATTATATTCTTCTACAAATGTATTAAATTCTTCTGTAAATGATCTAGTCAGTTGCCTCCAACCTTGTTCTTGCATATCCATTGTATTGGGACTGCTTGGTTGATTATCGTACCACTGGTAATAATCTTTCGTATGTATAGTATCGAAATCTCTAGTGGTTACCTGAAGACGGCGTAAGATTGAGTGTCCCAGTCTATCTTTTATCAATTTATATTCAGTCACTAAAGATCTATCTACCATTCCTCCATTTTGAAAAACTACCTCAATAGTATTACTAGTAAGTGAGCGCGGATGATCTGGTAAACGGACACTTAAACCTCCATTCTCTAAATGCGAAAAGACAGTATCAAAAACTTCTGAAAATTCACTGATTGATCTAGCTTCTCCTACATTTACTGACAAAAGTTTAGCAAATTGAGCTTGTGTCTCAGTATGTTGAGATTCTTGGAAAGATCTCTGTAGTGCTAGAGTTCCTAAACTTCCAGCTCCTAAACCAAGTGCTGCAACTACAGCTATTCTAAATGGTACATGACGTCTTTCTGCACTCATCGTGATAATTGTCTCATTTTAAAATAGAAAATGTCAACTAGTCGCTAGCTTTACCTACATTTATTACCTGTTCAATTAATCTATTAGAATAACCATATTCATTATCATACCAGGCAAAGACTTTGACCATATCCCCATCCACTACTTGAGTCAGACTCAAATCCACTATGGCTGATTCTGGACGGCCTACTATATCAGATGAAACAACAGGATCTTCGGTGACAGCCAAGATTCCTTTCATCTCAGAACTATCTGCAGCTTCTTTGAAAGATTGATTAACTTCCTCCACAGTCACCTTTCTTTTTAAAAGAAAGGTAAAATCAGAGATAGAACCAACTGCCACAGGCACTCTTAAAGAAGTCCCATCAAATTTTCCTTTAAGTTCAGGAATAACCTCTGTAATGGAGATGGCAGCCCCTGTTGAGGTGGGGACTATATTTTGTGAAGCGCTTCTGGCTCTTCTTAAATCTTTATGTGGACCATCCTGCAAGTTTTGATCCTGAGTATAGGCGTGGATAGTAGTCATCATGGCCTTTAAAATACCGAATTTATCACTCATTACTTTGGCAACAGGAGCAATACAATTGGTAGTACAGGATGAATTGGAAATAATCTCGTCACCGGAATATTTCTCATCATTTACTCCTAAAAGAAGTGTGGGAACAGAACTACCATCCCCTTTGGCCGGAGCAGATATGACCACTTTTTTAGCTCCTGCTTGAAGATGCAGTTTTGAACCCTTTTGATCAGTGAACCTGCCAGTTGATTCAATCACTACATCCACGTTTAGATCTTTCCATGGCAGGTTCTGGGGATCTTTTTCCTGTAATACTAAATAGGGCTTTTGATCTACTATGATATGTTTTTCATCATTTGATATATCATGATTCCAAATACCATAATTGGAATCATATTTAAGTAAATGAGAGAGTGTTTTAGCATCCCCCAAATCATTTATGGCCACAATCTCCAATTGATCGGAAAATTTATCTAAAGCTATCTTAAAAGCAGTCCTGCCTATTCTGCCAAAGCCATTAATGGCAACTTTCAACATACTTTGATATTACGACAAAGCCTTAATGGTTGGCAAGGTCCCATCTGCTAAAAATTTTAGCATGGCTCCGCCACCAACTGAGACAAAAGAGATTTTATTTAAAAGTCCAGCCTGATTTAGCGCAGCAATAATATCTCCCCCACCAACAATAGTTTCTGCCCCGGATTCCACCACAATCTCTGCAACTTTTTTGGTTTGATCATTTTTAGGATCCTCAAATTTGCCCATTGGTCCATTCCAGATAATCTGTGCAGCTCCAATTATTAAATTTCTCCAGGACTCGGTAGTATCTGAGGAAATATCAAACCCATCCTCATTTAACTTCCCCACCATCACATTATGAGACAAAATCACATTTTGCTCTTTAATTTCATGAATTAGTTTTCCTCCTATCAATACTGCATCAGCTTTTTTGGATAAAACTTCAATTACAGGAAGTTTATCTTTTACTTTTACTCCCCCCATAATAACTACAAACGGCTTTTTGGGATTATTTCTGACGCCAGTTAACACCTTGACTTCCTTGGCAAAGTGTAATCCGGCTGCATGAGGCAAAAGAGTTGGCAAAACTGTGGTAGATACTGCTTGGTGATATGCTGCAAAAGCTTCATTGACAAAAACATCCCCTTTTAAGGCTAATTCTTTGGCAAAACTCTCATCTAAACTGTCCTCTCGCCGGTCAAATCTTAAATTTTCTAAGACTTTCAACTTTCCGCTCCCTAAAACCCTCTCATATCCCTGGCTTTTTAACCAATCCACAACAAGACTTACCCTTAATTCTTCCACTACTTTACCTTGAGGTCTACCAATATGGCCTATCATTATCACTCTGCTGGCATTTTCAAGACATATTCTCAGAGTGGGCAGAAGGGCCTTTAATCTAAAATCTTCTATAACTTTCCCCTTTTCTAAAGGTACGTCAATATCTACCCGAAGCAAAACTCTTTTACTTTTTATAAAATCTTTTGTTATAACCTGCATACAAAAACACTATCACACTGATTAGACTTATTCCATCAGCCAAATTCCTGACAGGGGTATTTTTAAATTGGGCCCTGACTAGATGAATCCCCTCCTCTATATCAAAAGTCATCAATCCATAACTTTCTCCATCAGTCCCGATTAAATCGGGGTTAGATAAATAGTCAAAATTTGTTTTTTGTCCGTCAATTTCTATATTCCAGCCGGGAAAATAGGTTTGATTTAACCTCAATTTACCCCCGCTATCAACCGCTACTTCAGCCACGATTTCATCTGATTTATTCATAATTATGCCAATGTCACCTTGGCCCTTTATAAATTCCAGCTTTCCTACTGCAGGCTGATCCATAATCTTCCCCCACTTAGGCAAATGTTCCCCATATGAGGTAGAGGTTGTTTTAAGATTTAAATAATAATTTTCTCCCGGAGCAAAAACTTCATTGATATGCCAATGATTTCTATTGGCATAAATGACTAAAAACAAAAGACTTAAGACTAATAACTTTTTAAATGGTAAATATTTAACTAATAGGGCAGCTGCAATAGAGGCTGCGAAAACAGACCAGGCCTGAAACCTTAGAGGAAATTGCACCATGGAAAGAAATGGGATATTTTCCCAAAGAGGCAAACTAATTTTTAGCATTAGAAAAACACTTAACCCAAACAGAGCCAAAGCAAATCCCCCTATCTCCCTAATCTCCCTTATTCTCTTCATCACCCAAACTAATCCAACTAGAATCAGCATCACTCCTATATGAATCAATCCTAGCTGATAGGACATATCCCCACTCTCAGGATTTTGAGGATGAGACAATCCATATCCCCAGGGAGAACGGATCAATTGCCAAAGGGAGGGAAACTGATCCTGGTAGAATTTGCCAAAGACTTCTCCAAATCTAGTATATTGAGCCTCAAATAAAGCCGGTAGCCAAAACCAGGCAGATAATCCCAATCCCAAAAAAAACATCATCCCAATCCCCCTAATCTTCCTAATCCCCCCAATCCCCCAAGCAGAGGCCAAGATAACCGGAGCAAAAATTAAGGCTGTCACATTATGGGCAAGGATCAATCCTGCCAGACTAACTCCCCCCACCAAACTTGCCCACTTTTTGCCTTTTGAAATCTCCACTAAACTCCAAAAAACAAAAGGTAAAATCCCCAGAGCCAAAGCAGAACCTACTGCTGATGAAACATAAACAGTTAGAAATCTTAAGGGGGCATAAAGATAAAATATTGCCCCCAAAAAAGCAGATGGTTTTGATCCTAGAAGTGCATTTAAAAACAGATACATTCCCAAAACTGATCCAATCATGGAGGCAAAAAGCACAGCCTTAACAGAATCCACATATCCCAGGCCCATCTTATGAGAAATTTCGCCCACCATGGCTGGCAGCGGATAGTTAAATAGAAAAACCGGATAACCATACCCATTATTTAATTCCCCTGACCATCTGGGTGGAAATTGTCCTTCTGATAAAAGCTTATCCATGGAAATCTGGCGGATCACATGATGGGTTAAATCATGAGAAGTAAAACCTCCCGAAATAAACAGGTCTTTGATTGCAGGGATGGAGATCAAAATGAGTGATATAAATACTATTAAGTTTGATTTCATTAGGATTAGGCGGAGAGCACAGGTATTTCCGCCGTAACTTTTGCCCCTATAGCAATCTTTCCTGTCTGGTGAACTACACCTGCAATACCTCTTAATACTTCTTCTCCATCAAGCAGAATTTCTTCATGTTCCTCAACACCTAATATCACCGGACCGGGAATCTGGTCATTTGAAAACCTCTCATTAGAGAAAGTAAGTCTGGTTCCTCTTGGTAATTCTGTTAAGCCTGACATACCTTTAATACAGACATTAATTCCTGCCTCTATTCTTCTTTCTTTTATGAAAACCCTCAAATGGGGTATCAGTTCTAATGTGTTACGAAAATCTTTTACCTGAGCAAGTCTTTCAAGCTCTTCAAATGAAACTGCACACCATTGAGTAGTACTTCTTCTATCAATGAAGCGAAGTGGATTGAAATCTTCCAAACGTGTTGGAAAAAAATGACTTGCCCTTACATCCATCCTTCCGCCACTCCCGAAGATACCTGGTTTGTCAAAAGTAAGGAAATTGCCCGTAGTGATTTCATCAGAATCTACTGATTTAAAGTACAACCCGACTACTTCTCCTTCAACTATAGTCATAATTTAATTATAACTAACTGTCAAAAAAGTTTTTACCACTTTTGATGGTGGGCGCGCTTGGGATTGATACCTTGGACCCCTTACTTTAGATCCATAAGGATCACAAGAAAATTTGGTGGGCGGTAATGGTGTCGAACCATTCACCCCTTACTTATCAGATAAGTGCTCTACCGCTGAGCTAACCGCCCAAACGTTGATATTTTAACATCTAATTAGGCTTTTGTCTTGATCCTAAATCTGATAAGATACGTGTACGGCCTGGTAGCCAAGTAGTAAGCAAAGCTTGCGAGAACTTCACTACTATTGTAATCGTTGTTACAATAGTGTTCCGTTCTCTAAAGGCAAGAGTCGTAATGACCTCGTGGCTGAGTGGTTCAAGCAGCGGTCTGCAAAACCGCGTACGCCGGTTCGATTCCGGTCGAGGTCTCACTAAAAAAGCTCCCATATGGGAGCTTTTTATATAATACCAAAAGAGTGGTGGGGATAGAAATCATCCTTCATTGACTTTAAAAGATAGCGTCCTATCAGCGCTTTTCGCCTGCCATTCAACAGGCATTTGTCCGGTCGTGAGACCAAGACTGGATCAAGTATAAGCTTTGCTCGATCTCGCCAGAGGCGGAAGAAGAGAATCTTATATTTGAACAAAACTCCAGAAAGGAGGTGATCCATCCCCAGCTTCGGCTAGGGATACCTTGTTACGACTTAAGCCTGATCGCTGGTTTCACCCTCCCCCGCCTAATGGCGGGGTTCAGGTGCCCCCAACTTTCCTGCCTTGACGGGCGGTGTTCTGAGATTAGTGCGTTCTATCAATCTAAACGCTCTATCTCTCCCCACTGGACACACGGTTTTCCCGTATCCTAGCGGAAGGCTATCCAAACATTGGCCTTCTATTATTCATAAATTCCCTGATTTTCAAAAGTTGGTTTATACCTTCTTCTGTAAGATGATTCTTTTTCTTGAAAATCTCTGCTGCTTGGCAGAAAAGTTCAAAATCTTTTCCTTTCTTACCTATTAGGGGAAATTTCTTAAAGAATGGAATAATCTTATAAAAGATATCGCTTTGTTTTCTAACGACAAACTTTACGTGAGGTTTCCATCCGTATCTTTCGTAGTTCAGTTCTACTATTCTTCCGCAGTCTAACCTTTTTTGAATTAACTCCAAAACTGGTTTATCATCTGCGCGAAGCTCAATTTCAAAACAAAGATTTGCATCTCTGCCTGTTTTCTTTGTTTTATGCTTCGTTATCAAAATAGCAAAACATCCTTCCCCATCTGTAAAACCAACAATATACCAAGGACTTAAGAATTTGTATGCGCTCATGTTTGGTTAGCTTCGATCCTTCTCCTGCACCAGACGGTGCGGGATACTATGATCTCTGCAGACTTCCAATATCTACTCGGTGTTAGTTCACACTGACACCTACTTCCATTGTTGATTAACAACAAATAAAAGTCAACATTGGATCTCCCTTTGTAACCAATCTTCCGTTTATCATCATCTTGAGCCCAATTACCTGATTAGCTTTATTTAGTAAATGACTTCCCTATCTGTACGAAAGGTCGTCAACTAATTAGGCCGTCTCAACTTCAAGCTAATAATTGTTACTTTAGCCCTTCTCTCTCCAACATTACTGCAGGAGGATGCTATTTCACTTTAAAGTTTTACTTAACTTTAGAAGGACTTTCACCTTCTGGAAAAATTGGCCGAAAGGCGCAATTTATTTTTGTACAAGACCCGAGAACGTATTCACCGCGACCTGCTGATTCGCGATTACTAGCAATTCCGACTTCATGGGGTCGAATTGCAGACCCCAATCTGAACTGAGGCGAAATTTCAGAGATTAGCTTGATGTTGCCATCTTGCTGCTCGTTGTTTTTCGCCATTGTAGGGTGTTTGTAGCCCAGGGTGTAAGAACCGTGCTGACTTGACGTCATCCTCGCCTTCCTCCCCGAAAAAATCGGGGCTGTTCCGTATGAATATTTAACATACGGTGAGGGTTGCGCTCGTTTCACAACTTAATGTAACAGCTCCAAATTTGCTTTTCTAGCAACTTTAGACTATACCATCATCCTAAAAAAGGATGTTTAGCGTATAATATGAGTTTTTCTCCAGATTATCTGGTACCTCATATATTAGTCGTTACAGGGTCAAGGAAGTTTGTAATACATACTTGGATGTATATACGGCTTTACTAACTCGAAGAACACATTTAAACTTTTGTTTCTGATTCTCAGACTTATTCTAGACATTTTATCTTTATCTAAAATTACTTCTATTCCAAAAGATTGTAAGACTCTTACTAATTCTAGTTGACTTTTTTCGTCAAAAGATTGTGTGCAAAAAATACATTTATATTTTTTGTCGTAACTACCATCATCCATAAACCAAACGGCGATTGATAATGGAGTTATCCACTTTGCTAGATCTTTAGGAAACACCTTATTACCTTGTTGATAAAAAATCTCTCTCCAACTTCTAAAATATTGTCGAGTCCAAAATCTTAACGATCTCGTGACTCTGTTATCCTTTTTATCAAAACGGACAACATTTTTAAGTCCAGAGTAACTTATCGAACTAAGCTCTTTGTGTTTCCATCTTATGTAGTCTTCTTGTTTTTCAGATTGCTCTATTTGAATTTTACCTAGCTTTGTAAGATAGGCATCTCCTAGTAAACAACCAACAAGAATTTCTACTTGTTTATCAGAAACATTAAGTTTTAAGTTCTTGCGAGCAGTGAAAATCATACTTCCCGACTTCCCTCGGTATTATCCTCTAATTCAGATTAACCAAAATTAACCCGAATGTCAATAAGGAATTCACCGATATGAGCTAAATTTTTCATCCCGCCTTACGGCGGGAGGGCGCGATTAAATCTTCTTTCAGATTCACGCCACGAGCTGACGACAGCCATGCAGCATCTGTGTATCACCCTCGAAGGAGTCCCACTTTCATGGGATTTGCAGATACATGTCAAACCCTGGTGAGGTTTTTCGCTTCGTATCGAATTAAACAACACGCTCCACTGCTTGTGCGGGTCCCCGTCAATTCCTTTGAGTTTTAAGCTTGCGCTCGTACTCCCCAGGCGGTCTGCTTAACGCGTTAGCTACGTCCCGTGCCAAATGGTGCAGGACTAGCAGACAAAGTTTACGGCTAGGACTACGCAGGTCTCTAATCTGCTTCGCTCCCCTAGCTTTCGTGCCTAAGCGTCATGTGTTGACTAGGTGCCTGCCTACGCCTTTGGTGTTCCCGATGATATCAACGCATTTCACTGCTACACCATCGGTTCCAGCACCCTCTCCAACCATCAAGATCCGTCATATTTTACCCAAAACCATGGTTGAGCCATGGGCTTTCAAGCAAAATGCACGGATCCGCCTACGCAACTCTTTACGCCCAATAAATCCGGATAACGCTTGCACCCTACGTATTACCGAGGCTTCTGGCACGTAGTTAGCAGGTGCTTATTCTTATGGTACCGTCATAATCTTCCCATATAAAAGGAGTTTACAACCCGAGGGCCTTCAATCCTCCACGCGGCGTCGCTCGGTCAGGCTTTCGCCCATTGCCGAATATTCCCAGTTGCTGCCACCCGTAGGTGTACAGGCCGTGTCGCAGTCCTGTTGTGGCTGACCATCCTCTCAGACCAGCTACCCGTCGTCGCCTTGGTAGGCCATTACCCCACCAACTAGCTGATAGGACGCGGGCTCATCTTAAAGCGTCTTGCGACTTTACCCCGTACCATTACGGTACAGGGCACATTGGAAATTACCCCGTCTTTCGACGAGCTATGTCCAACTTTAAGGCAGATTCCCACGCGTTACTCACCCGTCCGCCACTAGATGTACCTTGCGGTACGTCTCGTTCGACTTGCATGCTTAAGGCACGCCGCCAGCGTTCATCCTGAGCCAGGATCAAACTCTCAGAATATACAAAACTTGCGCTTTGTATCATTTAAAGTTTTCCTAAACTAGATATACGCTGGAAAAAAAATTTCCGCGAATTCATTGTTTACCACGTTCATTTACTGAACCGTGGTTGTTTTTGGAATTGACAAGAAAAGTCCACTTAAAGTGAATTCTCTTGACTAAATTTCCCACCACTCTTCTGAACACAAAAATAGATATTTTTGCATTAAAAAACCGAAGAATGGTTTATTGACTTCGGTTGTTAAAGTACTATAAACCCAAAGATTTTTCTTTGAGTGGCCCTTTTGGGCCAAACTGAACGAGTAGTTTTCTTTTTTTGAACTTGTCTCCCAGCTACCGTTAAAGACTAAAGTCTTGTCGGTAAAGAGTATTCTAACTCATGAAGCTGGATGTGTCAATTGCAGCTACTAATTGAATCTGGCTTTGGTTGGATCCAGATAGGGATTACCAATTAAATTATCAGAACCAGTACTTACTTCTTGAGGCACTACTTGAGCTGTAATTTGATAATCAGCTAAATTCCCAACCTCTTCTGAAATATGGGTATCAGAAACATCACCATGCAAAAAGACGCTGATAATATAATTTCTACCCTTTTTCTTCTGAATAATTTCTTCCAGACTAAACCTGGTGGTTAAACTCTCTCCCTCAAGCAGGACTAAGGCAGTAGACAACTCCTCTCTTTCCTCTGCTGAATCTAACTGATCTATTTCATCAAAAATTACTACTCCTCCTTCAAAAGAAAAAGCCTTTCCCAGGATTGCTCTTTCCTTTCCCAAAGGCTCCAAACCATTTTTAGCTAGTCTTTGCAATCTTTCTAATGTTTGGGAAAGAGGAACACCCTCTTCTGGTTCTCTGGTTAATTTATGCTGCTCCTGTAAACTCTTACCCAAAACCAATCCTAAATGAGTTAAAGCTCCCTGTTCTGCTATTCTTGCCAGAGTTTTTAGAGAATCTACATCTGCAGTATTAATGCCATAAAACCTACCTGTATTCATTGAAATATTAACCAAATCCTCTGGTTTTACCAAAGATTCTACTTGTCTACCCTCTTGAATAAATTGAACTATTCCTTCTTCTGAAATAATAGAGGGGAGACTTATTAATTCTCTTCTTCTGTTTATTAATTCACTTCCAGTTGCCATGATGGTTGGTATTTTAGATCAAAATTTCATTAAAATCAAATTTTAAGGAGATTTTACATTATTTAGAAGATGATAAAGAGTGACTGCCAAACTAACTATTACATTAAGGGAAATATTTACTCCATGCATAGGAATTTCCACAATTCCATCACAAATTTCCAGAACATCTTTACTGACACCATAACTCTCATTTCCTACTATCAAACAGATAGGTACTGTATAGTCAAATTGATTATATAGAACACTTTTTTTACTCTGCTCAATAGCTACTATTTGTATATTGTTTATCGTAGATCGTAAATCGTTAATCGCTTCAATTGCAGATTCTTTATAAACC
>JAUYKM010000005.1 GCA_030699125.1 Candidatus Daviesbacteria bacterium | reverse complement strand
GAATAATCTTTAATGTAGGTTACAGGTATTATACAATACATCTAACTCAAGATCAGCACAACAACAGAAAGTAACAGAAACAACCTTGTGTCCACAGGGGTTAATGAAGTAAAATAGGGACGTGTCATTGATAAACGGCAGCGAAAGATTCAATGCCAATATGTTCTTTAAGAAGATTAAGCTGGAGTTCCAAACTAGGCTCGACAAGAGGTCTTAGGTTCGAGCAAAGTACGGTCACCAGCTCATTAGATTATAGTTTTTATAGTTTCTGGAGGTCCTGGTCTACCTGGGTAAATTCTTTATCAACATCTTCAACATTAACAGCATTCAGTTCACCTTCCATCTGATCAATTGAGGGAGTAGGTGTAGGTTTAGTCATAGTTGTTTCCTCAGTTTTGGGCTGACCTGTTTGCGAATTCATATACAGATAATATCCTCCTATTGCCAGTATCACCGCTATTATCAAAATGGTTACAATCATAATTACTGTTTTATTAGAAGATGGTTCCTTCGTGGGGGTATTATCCATACTACCGGGGTTTGGCCGTTCCAGGGTGACCGGTTGCCCAGGAACATTTGGAGTTTGACCCAAAGCTCCTGGGTCCATGGCCTGGGTTGCTTGCGGTTGCTGAGGTTGGGTTTGATTATTGTTGTCCATATTTTAATCCTTTCAAAGTTTGAGCTGTTACTCTGATGGCATTGGCCACAGTCTGTTTAGCAGCAATTACTAAACTTCTGACCTCTTTTAAATCTGCATGCAGAGAATCCCTAGCTTCTTTGGCATCTGCTCTGACAGCACTCTCGGTTGATACCTCTATTATATAATCATTTGTCATCTGCTCATCAACTGCAGCTGAGGCAGAGGCAATAGCTTCATTAGCATCGTCGATTGCAGCTGAGGCAGAAGCTGTATTCTGACCGCTGGTGGTGGCTTCATTGACTCTTTCTTCAACACGATCCAGTATTGCAGACATCTTTTCCAGATGTTTCTTCATTTGTTGAGTTTGTCTTTGGTTAATTTGATCCAAAACAGTGTTAATTCTGTCAACCAATAAAGCTTTAGTTTGATCTTTGAATTGTTGAAGTCTTTGTCTAAGTTGCGCTGCTTTGGAAGCTATCTCCGCTCTTCTCATCTCCAACTTTGATTGGATATTTTCTCTTCTTACTTCAAGCTGAGCTCTTTTGTCTTCAATCCTGGTTTGGGTTCCATCTCTGGCAGAAGTTGTCGGGGTGGCATCCTTAGCTAATGCGGAGAAGGAGAGTACCAAGAATAGTGCTGCTGCCGCAATTAAGGCTGTAAACTTGGGCATGGTAGGATTATCTCGCATCGTCATACTTTATCAAATTAAGTCATTGTTTGTCAACTGAAGCATAAATTGGTAGAATTAACTAACTTGCGCCCATAGCTCAGTGGATAGAGCAGGACGGTTCTAACGTCAAGGTCGGGGGTTCGAATCCCTCTGGGCGTACAAATAGTCAATTAATTTTTTTAATCCATCTTCCAGACTAACCTCTGGCTCCCAATCCAAATTCTGTTTTGCTTTGGTAATATCCGGACATCTTCTAATAGGATCATCTTCGGGAATTTCCTCCACATATTCTACTTTAGAGGCGGAATTGGTCAGTTTCTTCACTATATTAGCTAGATCCAGAACAGAAATTTCATTTGGATTACCTAGATTGTAAACTTCTCCCCCTTCCCCTTTTTCCATGGCAGCAGCTATGCCATCAACCATGTCGGAAACAAAACAGAAAGATCTAGTTTGTTTTCCATCTCCAAAGACCGGAAAAGGCCTATTTTGCAAAGCTGCATTCACAAACTCAATCACTACTCTGCCATCGGGAGCCATTCTAGGTCCATAGGTATTAAAAATGCGCACAATCCTCCCATCCAAATCTTTGGATCTGACAAAAGAAGAGGTGATAGTCTCCCCAAATCTTTTTGACTCATCATAAACAGCTCTGGGACCGGTGGTGGAAACATTACCCCTATATTCTTCTTTTTGCGGATGCTCGAGAGGATCTCCATAAACTTCAGATGTGGAAGCAAATAAGAATTTGGCTCCCATTTTTATGGCTGACTCACATAGTTTCCATGTACCCACACTATTAACCTGCATAGTTTCAAACGGGTATGCAATATAGCTTTTGGGATTATTTTTGTTAGGAGAGGCAGGTGAAGCCAGATGATAAATCTGATCTGCTTCCAGTCCATTTAGCAAGCCCTCTATAACATCATGCTCCATAAATTTAAAATTGGGGCTATTTTCCAGGTGTTTAATATTATCACTACTTCCTGTCAGTAGATTGTCCACGCAAACAACTTCATGTCCTTCTTCGATGAGTCTATCACAAAGATGTGATCCCAAAAAACCTGCTCCCCCGGTTACTATAATCTTCATATTATATAGATGATATCACAACCTTAAAATCTCATCCTTATATTGACTTTTAGCTTCCTTCTTAATATCATGCTGAAGCTTAATCAGTTATAGGTTGGGACTTAACTATTCAATTGCGAATAGGGCAGTTTTAATCTGATTGATACATAGCAAAAAACTCTACATACACCTTTGGGAACCAAAGCACAATCTTGCGTGCTATAAGGTTCTTATATCTTGTGAAAGTAGAGATTCAGTTTAACCTTTAAAAAAGGAGTACCTTAACAACTAAATAAAACCTAATAAAATAATTCGCATCTCAAGGTGGCGTACAGCCTTAAACCAATCAGGACCTTGAGTAATGGAGGGAAGAGCAAGTGTTTGGTCAGGGATTTGGGCAGATGGTCAGACAAGGTATCAAGTTCGGCTTGGTGGGTATAGCGAACACTATAGTGGACATAGCTTTGTTCAACGTGCTCCTATTTCTCACCGGTATCACTTCCGGACCTTGGCTCTCTTTGTTTAAGGCTTCTTCCTATTCAGCTGGAATAGCAAACAGCTATATTTGGAACAAGCGTTGGACATTTCAGAGTACAAGGACTGCTCGAGTGGGAGAAATTGGCAAATTTGTGGGAATAAGCGGTGGTGCGCTTCTAGTCAACGTGGGAACAGCCTCGTTTCTAATCGACGTGCTGGGTCTACAGCTGGGAGTGACGGGAATTGCCTGGACGAATTTCAGCGCTTTGGTAGCCACCCTGGCTGCTTTTGTAGTGAATTTCGCCGGATACAAATGGCTAGTGTTCAAAGCATAAAAGGAGGAGCAATGTTCTCTCTAAAGATGACCTTGGTTCTTGCTACACTGGCATCAGTTCTAAGTTTTGGCTATTTTCTAGGCCAGGACTTGATAGCGACTTATCCCGACGGGATGAGTCATCTGATGATTGCCAAAAGAACGTGCGCATCGTTAACACCAAACCCGCAGCAACTCGGAAACGTCTGGCTGCCATTGCCACACATCCTGCTGATGCCGCTGGTTTGCCCAAACGACTACCTTTACCAGAATGGGATTGCAGGGAGTTTACTCTCTATGTTCTCATATCTTCTGGCAGTGGTGTTTATCTATAAGACGGTTTACACTCTTACGGAAAACACAAAAGCTGCCTTTGTGGGGGCTTTTGTTTTTGGGGCAAATCTCAACGTGCTCTACATGCAGAGTATTCCGATGACCGAGCTTGTGCTGTTTGCCACTATTGCGGGCAGTCTTTACTACCTGGTGAGATGGAATCAATCTCAAAATGATATTCATCTCTTCTTGAGTTCGGTAGCAATGGGATTATCTGTATGGACGAGGTATGAAGCCTGGATTTTCTTTCTGGGCTTTATCGGATCGCTTGTTCTAAGTAGCATCAAGTACAGGTTCAGCTTTGTGAAAGCTGTGGCAACACTTCTTTTCTGGAGTGTTATTCCCGGCTTTCTCATAGTTCTCTGGTTCCTTTGGAACGCGGTATACTTCCTACCTCACGACCCTCTGGGTTTTACCAGGGGTGAATATGCCGCACCCAGCAACTGGGTATCCATCTCGGAGCCGGTGATTGGCAATTTGGATATTGCCTTTCAAACCTACTTTCTGGCCACATTACACAACATTGGCCTACCCATCCTAATCTTAGGGTGTTTAGCTGGCATCTACTTCGTGGTTGATACTAAGCTTAGGCCTACTGCTCTTGTGGCTTTCGTCCCACTGGCAATCTTCCCCTTCTTCGTCTTTATGCTTTACACAGGTCAAAGACCACTGCATATTGAAGAAGTTACTGGGGATTTGTACAACAGTCGGTTTGCCCTACAGATGATCATTCCGACAGCCATCTTAATTGGCTACATGGCAAAGGTCAGGGGTATAACCTACGTTGTACTTACAATGGTGATTGTTGGATCGCTTATGGGTTCGACAAAGGTCATAACTCTTGATGAGGCCGTAGTGTTTCAACAGGATAGGAAAACCATTGCACAGGATAGGGAGGGTTACTGGATCGCAGAACATTATGACGACGGCAGAATCTTAATGGAGGTTTACGGCAACGAAATCCCCCTATTCCGACTGGGACCGGCTATCTCCAATATAGTTTGGGAAGGCACATACCTTTTATGGGATGAGGCTCTTGCTGACCCTGACAAAGTTGAGGTAAAGTGGGTCTTCATGCGGAAAGGCAACGGTGGATTCACTGCGGACAAAGTCTGGAAGGTATTCCAGGAGCATCCTGATCGGTTGAAAGATTATCAACTGGTCCACAAGTCGGATCTGGTAGAGATCTACAAAAGAAAAGAGTAGGCTAAGGAGGTTACACTTGCTTACCATAACGAGATTACCGCCTGAGAGGTTGGCAATAAGAACACTCTACCCAGGACAAAAAGCGTTTCTCCGAGTACTTGTACTTGGACTAACCTTGGGTCTAGTCTTTGCCTACCTTTTTGGAGATTGGAAAGGCTTTCTGGCTGTGCTGAGTGGTTATGCCATAGTGGCCAACGGAACAATGACTGCCTTTTACTTTGCGGTCATGTTCTTTAAGTCCACGGTGGCCACCTACTCTTTAGGCACGCAACAGGCTTCCATTTTTATAACAGAGAGCGTGGTGGAAGAGCTTAAAAAGCAATGGGACTATCTTCCACCATACACCATACTGGTTCCTCTGTTTAAAGAAGGAAGGATACTTCCCAGTCTCATCCTGAAACTGATGGCTCTTGACTATCCAAGGGAGAAGCTACAAATTCTCCTGCTGGGAGAAATGAGTGAAAAGCTCAAGGAAGAGGAGATCAAAAGAGGAGAAAAAACCACTCTTGAGGTAGCCTACGAGCTACAACCTCAGATGCCCAGTTGCTTTGAGATAGTAGCTTGCGAAGTGCCAAAACCAGGAGAACCTCAGACCAAACCTCGAGCCTGCAACATCGGCCTTGCACGAGCCACTGGCGAGAACTGCGTCATCTTTGATGCGGAAGATCGTCCGGAGGCAGATCAACTGCTTAAGGTAGTCGCAGGATTCAGGCAATCGGCAGGAGAGAAGGTAGGTTGTATTCAATCCCGTCTTGAGTTCTACAACTCGGAAACAAAGCTGGTTTTAACCGGGGATCTGAAAGAGCTTAAGAAACGGATCATTGCCTTCTTCCTAACAAGGTGCTTCGGAGCAGAATACGACAAGTTATTCAACCTGGATTTGCCGGGTATGAGTAGACTTGGTCTACCGATCCCTTTGGGGGGAACCTCAAATCACTTTCCGACGCAAGTCCTAAGGGAAGTAGGCGGCTGGGATCCGTACAACGTCACGGAAGATTGTGATTTGGGCATCAGGCTGGCCGAAATGGGATATCGCACCGAGACGATCAACTCCACTACCCTTGAGGAGGCCAACTCCAGATTGGGTAATTGGATTCGTCAAAGATCAAGATGGATCAAAGGCTATATGCAGACCTATCTGGTTTACATGCGAAATCCTTATCGGCTCCTCAGGCAATTGGGTGTGATGAACTTTCTTTCCTTCCAACTGGTGGTGGGAGGTACACCTCTTTGTCTTCTGGCAAACCCCATTTACTGGACTCTGACACTCCTTTATATCCTGACTAGTGGTGCAGGCCCGGAGAGTGAACTCTCTTTTGTTCCTGCTTTAATCAGGGCAATTAATCCAGAGCCTGTCTACTATATGGGTTTGGGGTGTTTGGTCTTCGGTAATTTCATCTTCGTACACCAGCTGCTGGTTGTGTGCATGTTGAAACGCAAATACACAAACGCGCTTCTCATGATTCTCTCTCCCCTGTATTGGGCATTGATGAGCGTAGGAGCTTGGAAAGGCTTCATTCAACTCATAACCAATCCCTCTTACTGGGAGAAAACAGATCATGGACTGGTTGAAGAAGTTAGTGAGGAGCAAAAGCTTCTCATGAGTGGTGCATAAGGAGGTACAAAATTTAGAAGGTTTCAAACTGAATAAAGTTGGAAAGAAAGGTGTAAACACTATTGAGCCGATTTTATCGGAAAAACTTAATTTTTTGCGTTCGCGCAATTTATTTCGTTTTTGAGTCTCTGACTCCTCCTTAGGTTTACTCCTTTCCCCCTCCTCCGATATGTGTCGGAGCTGATGAGTCCATCCGCCAGCTGGCGGACAAAAGGACGAAAGGGAAATTCTAGGGTTTTATGTATGAGTTGTAAATATTGGATATGACGGAAATAAGTGGATCATTTAGATCAAATTGGTAATCTTTGATTTCTCCTTTACTATCCCGGTATGACCAGATAATATAGCCTGCTCCCTTATTTTGGAAAAAAGCATTCATTTTATCTTCAAAATATTTAGCCCGCTGATCAGCACTGTAACAATTTGATGAAGTACAGTTAATCTTTATACCCGCTTCTCCCACAAAAAGAGGTTTATTTAAATCCTGGGCAATTCTTAAATCAGCTGCCAAAGAATTGGTGGATGAGAGCGGAACATCAGCGGGAGTGTAAACAGAGATAGTAATTGGGGTACCCCAAACATAGTTTTGGGTATCTGTTGTGAAAATCTTTCCGGAAGTTATAACTCCGGAAAGTGCGGCTGATAAAGATTTTGTACCATCATATGCTAAGGTATTAGAATTCTGTAGTCCGGAGAAAACCGAACCTTCATATTGCCAACCCTCGTTGGTGCCGTTTTCAAATGAATAAAAATTTGAGCCAATGGAAATGGCATCGATATTGATAGATCCTATATAGCTGCTGTCATTTTTTAGATGTAAACCAATTTTTTTAAGGGGTAAGACAGCGGTAGATGGTACAGAAGACGTAAGAAAAGTCCAATCTCCCACTATGGTTTTGTAGGTATTCCCCAGGGTGATCCAGGTAGAATTTTTATCCTGGGCATATAATTTGACAGATATTTTGGAGCGCAGAGGAGATCCTGGTAAGACCTCTGTGGCCTTATTAAAATCATGAGCTTCTAAAAGGTCAATTGTATTAAGGGAGTGTAGCTTAACATAGTTGCCATTCCTCTGTCCTGGTTGACCACCACCCATAGTGCCTAGGCTAACTAGATGATTAGGATCTAAGGATTTAATGTATGCTGATATATCTTTGGTAAAATTATAGAGAGAAGTAGGATCCTCAGTGCCAGCTGTATCTTTACTTTCTGCCTCATTCATCAACTGCCACATCAAGATATTGGGATTATCCTTGTATCTTTGAACAACTATCCCAACATAATCCTTATAGGAAATAGGATAGGAACCGTAGGGTGATAAATAGCCTGAATTTTCTATCTCATAAACTAAAACTATAAATAGATAGGAATATATATAAGTATATGAAATCATGTAAAGTAAAATATAGTTTTAAGTATTGACAGGAAACTCATAATATGATATTTTCCAAAAAACTTTAAAAAACTTTAAAAAGCTTTTAAAAAGTACTATAAACAGCCTAATAATTTATGGAAAGATTAAATAAAGGTGATTTACTAGATCAGATTAAAAGATCAAATCCGGCGCGTTTAGGAAGACAGCTACTTTTGGCATCCATTATGGGATTAGCTGCTTGTCAGTCTGCTCCTCCTCCAAGAGAAACCCCTGTTTCCCCATCCACACCGCAAACTATCCCTGGAGATCTAGACTGCTACGGGAGATACGGTTTAGAGAAAAGAGTCAAACAAGAAGCCAAATCTTTTGATGAGTTGGCCCAAACCCCTCCTATGGGTTGGAATGGTTTTAATGGCTTTGGTTATAATGTTAATGAAAAAATAATCAAGGAGGTAGCAGATGCCATGTCTCAAAACTGTATGAGGGAAGCAGGCTATGAATATATTAATTTAGATGAAGGCTGGCAATCAACTGAGCGAAACCCGGATGGTACAATTAAAATAGATACTAAGAATTTTCCCGGTGGAATTAAGGAGTTGACTGACTATGTTCACTCAAAAGGATTAAAATTTGGTATTTATACTTCTGTTGGCAGCAGCGGTTGTCAGACCGATGTTAAAAGAGCAGGCAGTTACAATCACGAGGAACAGGATGTTAAATTCTATGCTTCCTGGGGAGTGGATTTTTTAAAAATAGACTGGTGTGGAGAGCCAAAGGACTACCCTTTCGAGGGAGCTCAGAAAACCGTTAAGCTCTACAGCGATGCCATTAAAAAATCCGGCAGACCAATGGTGCTTTCCATCAGCTGCGGTGGATGTGCAACCTCCTGGAAGTGGCCAGATGCAGCCCGGCCACATATGTGGAGAGTGGGACCGGATATTCATGATCAGTGGGATGGATCCGAGCATAGCGTTTTAGGGATTATCAATCAGTCACATTTGCAGGAGTCAATCCCCTTTTCCGGTCCCGGACGCTGGAGTGATGCGGATATGTTAAGAGTCGGCAACAAAAGCTTAACTGAAACCGAAGCCAGGTCACATTTCTCTGTCTGGGCAATTACTGCCTCACCTTTAATTGCTGGAAATGATGTTAGGAATATGTCACAGTCCACTAAAGATATTTTATTAAATGGAGAGGTAATTGCCATTAATCAAGATCGAAAGGGGCGTCCGGGAACTAAAATTTCTGATACTGCCGGACTTCAAATCTGGGTTAAGGAGTTAGAAAATTCCCGGGAAAAGGCTATTTTGCTTTTTAATAGTACATCCAGAAGCCGGGAAGTAAACTTTGCTTGGAAAGAGATTGGCCTGCCAGGACCAGTAGTTGTACGTGATCTTTGGAATAGGAAGGATTTAGGTTCATCCTCTGATCAGCTTAAAGCCACTATTGAACCTAAGGGTGTTATTTTCATCAAAGCATCTTCTAGATAATAATATTTTTTTATCTGGTAACTATCAGTTGGGCAACGCCAGCAGAGTTAATGGTATATTTTACAGTATTTCCATCTAAATCAGTCCCCGATGCCTCCAGAATAATGATGCCGTCATCTCCGGGTTTCTTAGGAGGTAACCAATGCAAATTTGGGGGAAGGTTAAAAAAATCAAAACTTGCTTTAAATAAATTTTTTGACGATACTGGCTTAAAGTATTCTCCCTTGATCTCATCCAGGCCATAAATATTCAAAGTATAATTATCAACTTCATTCCTACCCCTGGTGGTTAATGTAACATCTATTTTTACCTTACCTGGATTAAGATCAATGGGGCAGCAATATCCTAATGTCCAGCCTAAATCCCAACTGGTTCCGTTTGGCAAAATCGTTCTTCTAAAGTCTAGTAAACTACGTCTGAGTTCCGGGGAATTAAGGTCTAATTTGTGAACAGATGGGGATATTGCCCCGTTGACAAATCTCTCTAAAGCTTGAACTTGACTTTCTTCTACTTGATTAATAACTGTGGTTTCAGGAAGACGAATAGTAGAGGTACGATTACCGTTAGAAACTGCTTCTCCAAGGGCTCTTGGGGCCTCCATTGATCCTACTGTACCCAGCGTCGTTCCTAAGCTATCGCAGTAACCAGACTTACTCCTTTAAACACTGGTCCGTTCATTAAGTTTTGTAGTTTTTCTTTCATATATTTATAGCCTATTTTATAGGTAGCAAATTATAATGTAGACTATCAAAAAAAAACTGCCTCTGTCAATACCCAATAGTGGTGATTATTCGGCCTTGACAAAAAGTACTTAAAAAGAGTAAATATACTGCAATGAATAGCAAAGAAAGATTAACAATCACCAGCTTAGCTGCTGCTGTGAGCTTAACCTATCTGGCAGCTTTAGGTTGCACTCCGAAGGAAATTAAAGAACCAAGATCGGTTAGTCTTATTACTCCTTCCTCTCCAACTGAGGGAGACAGATTAAAAAGATCTGATTTGGAAGAAATAATTTCTTCTTCAATAAACCCACCCTATACAGGAAACTACAAATCCATCAGACCAGCTGCTATTAATAACGGCGTGCAGTGGAAATTTTCACTTGAACATAACGAATTCGGGCAAGAGGAGAAAGATATAACAGATGTAGCGGTAAATGTGGTTTATGAGCCAGGAGGAAGATACTCCCAGTTTACCGTTTACGTTAATGGATTGGATGAAGTAGCAAAAGGAGATCTAAAAAAACACTTCAAGCCGCAAAAAGATGATCCCTCAAAATCTTCAGAAAAATCCATCCAAAAATCTACCGAGAGTACTCCAGGTAAAACTGTGGAGAGCTCTCTGGAAAAAACTGTGGAGAGATCTGAAGAAGAAGTAACAAGGATTGCGGAACTTCTCAGAGCTGCTAATAAATTCTTTACCCTTCCTTTTAATATGACTGTGACACCTGGGGAAAAATCTTCGAATATTGATTTGCTAACTGTCAAGGGAAAGGGCAAAAATTCACTAGGATGGGATATTGAGGTAGCAATCAATTCCCTGGGAGCAGCTGAGTATTCTGTGAGAAAAACATCCTAAATTAGCGGGGTGATTTATTCAACTGACCGCGCAAATTCATAAGATCAACGAAACTTTTAGCTACCACCTTTAAATCTGCTCCTGTTTGCTGACCATAAACTCTGGGGTAATGATTTACTCCCACCTCTTTAAATCTAAAACCCTGCTTTTTTGCCTTAGTTAGAAGTTCAATCTGAGTGACTTTTTCCTCACCTACTAAGGGGCTAACAGCTTCATAAACCTCTTTTTTGATCATTTTAAAGCCGCAGGAATAGTCTTTTGCTTCAAGTCCCACTAAAATTCTGGCCAAATTTTTCCAGCCCCAAGTAGTCAGACTTCTTATTAGGGGATCTGCCCTATTTAGACGATAACCCAGGATTAAATCTGCTGAGTCTATATAAGGTAAAAACTTATCAATTTCCGCAAAATCAAATTGGCCGTCCGAATCAGCAAAAGCTACCCAGGGAAAAGATGCGTTTTCAAAACCGGTCTTTAAAGCCCCGCCATAGCCCCTATTTCTATCATGATCTATTAACCTTACCTTTGCGCATTCCTTCATTAGCTGGTGAGAAACGTCGGCTGTGGTATCCGTTGAGCCATCATTAATAATTAAAACCTCATAATCAGATAGTTTTAAACCATCCAAAACTGACAAGGATTTTCTGATGGTGGGAGCAATATTTAATTCTTCATTGTATGCAGGAAAGAAAACAGATAGACTCTCTAGTTTGCTCATAATAATCAGGGGGCAGTGATTTTAACCATATCAACATCAGCATCCTCTGTACCTGCATCCATACTGGCTCTAAATCTAATTTGTAGACTGCTAATTCCATTTAAGGTTATACTCTCACTGTGCCAGATATTTTCCGTATCAACATCGCCGTCTAACTTAGCCATTTCCACCCAGGTTGCTCCACCATCAGTTGATACATCAAAAGCCAGATATTCACCCAGATCCAGAGTAGATTCAATCAGCCAGGAGAAAGAAATAGTTACATCGCTATTACCCTGCAGATCAACGGGAATTGAGGTAATAGTGGCATTGGTAGCTAGCCCATCCACTTCCGCTGAAAATGAGCCATTGGTGGCTCTCTGAGTGGAAGTTAACCAGTCATTTTGAACATCCTCAATCCATAATCCATTCCACTGACCGTTCTCAAAGCTATCGGAAAAAAGTATTGGTGGAGGAGGTGGTAATATTCCTGCCGTAACCTTAACATTATCCACATCTGCGTCCTCAACTCCATCAACCATATTGCCTCTAAATCTTAATTTCAAGTTAGTGGCACCAACTACCTCAATTGATACATCGTGCCAGACATTCTCTGTGTCTACATCCCCTTGTAGTTTGGCTTTTTCTGTCCAGGTTACTCCCCCATCTTCTGATACATCAAAGGCTATATAATCACCCAAATCAAGTGATGGTTCAATAAACCAGGAATAGGTAATGGTGGCCTGGGATCTGCCTTGTAAATCTATGGTATTGGAAATAAGCTGAGCATCAGTAGCTAAACCATCCACTTCTGCTGAAAATGAGCCGTTAGTGGCTCTTTGAGTGGACTGAAACCAGTCACCCTGGGCATCCTCTGCCCACTGCCCGCCCCAGACAGGTACTGTTGTCTCAAAGCTATCAGAGAAAACCTCCAGAGGATCTGTTATTAATGGAGTGACTGCCAAAGTATATGACTGGTCAGCACTTCCGCCATTATTATCTATGACATTCACCACCACACTATGATCTCCCTGCTGAGAATCAAGCGGTATCCATTGGATCAAGCCGGTAGATGAATCAATACTCATCCCCAAAGGAGAAATAGTTAAGCTGTAAACTAAGCTGTCTGCATCCGGATCCTGAGCCTCCACATCGTAGCTGTATAAAGTATCTACAAAAGCAGCAGTGGGTGCAGATGAACTGATATTGGGATTGTCATTTAAGGCTAAAACATCAATGTTCACTGTGGCAACATTGCTGTCCAAAAATCCATCATTGGCTTTAAAACTAAAGAGATCTGCTCCGGAAAAGTTGGCATTCGGTGTGTAGGTTAAATTAGGTGCAGTGCCGGTAAGTACCCCGTTAGCTGGAGGTGTGACAATACTATAATTTAAAGTTTGACCATCCAGATCAGTAGCAGTCAGAGTAATCGGTAAGGCAACATCCTCATTTGTCTGCAGGTTTTGATTATCAGCCACCGGTGCAGTATTGCCGGGAGGAGGTGTGACATTTTTACCCAAAACTCTAATATTATCCACATCAGCGTCTTCAGCTGATTCATTCATGAAGGCTCTGAAGCGAAACTGCAAATTTGGTATATTAATAAGCTCTAAAGATACATCCTGCCAACTATTTTCCAAATCAATATCACCTTGCAGCTTAGCTTTCTCATTCCAGGTCACTCCCCCGTCAGTTGATATATCAAAGGCTATATATTCTCCCAAATCTAGAGTTGGCTCAATCAGCCAGGAAAACAAAACAGTGGCACTATTATTTCCCTGCAGGTCAATGGGAGAGGAAATAAGCTGAGCATCAGTAGCTAAACCATCCACTTCTGCTGAAAATGAGCCGTTAGTGGCTCTTTGAGTGGACTGAAACCAGTCACCCTGGGCATCCTCTGCCCAGTTGCCGCCCCAGACAGGAGTAGTTACCTCAAAACTCTCACTATAGAGAACAGGGTCAGGAGGAGGAAGTACTCCAGCCATCACCTTAACATTATCCACATCAGCATCTTCTGCTGACTCATTCATATTAGCTCTGAATCTTAGCTTAAGGCTGGATACATTTGTCATTTGCACATTCACAGCATGCCAGGAGTTTTCTAAATCTATGTCCCCTTGTAGTTTGGCTTTTTCTGTCCAGGTGACTCCCCCATCTTCTGATACATCAAAAGCCAGATATTCTCCCAAATCCAGGGTAGGCTCGATAAACCAGGAAAAGGAAATATCAGCCTGTGTTCGACCCTGCATGTTAATATCATTGGAAATAAGCTGAGCATCAGTAGCTATGCCATCAACTTCGGCAGAAGTGGCACCATTGGTAGCCCTTTGAGTGGACTGGAACCAGTCACCCTGAGCATCTTCTGTCCAGTTAGCCCCCCAAACAGGTACTGTTGTCTCAAAGCTATCAGAGAATACTTCAATAGGCGGTTCAACACTGGCGGTGATAGTGGAAGAGGTACCAATATTTCCTTCTGAATCATAAGCCTTGGCAAAAATGGTATGCGGTCCTGAAAGATTAGTGGTGTCCCAGGCAATTTCATAGGGGGCACTATTATCTGTTCCTAAAAGGGCATCATCAACATAAAATTCTAAATTGGTAATAGTTAAATTATCTGTAGCATCGGCAGTAATATTAACAATAGTACCTGGTTCAACCACACTTCCGTCTAGGGGATTGGTGATAGATACTACCGGTGAGGAAACATCCAGGATAGTGACATTTTCAAATTGAGTGGTATTAAGGAGAGATCCGTTATGAGAGTTAACAGCCAAGCCTAATGTGGCATTTGGAGACATAGCCAGAGTAGTTGATCCCACTTCTGTCCAGATTACGCCGTCAGCTGATGTGTAAGCCGTGAATAGATCGCCCACTCTTTTTAATTTAAGCCAAACCGGGAAGGAGTACGGCCCACCTCCTATATCAGAGACAAAGTTGGACTGCAGGTGTACCCCGTTCTCCGGCGTGACAGCCAAAAGTACATAAGGAGAAAGCGCACTTGTTGACTGCTTAATCATCAGTCCTGATTTAGCCCAGGGATCAGTATTTGTTTGGGAGTTAACCTTGGCAATAAATTCAATATCACCTGAAAGGTACTGATATGCATAATGGAATTCATCTGTGGTGCCCCAAATATCATTACCCCCGCCATTAACAGTGAAGATTTCCCCCTCAAAACTGGCTGAACCGCCAGGCAGAGAAAAGCCAACATCAGTATTCTGCCACGGCTGTGGAAGTGCAGAAGCCTTAGTAACACTAACATTGTCAAATTCGGCAGTTCCCAAAACCAGCGGATCATGGGAGGTTACTGCCAAACCAACGAGAGCGTTAGCAGGCATGGCAATATTGGTTGCTCCTATCTCAGTCCAATTTAGGCCATCTACTGAGGAATAGGCTGTGATAGTGGTGCCAAATCTCTTTAGCTTAAGCCAAACTGGATAAGTTGAGGTGCCGTCAATCAGTTCACCGTTAAAGTTATATTGAAAACGAACCCCATTGGTGGGTGTTACAGACAAAAATGCATATGGAGAAAAGGCTTCTGTTGACTCCTTAATCATAATTCCTGCCTTGGCATCCGGATTAGTATTGGTCTGGGTCAATACCCTACTCACAATTTCCCCATCACCGGATAAACCCTGATAGACAAAGTGGAATTGGTCATTAACATCCCATACATCAATGCCTGCTCCGTTAACAATGAATTTATCATTTTCAAAACTGGCTGATCCGGCAATTTCCGGATTACCCACATCAGAACTGAGCCATGGTGCAGGGAGCGGCGAGACACTGACACCATTTACTGATACATTATCAAAGGTCACTCTGCTTAAGGCACTGCCGTTATGAGAGGTGACAAACATTCCTGCCACCGCATTGGAATTCATTGCCAGAGTTTTTGAACCAACTTGAATCCAATTGGCTCCATCTGAGGATTTATATGCCACGAAAGTATTGCCGATTCTTTTCAACTTAACCCAGGCCTCGGGGAAACTGTAGACATCCCCGTGTATATCCGAGATAAAATCAGATTGAAATGCAAATCCGTTGCCAGGGGTGGTAGCCATCATCACATAAGGAGCACCGGCTGTGTTTGATTCCTTAATCATTACCCCGGCTTTGGCCCATTCATCTGTATAGGTTTGCGAACTGATTCTAGCCACAATTTCTCCATCTTCGGAAAATGGCTGCTGAACAAAATGGAATTGGTCGACTTTAACATCCGGCGTTACTCCCTGCCAGATATCATCCCCACCACCTTTAATAAAGAACATGCCGCCGGCAAACTCTGCTGAACCCGCCATCAGCGGAGAACCAATATCCAAATTTGTCCAGGGAGCGGGCATAGGCTCAACAGCTGTGGTTACCTGGGCTGAAATGGTGGCTTCATTACTGTCTGAGAAGCCATCATTGGATTTGAAGGAGAAACTATCTGTACCCACAAAGCCTACTTCAGGTGTATAGCTAAATTGCGGGGCCGTTCCTGCCACAATGCCATGTGTTGGGTTGACTGTTAAAAAATGCGCCAATCTTCCGGCATCAGGATCTATAGCTGCAAGCGTGAGGTCAACTGACCTATCCTGAGGAGTGAAGATTATTTGGTTTAAGGCAGTGGGAGGCGTATTAGGAGGATCCAGCACATCATTTACACTCACATTATCAAAATTAGCAGTTGCCAGCTTACCGCCATTGTGGGAGTTGACAAAAATTCCTACTGTTGTTTGAGCATTCATTTCAAAGGTTTTTGTACCGACCAGGGTCCAATTAATCCCATCAGGAGAAATATATGAAGTAAATTTATTACCTTCCCTAACAAGTTTGGCCCAGGCAGGTAAAGTATAGGGCATCTCCAGCCCTCCCTGGCTGCCGTTGAAATTATATTGAAAGAGCGTGCCATTGATAGGGGTTAATGCCACCATGGCGTATGAAGATAAAGGAGCAATAGACTCTTTAATCATTAATCCCACTTTGGTAAAAGGATCAATGTTGGAAAGGGAGGTGATTCTGGCAATTATTTCGCCATTGCCATCAAGATTTTGATACATATAATGAAACTGATCAGTCATATCCCAGATATCCCAGCCAGCTCCCTCTATATAAAAACTATTATCAGCTAGTGAAAAATCAGTGTTGCCAAATAAGGCTGGATTCCCCACATCTATGGCTTGCCATGGCGGAGGAGGAGGTGTCACCAGCCTATAATTTACTGTAAATATTGAATCAGTTTCAGGAACTACTATTGTATGTATGGCTGCCCCTCCATCTGACCAGCTCTCAAATCTGTATTTGTCAGTTCCAATAAATTGCGGAGTTAGCGCTGCTACACCATGATTTACTCCTACTACTTCCTGCGACGTGAAGGCCTCAGTATAAAGCTTTCCATCTACCAGAAATTGAGTACCTGCTACATTAGATTGGATTGTTAGCTGGGCCAGGTTGGGAAAAATATCCCTGGTCACCTTGCGTTTAAGCCCTGCAGAATCAGTGACGGTCAACTCTATTCTGTACCAGGTATCATGCTCCTGGGCAATGTTAAAAGGAATTACAAAGCTGCCATTCTTTATTCCATTGAAGGGACCTTCAAAAGGATGTATATGCTGGGCATGATGAAAAACAATGGTCCAGGAAAATGCGCTATCAGGCAAATTACCATCCTCAGGGTCAGTACCTAAGCCGCTAAAGTCAATTTGCCAACCTGCATTATACTTAAATGCATCTATTGGCGTATTAATTTCCGCATTGGGAAGCTCGTTTCCAACGGTAACAGTTACTGCAGCCTGAGCTGTTTTTTCGCCGTCGCTCACAGTCAGGACCACATTATAAGTGCCATTAGTATTATAGGTATGAATGGGGTTGGCATCTGTTGAGGTGGTAGTATCACCGAAATCCCAGTTGTAAGCGAGTGGGGTACCATCAGGATCTAATGAACCTGAGGAAGAAAAATTTACAATCAAGGGTGCCAGGCCGGCAATAGGATCTGCCGATGCTTGAGCAATTGGAGTTCTGTTCCCTCCGGCAGGAATTATTTTCCAAAGAGTTTTCTCAAAAATCCCCAAATAGTAAAGGTTGCCATCTGGCCCCTGGTGTATATCTACCACAGTTCCCGCATCATCATCGAAGCTGTTATCAGATAAAACACTACCGTAACTCTCATCAAATACCAGGTATCTGATAACTCCCTTTGCATAATCACCATAAAAAAGGACATTTTGAAATTGAGAAGGGAAAGCAGTTCCGTTGTAAATGGCCATACCAGTAACAGCTGCACCAAATCCGCCATGAACATAGGAGTAGATCGGGTTAGCATATCCGCAAGCTCCGCAATCGCCCTCCACATTGGGCCAGCCAAAATTTGCACCAGGCTCAACCACATTAAATTCCTCTGAAATATTGGAACCAACATCTCCCGTTATAGCTTTACCATTGGGCAAAAATGTCATTCTAAAAGGGTTCCTTAGTCCCAAGGCGTATATCGAGTCGGTGATGCCTTGTCCTGATTTTCCGTGCCAGGGATTATCATTGGCTGATGACAGATCCATATCGAATCTGTGAACTTTACCATGAACATTAGACAGGGATTGCGAGTTGGCAGGCTGCAAATTATCACCAATCAGCCACCAGATTTTTCCATCAGGGCCCACTCTGACATCATTGGCATTATGGAAAATATCAGCAGTCTGGTTTGATTGACCAAACATCACCTCAGAAGATGAATCAGCAATGTCATTAACCACAGTAATTCTGGATATTCTGGCAAAACCATCTGCTAGAGAGGTATAAGATACATATATATAACCATTAGCGGCAAAATTTGGGTCAAGTTCCATTCCCAAAAGGCCTTTTTCGTTAAATGAGTCAGCGTTTAGAGAAATTACCGGAGTAGGCAAAAGCACACCACCCCTCAATATTACAATTTGTCCTGACTGAAGCGCTATATAGATATCGCCATTGGGAGCAAATCTGAAAGCTGTCGGGTCTTGCAGGTTACCAATTACCTTAATTTTATCAAAGTCTGCCGGAGGAAGAGCAAAGGCGGGAGAGACAACACCTGTCACTAGAAAAACCATAAGAATAATAAAAAGTAGTAAAAAATTTACCCCCATGTAATTAATTAAAAATGTTATAAGTCTGTTCATAGATAAACTGTATGCTCAAAAAGGCTTTTTAAGTTAAGGCCGCGCAATGATATAGTAAAATTTTTAGGGATACAAGATGTCAAAATAGGTCAGAATGTGTCAAAACAATCACCGTATACATATTGGCAGTAGTAGAGGTAGCAGTTACCGGTCCCAAACTAACAGATCCTGCCGGGTATGCTTTTGCATAGAGCAGGAATGTTTTATTATCGCTATTTGTAAGTGTTAAGCCTGTATTTATCCATGAAGCATCCATCCAGACAGGTTTTACTAATCTGGTATCCTGAGCAACATATACGCTAGCATCTTGATTTATAGTAAATGTTACTGTGGGATTTCCGGTGAAGGATTTAGAGGCATTAGCAGTACGTATCCAGGGAGCCCCCAGAAGATTTAATGGAATATTGCTTAAAGTATAGGTTCTATCCCCATATTGCAACAAGCCATTTTGAATATTGAGCTGCAAGGACCACTTAGAAGCTTTGGCACTGTCAAATACCTGCAGGTTGCTAAGTACTAATGTTGGTGAAGAGGAAGGAGTAGGAGTGGGTAGAGGGCTGGGAGTTGGGGTGGGAGAAGGTGAAACTGAGCCAATTACATTTACATTTTGAAATACCACAGTTGAAAGAGCATTGCTACTATGCGATGTGTCAAAAAGGCCAATAGTGACATCGGAATTTAGTGTTAAACTGACCGGTTTTCCAACTTGAGTCCAGGAAGTACCGTTACTGGATTTATAGGCGGTGAACGAATTCCCTACTCTTTTTAACTTAACCCAGGCATTGGGAAAAGTAAATGATCCTCCGGATTTGGAACCGGAGAAATTCCATTGGAATTTATAGCCTGAAGGTGTGACTCCCATCATGACATAAGGCGATAAAGCTTGCGGGGACTGCTTAATCATTACCCCGGTTTTAGCAGAAGAGTTAGTATTGGTTTGAGAAACAACCTGCGCGCTAATTTCACCATCGCCGGAAAGCGTCTGGTACAAATAGCGGAATTCATCTTTGGTGCCCCAAATATCTGAACCTGCTCCTGTCAAAATAAATCCACCGATAGCTGTAGTGGCATCAGCAGAACCTATTAACTTGACAGCCCCGATGTCTATTGTTTGCCAGGGATTAGGTAGCGGTAAAATCTGAGTAAAGTTAATCTGGTATAAATTGCTAATTGAAGGAATGGTGATATTGTGCGTCAGACTCCCTCCATCAGACCAGGTACTAAAACGGTAATCCAGAGAATTTATGCTTTGGGGAGAAGATGCGCTTACCCCTTTATTTATGCCAACTACAAAAGAATCGGAAAAGTTCACGGAATGAACCCTACCATCAACTGTAAATTTGGCACCCTCTGTAGATGATTGAAAAGCGGCATTTATCAGGTTAGGAAAAATATTTCTGAAGACAGTATCTTTAAGTCCTCCTGAGTCAGTCACAGTCAGAACTATGGTGTACCAGCTATTAGCTTCATTACTGTAATCATTTAAGATAGTAAAGCTGCCTGATTTGATACCCTCAAAAGGACCTGAGTAAGGGTGGCGGTGAGTCCCGTGATGTTGTATTACTTTCCAGGAGTATGCGGACGAGGGTAAGGATGGATCCTCAGGATCATTCGCTGAAGCAGAAAAACTAATGATTGAGCCTACATTATATTTGATACCTTCCAAAGGTCCTGTAATAGTAGCAGTTGGAGCTCTATTACCTACTGTAATCTCAATAGATGCCTGGTTGCTTTTTGATTCATCGCTCACTTCCAGCGTGACAACATACACGCCGTTACTAGTAAATATATGCGTCGGGTTGGGATCAGTTGAGCTGGCGCCATCTCCAAAATCCCAAAGATAGGAAGTAGTATCCGCATCAGGGTCATTTGAACCAGCTGAGGAAAAAGTGACAGTCAAAGGTGACAAACCAGCCGTAGTATCAGCAGAGGCCTTGGCCAGTGGAGTTCTATTTCCCCCTGAGGGGATAATTTTATAAAGAGCACCTTCCCCCAAGGATAGATAATAAAGGTTGCCGTCAACTCCGGTATGTAGATCTACCGGGGAGTTTGCATCCATGTCAAAATCACCACTGGATAATACCGTCTGAAAAGAGGAATCAAATTTTAGGTAGCGAATAAAGTTTTGTTCTAAATCCCCGTAAAATATTGCATCATGGTAATCAACTGGAAAGGTTGATCCGCTATATAAAGCTAAACCTGAAGCTTGTCCATCTTTTTCCGGATCAGCAGAGTGCTGGTATGCAAAAACAGGATTAATAAAGCCGCAACTGCCACAATCACCCTCATAAAGAGGCCAGCCGTAATTGCCGGCCTTTTCAATAATATTAAATTCCTCCCATTGGGAACCTGAATCAGTTACCAAAGGTTTTCCATTTGGTAGATATATAAACCTGAAAGGGTTATGCAGCCCAATTGCCCAAACAGCATGTTCAGTATTAGGCAGTCCATACCAGGGGTTATCATTTGAGTGAGAGCCATCAGGATCAAATCTATTAACCTTGCCATGCAGGGAGTTAGTTGACTGTGGATTGTTAATATTCATATTATCCCCTACCACCCACCAGGTTTTTTCATCAGGTCCTACCCTAACATCATTGCCATGATGGAAGGTATTGGAGATAGGATCACGGGAAGGATGAAATATCAATTCCGACAAAGGATCTGCCACATCATTTGTTACTTTAAATCTGGATAATCTATCCAAGTTATCTGTGGATGAAGTATAGGAGACATAGATATAACCATTGGTAGAAAAGTTAGGATCAATCTCCAGTCCCCAAAGACCTCTTTCATAATCAGATAAGGTACTTAAGCTAATCAAAGGAGTAGGAAGAAGACTGCCGTTTCTGAGAATTTTTATTTTTCCTGATTGCTCCCCAATATAAATATCCCCATTAGATACAAATCTAAAGGCTGTCGGTCTTTCCAAACCATCAACCACTTTTATTTTATCAAAATCGGCAGGAGGAAGTGCCTCTGCTTGATAGATAGATCCCAAAAATAAAAAAGCAGTTAAATAAATAAAAAAGGACAGAAAAAAGCTTACGTGTTTACCCAGATTGCTCATTGGTAGAATCTGCATTAATTCTATAATTCTATAGTAAAATTTTGCCGGTTACAAGATGTATTATAGCTTGAATCTTCTGTCTGCTAAAAAGGGGTTGGGTTTACGGCGCATGGTGACAGATCCAAGAAGAAGTCCTCTTTGTAATGTAAACTCTCCATATCTGTCATTAATTTTATCCAGAGTTTGCAGGATCTTTTCCTGACGGAGATCCTTTTCTAAAAAAGTCAAATTTTTTGGATTTTGTAGCTTGAGGTTGGAAATTGATACCCCAATCATACGGATTCTATTTCCATCCCATATCTGATGAAAGATTCCCCAGGCAGCTTTAAAAATTTCCAATCCATTTTGGGTGGGATTAATTGTAGTTTGCATCCCATCACCTTGGAAAGTGGAACTAGGAGAATAATTTCCTAGTTCATAGTTCTTAGCTCCCAGTTCTTTCACAGCTTCTCTGTACCAACAATGGACAGTTTTCCCTACCAACTTTTTAGCCCGAAGCCTTCTCGCTACCAATTCTGTCAGTTTAAGTAAGATTTGCTTAATCTCCTGGGGGTTGTCTGTATCATGATCTATAGTATGCCTGTGGCCGATACTTTTAACTTCCTCTTTCTCATAAAATGGCATAATTTTCGAATAATCTATCCCTCTGGCCATGTTATAAAGAATTTGCCCATAAGATTTAAAGGAGGCCAAAAGTGCCCTTAGAGGCACTTTTCTTAACTGGGTAAAGTTAAAAACCCCCATATTATTCAGCCTCTTTTTGATTCTCCCCCCTATCCCGCATATATCATCCAACTCTACCCTATCTAAAATAAATTGGGCAGCTTTCTCATCCTCGATTACCACCAATCCATCTGGCTTATATAAAGATCCAGCCAGCTTAGCCATCAGTTTGTTATAGGAAATGCCAATAGAACAAGTAATCCACTCACCTATCTCAGCTCTGATACGCTGTTTTATTGTCATTGCGAGGAGCGGTAGCGACGAAGCAATCTGGGTTGGGTTTCTATCTTGACTAGATTGCTTCGCTTTGCTCGCAATGACAGGAGGAGAGAGCTCTAAAAAGCATTCATCAATACTAAATACCTCCAAAGCAGGGCTGTAGTCTTTTAAAATGGCCAAAAATCTCTTGGTACACTCCAAATACTTATCCGAATCCCCTTTCACCAAAATAAGCTCAGGGCAAAGCTTTTTAGCCTCCCAAATCTGCATACCGGTTTTAACCCCAAATCTTTTGGCCTCCACAGAAGCAGCACCTAGAACTGTTCTTGCCATGCGGTCTCCGCCGGTTACCCCAATCGGTTTCCCACGCAAACGCGGATTAGCCTGCTGCTCAACTGTGGCAAAGTATGAATTAAAGTCAATATGCAGTATAGTTCTCACCCTTCCTCCACTCCCTCAAGTATCCAATTCATCTTAGTTGCATCAAACTTTAATCTGTAAAAATTACCCCCACTAGATATAGAAAAATGATAAAAAACAGTATTGCCTTCTTTTGAGGTATGGACCAGATTAATTTTGTCTACTTTGATTTGTCTGGAACGCCAGAAAAAACACCAGGGTTCCACTTTGGTACCTTTAAAAAACACCCAGACATTAACAGGTTCGGAAAGTTCTAACATGAACTATTACATTATCCGAATAAAATACGAAAGTCAACCCTTCAATTTTATTCAGGGTTGACCCTGAGTATACCGAATGGGTCAATATATCTATTTAGAGAAAAGAATACTTCCTGAGGTAGGAATAGAATTAAGAGGGGCAGCGTGAGAAAAAGGTTCTACCTCTTCCCTAAAAATTTTGGGTTTATTTATCTCCCTAACATCCGCTTTTTTTCCATATCTTTCTGTGGAAATTCTGATCACCTTGTCCTTATTTTGAGTTATACTGTTAGGTAAAGGTAGACTTTGGGCAAAGAAGGGCGAAGATGTAACAGCATCAATAGTTAATTTAAGGAGCATCTGGTAATTTCCCAAAGCCAGTAAGTCTTCTTCCTTAAATCTTTCTGCAAATTCTCTTGCTAAGTAACGACTGTCCTCAGCTCCCACTAAAAAAGAAATCAAAGTACCGATATTGCCAAAAATAGCTGAGCGGACATCCTCAGGAGTCTGGGCAGTGTATTGATTGGCTAATATTAAATTGAGTCGGTATTTTCTGGATTCAGAAAGAATTTTAATAAAAGAGGTGGTAGCAAAATTTTGAAACTCATCCACATAAAGATAAAAATCACGTCTCTCCTCTTCCGGCAAATTAACCCTGTTCATAGCAGCCAACTGCATCTTGGTAATGGCCATGGCACCCAAGAGTGCCGCATGATCCTCACCCATCTTGCCTTGTGATAAATTTAAGATAATAATTTTACCCTGATTCATGACGTCTTCAAAGCTAAAAGATGATTTGTAATGACCCACAATATTTCTGATCATGGGGGATGAGATAAACTGTCCCACTTTGTTTAAGATTGGTGAAATAGACTCACTTTTCAACTTGGGAGGCATCTGCTCAAATTCATTAAGCCAGAAGTTGGCCAAAATCCTGTCATTTAATTTGGAAACCAACTGCCTTCTGTATGTGGGATCAGTTAAAAGAGAAGGGACCTGGACTAAGGTAGGATCAGGAGTTTCCAAAAGAGTCAGGATGGTATTTCTTAAGATATATTCCAGTCTGGGACCCCAGGTGTGAGCATAAAGTTTATGAAATATGGCTACAATGCCGGATGCTACCAGTTCCTTTTGAGCCGGGTCAGTTATTTCCAGGGGGTTAAGGTGAAAAGGATGACTGGTATCAGATGGATCAAGATAAATAACATCATTAACCCTATATGAGGGAATGTATTTAAGCAGAAGTTGGGCCAAATCTCCGTGCGGATCAATAATGGCACAGCCTTGGCCATTTCTGATATCGGAGATAGCCATATTGGCAATCAAAGTAGACTTACCAGTACCGGTTTTTCCAATAATATAAATATGCCTTCTTCGGTCAATTTTTTTGATGCCAAAAATTTGCGGTTTGTTCTTAAATTCGGTTCTGGCAAAAAAATTAATCTCTGTTTTTTCCTGATCAGTTAAATTTTGAGCAATCGGTAAGTTATCAGGTGGTTGTGAAAGGATAGATTTTATCCAGGAAATATTGGAAATGGTTGACAATTTATTGTTCGGTAGATGAAACATGGTGGCAACTTCAGATAAATTTAGGACTTGTCGGGATGGAATAACAGATTTTGTACGCTTCAAAATAGCCTTAAGAAGTCTATCCTTTTGATAGAAATAGGTTCGGGAAAGTATTAGGCTGTTGCCTTCCGGATTATTGAAACTGCCAAATGATGCGGCAATGAGACTTAAAAGGCCCTTACTGGAGCTATTGACTAGCAACCTTACTCCGACTTTAAAACCATCCTGACTGATTTTATCCATGATGCTCTTTTTACCATAACTGCCGTATTGAGAATGGATAGGTTTGCCTAGGTCATCATATTTTGTTTCAAAAGCTCCTTTTCCTCTATTTTGCCAGGAGTTTGAGATCGGATAAAGCAAAAATTGGATGACTACTTTCTCCTCATTTCCCAGTTTGGATAAAATTCCCAAAAGTGAAGACAGGGGATCAACATCTTTAAATTCTGTATAAGTTTTTAGAGGATAGATATAATCATTTCTTAGCCTCAATCTAGCTACTCTAATATTACTAATTGGCGCTAAACACGAAGGTAGGTAATCCTTAACTTGGGTAATAATTGCTTTGGGATATTGTGACAGAAGCTGACTTTCCACAAATGTTTGATATTCTTTCGGAATAACTATAAAAAAACGAATGGTTTGATCAAATGCAGCTATTTCTAATGAAATGGGAATTCCCCTTCTGAAATACACAAGAATGATTTTTTTGAGGTTAGTTAAACTTGACAAAAATTGAGACATTGCTTCCGGAGTTTCCTCAGAAGTTCTGGGAGTTTGGATTTGTAAAACCACTTTGTTTTCCATAAAAAAGGCAGATTTAAATCCGAATTGTACATTACTTTTAACCAAATAGCAAACGTAAACAACATATTTATGATAAAATGTAAGGCTCCAAATATATGCGGATTATTGCCACCTTATTACTTCTTGCAGCCTTGTATTTATTAGTTACAACAAAGATTGTGGAAGCAGTTTATGATCCTTTATCTGTTCCCAATAATAAATTTGGCATTCATATTATTCATGCTACTCCTGATGAATCTTCCCCTGCTGCATCATTGGCAAATACCAATGGAGATTGGGGCTATGTAACTTTCTTAATTGAATCTAAAGACAGAGATCATAATAAATGGCAGGCGTTTTTTAATGAACTTAGAAGTAAACACCTAATTCCCATTGTTAGGCTGGCCACCAAGCCGCTTAATGATCCGTCAGCTGACGGATGGGAAAGGCCTTATGAGGGAGAGGAAAAAGCCTGGGCAGACTTTTTGAATAGCCTTAACTGGCCTACCAAGAACAGATATGTTATTGTCTATAATGAGCCTAATCATGGTAAAGAATGGGGAAATTTTGTTGACGCTAAAATGTATGCAAAAGTATTAGATAAGGTTATCACAGAGCTAAAATCAAAAAATCGAGACTATTTTGTACTCAACGGAGGTTTTGATGCCTCAGCGCCCTCAAAGCCTCCTTTATATGAAGATCAAGTTAAATTTATGAGACAGATGGAGGAAGAAGTACCAGGTATCTTTAATAAACTGGATGGCTGGGTCTCTCACTCCTATCCCAATCCGAATTTTACTGGTTCACCTGATGATAATGGCAGAGGCACAATTAGAACCTGGTACTGGGAACTGCAGATACTGCGAGAGATGGGAGTAACTAAAAATTTGCCTGTTTTTATTACGGAAACTGGTTGGCAACATGCAGAAGGACTCCAAACATACTCATCCTTCCCTTCAGCTGAAAAGGTAGCCCAGTATTATAAATCAGCATTTGAGATTGCTTGGTCATCCCAAAGGATAGTGGCCATCACACCATTTCTGCTAGATTATCAGGAGGGGCCATTTGATCATTTTTCCTTCAAGAAATTTAATGGCAATGGTACTCAAAACACTTTTTATCCGCAATATCATACTATCAAGAATCTCCCAAAAGTAGCTGGAAAACCTGTGCAAGAGCACAGAGCTCAACTTATCAAGGGAGAAATCTACAATACTATTGTATCTGGTGAAAGCTACCAAATTAATTTAACTCTTAAAAATATCGGTCAGTCAATCTGGAATGATAGTGAAACAGTAAAGCTTATTCCTCTAAAAGGCGGAAATGATTTAGGAATTAAAGAAGTTGAGGTGCCACCAGATACTAAGATAGAACCTGGTCAGGAATACACTTTTCAGCTGGATTTGCATGCGCCTGGGAAGGGCTCATTCAATCTTGTACTAAATCTATTCTTCGGCTCAGAACAGTTTGAAAGCGGATCAGTTGAATTCACCACAGAAGTAAAATCTCCGGTTATATTAAAAATCATCAGCCTTCTTAAGTGGAAAAGAGTTCACAAAGGAGAATATTTACTTAGTGTGAAAGGCCCGACAGGTGAAACAGTTCAAAAAATAATTTTATCTGAAGCTGGACAATCAGGGGATTTGGAGGCAAGATACTTGTTGCCGGGTTATACTTTTGAATTTAGTCTGGAAAAGGAAAACTATAAAGTTAAAACAATTCAAAAAGAATTAATCAGCGGTGAAAATATTTTAGACTTTGGAACCCTGGAACCAAACATATTATCTGCCATCCTTAACCCAATAGAACTTTGGGATCTACTTCCTTTTTCAAACTAGCTTTTTTTAAATAACAGATATTGTTATAGTTTGCCATATTAAGTCATACCTGTAGTTTATTATTCTAAGTCCCCAAAATTTACATGAAATATTTATCAGTTATGATCAGCATTACTTGACATTTAACTAAGGATTTATTACTATCGGATTCGGATTAGGGTTTCAAGCCAAAAGCGGCTTGTTTTTTCAACCCCAACCAATTTATAGGTTCTCTTAAAACCATAAAAGGATAAGGTCAAATGCGGCCTATTTATCCTTTCTGGGTAATAAGAGAGATCCTAACTTTTACGCTAAAGAGCGGAAAGGAGGTACCTTAACAATTTAATATAGCCTTTAAGAAAGGGGGGATGTATGCTTTTCAGATTGTTAGCTTTCTGAATAAGCTCATTAAATTCCAGTAGAGTATAGTTTTGTAATTGGAGGAAAACAGTGCGAAGCAGAATATTGGCAACAGCATTTCTAGTTCTCCTAACTGGTGTGTTGTTTACTCAGATTACCCTTAATGGGGTTTCTGCTCATGCTCTTAACGGAGCAATCTGGACATCATACCCTCATGGTGAGCAGGTAAACGGCAACGTTTACCCCGAACCCGGACCTAATCCGAGTTTTACTGACTGTAATGCACAACTGGCAGCAGTTGGTTTACCGGCGGCAGCCAATGCCAAGGATTGTGTCTTCCTAAATGGAGGACCCAATGGCCCTGGCGGCGACGGATTGGCTGACGGAACGTACGTCTTCATGGTTACAGCTCCACCAGGCTCTGATAACAACCTGGAAGTACTACTCTCAAACGATGCGGCCCAATGCCGGCGTTTCACTGCCAGCAACGGTCGGATCTCAGGGGTAGTTGTCACTGGAAGCTGTGAGCACAAGACAGGTCACGACCACGATGTTGGGATACATGGATCGGCTAAAACCATCCAGCTCAACAGAGCGGTTTCAGGCGGCGGAGACAAGTTCGACGACACGCCCAACAACGGGGGTGTTTACAAAACCTGGATTACCAGTGAGGATGACTACACCGGAAACGGTGGAAATCTCTCCTGTGTACCAGGCCCTGGTAACAGTCCCACAGTAGCGGCCTGTCGGGCAGCCAACCTGGCTGGATTCCAGCAAGGTCACACCAAGACCGACAACTTCAAAGTCCGGGAAAGACTTCAGCTTGGCTGTATCGTGGGAATAAAGTACCATGATCACAATGCTGACGGCGATCTCGACACGGGCGAAGAAGGTTTGTCCGGTTGGACCATTCAGCTTCGTTCCGGCTCAAACGGCACGGGCACTGTCTTGGCCACGGATGTGAGCTCAGCGACTGGGCAGTTCTCTTTCTGTGAACGACAGGAAGGGACCTACACTGTCAACGAGGTACTCCAAGCCAACTGGCTGAACACCGATCCAACAGATGCAGATGTGCCTTTGGTACAGCCTGCAGGAACTACAGTAGATCCAAAAGATGGATACTACATTGTCACTCTCACCAAGAGCAGTGGCAAAGTATCATCCGCTCAGGATCTACGGTTCGGCAACATCCAGCTGAACGAGATCAGAGGACGCAAGTTCTATGACAGCAACCGTGACGGAGCATCAAGGGATGAGGTTTCTATCCCAGGCTGGAGGATCGAGCTCTACCAGAACGGCGTGCTGATTACCACGACTTACACTAATGCGTCCGGCGAGTACGCCTTCACTGGTTTGATCCCGGGCACCTATCTGGTGTGTGAAGTTCTTCCTGATGCTGATTGGGTTCAGACTGCACCGCAGAATACGCTCTGCTCAGCCTTAAACCCTGAAGCACCGGGTGGACATCGGGAGACTTTCCCGCTTCACGCAGGAGATGGTTCTCCACAGCCGCCTGAGGTAGTCACCGGAAAGAACTTCGGCAACATTTGCCTGATTCCTTTCGAAGGTGGGTTAACCTGGGGTTACTGGAAAACTCATTCTGGAACAGAAGCTACAGCTCCTGAAGCACCAAAGGATCCGACCTACAACGGTCTGGCAGCTAATCCAATCTTAATTGGACAAGCAATTGGACGGCATTTAATCGTTAACTCTCCAGAAGATGCAGATCTTGTATTTGCAGCTGATGGAAGTCTCGATGAGCCCTCCCAAACCTTACCCGGCGAGATCGGAAACCTGTGTTCAACCGGCAACGGAGCAGACTGTCGCGAAAGCGAATTTCTGCCTCCAGCTGATTCCAGCGGAGATTGCCATGAGCTCTTGAGTGCTCAGCTGTTGGCTCTAAAGCTCAATGTCCGCAAGTTTGCGGGAATGGGTTCGGCCACTTACATGAATGCAGGTGACCCCAACAGCGGTCTTACAGTCGATGAGGTCATCGCACTTGCTGACGCGGCTTTAACAAGCTGGTTCAACGGAGGCACTCCGGATTTGTGTTCTTTGCGTTTGACGGTTAATACCATCAACGAAAACGAATCGGTCCCGGTGCTTTTTACACCCAGCCCCACCCTCTGTCCATTCACCACTCCTTACTAAAGGAACTAGTGAACTATTGGCTATAGCCTCTCAAAGCGTTAATCGTTAAGATTGTTTAGTAGGGACCAGTAGTCTTGTTTTTTTGTTTTGCATTTTTTGCATTACAGCCTAACAAGCTCCTGGTCCCTTTTTTTTGCCAAAGTTGAGGCATAAAGATTTTACCCTAGCGGTTTATCGTGAGACTCGTTCCAGGAATTCGTTCCATCTCTTTTGTTGGTGATTCTCTTGACTTTTCATCTCTACCCAGTGCCTAAATCTGTTAGCATGGACAGGAAGGGGACCAATCCTATCCGCCATCTCCTGAGCTTCTTGTAAATCAAAATAACTTCCTCTTCCACCAACTCTGGGAGATTTAAATTCACCAGGTTTATCTGGAACAGTTCTAATAACATGCGCCAAATCATAGTACCACCAAGGCAAAGGCACACTCTCAGATACACCTACTGATGTACCAAACCCATTGTCCAAAATATACCACTCTAAATTACCAGGATAATCATTAGCCAAAATTTCTGTCATCTTACCCATTTCTGCATTCTGATCTCCATCAACTACCACTACCTTTATATCGGGATTACTCTTAGCCATACCCCATCCAATTGCTAAGCCCCCACCCATGTAACCAGCGTTATAGAAGTTACCTAATCTGTCTGCCTTCTCTTGAGCTTCTCGGGCTGTAAAGCCATTACTTAAGATTACGGCCCTCTCTTCATCCTTGGTTATTCCTTGAACTGCTTCTGCCCTGGAAATTCTTTCTCTTTTAAATACACTATCCATAGTATCTCCCTTTCCTGCACTTAACTCCTCTATTCTATGATCAATATGCAGAAAATCTGTCTCTACTATCTCCGGAAGTGTCATAGGATAAGTTTTCTTGAAGGCATCAGGAGAAAGTCTAAGAATACATGGGTTTCCCTCCCTGGCCCGCAAAACTGCTTCGTCAACCTGTCTAAGAATTCCTCTTCCGTTTCTCTCACCAAAAATACTCTTTCTATCCACTACATCTCTTGTTAACCTGTTTGTTCTTCTGCCTATTTCCTGGTGGGGTTCAGAATCATCTTTGGCATCATTTCCTCTCCAGGTAACAATTGTTAAGGTTGGGATTTTGTATACCCCTGCGTAGGAAACAAATCCATCTAAGGCATTTCCGATACCAGAATTTTGCATATGGGCAAGTGCTAACTCTCCTGTCCCGAAATAAACTCCACTAGTAACTCCCACTAAGGAGTGTTCATTAACCATTTTCCAATAATTCATCTCGCCCGCGCTTGCCTTAGCTGACCAGATCGGATCAATTGTTTGGGTGATGGAACAGGGAACTGTTACGACGTTTTTTATGCCACTATCTAGAAATCTTTGCACCAGTTGAACATCAGTAGGAGTAATTAATCTTTCGCGGGCACGATTTAGAGTTTCGCCAAGTGCCATATTGTAAATGAACAGTATCACCTTTGATATTCTGTGTCAAATTAGTTACTTGGTGTGTTGATGGGATATGGTCCATTTAATCGGCATTTATCCCCCGAACACATTCACCTCAAGTGATAGTTATTTATATGCACTTTGTCTATGAACAATTTTGTGTATTTCAATTCTTTTTTCTAGAGTATTTATCTCATACAAAATACGATATGGCCAAACTTTGAGAGAACGAAAGTCACTTAACTCTCCTTCCAGCTTTTTGCCAGCTTGTGGATCTTGTTCAAGTGTTAGTAATTTTCTTTTTACTTTTAATTGCTCATTTTCAGGAAGTTTCTTGAATTGTTTTTGAGCATCCTTTGAAAGAAGAACTTGCATTATTTAAGGTTTGAAAGAAGAACAAACTCACCTTTTTTAATTTGTTTTCTACTTTTTGCAAGATCTTTTTTAATATTGGGGATTGATAGAATTTCAGCAGTTTCTTCCAGTGATTCCAGCTCTTCTGCACTTATAAGGGTTGCTTTAGGCTGACCATTTACTGTAATTACTACTCTATCCATATTTTTATCAACTTTATCAACAAGATCAGGAAGTTTTGCTCTAGCATCAGATATGGAAATTAAATTACTCATATAAACTTATTGTACATAGAGTTGTACAATTTGTCAATAGCTATAATGTTAGAATTGAAAGAGAAGAAGAAAATCCATCTTTTGAAATCTTAAAAGGATTATCTGTAGCATTAAAAGTTAAATCTTCAAAGATGTTACCTTTCTAATTGTGGTTTCATAGATGATATAATTCCCCTTAAGATATGACGGCCGAGGTTGACCAAGCAATTAAAGAAAAATATCTGCACCACCAAGACCTTCAATCTAAAATAGAGGAGTTAAGCCAGAAATGGACAAAACATTCTGAGCGTATTGCTGGTTTACCGCCGATAATAAGACCAGTTGTAAGGTTTTTTAATGGATTTAGAGGTCGTGAAGGAGGTGACAGATTTATGTCATGGATTAGTGAAGGAATAGCTACTTTTCGGGAAGTTGCTTCCCTAATAAAAAGTAATCCTGGGAAATATCCACTTACCCACTTAACTTATAGCGCTTATACTGCTCGTGACTTAGGATTTCCTGAGTTTACCTATGGTTTTAGATACCAACCAGATGGAGAACCACTTAAAGAACCATTTGACCAACCTTGGCTCTTTGGTGGAAATGGAATTTTAGCCCGCAGGGCTGAAGGAAATACACCTTTAATAGAAATTAGAAGAAATGAACCACCTATTTTACATTTACCAGAAAAATTTGCATTTATAATTACAAAGCATAAAGTAGTAACAGAAATTAATATAAATCCAGATGAACCAGATGTTGTATATGCAGCATGGCAGCCAGAGGTAGTTTATGAACCACATGCCATTACAATAGCTAAGGATGTAGTAATCCCATGGAAAAGTTCTATAGATGAAGTAGAAGTTTTTAGTGATACGGTAGAGATTACCAACTTAAGGCTTTACTAGATCGGCAAGAGTAATTTAGATTTACGATAAAAAGCTCTATAAAATCCACCAATGCCAGTATAAAGTCAAATTTTGGTGTGTTGATGGGATATGATCCATTTAATCGGCATTTATCCCTTAAACACACTAAATTTTCTTACACATTTTTAGAAAAAGTATGTTATATTTAACTTATGAAAAGTTTAAAAATTCTTGAACAACTGCCAGAGGAATTAGATGTCAAAGTATCCAGAAATCCTAAAACCGGAATCTGGTTGGCTAATATAAAAAATCTAGATGTCTTTACGGAGGCCGGTGATCTAATAGGATTAATCTATAATGTAAATGATCTGATGTATGCCTTTTTTGACATTCCTAAAAAACTTCAACATAAAGTATGGTATATTCCACCTTTTATTCAGGAACCGGTAGTTCAGAAACCAAAAAACCGTTTAGAGGAGTTAATAAAATTTAATATCTTTGTGTCTCCTAAGCTGCATCAAACTTATTTTCATTAATCTAAAATGCCTCGATCATTTACTTCTGAAGAACTTTGTAAATTATTAAAAGATCAAAAGTTTACTGAAGAACCTCAAAATGCCACCAGTCATTTAAAATACGTCCATCCTACTCCACAAAAAGTTCCAAAAGGTACCAGGCCTTTTGTCATAGTAATTTTAAAGAAAGGAAACTATGATCCTAACACCTCAGCAAGCTATAGAACTCAATTAAGACGAGTTGGAATTCCCAATGAAGCCATAAAAAAGATTTTAGGATGAAGAAAACCCATCTTTTGAAATCTTGAAAGGATTATCTGTTGCATTAAAAGTTAAATCTTCAGAAATCTTACCCTTCTAAAATTGCCAGTACGTGTACTGACAGAAATTTACTACTTTTATTGATGCAATAAGAATACAAGGTGAGCTTCCAGATCCTCAACGTAATTAAAGATTTTACAAATTTGCAACAACTTCTCCTAGTTTGAATGTGTCAGCCTTATTTAACTCTATATCAGCTTCTCCGCGAAATTTGTCACTAGACAAACCAACTATTTTTACATTTGGGAAACGACTTCTAATTGCTAGCGATACCTCACGACCATCTAATCCATAAGAATATTTTCCTCTTAAATTTCCATCGAGTGTAGCTACCTGTACCTGGAGTTCCTCAAATCGATCAAGCGCTCTAAGGGCTTCTGCCAATGTCTCGGCAGTTAAAACTACTTCATGCTCACTTCTTTTAAGATTACGTTCAATTCTTTGTTGCCAATCTTTTTCATCTTCAGCAATAAATACTCTAGCTTTTTCTGGCATAAATTTATTCCTAAGCAGATTTATATGGCAATTTTAGCACTGATATGTTTAGTTTGCAAGTTTGGTGTTTTGATGGGATATGATCCATTTAATCCCAGTTGACAGAAGTTGTTTATCATTATATAGTTACAGAACCTGTTAAAACTGATATCGCAAGATTGAAAGTTTCGTTGGCCATCAAAAGCTAACAGTAACAGGTTCTCTAAGAATCCGGCCGCAAGGTCGGATTTTTAGTGGATAAATTATATTTAAGCTGATAAAATATGTGTTGAATTGTCATTTAGACAATCCAACTGGTGGCTGTAGCTCAATGGCAGAGCGTCAGATTGTGGATCTGAATGTTGCGGGTTCAATTCCCGTCAGCCACCCTAGTACCTTTTAGCCTCAACTTTTACTACCCCTGATGGGAGGTTTGAACTCATCAAACTGGCATTTACTATCCAGCTTGTTTCTAATTTAAGGTAAGTAGTATATAATCAACATTTAGAAAACTTAATGATTACGTTATTTCGACTGCAAGAAATTACACTTCATTTATTTTTGACAGTTTAACTCTTAGAGTTCAACTACCCAATTGTTTTCTAATACTTTTATGATCGCATATCTCATCTTGGTACATCGGTACCCTAACCAGTTCAAAAGACTCTTTAGGGCACTTTACCATTCCGCCAACTATTATTTGGTTCATGTGGATAAGAGATCAGGCATTGGATTGCAGACGGAGATACAAAATTTTTTGTCAGGTTTTCCCAACGCATCTTTATTGAAGAGTGAAAACACTCTTTGGGGGGGATACAGTCTGATAGATGCTGAGTTGCGGGGCATTAAGGAATTATTGAAGATGGGTTTGAAATGGGAATTCTTCATAAACCTTAGTGCACAAGATTTCCCCCTAAAGTCGCAGGCGCACATCCAAGATTTTCTTAATCGCAATATAGGAAAAAATTTCATCAAGGTGGTTAACCAGAGCAAGTTCCGTTCTGATACACTATCTCGAATACAGAACTATACTATAGAGTTTGGTAACAGGATACTACGCATTCCTATCAAACGACCGTATCTTGCCGGTGTGACTCCCTATATCGGAAATCAGTGGATGATCTTGAGTAGGAAGTTCTGTGAATTTGTTAGTTACAAGCCTGAGGTCGAGAGGTTCAAGAGATTCTATCGGCACACCTTCATCCCTGATGAAGGATTCTTTCAGACGGTAATAATGAATACTAGCTACAAGGGAACTATCATAAACGACGATAAAAGAACCATTGACTGGGTGCCAATAGGAACAATAAAGTTACGTCCAAGGAACTTCACATTCAAAGACGCCGAATTCTTGCTGGCAAGTCAAGGCTTTTTTGCCCGCAAATTCAACGAAGCTGTTGATGGAAAAATCCTGAGTATATTGGAGTCGAATTTATGCCCTCCTACTCTTTAGGACTAATAGGTTTTGGTAATATAGGTAAGATTCATTATGACGCATTAACAAAATCTGGACAAAAAGACTTTCAAGTCAAAGCTATCGCAGATCTTAGTACTCAATCTGTTAGGGAAGTACTTACGAATCCAAACATTCAAGCAGTAAGCATCAATACTCCTCCAAATACTCATCACCAGCTCGTTATGGATGCTCTTCGCGGGGGAAAACATGTATTGGTTGAAAAGCCTCCTGCTTTAACTGTAGCTCAATGTGAAGAAATGAGTGTTTTTGCAAATCAGCAGGAAAGAGTACTTTTTATGTCATTTCATGCACGGTATAATCCAGCTGTTGAAGCAGCAAAAGAAGAACTCGTAGATAAAAATATTGAAGGGATTGATATTCAATATAGCGAATATGCTCCAAATTATCATGCTACTCCTGGATGGATTTTTAATCCTGAAATTGCAGGAGGTGGGGTACTTATCGATAGCGGTATTAATGCACTTTCAGTTGTAACGTATGTTCTCCCTGATTGGACTTCTTTCTCAGTAAAAGATGCAAAATTCAAAAAAGCTGAGGGTTTTAAAGTTGAGACGGAAGCACATGTTAGATTTTCGTATGGCAAAGGTTCTGGTACTCTTTCTATGGACTGGATGAATAAAGGACCTGAAGTGCGACAAGTTACATTTACAGCAGACGGAGACACATATGTAGTTGATATTGTGAAGAATATTTTCAGCAAAAACGGAGAAGTACAAATGACTGAAGATGGCTCGCGAGAAATAGTTGATCAGCAGTCAGAATATAAGCAGAGCTTGATACTTCGTATTAAGCAGAGTCATGTACCGTCTGGTACATGGCAGAGCTTGAATTCTTCGCTAAGCTCAGAATATAGAGGTGTTTATAGAGATTTCGCGAGACATCTTGCTCAAGGAAAATCTTTAATAAGTACAAAAGAACTTGCGCTTATTCAGGAAGCATATAGACGAGGAAACATATAATTCTTCCTGTAAAAAGTTCCCAAAATCAACACTTCGGCAGGCTCAGTGCAGGCCAGTGTCGTGCTCAGATGAGTAACCCGGAATAGTAGTCAAAGGTTTAAATTCTTGTAGTTGGGTACGAACTAAATCTGACCAGCCACCCCAGAACCTATAGTTTGATATCTTACTCTATTTTTGCTAAACTAGCTTTGTGGAAAGAATAGAATTAATACACACTCCCTACAAAAAACGAAGACTATAATAAGAGCCTATTATGGAATACGATCCATAGGAAGGATTGATTATCTTCTTCCCTTTCATGAGAATCAACCAGTGCAAATTGGTCTTCTTTCTGTCGATTATGAGTACCAAAGAAGAGGTGTAGCAAAAGTTCTTTTAGGAGAATTTAGAGAATCTGTAACTTTTCTAACCAATATTTAGATGGTAAATATAGAAGAATAATTGAACAGGTTAAGCTTTTTTGGCTTCATCATCACGCCATTTGGCATTAATAACCCTCTCACCTACCACAATATCCTGTTTAGTCTGGCTGGTAAAGGGAAGCTTTAAGGTTTCACGGAAGCTAACCCAGGAAAATATGCCTTTTTTTGAAGAATTAAAGGTTTTAGTATTCCCAACTTCAGCATAGAACACATGATTAATTTTATTTCTTGTATTATGGAAGTAGTCATAGACAGGATAAATATGTTTCTTTTTTAAATCTAAATTTAATAGTTTAGATATTATGCGTTGGAAAGTCACCTCTGCTTCCTCTCCGTCTTTTCCTTCTCCTCCCATCATAGACCAGGAGGAAACTAAATTATTTTTCTGTGGAGATTGCAGTAAGAGAATCCGATGTTTTTTTAAACTGTAAAGAAATCCGCTGGCATAGAAAGAATTTTGCACGGATACAGTATACCACATAAGTTATGCTACTATACACTGACTTATGTTAGTTGATGAGGTTGAAATTATTGTAAAAGGTGGCCATGGCGGGAAAGGCAGAGTGGCCTTTTATTCTAAAATGGGCGCCGGCCCAAGTGGAGGAGATGGAGGTAGGGGTGGCGATGTTTATGTGCAAACCACATCTGATCTTTATGCATTAAACAAATTTTTATCGCAACCTGAATGTAAAGCCTGGGATGGCCAGCTGGGCGGAGGTAATAGAAAAACAGGAGCTGACGGAGAAGATCTTACTTTAATAATGCCCATGGGTACAACTATCTACGATCAAGAAGGTCAGGAAATAGAGCTAAATGAACTAAATAAAAAAGTATTACTGGCAAAAGGTGGACTGGGCGGCAGAGGAAATGCTTTTTTTAAATCTTCTTCAAATACTACTTCCAGGTTTGCCCAAAGCGGACTTCCCGGGGTAGAGAGAAAATTAATATTAAAACTAAAACTAATTGCTAGTTTTGGCTTAATTGGACTGCCTAATGCCGGTAAAAGCTCTATTTTAAATGAGCTTACTAATGCGCAAGCAAAAATTGGGGATTACCCCTTTACCACTTTAGAACCCAATCTGGGTATGCTTAATGGAATAGTTATAGCAGATATACCGGGCTTAATAGATGGTGCCTCAGAAGGTAGGGGTTTGGGCCATAAATTCCTAAAACATATAGAAAAGGTGAAACTCTTACTTCATTGTGTTTCATCGCAGTCAGATAATCCTCTGGGTGACTACAAAGTCATTCGGGATGAGCTTAAAAAATTTAATCCCAAGCTTTTGGAAAAGGAGGAGATTATTTTATTAACCAAATCAGATTTAGTTGAAAAGAAGGATCTAGAAAAAAAGCTAAAAAGTTTAGCTAAAACAAAAAAGAAAGTACTTCCAGTCTCAATTCATAACTGGGACAGCCTGCAAGTCCTGATTAAAGCTCTTGCCTAGCATTTTAACCTACAAAGGTTAATGCTGTGCCCATTTTTCCGGCCCTGCCTGTTCTACCGATTCTGTGAATATAATCCTCATAAGTTTGGGGTAAATCATAGTTTATAACGTGAGTGACATTATCTATATCCAATCCACGAGAGGCCACATCTGTTGCCAAAAGTATTTGAATCTGATTTTGTTTAAAACTCTCCAAAACCCTTCTTCTTTGGCCTTGATTTTTATTGCCATGCAATGCGCCTGTCTTAAATCCTCTGAACTCAAGCTCTTTGTTTAGCTTTTCAATTCCATGTTTAGTCCTGCCAAAAATTAAGACTTTGTCAAAACCATCCTTGACTAATAAATCATGCAGTTGATCTACCTTTTTTTCAGAGCTTAATATCTTTATTACATCCTGATCTACATTTTCTGAGGTTTCTTGAAATTTAACAGATATAGTCACGGGGTTTGTGACAAATGATTGTAAAATACTCTGTACTTTTGGAGGAATGGTGGCTGAAAAAAACAAAGATTGGCGTATTTTTGGCATTTGTGAAATAAAGTATTTAACATCAGCAATAAAACCAATATCTACCATCAAATCCACCTCATCTAAAACAATATTAGAAAAGTTTAAAAGATTAATTTCTCTTCTTTTAATTAAATCTTTTAACCTGCCCGGTGTGGAGATAACAATATTTGAGCCTCTTCTTATATCCTGCACTTGTCTATTCATATTTGCGCCCCCAATTACTAAAGCTGAATAAATACCCATACCGTAGCTAAAAGATCTTAGCTCTTCATTAATCTGAATAGCCAACTCCCTGGTTGGAGCAATTATCAAAACCTTTTGGCTTCTATCTTTAAATATTTTATCAATTAAGGGAATCAAAAAGGCTGCTGTTTTACCAGTTCCGGTGGAAGCCAAACCAATGACATCACGCCCTTCCAGAATTGGTTTTATGGCTTGAGATTGTACTTGAGTAGGTTTACTGTATCCGTGTTTTAAGATATTTTGCTTTAAAATTTCGGAAATATTAAAATCTTCAAAACGGATATTGGCAATACTTTCCGTAAGGACAACTGGATTAGCTTTTTTGATAAATATGTTAATATCAGCTCCTTCAAGCTGACTTCTTCTCTGGCCTCCATGTGGAGATCTATTGCCATTTACTGGTCTGGAAAATCTTCTATTTGATTCGTTGTTTCTTATAGAAGGGCGGTTTCTTCTAAATTTATTATTGTAATACATAAAGCTTGTATCCTTCTTCATCGCTAATCCGCATGAAGCGGAGAGGATGAAGAAGAACAACTAAAATTGAAAAAGAAATCCTTCGACTTTGCTCAGGAGAGCTACTTGAAGAGTTAATCCTAAGAGGAAAAAATATTCTATAGCTTAAAATTCTAAATCAACCCAATTATTATAACATACCCTTTATCCAAAAGCAAATAAGCGTCATTATTCGGATGCCACTGGGGTAGCAGAGGACCCTGAAAATTTATCTGAGAGAAGCTGGGCCAGGTCATTTCTCAGTCCATCAAATCCTAAAGCCCAAATAGCCACTCCTCCTAACGCTTTATCATTTACAAAATCATATTTAATCCCAAGCGAGCGGGTATTTTCAAAATGTGCCACCCTGGTCTGACCAGAATCCGAGTAAGAAAACCAGGGGGTTTGTGAGTTTTCATCCCAATTAATTTGGGAGTTAGCAGTAGCGCCAGCTATTTCTGCATAGGTTCTTATCCTTACATCCGCTGTACTGCCAAGTACAACTCCATTTTTAGAAGCTGATGTAACTGGCCAATCATATCCGTAATAAGGAACTGCCAGGATTAATTTCTCTGCTGGAGCTTTTTCCAAGTATGCACTCATAAAATTAAAGATCGAATATCCCCCTTCCATTGGTGCCACTGGACCTGCTTGTTGAGAATTGGGGGTGGAAAAATCATAACCCATGATAATTAAACTATCTGCATGCTGAGCCAAGACAGGAATATCATGGATTCTGGCATTGGAAGCTGCATCAATAAAAGTATCAATGGTGAGTTGAGCTTGGGGGTATTGACGCTTCATCTCCTTATTTAAATCAATGACGAGAAGGGAAAATCCATCAATGACGTTCTTTGATGGTGTACCGATATATTCAAAATCAAGATTAATTCCATCCAAAGATTTGGAATTCATTAGGTACAAGGCATTTTCAATAAATTTGCTTCTGGCCTCGGGAGATGTAACCAGCTTGACAATATTATCTTGATTAAAACACTTTAAGGTCAAATATACCTTAATTCTGTCGTTTTTAGCTTTCTGTATGAACTTCTCAAACCTGGGTCCGTTTTGAAAATAAAACCAGGGAGTAGTCACTTTTCCCTCGGCATCTGTTTTTATGATATTTCCTGCCCCATCAACCTCCAACCCAAAGAAAGATACCGAAGACAACACTTTAATATCAATATCCTCTATTTTATCCAATACCCAATAAGGCAGAAAGCCCATCACCTCTTTTTTAAGGGGACCATGTACTGTTAAAGTAATGCCGTCAGATGGAGCACTAAACGCTCTTTCAATATCCACAGTCTGCTCATTAATATAGATGGGAGGCTGGAAACCTTCTTTGGCTATAACCACTCTTTGTTCAACCAGACTGGCAGGCTCGACAACCCTCACTTGATCTGAGTTCCCGGTACCAGCCTTACTTTGAATCTTCGCTTCATTCTTCCATGCCAAAATCAACACCACCAGAAAAATTATCACTGCTCCAATAACAATATTTATGCCTACTTCAACTTCCACAATCTTTTTAAGAAAGCTGATTTTATTCTCCTGTTCCTCCCCGTTAGGACCCTGAAATGAAATTGGAATGGGACTATCTGTTTGTTGTACTTTGGGAAAAGGCAGATTCATAAATTTAAGTTTAATTCACCAAAAACGTTACTCCTTTTTGTGTATAAGAGCTTTCATTACTACAATATATTGCATAGTTATAGACTTTTTTATCCGGCAGAATAAAGTTTTCCACTATGGTAGCTCCACCGATATTTTTATATCCTGTGGGCCAGGAACCGGTAGCAACGCAAACTGAATAGGGTGTAGAGGTATTTGAGCTTTTCCATTCTATAGAAACGCTCTCACCCGCCGAAACCTGAATTGGCACTTCCGAATTTAGATTATTTCCACCTCTCTTTACAGAAAAATCAGTTATAAACGGATCAAAATTGGCACCTGATACACCCACATTTATGGTTATGCTGTCTCCTGAAGAGTCCCCATTGCCATTCTGACAGTCAATGGTGTATACATAAGGATTATTCTTATCCAAGACTTTCGTCTGAACCCTGCCGCCGCTGGGACCCTTAGGGCCTTTGAAGCTCTCATCCTCATCAGATACACCCCAAACTCTGCCAATGCAGGAAGTGGGATTTTCTTTAGTCTCCCAAAAAAGAGTATAAGAAATATTTTCCAACGGCACATTTAAAATACCATCATATGCTGTGCCATCCACAATAACTTTCAAATCAACCGACGGTACACCCACACCTTCCTCAGCCAGTGATTTTGGTTTAGGATAGATTGCTGAGAGGATTTCATTTTTAAAAGGAAAGGTGGAGGTAGTTAAAATTACAAACACCACCCCCAGCAAAGCTAAAAACAGGCTAAATTGGAACAGATTTATCTTCACTTACTCATTATCCATATTCTTCCTTCCTTATGTCAAATTTGCAAATCCTGCTACTTTCAGTTATGATAAATACCATACCTCTATGGAATATTTATCTTTACTTCCGGCAACAGCCTTGGGCTATTTTACCTTCAGGGCCACCACCCACCCCAATGCCAGAATCAGAAAAAGGCTTCCCAATATCAGGATCAAAAGACTTCAGCTATTTCCCGTAATTAGGCTAAATATGTTCGGGAGAACCCTTCATTTCCACCATTGGATGAACCTCTCAATATTACTGGCACTCTCTGGGGTAACTTCTTTATCAATCCTGGATCATACTTTTACCAGAGGGCTCCTTTTTGGAGGAATAATACAAGGCTTAACCCTACCCAGGGGCTACAGAAATATATTTCCCTGCAAATGTTCCCATTGCATTAATTAAATGCTAATTATCCTCACGGGAAAGACCGCTTCAGGAAAAGATACTATTAAGCAAAGAATCCTGCATAAATTTCCTGATGTTAAAAGAGTTATTACTACAACATCTAGAGCACCCCGGGAAGGCGAGCAACAAGATATTGATTATCATTTTATATCCAGGGAAGGTTTTCAAAAAAAAATTGATGCGGGGGATTTTATTGAATATGTAGAGTATGGGGGAAATCTATATGGCACCACCAAAATTGAGCTGGATAAGACTTTAGATGAAAATTTACTTTGGAAAATAGATCCCTCAAGGGCAGGAGAGATTAGGGATTTTATCAGAAGGTCTTTTCCCTCCGATCAAGCATCCAGACTCGTTAAAAACATTCTGGTTATTTACATTACCACTTCGGATGAAGTTATTTTAGAAAGATTGAGAAGGAGAAACTTGTCTTCCAATGAGATTGAGAAGCGGATGATGGATGATCTGAAAATCTGGCATAAGTATCAGCGAAATTATGATTATGTGATAGAAAATGTGCCTGGGAAATTAGATGAAACTGTTGACAAAATCTTCCATATAATACTCTAGGCTTTCTTTTTACCTTAATTTATTGTAAAATTCACTAAATGAAAAATATGGTTCGAAACATTGGGAAATGGCCTAAAAAGTATTTAGCTATAGGTCTAATTTTATTATTAGTTGCTACGGGTTTCATATTTTACTCTACCCGAAGTGACCAAAAACCTTCTGAGGTTACCACAGTTAGAAAAGGTGATTTGGTAGCAGAGGTTTCAGCGGCAGGTACATTATCCGGCCAAAAGATGATTCCATTAAGATTTCAAACCATCGGTAAGCTCGCCCGGGTTAATGTTAAAGAGGGAGATAGAGTCTATGCAGGTCAATTTTTGGCAAATCTGGATAATAGTGATCAATTGATTGCCCTCCAGCAAGCCCAAAATACTTTAAGAGACAAGCAGGCTCAACTTGATAAAGTGTTAGATGATATTCATCTTTTTCAATACGGCATGGGTGGATTTGACAATATCGGCACCCTCAATGAAACCATGACCCAGAGACAGTTGAGAACTACTGCTGAAGTTGTCAGAGATAATGCCTATGATTCAGTGAAACTTACTCAAAAAGCCCTGGAGGATACTCTGATAATTGCGCCGGTTGGGGGAATTGTCACGGAAGTAAATTTTATCAGTGGGCAAAATGTTTCCACCCAAGATGTTATCATCACACTAATTAATACCTCTAAAATATATTTTAATGCCGAGGTGGATGAGGCAGATATTGGGAAAATCTTGCCCAATCAAAAAGCAAATATTACCTTAGATAGCTACCCGGACCAGATTTTCGAGGGTGCCATCGATCAAATTATTCCCCAAACCATCACTACCTCCACCGGAGCCACTGTAGTGATTGTTAAAATTAAACTCAATAATACGCCCGAAAAATTTGTTAATGGCCTTTCCGGCCAGGCCTCAATAGAAATTAGCAGAATAGAAGATACTCTAATTATCCCGATTGAAGCCTTAAAGGATGATAATAGCGTCTTTGTCCAAACCAATCAGGGTCCACAAAAACGGATTGTTAAAATTGGCATCCAAACAGACACTGAAGTAGAAATTAAAGATGGGATTTCAGAAGAGAATCAAGTAATACTAAACCCATAAATTAAATGAGCCCTTTGGTGAAGCTTTCCCAAGTTAATAAGATCTATTCAGCAGGCGAAATCCCCCTGCAGGCATTAAAAGATATCGATCTGGAGGTTAAAAAGGGGGAGTTTATTGCCATTATCGGGGCTTCCGGCTCCGGAAAATCAACTCTGATGAATATAATTGGTCTTTTGGATCGCCCCACATCCGGCTCATACTACCTTGAGAATCAGGATACATCACGTTTTTCCCAGGATCATCTGGCAGAAATCAGAAATAAAAAAATTGGTTTTGTTTTTCAATCATTCAACCTACTTCCCAGAACCTCCAGCCTAGATAATGTGGCATTGCCGCTCATATATGCAAAGGTTTCCAGCAGTGAGAGGATTAAAAAAACAAAAAAACTCCTGAAAGAATTAGGCCTTGAGGAAAAAATTAATTCCCGCCCAAATCAGCTTTCCGGAGGGCAACAGCAAAGGGTAGCTATAGCAAGAGCACTGGTAAATGATCCGGAAATAATTCTGGCAGATGAACCGACAGGTAATTTGGATTCCAAATCAGGTGCGGAAGTTATGAGTATTTTTGAATCTCTTCATAAGACGGGTAAGACAATCGTTATGATTACTCATGAAGAAGATATTGCCAAACATGCCAAAAGAGTTATTAGAATGAAGGATGGGCAGATATGGACATCTTAGAAACAACTCGATCAGCTTTAACTTCCATACTTGCCAACAGGATGAGATCTTTTCTAACCATCTTGGGAATTGTGATTGGTGTGACTTCTATCATACTGCTAATTTCACTTGTCAGTGGACTTAAAACCTATATCACTTCCCAGATTGAAGGTTTGGGTTCAAACTTGTTAATTGTCATCCCGGGACGGATTGGCGGAGCCCGCTCCCCCGGTGGGGTACAGGCCAACAGATTAGAGTATTCCGATGCAGCTAATCTCCGCAACAGATTATCAGATCAAGCTCAAGTTTCTGCCGCAATTCAGCGGAATGCCGCCTTGAAGTTTGGCAATAAAAATGATAAAGGCGTGGCTATTTTCGGAGTGGAGGCTACTTACCCTAAAGTAATTTCTTTAAATCTGACCCGGGGCAGGTTTTTCAAGGAATCTGAACAGCAGGCCGCCAAAAAAGTGGCGGTGATTGGTACCACGGTTAAAAGCAATCTTTTCGGGGAAGGGAAATCAATCGGACAAGCCATTGATGTTGCAGGATTAAAGTACACTGTTATTGGCATTTTGGGCCCCAGGGGAGCAATTTTTGGGATTGATCTGGATAATTCAATTTATATTCCTATTTCCGCTGCCCAGAGGCAATTTGGCATAGACAGGCTTAATACCATTTATATTTCGGCAAATTCTGCCGGTAATGTCAAAGCTGTGCAGGATAGAGCCACAGCTTTGCTTAAAAAAAGACTTTCTGAAGATGAATTTACTGTTCAAACCCAGGAGCAAACTTTATCGATAATTTCTCAAGTAACAGGAGTTTTAACAGCAGCTTTGGGAGGGATTGCGGCAATTTCACTCATTGTGGGTGGCATAGGAATAATGAATATCATGTTGGTTTCCGTAACAGAAAGAACCAGGGAAATAGGTTTAAGAAAAGCTGTTGGAGCAAAACCATCCGATATTAGGAATCAGTTTTTAATTGAGGCCATTATCTTATCCGGATTAGGTGGAGTAATTGGGATTATCTTAGGAATAGGATTATCTCTTCTGATTGGCAAATTTTTTACCACTACAGTCCCCCTCTGGTCTGTTGGATTATCTTTTGGCTTCTCCATGTTAGTTGGAGTAATATTTGGTGTAGCTCCTGCAATCAGAGCTGCCAAACTAGACCCCATTGAAGCGCTACGTCATGAGTAACGTCGCATGTTCAGGTCGCACCTCAACCAAGGACGCACCTGAACATATGCTCGACTACCCCCTACTCCTTGCACTATATTCTTCCGGAGTTAGCCATTCAGGTTCAGGAGCTACTTTATAATTTGGATTCTTTACCAGTTTGGGCTCACCATTTTCATCAACTAAATAATAAGCAAAACCTTTCATTTTTTGTACCGGCAGATAATCTGCATGGCCGGGAAGTGAAACCGGATCTACTTCCTCAAAATTAACAGGCGAGTCATCAACAGTTACTAACCACACTTTACCTGTGTTGCAAACCAGATGACCCACACCTGAGGGAATGAAAACATTATCTCCTGGTTTTACTTTTATAGCATAAAATGACTCAATTTCATCATCAATCGGATTCCCTTGAGAATCCTCTTTTCTTTTTTGCAATAAAACTACTCCTTCTCCTGCTACAATGTGATAAGTTTCATCAATTTTGCCCACATGATAATGCCCGTAAGTTTTAATATATTCTCCTCCCACAAGTCCTGTTTCCCAAACAGTAATATTAGTTTTACCCACTCCCCCGCGGATCATGTAATAGTGAATCTCCGGACCCTTAGCCTCCGGATACAGTAAAACTTCCTTCATCTTCTCATGCGGCCTATCAGCAAACGGTTTTAACATAGTGTAAAATCCATTATACAATACAAATATGAAAATGTATTCCAAGGGTTATACACTCTGGCTAATACCAATCGGAGAAGCTTATGCTAAACTTAGTAACCTCATAAAAGGATTAGCAGAAGAGTATAACGGACCGATCTTTGAGCCGCATGTCACTTTATTGGGTGATATTGAAATAACTGAAGAAGAAGCAATTCAGAGAACGGGGCAGCTAGTTTCTGACCAAAAATCTTTTCCAATTAATCTGAGACTAGTTGACTTTGAGAACCTTCACTTCAAAACTTTATTTGTAAAAGCTGAAATAACAAAACCCTTGCAGGATTTACACAACCGAGCAAAACAAATATTTAAAATGGATATACCTCCTTACATGCCTCATCTTAGTCTACTTTATGGAATCTACCCTGTGGAGTTAAAAAAGAAGATCATTAGTGAAATCGGTGCAATACAGGAAGCAACATGGATAGTTGATAAAATAACTTTAATTAAAGGCGGAGAAGTTAGCGAATGGAAAATAATCAAGGTATTCTCTACATATTAATTCTCTAGTGACTAATGCGGCGGAAAGTGATATCTTTTAATCCGTCATGAAATCATTAGCGTTAGTTATCTTTGGTATCACCAGTAATTTAGCACAAATTAAACTCATTCCCGTACTTTATGACATGGCAGAAAAAGATTTACTGCCGGAGAATATTTCCGTTATCGGCATTGCCAGACGGGAGATGTCAAAAGATGAGTTTCAAAAATATTTCCATGAAGTATTAAATACCGAAAACATTCACCATAAACATCCAATAAAAGAAGACGTTTTTAGGAAATTATGCCGGAGAATAAATTACCTATCCGGCAATATTGACGATCCCAACTTTTATCCAAAACTAAAAGAATTTTTGGGAAACTCAAATAACAGAATTTATTATCTGGCCACCTATCCGGAACTTTATCATCATATTTTTGAAAATCTACAAAAAAATCAAATGAATAAATCTCCTAAGGGTTGGGTACGGCTGATGATAGAAAAACCAATTGGCAATGATCTAAAATCTGCCCAAAATTTAAATCAATTACTCCTCAATTATTTTAATGAGGATCAAATCTATCGTTTGGATCATTATTTAGGAAAGGAAACTTTACAAAATATTTTGACTTTTAGGTTTGCCAATGATATTTTTGAACCCTTAATAAATAAAGATTATATTGATCATATCCAAATTACTGCCTCGGAGGATTTCGGGATAGGCAGAAGAGGAGGATATTATGATCAGGTCGGAGCTTTGAAAGACGTTGGGCAAAACCATCAACTGCAGATGCTTGCATTTGCCACTATGAATGCACCTTCGCAGTTTACCAATAAGGCCATAACGCACGAACGTATTCAAATTCTTAAAAATTTGATACCTTTACCTGATAAGGTGGTATATGGGCAATATGAGGGGTATACCAAAGAAAAAAATGTCAACCCAGATTCCCGAACAGATACTTTTTATGCCCTGAAAACTTATATAGAGTCCGAGAGATTTGAGGATGTGCCGATTTATATCAGAGCCGGAAAAAAGTTAAAACAAACAGCCACGGAAATATCTATTGTCTTTAAAAAGCCAGTTAATAAATTATTTAAAAAAATGCCGGAATCCTCTGATGAGCCAAATATTTTAATTTATCGAATTCAGCCCAATGAGGGGATTGTCTTTAAAATATTAACCAAGATTCCAGGGCATAAAATAATGCTGGAGCCGGAATATATGCAATATTGCTACAGATTAGATCCCCATACCCACTATATTCCGGATCCTTATGAAAGACTTATTGTTGATACTATAAATGGCGATCAGACTTTTTTTAATGATGCCCGGGAAATAGAAGCCCAGTGGACCTTTATAGATCCTTTGTTTGCCGAAAGGGAGAAGCCCCGTATCTATAAAGTAGGTTCCTGGGGTCCAAAAGAGGCTGATGAGCTACTTGAAGCGGATGGCAGATCCTGGCTTGAACCATCAACGGAGTTTTGCAGAATATAAAAGTTAAACTTTTTTCTTAACTGGGTGCCTGCCGAATTGCCACCTCATAGTAGCGACAACTTTATTTCTAAATCCATTGGGCGAGGATTCCTCGTCCTTATCGGAATTATCTCTTACATCAACAGCGGCCTTCATAACCGGAGCATCGATACCCATTTCTTTTGCAAGTTCTATTGTCCAATGAGCCTCGCCTTTTGTTTTACCTGCACCCCCTGCTGAACCAATTACAGAGCTAATGTTGTCCAAATTAGGATCATTTTTTAACTCAGCTAAAGTCCAGCCAACAAGCCTTGAATCAATAATGGATTTTTGCTGATAGACTCTAAAGACTTCTCTTAAATCATATTTAAAATCTGAGTATTTAAGCATTGCTGCTCCTTCACCAATTGCCTCCATCATTCCGTATTCAATCCCGTTGTGTACCATTTTGGCAAAGTGCCCAGCTCCTACAGGACCTAAGTGCCCGTAAGCATCAGGTGCAGCCTCGGCTTTCAAAACAGGTTCTATTCTTTCGAAATCTTCTTTAGACCCTCCTGCCATCATACAGGCTCCATTTCTTGCTCCCTCCACCCCACCGGAGGTACCGACATCCACGTAGTGAATACCTTTTTCGGAGAGTTCTTTGGCACGTCTTATTGTTTCCCGATAAAAAGAATTTCCTCCATCCACAACCAAATCACCTTTTGCTAGCTTTGATATTAAATCGGAAAGAACCACATCCATAGCCTCAGCAGAAACCATCAACCAGATGATTCTTGGAGTCTCCAAACTTTTAACCAATTCATCAATTGTCTCAACAATAGTAAGATTTTCACTACCTTTAAGATTCTTTACCTCTTTCCCTAGTTCCTCTCTGGGTTCAGGAGATCTGTTCCATGCCACCACCTCAATCCCGCCTTCCAAAAGATGTAAAACAATATTTTTCCCCATCCTACCCAAACCAATAAAACCTATTCGCATACTATTGTAATAGTAAGATTTAAATAGTAAATTGTAAATATGTATTTAGTATTTGATATAGGTGGAACAAATATCAGGATCGGAGTCTCGTCAGACACTCAGAGCTTAACTACCACCAAAAGCGTTCTCACCATGCAGAATTTCGAAGAAGGCATTGAGGCTATAAAAAATATAGCGCAAGTCCTTTCAGGTGGTGAACAAATCCAGGCTGTAGCCGGAGGAATTGCCGGTCTCCTGGATAAAGATAAAACAATGCTCATAGCAAGCGCCCATATATCTGGGTGGATCAACAAACCCCTCAAAAATAAACTGGAGGAGGTATTTGGCGTACCAACTAAATTGGAGAATGACAGCCTGTTGGGAGGTTTAGGTGAAGCAGTCTATGGTGCGGGGAGAGGGACAAATATTGTGGCCTATATCGCAGTAGGAACAGGTGTGGGTGGCGCGCGGTTTGTAGATGGAAAGATAGATCAGAACTCACTAGGGTTTGAGCCTGGACATCAAATTATTGACCTTGATGGCAATGAGTGCAATTGCGGAGGCAAAGGACATTTGGAAACTTATGTGGGAGGGTTCTATCTTGAAAAAAAATATCACAAACGGGCAGAGGAAATTACGGATCACAAGGTTTGGGATGAAGCTGCCAAATATCTGGCAATTGGACTAAATAATACTATAGTTCACTGGTCCCCGGATATTGTAATTCTGGGGGGCTCTGTTGCCAACAAAATACCACTTGATGCAACCCAAAGGTATCTTAGTCAATTCCTGACTATTTTCCCAACCAAACCTACTCTCGTTAAAGCTCAGCTTGATTATCCGGGATTATACGGAGCTCTTGAGCTTATCAAATCTTAAACCATATCCAAAACCTATTTCTCGATTTTCCTTTGAAAATCTTCCAAGACACTTTTGGCGCTATCTTGTCCTCCTAAACCGAAAGCCAACCCGCCGGCTATGGCTAACATTGCCACTATTCCGGTAAATAAGATCCTGATCAAATCTGCGGCTACTCCCAATTGATTTAATACCACCAAGCCGGTAAAGAAAATCAAGGCATACCTGGCCACTGTTGATAACAGATTTGATGATGTGCCACCTAAACTCTGGCTGGCATTTTTAACTATCTCTGCCACTAAATTTGCCACCACCAGTCCGATAAAGGCAATCACTGCTGCCACAAATACATTCGGTACATATACAAGGAATTGGTTTAAAAGATCAGTTACTCTGGGCAGTCCCCAAGCCTCGGCTGCCGGAACTAGGAATAAAATCACTACTGTCCAGCGGACCAGTTCTGATATTAACCTAATCCATACTTTTCCTCCAACCTCTTTGTCAGAACGAAGTTGGCTAAACCAATCGGTGACAGTATTCAACCAATCTTCCACTTTAAGAAAGGCTAGGAGCCTTATGACCACCTCTTTAAGAAGCGCTGCCACGCTCAAACCAACTAAAAGCAGTATCAGTCCTGCCAAAAATTGGGGCAAATATACACCAATCTGCAGAAGTGAATTGGTCAAAATAGTACCAATTGTTGTTGTTATTACTTCCATTATTTCACCCCCTTCCTTTGGTTCGCCGTAGTCTATGATTGAGGCGACCTACAAACTCTTAGCTATATCCATAGTATTCACACTATAAGGTTAGATGTCAAGAGCTCGTTAATCTGGTAAAATAAACAGAGGCCCCTGTAGCTCAGCAGATAGAGCAACTCGCTTCGGACGAGTCGGTCGAGGGTGCAATTCCTTCCAGGGGCGCATTTAATTTAAAGAATTATGCTAAAATCATAGGTGGAATATTATGGTAAGCATTAATCTAAATGATGATCAGAAACACCAGGATGCCGCAGATGAGATGGATTCCAGTGGTAATTCCTCTATTTCCGGTTCTACTCCGGATCCGGAATCGGATGATGACACCTTACAGTCAGCCAAAGATGTGGGACTGTATGAAGATCAGGATGATGAACATCCGGGAGAGTTGGGAATAGATCAGGAGATCAGAAAAGACGAACTGGAACACCAGAAAAAGGATTAATTACTCTACCACCTCTTCACCTTCAAAAATCACATCATCAGATGATACGACGCTCTCCGCCTCCGGTGTAGTAAAAGAAAAATCTGTCAGAATCTTTTGATAAACTTTCATCCAAAACTCTTCCTCTATTTTGGGCATCTCCAGAGTAAAAAGTACTCCCTGATCCAAAGCACCTGTAATTATCCTATCATTTAGATTTATCTCCAGCGCCGGAAGATTTCCCAATTTCACCTCTTTAGGATCTTCCTTGAAGGAGGTTTGATTAACCTTAACCCATTCATCTATAGAGTCCAATTCAGAATCGGCAATCCTTAAGGATAAGCTGCCGTTAACTCCCTTGGCACTTAAGAGTAAATCTGCATAGGCGGCTTCATCTTCTGAGACTTTTTTATCCAGGGAAAGATTGTCAGGATAACTGAAGCTAAATCCTGAAGGGTCAGAATATTCAATGAAAGCTTCAGAAGGGGTTATTTTTGTAAAAGTAGATTCTGCGAAAGGATTGCTTTGTGAGTCTTTTTGCTGACTGCGCATTAACACCAATACAATCCCGATAATCAGCACAATGATCACAACCAGCAGTAGAATTAATTTCTTATTCACCATATTTAGTATAACATGTGATATATTAATCTAAGATATGAAACTAATTTCCCTCATAACATTTATGTTTCTATTGTTATTTCTTTTTGCTGAAAGCGCAGAGGCAAAGATTTTACCCCAGGCTGCCAAAGCAGGGAAACAAACCGTTACTAAGTCATCTAATACAGTGGGCATTGGGGTTTCTCCTAAGTTGCGAGGAGACAGGAAAGCTTTAATAGTCTATTTTTCCAATCTGCAAAATGCTAAGATTGTCTCCTATCTTTTAACTTACCAAACAGCCACGCAGCAGGAAGGTGCTGCAGGTGGTATTAACTTAACAGGAGCATCCAGCAGTTCTCAGGAATTGCTTTTTGGCACCTGCTCCAAAAACGTCTGCCGGCTGCACACAGGCATAAAAAATGCCCGTTTAGAAATATCATATACCACCAAAGCAGGCAAAAAATACCTCAAAAAATTCAGAATCAGAGTCTGAACAATGAATCTTCAAACTGACCCTATCTTACAAAAACAACTTAAAAAACAAGCTTTACACTTTGTCTCTGATTCTAGTCCAGGATTTATACGCCAAAATTTGGGAAAAACTTTCAAATATTATGACTTAGGAGGCAAAACCATTAAGGATAAGCGAACTCTAAAAAGAATTGAGAAGCTAGTTATCCCTCCAGCATGGGATAATGTTTGGATCTGCCCCAGTCCTTCTGGTCATATTCAAGCAACAGGAGTAGATGAAAGAAATAGAAAACAATATATTTATCATCATGATTGGACTCTTCTAAGGGGACAAAATAAATTTTCCAGAGTAGTTTCCTTTGGTTTGTCTCTACCTAAAATCAGACAAAGAGTTGCATATTATTTAGACAGCAGAGATATTGATAAGAGAAAAATTCTATCCGCAGTGGTGTGGCTTTTGGAACATACCTTTATAAGAATTGGTAATGAAGAATATAGCAGGGAAAATAACTCTTTTGGCCTAACAACTCTTCGAAATAAACATGTTAAAGTCAGGGGCTCTCAGGTTTTATTTGAATTCAGGGGTAAAAGTGGAGTTAATCATTTAATTGAAGTATCCAATAAAAAAATCTCTCAAACTATAAAAAAGTGTATTGAATTGCCGGGATATGAACTTTTTCAATTTGTTGATCCGGAGGGAGAAAGACATGTGGTGGACTCCTCTGATGTTAATTTATTCCTAAAAGATATCACCTCTGATGATTTTTCAGCCAAGGATTTCAGAACCTGGGGAGGAACTAATATCTCTGCCACTAATTTTTATAAACTGGGAGAGCCTAAGGATAAAAAAACGCTAAAGCAAAATATTCTCCAAACTGTTAAAAAAGTTTCTCAGCATTTAGCCAATACTACTGCTGTTTGTAAAAATTATTATATCCATCCAGCTATTTTTGAAACTTATCAGAAAAATATCTTGGTTCCCCATTTTGCATATTATGCTAAATCCAAATCTAAACAAAAAGGTCTTGCTTGGGATGAATATGCTTTAATTAAACTCCTCCAAACATACCAACCCGCTATATAAAATCCTAAACATTTGCCAAGTAGGATCCAAAATGGTATACTTAGCATCTGCTTTTGAACCGCCAAAAGAGGCGGTTTTTTTGATGGCAGATACATATGGACATTCGTAATGTGGCAATTATAGCTCATGTTGATCACGGCAAAACTACTCTGGTAGATGCCCTGCTTCGCCAATCCCAAACTCACATTTCCAAAGAAATTCAGGACAAAGGCGACCTTATTATGGACTCCAATGATCTGGAAAGGGAAAGGGGAATTACTATTTTTTCCAAAAATGCTTCTATCAATTGGAAAAATACCAAGATTAATATTATTGATACTCCGGGACATGCTGATTTTGGGGGAGAGGTGGAACGCGTTTTAAAAATGGCTGATGGAGCCCTCCTTTTAATTGATGCCAAAGAAGGTCCCATGCCGCAAACCAGGTTTGTTTTAAAAAAAGCGCTGGAGATGGGCCATAAAGTGATTGTAGTGATCAATAAAATAGATAAACCTGGTGTTAGAATCTCACATGTTTTAAATAAGACTTTTGATTTGTTTTTGGAGCTGGGAGCAGATGAGGAAACCTCTTTTTTCCCCACCATCTATTCTTCAGGAAAACAGGGTAAAGCAGGACTGGATGCTGATTTATCTAAAATGGATGATATTTCCCCCCTTTTTGATGCTGTTTTAAAGCATATCCCATCCCCCTTAATGGAGCTTGACAAACCTTTACAAATTTTAATCACCAATACAAATTATGATAATTTTAAAGGCAGAATTGCCACCGGCAGAATTTATAATGGTACTGTAAAAAAGGGTCAGGAAGTTGCCCATATCAAAAGAGACGGTTCAATTAAAAAATTTAAACTAACTTCCCTTATGGGATTTGAGGGACTGGACAGAATTGACATTGAACAAGCAGGATCCGGAGATATTGTAGCCTTATCCGGTATTCCCGAGATCACGATAGGTGAGACTATATCCGATCCCCTAAATCCTGTATCCTTGCCCCTTTTGGATATAGAACCTTCAACAGTAAAAATGAAGTTTGGAGTAAACACCTCTCCTTTGACCGGCATAGAGGGAGAGTTTAAAACAGCCAGGCAGATTCAGGAAAGATTATTGAAGGCTCAGGAAGCTGATGTAGCGCTTAAGGTGGAACCTGAAGGATCGGAATGGATTGTCTCAGGGCGGGGGGAGTTGCATCTGGCTATCTTGATTGAGAGAATGCGAAGAGAAGGATATGAATTTCAGGTAGGTAAGCCTCAAGTTATTGAAAAAATTGAAAACGGAAAAACTTTAACTCCATATGAGAAAGTGGCCATCGAGGTACCGCAGGAGTATTCCGGATCCATCATGCAGAAAATGGGATTAAGACATGGAGAGCTTTTGGATATGGTAACAGACTCACCTAATGGCGAAGCAGGAAACGGAGTGGTATTTTTGGAGTTTTTAATTGCCACCAAGGAGTTTTTCGGCTACAGGTCTCAGTTTGTTACAGATACTAAAGGACTGGGGATAATCAGCTCATCATTTTTTGAATACCGGCTGGATTCAGGCACCAGATTCCAAAGAAATAACGGCTCACTGGTTGTTCACGAAGCAGGAATCACCAAACTGTATGCCTTAATTGGGGCTCAAGATAGAGGAAACTTATTCATAGGTCCCGGCTCCTCAGTTTATAAAGGACAAGTTATTGGACAAAATTCCCGGGGGGATGATATTAGAATTAATGTTTGCAAAGAGAAACAGCAAACCAATCACAGATCCTCCGGTGAGGGAACATCAGAGCATTTTAATACACCCAAGGTTATGAGCTTAGAAAATGCCATGGAATATATTGATGAAACAGAATTAGTTGAAGTCACTCCTAAAAATATTAGGATTAGAAAAATTAATTTAGAGGGCTAAAGAAAATTCAATCTGTGAACCTGGAACGATGTTGACTTTGTCAAGCATAATAGGATTAGAACGAACACTCAGCATCAGTGATCCGGCTAGTACCTTAAACAGACTAAAGAGTTTCTTCGAATTATTCCTATCTGATAGTCTAAGCTCAGAATTTGCTTATACATTTAGACTAAAAGATGTATAGTAAAGTACAAGAGACTTATTTAAAATTGGTAAATCTAATTTCCAGATGAGAGTTTAGAGCTTGAGCTAGTTTTTTAAGAAAGGCAACCGATGGGTTAGCTTTTCCAGACTCAAGTCTTGAGATAACAGATTGTTTCGTCCCAATTTTTTGAGCCAGTTCTTTCTGCGTTACGCCCTTTTTAACTCTCGCATCTATAACCGCTTGGATCATAGCAAATTCAGGCTGCAGCTTATCATATTCAGCTTTTATTTTAGGATTTTTAAGAGACTCATTTAAGAAATCGTTGAAGTCTCGGTGTTTTCTGTCTTTAGGTTTAATCATATAGCATATATGCTATACTAATTCTATCATTCTGTCAAGGGCTACCTTAATTTCTTTAAAGGGCGTTTTTTGACTTTTCTTCTTAAAAGCATGTAGCAAATAGTACTCATGATTGGTAATTGTATAAAATATTCTTATTGCTACTTTTCCGGATATTCTTAATTCGTATAACTTGTCTTGTATCTTTTTGATGTAAGGAGGTTTCAAAAAGGGTCCATTATTAGCAAGAAGTCTCATGGACTGCAAAATTTTAGCATATGTAGCTTCGTCCTGCTCTTTAATAAAATCCTCCACAGGAGAGTCACCTCTTGTTGTTTGAAAGAATAAAACTTTCCAAGCCATAATCAAATATTATCATAAATAGAACCTCCGGCTCGAGTTGAACCAGAGGGAATAGGGTTTCGATCCCTGTAGCCAAGATGAATCATCAAATCTGATGTCAACATTCGCTTCCTAACAGTAAGGTACTTTCACTCCGTCTGAATAGACGAGGCTCGTTCCGGCGGGTTAGTCCCTATTTTTTAGGCGATAAGTCGCATAGATTAAGTTCCCAAGAAGCAGTGTTACAAGTGCTGTGACATGGGAATAGAAACCAAAAAGAAGGAGAGGTAAAACGGAAAAAATTGCAACACCGATTCCGAATATAATCTGCTCTTTTTTTACCCAAGGGGAAGTCTTGGGCTCTGAAACTATAATGAATGCAAAATAATAGGGCAGGACTTCAAGGAATTTAAATATACCTTGGGTACTCAATGAAGTTAGATTAACAAGCCCTGTGAAGTAGAAAAGCAATGCTGATGCGATCAGAAATGGTATTGAAACCCACAGTTTCCTTGCTCGAAAGGAAGCAAATAGTAAAAGCGGCACTAACCACATACTTACAGCAAGGCCACCGGGCCCAAAACCCTCCATTATCTGTGACGAGCCATGGACAGCGGCACCATGAGCAGCAGGATTTAAAACCTGCACAGTAACCACACCGAACACAGCCGGATTGAAGATATGCGAACCTTTCCACCTGATGATAAACTTAGAAAGTATTGCAAGAACAGTTGCGATAAAAGTACTCAGAACGGGCGCATTCACCGACACCGTTCCGACTATCAAACCAGTAATGATTGCCGATAGGGGTATCGCAGGTACACTTTTTAGCCATAATCGTTTCATTGGCGAAGCCAAGAACTTGTTCATTGCAACATCAAGAACGGATGCCGTAAGAACTGCAACAACCACATTCATAGGAAATCCTCGGCCGATACTTTCAACAACTGCCACAACAGTCAGAACAGATATGGCTACATAATGCATAGAATGAAAATATTTCGTAATGTAGTTGCTAAGAGTATTCATTTTAACCACATATTGCTTTGTTGAGTTACAGTTCCTTGTGCAAAGACTTTGATAGAACTTTCTTGTGTAATCTCACGAATTCTATACTGGACCCAAAAAGGATAAAGCTCTTGATTGCTAAAACGGACAGCAACGAAATTAACTCCCCCAATCAATACGAGCAACCCGAAGGCTACAAGCACTGTAAGCTGGGGATTATTTATCATAGACTTAATTATAATCACTAGCAGAAAACCTTGCTTTTCTAAAGCGGGGATGAATGCTTAAGTGATTACAGTCTTCCGCGGAATGATCGGTGGTATTCTTAAGGTAGGGTTTTCTGCAGTTTCTTGTAAACTTTTAAAGAAAACCGCGGACTTTCAGTCCGCGGAAGTTTATAGCTTAAAAAATTGTTGGCAAAAATAGATGTTTTAGAAAATGGTATACTATACTTAGATGGAAATTTTACTGATACTTCCTTTATTATTGCTTCTTTTCTACTCCATCAAACAGGTCAATCAATATGAGCGTGGGGTCAAATTCAGATTTGGTAAATATGTAGGACTGATGGAGCCCGGCTGGAGGCTTGTCTTACCTGTTATAGAATCTTGGACCAGGATAGATATAAGGGTAAAGGCGGTTGATGTACCAGATCAGGAAGCCATCACCAAAGATAATGTTTCTGCAAAGGTTAATGCAGTTATTTATTATCGCATTAGTTTAGCCAACAAGGCAGTGATTGAGGTAGAAGACTTCTACTATGCCGTATCCCAACTGGCGCAAACCACCATGCGTAACGTGGTGGGAGAAACCGCCCTTGATGACCTTTTATCCAAAAGAAACGAGGTGGCAGATAAAATACAAAAGATTATCGATAAAGCAACCGATCCCTGGGGAATAAAAGTGGAGTCTGTGGAACTAAAAGATATAATTTTGCCGGATGAAATGAAACGGGTCATCGCAAGGCAGGCCGAAGCGGAACGGGAAAGAAGGGCAATTATTATACGGGCCGAAGGAGAAAAAGCAGCAGCTGAAAATATTACTTTGGCAGCAGAAAGGCTTTCTTCAACGCCGGGGGGTCTGCATCTTAGAACCCTTCAAACTCTGGGAGAATTATCTGCTGATAAAAATAACACTATTGTATTTGTCACCCCCCTGGAAATACTTCGCGCTTTTGAAGGCCTGGTCAAGAAAACTTCTAAAAAACCTGCCTAGTCCATATCCAGTATCAGACATCCCCAAGTGAAATCTTTAGCTCCAAAGCCTTCTCCTGTATCCGGATCAAAATACTCACGAAAGCCTGATTTTTCTATTAAAGCAATGGAGGATTCCTTAATTTGTTTTGCGATGTCATAAAAACCGTAATTTTTCAACCCCTTATAGATAAACCAATTTGTTGCGATCCAAACCGGCCCTCTCCAAAAACCTTTATGATCAAAGGAAGGTTCATCTATAGATACTGTAGGTATGGGATATTTTGTCCAAAATTCACTGGAATTAAGCAAATGCCCGTTTACTAATTTCCAAGCTTCATCATGAGTCAGAACCCTGGCAAACAAAGGAGCAAACATTGCCCAAGTTTTAACTTTAACTTTCTTGTAATCTTCCCCAAAGGTGGACCAAAAGATCCCATCTTCAAACATCAACTTTCTCATAGCCTTAGATGTCTCCGCAGCTTTTGTTGTGAAATAGATGGAATCACCTTTTTTACCAATTTTTTCAGCAATTTGTGAAAGGTATCTTAAGTTTTCCACCATTATTGAGTTAAAGGGCACATCTTTGACCCAGAAAAAGTTTCTCATGCAAAAAGGAGCATCAAAGTTGCATTTAATATTTTGATCAGC
>JAUYKM010000003.1 GCA_030699125.1 Candidatus Daviesbacteria bacterium | reverse complement strand
GATAGTATAGTTGCCGGCAGGGGTAGAAGAAATGGTGGATATAGTCATGGTAGTGGAACAGTTAGGTGTACAGGAAGTGGGAGAAAAAGTTGCGGAAGCACCCGCAGGAAGATTAGTTACGGAAAAAGATCCCACAGGTGGAACAGTGCCTGAAGCTAGGGTTAATGTGACATTGGAAGTTCCGGATGAACCTTTGGCAACAGACAGATTGGTACAAGAGGTATTATAAGAGCCGCCGCAGGCAGGATCTGATTGATTACAGGCACCGGATACATAGTTACAGACTTCACCTGACCCATCATCCCAGACATATTCCTGAACCTGTTGACTTAATCCGGTGCCGCAGCATTGGTTATATGTTCTGTTTAATTGGTTACATTGTCTGGGAGCACTACAGGCACTATCACAGGGAGGATAAGGATCAAATCCACAAAAGGTTTCAGTAGTGCCTGAGGGACACTGTCCTTCCGGAGGATAGGTTCCATCCTGCAGTATGGAAGGAGAATTTTCACAGACAGCAGAAGTGCCACTGCTGCAGCAGACTTTGTATCTTTGTACACTATATCCACAGTCACATTGACCATATCTTAACCCCTGTTCCCCCAGGACACATTTATCCCCAATGGAACAGATCCTTTCTGCTGTTTCCTGATAATAACTGGCATAAGGATCATTTAAGTCACCTGATTCAATACAGGTTAAGGTATATTTGGTCCAATCCAAACCTCCTGGACAATCAGGTAGACCACAATTGCCCACGTTGTAGCTGTTTGCACAAACCACAGGTCCGCCACAGAGATCAGTAGAGACTTGATTTGAGCCAGGTGGAGGAGCTTGATCAAAAAAGACAGCAGCATAAGCTTCAGCAGAAAAAAAGAATAATCCCAATCCCACTAGAATACTAAAGAGCAATAATTTGAATCTAGCTCCCATACCTTTAAATGTACAGGAATATTGGTTTCTGTGTCAATCTGACTATTTTGTTTGAGGTGTAGGTTGAGGAGGAGTTGGTACACCAAAAAAAGTGAGACCACCGTCAAAGACCCATGATTTCATAAAGTATCTTGCCCTGAACATAATCGGGGATTTTAACTTTCAACAAGTTTAAAATAGTGGGCATCTGGTCCACATGAGAAATATTACGGGAAATTTTATACCCTTTTTTGACTCCCGGACCCATAATTACAAATGGGGTTTGTAGACCATCTATTTTAGGATCATAGGCCTGTTTGTTGCCTGAAGTTAGCGAATCAACAAAGACTTGCCCATCAGCTGTGGCAGCCTCGGAAAAACCATATCCGGGAGAAATTTCAATTGATAAATCACCAACCCGATCAGAGGGTACTTCAAAAAACTTTGGCGCATCTTCCCAGGTGACAACTTGAGCTATGGCTTTAGTATCTCCATCCAGCAATTGTTCAAGCGTTGTTTTCACTTCATTTCTTAACTTCTCATATGCCTCACCCGAGGCCCGTTTATAAGGTCCGGCCAGTCCATTGGGATTGATATAAATATTATTGGTCTGCATGTGGATGACTTTAGTTTGAGCCCAGTCAACTATCATCTCCCCCGTAGTTGGATTAAGGTTATACTTTAACCAGCCTCTTTGAGTAAATAAATTGTTCAAACTCATGATTCTACTTTGTAGAATCATGCCATGGTCAGAACTCAACACAAACAGAGTCTTGCCGTCATCATGCTTGAGCGCCTCGCCAATTATGCTATCCAGTCCCTGATACATTTTCAAAACATCTGCCATAGCCTCGTCTGATTTTTCAGGAGTATAATCTGCACTTTTAGGATCAATATATCTCATCCACCAGCGCGAGGTTAACATCTGATTCGGGGTATAAATATCCTGCAGAAAAACATCAGGCTGGTACTTATTAAAGATAAAATCGGTGGCTTTTTTGTGATAATCCAGCGACATAAGTGCCTCATCTAAAAAGGTCTGCCTGTCTTCCGGCTCATAAATTAGCTGCGGCGGGAAATTATCGACAAAATCAACCATAGGGCCTAAGTTATCTGTCATTTCAGCGGCTACATTCTCCGGTACGGTCACAAACCTATTTAAGTTGTTATATAAAACTCTAATTCTAAATTGTCCGTCCGGCCAAATTTTGATTAATTTAAGTTTGATGTTTGAATCATAGCTTTCGTTTTGAAAGATTAGCTTAACCGGCAGCCAGTCTGTCCAAATACCTTGTTTGATGGTGGAGAAGGCCGGACCGTCTCCCTTTAACGCAAAAGCAACGCTGTCATAGTTGACATTTTTATCATCGGTTGAATCAATTATGAAAGCATAGATATCCAAACCATGTGCAGTCATTTTAGCCTCTTTCATCGGGCTGAAAGATTGGATAGTGGCAGAGGAGGTAGAAATTTTCTCCGGCACAAATTTGGTTAAAGTATCGCCAAAGTAAAATAATCTGAAACCGGCCCCGACATTTCGCATGACAGCCTGTCTTTCGACCGGTTCAAAGATCAAAGCCGCATCATCCGAACCCCAGTTACCCCATCTGCCTCTAATGGTGATGCCATTTTTAAGCTCAGGTGGAGTTGATCCCGGAATGGAAAGTAAAGCTACTTTTTTTCCGGCTCCTTCCAAAACCGTCCAAATCGGGGAAACTTTTTTAGCCACAGATGAAAACCCTCCCACAGATGGTTTTTCCAAAGTTTTCCCCTCAATTCTCATAGGCCCATCTGAAATTCCGTGTACAGCTGGATGAGCGCCGGTTAAAAGTGAGGCGAAATTAACCGGCGTATGAGAGGGAAAATCCGGGATTGAGTATCCATACGATCCCTGATCCATCATTTTTTTGATATTGGGCAGTTTACCCTCATTAGCCCATTTATAAACTGTAAAAAGAGATTCTTCTGCCCTCATTCCATCCGGAATAAACCAGTATAACTTAGTAGCTTTTTGCGGACCGATTAAACCTTTGGTATACAGCAGGTAAAATATAACTACTATCAGTATTAATATCCAAATAGGTTTCTTTTTCAAGCTATTGGTTAATTCTTTCCGACCAACCTTTGAGTTGCTTTTGTAAAGTTTGTAAAACATCCTTTTTTGTATAGGCTAAATTATTTAACTCTTCTTTGTCTTTCACAATATCATAAAGTTCAATAGTTTTTGAAGGGGTATTTTTGTCAAATACGGTTTCCTCAATTAATTTCCACTCCTTACTCCTAATAGTTTCCACAATAGTTTTTTTAGAGAAGTAGGCGTTATTTGGATCAGGATTAAATTTGGCTCCGGCAAACACATACTGTTTTAAATCCTTATTTTGAAAGATTAAAGGGAGTAAACTTTGACCCTCTGGAGAAAAGATTGGCAAACCAACTAAGTTGGTAATTGTGGGAGCCAGATCGATTTGTTCAACCAATCCGGAAATATTCTTTGCAGAAACATTAGGAATTTTTATAAATAGGGGAATATGCAAAACATCATCATAAAAAGTCCCCCGCAGCGGCCCTCCTCTCATAAACCGGCCGTGTTTGCCAAACATATCTCCGTGTTCTGAAGTAAAAATGATAATGGTATTTTTATCCAGCCCCATTATTTTTAATTCCTCTAAAAATGATCCTATTTTTTGATCGGTGATAGTGATGGCTGTATCATAGAGGGCAATTAAGTGAGTGATATCTTCTTCACTCAACAACACAGAATCTTTGCCGTTTGTTTTAGTAGAATAAACTGGATAATAAGGTTTGCCGTTTTTTAAAACAGGATTTGATTTATCAAAGGTCCATAAACAATCGGAAAAATCCACCTGACCCTGATAATCCTGATCATATAGCAGCTGATCTTGATAACTAAAAGGACAATGATCATCAAATCCCTGGATATGCAAAAAGAATTTTTGTTGGCTGTTTAACTTCAGCCAGTCTAAAGCTTGCGGTATCGTGCAGGAAAATTCTCCATATTGTGAGGGTCCTTCTGCTGCTACTGGTCCACCTTGTCTGGGATACGATGCTGATTGTTGACTCCGTCTGCATTCCTTATATACATTAAACCTGTCTGTCAAACCAAATTCCGGGTGATAATCAAACCCGCCGGTAAAGGCAGCGGTAATATAACCGTTTTGTTTTAAGACATCCACAAGCGTGACAGTATCTGCTGACAGTTTTGACCCGTCGTATCTATTCATAACTCCGTGTTGGTAAGGATAAAGACCGGTGTAAATGGAGATAGATTCAGGCAGGGTCCAGCTGGAGTGGCTGAATGCATTATCAAATTTTAAACTTGCCCTTGCCAGTTCATCCAAATTTGGGGTAGTGGGACGAAAATAGCCATTGATAGACATATGATCAAAGCGCAGATTAGTCATACTAATCAAGATAATATTGCAATCTTTGCAAACTGCGCTTGGGGGAATATTTTGTTTTTTTTCAAAATAAACAAAAACTGTCAGTGGTATCAGTAAGCTTAAAAAAGTTATTAGAGCACTTTTAAATACTATTTTTTTCATAAATTAACAACTGAAACTTTTAGCCAAAGGTAGCAGATTTTCTCCTTCTTTTCCAAACAGCCAGAGTTCAATTATGCCTTTGCTTCGGCAGTCAAAAATGCCGTAAATGGCCGAGTATTTAACCAAGTCACTCGTGCAAATGCCAAAGTTAAACCGCTCTCCCGCAAAAAGAGTAAATATTTCACCCTTTTCCAATATTTGGGATTTGGGCTTAAATTCATCGGCACATTCTATAATATTGGTAATAACTTCAGGGTATGGAGAGGTAGTTGGCATAAAAAGGGAATTTAAGGACAGTTTCCGGTCATAAATAAATTTTTGATGATCTTCTATGCTAGTTTTAGCTATTTTTATGGTTATGTCATTTCCTTTGGCCTCCAGTGTTTCTGTTTGGTAGGTTCTGGTTTTGTCAGTTGTAGTATTTACTAATTTAGCTCCAGGAAGATCCATTTGTATTTTCCAGCTATTTAAGTGATTTTTCAGCGGATCGTTATTAATCATGAGAAAACCAATTAAAGAAATGATCAAGAAAGCAGTAAACAGGATTTTTTTCATTCCACTCTTAAGTATCATATAAATACAATAACCGGTATGTACACTTAAATATCCGACACTTGATACTGTTTCAAAAACTCATTCGGTGTCTTCATGTTTAAACTCATATGAGGCCTCTTAGTATGATAATACACCAAATAATCTGTTAGTTCTCTACTTAGGTTTGGTAACTC
>JAUYKM010000002.1 GCA_030699125.1 Candidatus Daviesbacteria bacterium | reverse complement strand
CTTCAGGCACGTAGTTAGAAGGGGCTTATTCTCCAAGCCGAGAGTGGCTTGGCAAAAGGAGTATACAACCCGAAAGCTGTCTTCCTCCACGCGGCGTCGCTGGGTCAGGCTTTCGCCCATTGCCCAATATTCCTGGTTGCTGCCACCCGTAGGTGTACTGCCCGTGTCTAAGTGCAGTTGTGGCTGATCGACCTCTCAGTCCAGCTACCCGTCAAAGCCTTGGTAGGCCATTACCCCACCAACTAGCTGATAGGACGCAGGCTCATTCTTCAACGATCAGTTAAGATCTAAACCCGTAAGGGACTACGGAGAATTACCCCATCTTTCGATGAGCTATGCTCCATTGAAGGGTAGATTCCTACGCGTTACTCACCCGTCTGCCGGTTGCTCCTTGCGGAGCCCCCATGACTTGCATGCTTAAGGCACGCCGCCAGCGTTCATCCTGAGCCAGGATCAAACTCTCAAAAAAAATTATCCAAACTCTATTGGAATTGACAAGAAACTTTTCTTGTCTTTAAAAACCCACCACTCTTCTGGTATTAAAGCATTAAAAATCCCGCCTCTAGCGGGATATTCTTTAAACCGAAGAGTAGTATAAAAATATCTTCGGTTGTCAATGTGCAAAAAATTTACATAATTTGCCTCCGCCTTTGGCGGAGCATTTTGCATTGTAACTCAGCGGGATTAATTCTGTCAATTAGGGAAATTTTTATTGTTAAGCTGCTTTCTTTAATTTCCTGTTTTCAACTTCCAGATGTACTAAAGAGGGTTTAACGGGAAAATGCTCATAAGTTTTCCAAATATGATCCTCTGGAGCCCCCTGTCCATTTTTACCTTTTCTAACAGGTCCATTTTCTTCAATAACTTTTCTCCCTTTATTGTAAGCTTCCTGCTCTGAATTTAATTTTCCTAAAAGCCCCAAGCTTGCTAATGTTTCCTCATACCCACCATCAGGATATTCTTTGTAAGGATCGTCCACTTTTAAAGCTTCACTCCTGTTACTATCATTTTCCTGGGGCATAAAATTCTTAACTACTTCGCCACTGAGCATCCCACCTGCTAAATCTATTGCCTGTCTTAGTTGAGCCAGACGCGTTAACAGGGCAGATTCATCTACCAAAAATCTTTTCTGACTGACTTTACGAGCGTCTTTTTCCTCTTTTTTACTGATTTGATCTTCTAGTCCAGACTCAATTGCAACTTGCTCCTCCGCCATTTCTTCCTTTTTAGGTTCAGAATGAGATTGGATCGAAGGGATTGTTGCCACTTTATTTTTTGACTCATAAACAGGAACTGCTTGGGTCAGTGCAATTAATTCCACTTCTTCATCTTCTCCATGTTCTATTAAAGGATAGGCAAAACCCAATTCTGGCATAGGCGGAGTTATTACCTTGATCTGTTTAATTTCTAAATCATCCTGGTTTGAATTTTCCCAAGCCCTTGCTGCCACTTCTTCTGCCTGTTGGATGACCGAAGGATTAAAAATGATCTCTTTTTGTAAACCAAATAAATTCTGAGTTATAGGCATAGTATTTTCCAAAAAGGCCGGCGCTACTGGGCCCTCATTTATAATGCTTGGACTAAAGCCTCCCACTGGACCTCCTTCCATAGTTCCTAGACTTACCGCAGGACTTATTGCCGGTCCAACCGATAAGGCTCCTCCACCTTCTATATTCATATGTCACAATCCTACAGCATACTCAACTTGACTGCTTGATTTAATTATGATAAAATCCTGACGAAAATGCCCACAAATCTGTCTAATAATTTTAAAGAAGCTAGTTTGGACCCGGATTTTGCTTCGGATGCCTTAAAAGAATTTAAGCAGCTGATCGACTCCGGCATCTCCTTTGTGGTTCATTCCATGCCGGGAACCGGGGCTTCCTACTTTTTGAAGTATCTCACTTCAAAAAGCAAGGTTCTGCAAGCGAGCAGTAAAATATCTCATACTGCGAGCGAAGCAGGTCCTTATTTTGTGCATATTGATCTTTATAACCTTCCCACGCTAAACCAGCATGAATTTTACAGAATGTTTTTAAGAGATTTAGATGGTGATCCATCAGACAAAACAGACGAACAGGTATTCTTAGACGCCAAAGAGATCCTGAAAAAATTGACTGCTCAGCATGAGAAAGTGGTAATTATTTTTTCCAGATTTGACCAGCTCAAAAATGATTTGGATGAAAATTTTCTGTCCAATTTACAGAGTCTAACAACCTTGGCTCCTCATAAAATTGTGCTTATTTTTACTTCCATTAAGGCATTACACGAATTGGCTCCCCAAGCTGTGAGCGGAGGAAACTTAACTTTTTACTCCAGAAGTATCTATTTTAAGCCGTATTCTAAAAAAGATTTAAGAAAACTTTTAACTATTGATCCTGAACAACGCACCTCAGATGAGAATTTTGAGAGACTGCTGGAGCTTTCAGGGGGACATAACCAGCTTTTGCATATTTTATTAAACTCCCAAAAGCAGCAAAATTTACTGCTTGATCAGTTTGTTAGACTGCAACTGAAAGAACTGATTGATTATTTGGACTATGTACAAAGAAAACAGATTATAAAAATTGCTTTAAATAAAAAAATAGATGAGGTAGATGAATATCTATTAGGCATAGGCATGGTAAAAAAGGATTCGCACTATCACCTGTTTACTCCTCTTTTGGCAGAGTATGTCAAAACAAGTATGCCGGTTAAACTACCTGTCAAAGAAGCCAAGTTATTTAAATTATTAAAACAAAAGATCGGTCAAATAGTCACCAAGGATGAAATCTTTGCTGAGGTCTGGGGAGAAGGCCAACAAAATGCTACAGACAAGTTTGACTTGCCCAGTGATTGGGCCCTGGATGCCCTAATTTATAGATTAAGAAAACATCCTTTAATGCAAGCTAATGGTTATATTATTGAAAGCCACAAAAAAGTGGGGTATACATTAATACAAGGGTAACTAGTAACAAGGCACTAGTAACCCTTCTACATGATCAGGGTTACACTGAGCGAAGTCGAAGTGTAACAAGTTATTAATATTTCTTGTCACTTGTTACCTTTACTGTACTTGTTACTATCCTGTACAACACTATCCCCAAAGAAACCATCACATTTAAACTCTTGTTGACCCCAAACATGGGCAGTTCTACTACTTCATCTGCCATCTTCAAAACTTCAGGAGACACTCCCTCACTTTCATGTCCCACTATTAAACATATGGGCATTTTGTACTCAAACTTATCATATGGGATTGATTTAGAGCTTTGTTCTATTGCGATTATTTGTATATTTGGTATTTGAAATTTGATATTTGAAATTGCTTCGACGGCAGTCGAAGCATATTCCCATTCCACCCATTCAGTAGTATTTATGGAAGCTTTTTTGATTCTATGATTGGGAGGTGTTTCTGTTTCTCCGCAAAGGTAAATCTTTTTAGCAGCCACAGCATCAGCTAACCTGAATATAGAGCCTATGTTATAAGTGTCCAACACATTATCCAAAACAATATATATTTCCTGTTTCTTGACTGTACCCTGTACCCTGTACCCTGTACCCTTTCTCAACTGATCCGCATTTAAGACAAATTTCCTTTTATCCATACGGGGAATTGTATATTAATTTGACTTCTTATTCAAAAATTGGGTATGTTTATAGATAGTATGGAATTTATAGAAAATATCCTCAAAGACCGCAAAAAATTAACTGTTCTGATACTCTTTATCTTTTTGCCGGTAGTTTTAAGCCTGATCCTGACCAATTTTGATGTTGCCAAAAATCTATTCCCCAAATCCCTGGCTCCTCAAAAGGAAGTCAAGATTGAATATACCCCTCAGCCGGCAGTGGAATCCAATCTGCAAGTTGGTCCCTACAGATGTCCATCTGTACCTAATTTTTGCACGAACAGCCAGGAAATTATTAAAAATGATAAATATGAGGGAGTTGGGGCAGACTTACCCCCGGGATCTCCCATTTATGCAGCCTTTGATGGTGAATTAACCGCTCTCTTGGGTAAAGTGCCTACTGAAAATGGAGAGGAAGAAATTGCCATAATTTATCTGGATAATAAGAAAAGAGGCTTAAGGGCTGTCTATATCCTCAAAGATAAGGTTCCGGAACCAAAAACAGTCAAGGAGGGTGATACCATTGCCAGGGTGGGAGATAAGATTAATCTTTATGGCGTATCTCTAGTCTTTAAACTGATTAAAGGTGATCCCCTTTTAGGAGAAGTGGTAAAATTAAAAGCGGAGGATTTTAAATAAATGGACGGCCTGCCCGAACAACCGATATCACCTCAACCTCCTGCTTCATCCCTAACCTCCTCTGAAAGGAGTTTACCTAAAAACATCCTCAAAATTGTGGGAGTTCTACTCATTCTAGGCTCAGTCGCTGCTGTACTCTTTTACTTTAAAATCCTGCCTCTACCAAAAAGGGGAGCTCAACCCCCGACTTCCACCACCCAGGAAAGCTCAATTAAAGAGCTTGCCTTTGTCTGCCCTGTTGAGAAAGAGTTATGCAGCTTGGGCAAAAAACTGACTTACAGAGGCAACCATTCCCTAGTATATAATTTAGCCTCGGGTAGCGCGGTTTTCGCCATTGCCAATGTTGCCGAAGCCCGCGAGTTCCAAGGCCCGGACGTTAAAGGAGTTAAGCATACCTTTGAATTTGGAGATAGCTGCTACAGCTTGACCTATACTCTGATTGATGATGCGACTATAGAACCCAATCAGCCTCAAACTCTTACCAAAAATACCCCAGTTGCCAAAACAGGTGCAAAAAAGATGACTGTGGGTGACCAAACGATGAATCTAATCTTACAGATGCAATCTGTCCCCCTATCAGAGATTGAGGAAACTCAAGGGCTCCCCAAATGCTCCAGCCTCAACCCGGATCTTCGAGCCAAAGATTTTGGCAAATATTTGGAGCTCGATGAAAACTTATTTAAATAATACTTAACTTGACAACTGATACACTATCGTATATACTCTAGACTATCATGAGTTATACAGTTGTTGCCGCAAAAGTTGATCCACAAGTAAAGAAAGAGGCTATGGAAATAGCCAGGGAGCTTGGTATGCCTTTAAGTGTTATCATTAAGGCCTTCTTAAAACAGTTTATCAAACATAAGTCTGTAGAATTTAGTGCACGTAATGAAGAACCAAATGAGTATCTAATAAGGACGATAAAACAAGCATTAAAAGACAGAAAAGAAGGACGGGCATCGCCTGTTTTCGAAACCGGCAAAGAAGCGCTAAAGTGGCTTGAACAACAAGGGATATGAAAGTTCAGCTTTCTCCGAAGCTTATTGACAAGCTCAAGAAGCAGGATGTGAGAATTCGCCATAGTTTCAAAAAGGCAATAGAGCTTTTTGCCCAAGACCCCAATAATTTAGAACTGGATAACCATGAGCTGGAAAGAGAATGGAAAGGGTTTAGAAGCATTGATGTCACAGCTGATCTGAGGGCAATATATCAGGAGGTTAGGGATGAAGATGAACCTATGGCATACTTTGTAGCCTTGGGAACCCATGAATACTTATACAAACCTGCTCATACAAGGATTTGACTATCCTATAGGATTTGTGGTATAATATTAATATATGGATAGAGAAAGTACGATTACTCCTGAAGTGCCAGTTTCCCACGCTCAAAAAGAACGGGGTCGTTATCACGATCCTATTAAATATGTAAAACTTACTCTGGCCGGAGCCTTAGGTCTGGCCATAGGGATTGCCTGTAATCCTGCTCAAAGCAGGAATATCAACATCACAGAGTCTCCTATTGTTCCTACTGCCACAGCTACATTTGAACCTTCCCCTACCGTTACTTCCACTCCGGAGGTTAAAAAAATAGAACCATTTGATTGTAAGGTTCTCCGAAAAGAAGCATGTGCAAGTGGAAGATTTGTTCAGTTTGAAGATGAAACTAAAAAGGTATTTGAAGGAGTCGCTTTTACATTAGAGGGGGGTGAAGAATTGCTACTCCCCTTTGAGATGCAGGTTGCCATGAGTGAACTTAAGGAACCAAATTTCCTACACGGAATGCAGTTCAGGGGGAGAACTTATGACGGCAAGCGATCCTTAACTTATTATGGAGATTTATTAAAAAATCCAGAAATATTTTCAGATAAGAAAACTGCTGATATGAAACCCAGGCAGGTAGTTGCAACTGGTGGAGAAACAGGCTTAACTGTTTTTGAGGGATATTCATTTAATGCTTTAATAGGGGTATCCGCTATAGATAAAGAAACTCTACCAGATTTATTTGATGAAATTACAGAGCAAACACCATTGTATATCCCATATAGTGGACCAGATAATCCTGCTACTTCAAGTTCAAGGAATTTTGATATTCCTTTAAACAAATAACCCTCATAATTCATAGATATTACCTTTCTGGTTTGCGGTTTGTTGACATAGCCATTATAATCCCTGTACATTAAAGGTATGGGAGCTGCCTTTAAATTATTGCTCTTTATCCTTTTAGTAGGATACGGACTGATCTTTCTCTCTTCTGAAACCTTTGCTGCTCAGGCTCCAGCATACTTTGATCGACCCTTACCAGCAAGTTATACAGATTGTGATCCATCAGCCTGTAGTGACAATCCTGATCAATGCGCTAATAGCTATAATGTGAACAATTGTGGTTTGGAGGATTGTGAAGGTGGCCTTGATTGGACAAAGTATAGCCTGAAATATTGTATAGATGATGCAGATGAGCCCGGTATCACTTGTGAGGCTCGTTACTATCAGATTGAAAGAGTCTGTTCTATTGGGGATAAATGTGAATTGGGCAGTCAAGGATTAAATGCCGGTTTTTGTGACTGTTCCTGGGGATCAGGACTATACAAAGTTTGCTGCAGTGATGGCACTTCTGCTGTTTGTGAAAATTCTCCCTCCATACTGCAGGATGGCACTTATCCTTCCGAAGGACAATGTCCCTTCGGCACCACAGAAGCCTTCTGCGGCTTTGACCCTTACCCTCCCTGTGACAGTGCCTGTAGTGCTCCCAGACAATGTAACCAATTAAACAGAACATATAACCAATGCTGCGGCACTGGATTGAGTCAACAGGTCCAGGAATATGTCTGGGATGATGGATCAGGGGAGGTCTGTAACTATGTATCCGGTGCCTGCAACCAATCAGATCCAGCCTGCGGAGGCTCATACAATACCTCCTGCACCAATCTGTCAGTGGTCCAGGGTTCATCCGGAACTTCCAATGTCACTTTAACCCTATCTTCAGGCACTGTGCCACCTGTGGGATCTTTTTCCGTAACTAATCTTCCTGCGGGTGCTTCCGCAACTTTTTCTCCCACTTCCTGTACACCTAACTGTTCCACTACCATGACTATATCCACCATTTCTTCTACCCCTGCCGGCAACTATACTATC
>JAUYKM010000010.1 GCA_030699125.1 Candidatus Daviesbacteria bacterium | reverse complement strand
CCAAGAGGCTAATAAAAGACTCAGGATTGTTTTTAATATTTGAAAGATAATTTTTTTCAGTATCACCAAGACGGAGCATGGCTTCCATTAACTCGCTCTTTGATAGGCTTATGTTTGACCGGTTAGCTCTTAAAACACAACTTTTAAAATATAACTGTCCATCAAATAACTCAAAGGTGGAAGAGTCTGAATTTAATTGCTGCATTGCTCCTTCTCCCATAATTGGTACAATCCTTCATAAATTTGTTTGGCAAAAATAGCACCGGCTACATAAAGTTTAGGGTATTGGTAGGGGAGTATCCTAGGATAGGGAAAATCTCCTTCCGGATCTTTCTCTTTAAATTCCATCTCAACTGTTAACTCTCTTAACATTTCAGAAACTACCTCAAGTCCGGTGGGATCTTCTTTTAAAATATCTGCGAAATATTGATACTCTTTTCTATGTACACGGTCAAATGAATCCAGTAGGCCGCTAGGAATGGCTTTGCGGTCTTGGAGCCAGCGGAAAGAAGCTTCTTCAGTAACTTCTTGTCCCTTTCCTTCTAGCTCAACAGTTGCACCCAATACTGCTGAAATGGTCTCAAACATACCTTCTGCATAGTCATAGTAAGTTATAAAAGTGTTGAGCTTGCCGATGTTATAGCTATGGAGAGCTTGCAGCATAATAGGATTAGCACCTGTTTGTAATATGGTATAGGCCACAATTTTAGCGTTTGTCGGTTTTGCTTCCTTTCCTCCAAGCCACTGCTGCACTCCTTCCAGAATATTTAGAAACCCTATTGGCTGGTGTGTAATTTTATGTAGGTGTTCTTTAACCTCATCTTGACTGATCCGCGCTAAAAAGATATCTATACTGTCCGGAGTTAATTTATGGGACTTAAGTTGTTCCCTTAAATGGAAGATCTTAATAGCCTCTTCCTTATTATATAAATGAAATCCTGCTTTTGTATCCATACATTAAGGCAGGATTATACAGACTAGGTCAGAATATATCATTTATGTGTGAAAAAGTAAAGTGTGCGTGTGAATAATTTTTTACTATGTCTGCATATACAATGCTTAGACTTTAGATCCTAAAAGAGGTATAATTAATCTGTAAGTAAACCTTGGAATTATGCAAACTATACAATTTCGGTCATCTCTTTTTTGGGACACAGACCCTAAAATGTCAAGTATAATTTAATAATGTGCAATATTACGGCAAAATTATAATTTAAAATTGTGCATTTTTTAGTAAAAATTAATCCTTCTTTTTAAAACGGTAACTTTCACCTTTGATTTCAATGATTACCGAGTGATGCATTAATCTGTCTACAATAGCAGAAGTTAAGGTCCGGTCAATAAATACTTTATCCCATTCACTCACGCTGCGGTTGCTAGTAATGATGATTGAACCCTTCTCGTATCTTCTGGAAACTATCTCAAAGACATCCTCTACAGTTTTTTCTGCCATACTCCGGTATCCCAGCTCATCAAGAATCAACAGATCAGGTTTTAAATACTCTTCAATCTTTCTCTGGTAGGAGAAGTCTGCCCGGGAGGCTTGCAGCCTTTGGATCATCTCCCAAACACTGGTAAAAAGCACGGTCTTGCCATATCCTAATGCTTTAAGCCCCAGCGCTACAGACAAATGAGTTTTACCTGTACCCGGTTGGCCCAGGAACAGGATATTGGTATACTTTTCTAAAAATCTGCAGGTTGAAAGCTCTAATATCTCTTGCTTTTTGATTGAGGGTTGAAAGGTAAAATCAAAATCCTCAAGTCCCTTCTCAAAAGGCAGATGAGCTTCTTTGTAAAGCCTTGACCGTCTGTTATCAGCCCGGGAATTTTTCTCGTCCTCAAGTAACAGCCCTAAAAATTCACTACAGGCAAAACCCTCTTCCTGGGCTTGTTTAAGTCTTAACTCCAAAGTCCTGACTATTCCAGCCAGCTTAAACTCTTTTAAGGCTTTCTCCAGCTCTTCAACATTAAGTAATCCCTGACTCATGAGGTTACTCCTTCATAGTAGTCAAGTGGGCGGCTCATGGCGTACTCACCGTTACTGCCGGATTTGTCCAAACCCGGCTCAATCCCCAAAAGATACAGCTTTTTTGCCAGGATGTTTTTGATAATGACAATATCCACTACCTGATAGTAAAGAGCCCGTTTTAAGGATAAATTAAGGGCTTCTTTGCCATACTCTTTCTCCAGTCCTAAGATAATCCGTATACTTCTAAACCAATAGCTCTGTTTAGTAGTCAGGAGCATAGTAAAATACCTGTGGGCATACTCACCGATCTCAGCCATCCTGGCTTCATATCCGGCCTGATATTCAGTTTGGGAGTAAACTTTGTAGTCCGGCAGGTGGCTCCTGACTGTCACAAAGTTACCAATACTTCCGGTAACTTGCTGATGCAGGGCTACCTGCTCTCCCTGATGGATAATCCTTAAAAGATGATCATTGAAGCGGATGGTCACTTCTTTTCCTACCAGAATGGCCGGCACAGAGTAATAGTTATTCTCAAAGTGGATATGACAATTGGGTAAAACCTGCCTCACACACCTGTTAAAGAAAGCGAACTCCTCTTGCGGCAAAGGCTGCAGCTGATCTTTTTCTGCCACCTCAAATACCTCTTTCGGGACTTTTCTGGTTGTGCCGTGGATCCTCAAGTTGGCATAACCATCCAGCCAGTTCCTAAGCTGCCTTTTAATATCGGCATCATCCTGAAACTGTCTTCCTGCTACGAAGTTTGACTGCAGATATTTAATCCCTGCTTCCACCGTACCTTTTTGCTCAGGAGAATACGGACTGCATGGTAAAACCACGGTGTTGTAATGGGAAGCAAACTCCAAAAAGTCCTGGTTGAACTCCAGATCATAATGCTGATTTCTTAAAATGGCTGTTTTCATATTGTCTACCTTAAGTCTTCTTGGCACACCCCCAAAGTAGTCAAAGGCTGCTTTGAGTCCTTTGACTAAAGTCTCAAGCTTCTGGTTGTAGCAGATGGCAAAAAAATCCAGTCTGGAATATGGCAGGACAACTGCCAGCCCGAATGTCCTGACTTTCTTACCCAGTGGCCCGGGCAGAATTCCTAACTCACCGAAATCAATTTCTGCTACCTCTCCGGGCTCAACAACCTGGACTCCGTAAGCTTCAATTCTTTTGGGAAACTGATTTTGGATATATTTGCACAGATTAATGTAGGTGCTCATAACTCCGTATTCCTCACCCAGTAACTCAAAGATGCGCAGCCTGCTGATCTTTTTGTCCAGATATTCCTGAATCTGCTGTTTGTACGGATCAAATACGGAAGACCTGACTCTGGTCTGTTTTTCAATTATTCCATCTCTTTTGATAATATTTGAAACTGTATTCCTGTGGCATCCCAGCTCCCGGGCTATCCGGGATTTCTTTTCTCCCTGATTATGCAGTGTTTTAATAGTGATCTGTTTGTACATAGTTAACATAGATCTTGATATTTTCACCCCCATTCAGGTGGTTACCACCAAGATCTATCGTTGCACAAAATTAAAGTATAACTATGCACATATTAATATTATATTTAACAATTATTGGGTACGGCATTTGGTTACCTTTCAGCAATAACGATACCTATTAAACAGAAGCTAAAGGAGTCTTATGATTACACTTCAAGAGATTAAAGGGACTGTCAAAAGGCACTTAAGTTTATATAAAGCTATTTATCAAGACCCTAGAACACCTTTAACAGCTAAAGTTTTTCTAGGATTAGCTGTAGGATACGCAATTACGCCATTTGACTTAATACCGGATTTTATTCCTGTTATCGGTCATCTCGATGATA
>JAUYKM010000019.1 GCA_030699125.1 Candidatus Daviesbacteria bacterium | reverse complement strand
TCTAGTTTGAAAAGGTCCTCAAGATCTGAAACCTCAAATTGAGCAAGTTGCTCAGCCATCTCACCGGCTAGTGTCATGGCATCATTGCTGAGCTTCTCATCTGAGACCCGCTGGCGAAAATCACTCCCCCCATTGAGTCCATCGAGACTTAGATTTTCCCGAGCGTTACGAAGAAAAACAAGCGCTGGTTGAAAAAGTCTCCTAGCGTCGATCAAGATAACCTCCCTGCTTTCAGATCTAAAAAATGACGTCCGCACTGATTTTCAAATTTGGGATATCGGCAACTTGCTTTCACTGGCAAATACATTCGGCTCTAAAAATAAAGTAATAAATTACGTGGTTTCAATTGATAATCTGGTTTATGAAACTAAAACCGAAAAAGGAGAATACATATTATTGCCCAAAGAAGCAAATTACGCAGGAATTAAGAATTTATTTAAAAATATCCTAATCAACTAACTGATTAACTATGCCCGAACTATCAATAGTTATTGTCCACCATCAAACATCGGAACTTTTGAATCTCTGTTTAAAATCATTCATCTACGGTTATCACAAAACCATGGATCGGGAGATTACCGTGGTAGATTCCACCATCTCGAGAAAAGCACGGGACTTAATACAAGAAAATTATCCGGAAATTAAATATCTGCCATTCAAGGAAAATCTTGGCTATGCGCGAGGGGTAAATATAGGAATTCAGAATTCCAGCGGCAAATACATCTTGATTTTAAATCCTGATGTGATTGCAACCAATGGGGCGATTGAAAAAATGGCCGATTATATGGAGAAACATCCCGATATCGGCATGCTGGGACCGCAAGTGCTCAATTTTAACGGCTCGCATCAGAGGACGTTTTTCAGCTATTACAACCCGGCCACAATACTCGCGCGCAGAAGTTTTTTGGGAAGATTCGGGCGGTTTAAAAAAGCGCTCAACGAGTTCCTCATGACTGATGCCAACCCATCCCAAATCCAAACCCCGGATTGGTTAATGGGTTCGGCGATTATGGTCCGCCGGGAAGCACTCAATAAAATCGGCGGGATGGATGAGAGATTCTTTATGTATTTTGAGGATGTTGATTGGGCTCGCCGTTTCTGGCATAATGATTATAAGGTTGTTTTTTATCCGGAAGCCATGATGTACCATTATCATCAAAGGGAATCGGTTTCGGGCTTGGGATTGCTGGATGCGATATTCAATAAAAAAACGCGCTGGCACATAGCCAGCGCAATAAAGTTTTTCTGGAAATACCGAAACCTACAAAATATTCAAACAGCCAAAAAGATTTAATTTGTATTAATCTAGTGCAAAAAAGATTTGTTCCAATTATAATAGCGCTTGCTCTCGCCGTTGGTTTCCTAGGCGGTTTTTATTTTAAAAACCAATGGATGCCGGCACCCATTGGCAACGTACCGGTATTTAACCAAAATCTTGGCCAACAAAAAGGAGTGGATTTTTCTCTTTTCTGGAATGTCTGGGATATGCTGCACAATCGCTACGTGGACAAAGACAAATTGGACACTCAAGACCTAATTTACGGCGCGATTGATGGAATGGTCAGAACAGCAGGAGATCCTTATACGGTTTTCCTGAAACCCAAAGAAAGCGAAGAATTCCAGCAACAAATCAAGGGAGCATTCGGCGGCATCGGGATAGAAATAGGCCTTCGCAAAAATATTTTAACAGTTATAGCACCCATCAAAAATACTCCAGCGGCACGCGCCGGATTACTTGCCGGGGACAAAATCTTAAAAATTAATGACAAATCCACCGAGGGCATGAAACTGGATGAAGCGGTCGGTTTGATACGCGGACCAAAGGGAAGTAATGTAACACTGATTATCACCCGCGACGGCCTGGAAAAAGCCAAAGAGGTTACGATTACTCGCGACACAATTAAAATTCCAGCCGTAGAATGGAAATTATTGGATGAAGACGTTGCTTACATTGAAATTTTTACCTTTAATCAAAATGCTGATGCGGAATTCAAAAAAACCGCCCAGGAAATTGCTGATTCAAAGGCCAAAAAGATAATACTTGACCTGCGTAATAATCCTGGCGGACTACTTGATTCGGCAGTTAATATCGCGGGATA
>JAUYKM010000017.1 GCA_030699125.1 Candidatus Daviesbacteria bacterium | reverse complement strand
CACACTAAATCGTATTCCCTTGCTTTGAGCATAATTCCATATATTTTTTATGCACTCATCACCTAGGCCGTTTGTTTTATTAACTTGTAATAATGTTCGCCAAGCTAAACAATCGTTTTGATCAACGAGCAAACGAATTACTGATAAAACAATTCTATACTCATTGTTGCTTTCTAGCTCAGAATCAGTCGTCAAAGATACATCAACGCTTTGCTTTTTCAGGGCTTCAATAATTGGCTTAGATAACGAGCCATTACGGTCGCTTCTTAGTAAAATTGTGATTTGATCTGGCTTAATATCTTTGGCAATCAAGCTTTTTATTTTCTTAGCTATGATTTCGGCTTCATGGTTTTGATCTTTAAAGCCAATTATCAAAACCTCGCCGTCTTCCGCTTGGTCTTTCGGGCGTGTTGGCTTCGGTAATCGTTTTGGATCAAGACTGGCAACAAATTCAGCTGAATGTAAAATACTCTTATCGCAACGAAAACATATTTCTAACGCCAATTTTTTGGAATTTTGATATATCTGTTCAAAATTTCTTATACCCTCAGGAGTTGCAAAACGGAAGCCATAGATACTTTGGTCATCATCTCCCGCAACAAATAGTTCCGCACCTCGTTTTGCTAACTCGTTGACTATCGCGAGATCGCAAGCGTTTAAGTCTTGGTACTCATCAATCAAAATATGTTTATATTCTTTGTCTAATTGGAAATCCCTGCTTTGGTTTAATTGCTTTTTCAGTTGATAAACAAGCTCTGCTCTCAAGGTTTCGCCATATTGATCTTTGTGGCTTCGCCACGCACCAAGGAAAGCGGGATTTGGAAATTGTTGCTCCCAGCCAATTTCATCAATTCTCAAAGTTTCCCAGTCAGTTGAAAGCTGATTGATCAAATTTTGAACATCGCCAATTTCTTTGAGACTTAAAACTTTTTTTAAATCTTCTTGGATAATATATCGTTCTTCCCAGTCATCAGCTATTCTGATTGGTCTTGGCAATGTGTCAATTCTGCTCGAATTATGAAGAATTTGTTTTAATGCAAAGGAGTGAAGCGTTGATACCTGCGGGATCATTTTTTCTAAAGGCTCTAAAACTTTTTTTATCTCATCTCTTAATTGAGCGGCGGCTAAACGGGTAAATGTAAGCAAAAGAATTGATTCGGGGTCGGCATTATGTTGGAGAATTAAAGAAAGGACACGCCGAGTAAGCGTTTTTGTTTTTCCCGTTCCAGGCCCAGCAAGTAATCTTGCATGACTGCCAATGTGGTCAATTGCTTCTATTTGATCGCTTGTAGCGTCGCCATGAATTGTTGCTTTTATATCGTCCATAAATTTATATTTCACTTAAAACATCAGAAATTTTTTGTTCGTAAATTTCAATCAATTGATTGCTTGCGTTGATTATTTG
>JAUYKM010000009.1 GCA_030699125.1 Candidatus Daviesbacteria bacterium | reverse complement strand
TTTTTTACCAATTTTTTCAGCAATTTGTGAAAGGTATCTTAAGTTTTCCACCATTATTGAGTTAAAGGGCACATCTTTGACCCAGAAAAAGTTTCTCATGCAAAAAGGAGCATCAAAGTTGCATTTAATATTTTGATCAGCCAGTTGAAATCTTTTTTGCTTGCTCTTTTCTATACTATGAACTGCCGGTAAACTTAAGGGGATATCAAACCTGGGGGAGTTATCTTCACCTGATTCATCGGGATTCATGATTCCTATTAAATGATTTTCATGAGGATCCCTCTCGCTTAGTAAATATTTGTAAAAATGGTAAAGCTTAGGATAGACAATCTTAATAAAATTTCTATCATTATCTTTTTGGTATATTTGCCAGACAGCGTAGGCAATCATAGGTGGTTGAGTGATACCTGAAGTATCTTCTATACCCCAATTTATTTTAGGGAAATCTGTTTTTACTTTTTTGTCCCAGTAAATAATATGAGGAATAAGTCCATTATCAAATTGTTTTGATAAAAGGGACATAATCTCTTTTTTAGCTTCACCTAAGTTAAAGTGGGTTAAAATTATCGCATGAAAACAGGAATCCCACAGCCACTGGTAGGGATAAGTATCCGGGGAGGGAACAGTGTATTGAAGGTTTTTAGCTTTTCGTCGATTGCTTAAAAATAACTGAAGAGAAGATTGCTTGAGATCCATCTATAAACACTATATCAAAAATGTGTGAGTTCTTATAACCCCTACTCTATTGGTATAATGATTGATATGGAGAGTTCAGAGGGCGCACTTGTTAAAGAGGCGGTAAAAACATCAAATGGCCCATTACTTATTTTCGGACAAGGTCCTGTAATTGATAGAGTCACAAGAGTAATTCCCCAAGAAGGTTTGAATACTTCGGGAGATGAAGATGTCAATTTTTGGTCAGAAAACCTTGTCAAGGCAGCTTCAGAGCTATATAAACGGGGTCAGATACCACAAATTATAGTCATGGGTGGTAAAACTGGGGGAAAGCAGTTTAGCTCTGAAGCAGAATTAATTAAACAGCGCCTCTTCAAAGCAGGTATACCAGAAAATATTATTGAAACAGAGGAAAATTCTCCTGATACTATTGCTAACTTGATCAATATGATCAATATGAAAGATACCCAAGGGACTCAAGATAAAGAAAAGTATCAAATTCTTGGTTCTCCCTACCATATTTCACGAATACAAATACTAATGCAGTTATTTAAGATACCTTTTAATCATGTATTTTCATCAGATGAAGTTCTCCGTTTTGTTGCCCGGAACAATACAGACGACTCATCTTTATGGGATACAAAATTGCTGACAGAGATTGAGACTAGACTTGATCCAGATAGCAATCTTTATTATCGAGATAAACAAGGAATGGAGAAAAGGAATTATGCTGATAGATTAATTCATGATGATTTATGGACCAGAGAACTTTTAGAGTATCCTGAAAGCTGGTTAGGAAGAGTGGCTGATATTAAAAACCCGGACAAAAGGAGCGAAATTCTGGCAGGAGCTGAGAAGTTATGGCCAGGAATATTGCAGAGTAAATTTGGAATTAACAGAGAGCTGGATTCTCCAGAAGAGATTCAGTTAAAACTTACCCGGATTCAGAAAAACCCTCTTTCTCAAGAAACAGTGCAACAGTGGATTGAAGAAAATAAAACTATTGGCTGGCCTAAGAATGTTGAAGCAAGGCTGAATACGCTCATACAGGAAAGGCATCAGAAATAGTTTCGTAAACTTTTAAATAATCCTTTGTCATTCTTTGCGCTGTAAAATTTTTCTCAACATGGGTTCGGCATTTAAGACGCATTTTTTGATATTCACCCTTTGACATTGAATAGATTTTCTCTACTGCTTCGCATAAACCATCAAGACCAGTTTTTTTAATTATCCAATTTCCCCGGATGTCTTGATCTGATGGGTTAACTATAAATCCTGTCTCACCATCTTTGATAATTTCAGGCACAGAACCCCTGGCATATGCTATTACTGGTGTGCCACAGGCCATAGCTTCAGTTAATACCAGTCCAAATGGTTCTTCCCACTGGATCGGAAAAAGAAAGAGCTTGCTCGTCTGGTAATCCAGCACAAGATCATTTCTATCCTTTTCAAATTCCAGGGAAATCCTTTTGGATGAAATTAAGTTTTCTTGTGCTGTTATTAATTTATTTAACCAATCAAGATACTCATCTTTACGGAGAAGAAATATTTTAACATTTCTTCCAAGTTTGTGGATAATCTCAAAAACTGTTTCCAACCCTTTATCAGGTACTGCTCTCCCAGCCCACATCATAGCTTCCCCACCATCCGGGTTAAATTTAAATTGTTCTATCTCTATGCCATTATAGATTGTAGTCGCATAATTTAAATCCGGAAAAAATTTCCTTTGGGTATTACTGATAGATACAAAATAAACGTTAAGGTATTTTTTAAATAGAGAAAAATATTTATTAATATATTCGCTGTCTTGTGTATAGTGTAGGGTTATTAGTATTGGTTTTTTAACAAAAGGAGTAAACGGTAAGGCAATATCTCCATCTCCGATATTGATGTGATATAAGTCAAAATTGTCTTGCATGGAAAAAGCTTTGGACAGGAGTGCCAGCTCGAAAATGATATGTTTATTCCTTTGAATAATACTTTTGTCTGAAGCGGAAGGTTGATAATCAACACTTTCAATTTTAACCGGCAGTTTGGAATCTCCCGAGACAAAAGCAGTAATATCCAGATTCTTGTCTTCTTTAACTAAATTATCAATCAAAGTATAGTCAAAGACCTCCGTTCCCCTTATAACGTTTTTGGTCATGCTGACAAAATTAGAGCAGATGATGGCAATTTTCATATATTAACAATAACTTTTAAAAGCTCTGCTGACCAGCGGTAAATATTATAATTTTTAACCACTTCTCTCATTCTTCTCATTTTCTTTGTTTGTTCTAATGGCGATAATTCTAAGGCTACTTTTATAGCCTCTGCTGTCTGTTCCCCATTGTAGGGATTAACTATTAATGCATCTTTAAGTTCTCTGGCTGCTCCTGTAAATTGGCTTAAGACAAGCACTCCTTTATTGTCACCCCTGGCTGCTACAAATTCTTTTGCCACCAAATTCATCCCGTCATGCAAAGAAGTTACTAAACAAACATTCGCCAGTTTATAAAACCGGGATATTTCCTCCCGGGTATGGTGTCTTTTAAAAAGGATAACCGGTTTCCAGCCGTTTTTCCTAAAAAGATTATTAACCCTTTCTACCTCTTTTTCTAGAGCCTCGGTGAATTTTTGATATTCCTTTATTTTGCTTCTTGAGGGAGCAGCAATTTGTATAAAGCTAAAGTTACCAACATAGGCAGGGTATTTTTTGAGAAAAATCTCTATTGCTTTGAGCCTTTCCAGGATACCTTTAGTGTAATCAAGCCGGTCAACTCCAACACCAATATATTTTGTCTTGATATTCAAACTTTTTAAAAACTTCCTGGTGTCAGAATTAGCACTTTTTTCTTTAGATGGGTTAGGAAATGCAATACTTATTGGGAATGGCTTGACGAAAGATGTATGTCCGTTTCTGGTGACTGTCAGCTGTTCAAAATCAAGAAGCGATTCAATCTCCCTGCTGACTGTTTCAATAAAATTATTACAGTGCAGTTGAGTCTGGAAACCAATCAAATCTGCCCCTAAAATTCCGTCTATAATCTCCTTTTTCCAGGGACAGACGCTGAAAGATTCAGAGTTAGGCCAGGGGATATGCCAGAATATTCCAACGCTTGCGTCAGGCCTGGAGTTTTTTATGATTCTGGGTACAAGGGCCAGATGAAAATCCTGAATTAAGACAATGGGCCGCTCTATATTTTTTATTTCAGTCAGAATAGTTTGCGCAAATTTGCCGTTTACCTTTTTATACTCCTCCCAGTCTTCTTTTCTAAAAGTAGGCCGGGTATAGGCTATATGACACAGCGGCCACAAACCTTCATTGGAAAAGCCGTAATAATATCCTGCTTCCTCTTTTTCGCTAAGCCAGATTCTTTTAAGGGTATACTTAGGTTCTTCAGGCGGAACATTTAATTTGTCATCTTTATCAACTGTTATCTTATCTGCGTCTCCGCTCCCTTGGGCAATCCATATTCCTCCGCAGGCTTCCATAATCGGCTCAATAGCAGTTACCATGCCGCTTGCGGGAATATAATAATTAATACTCCTCCCTTTTTTTGTGTGAATGTAGGGTTCTCTATTAGATACCATAAAAATAGTCCTGTCTTTTAAAACATCTTTAATAAATACTTTTAAGCGTTGTTCTGTCCACGGAGAATTCAATTTTTCCAACCCTAATTTTGCTTCTTCGTCTGCAATAAGTCTTGCCTCTTTAAGTTTTCCCCTAATGTTTGTGATTTCTTTAGCAAGCGGCCTGAAGAAAAAGTTAGTAGGCAAACCGGGAGAGTTTTGTTCTAAATCCTCGGTTCTGGTTGATTTTAAAGACTTAACCAAGTTCCGTATTGGTTCGACGATGAGCCAACGGATAATAAGAAGGATTGCGGCAGATATTAAAGATGCCTGTACAAATAGCCTTAAAAGATTGTTCTTCCAAATTCCGGTTAGTCTGGTATCAATATAGCTGGCATCTTGGGCGATCATTAGCGCGCCCACTACGCTTTCTTCGTCATGAAGCGGGATGGCCAAAAGATACATTTTTTCATTAGTTAACTCTACAAAATCTCCATTTGCGCCGTCAGCATCCATAGCATCTTCCGCAATTTTTTTGGTTTTTAGAACCTGTGTGATCAGGCTTGATGAAGTAGCAATAGTGTCTCCCTTACTGTCGTAAATAACCATACCAGCCAATCTCTGTTTATCTTCGAACTTATCAACCAAGTTCTGCAATTGCTGGTCTGATTTGTTAATAAAATTCGGCTGGACTGTTTCTTTTAAGCTCTCGGCAAGTAATATGGATCTCTGCTTGAGGCTGGTTTTTAATCTTTGCTCTTCCTGCTGAACCTGAGTTAAAGTAAATGCCACTACGATAAAACTGATAATTACTATTATTACAAAAACTGCGGCAAAAATTTGTTTCATCAGAATTCATTTTATCATTTTCAGGGAATTGGCACTAATTTTAAAGATATCCAAGGAGGTGATAATTAAAGATGTTACCTCTATCATTGGGTGATCCGGCTGAGATTCGAACTCAGAACCAATGCCTTAAGAGGGCACTGCTCTACCGTTGAGCTACCGGACCTTGCCTATATTTTAACACTTTTATGCTATCATTATGAGATTATGGTCTACGGGTTTAACTGGGTAGATTTAGTCATCATTATTGCTCTCATTTTTTTCACTCTTGAAGCTATTGGCAGACCCCTCATTTTAGAAGCTTTAGATTTAACAAGCTTTCTACTGGCTCTCTTTCTCTCCTTCAGATATTACAATTTTACTGCCAAATTTTTGGAGATCAATTTTCAAATCCCCCACGGCTTAGCTTTAGTTCTCGGATTTATGACCATCTGGTTTATCTCGGAAACCATCTTTTTCCTGCTGGTCAGACTAATCTTACCCAAAATCCCCCGTATCAAATGGTCATTAATTGAAGATCTAGGTATTATTCCTGCATTCTTAAGAGGTTTAGTTTTTATCTCATTAACCTTGGTGCTCCTTGCTACTTTTCCCATCCAACCGACCATCAAAAAGGCTGTTTTAGATTCCAAAATAGGCAGCCGAATACTGGATAAGGCTTACGGCTTAGAACAACCAGTTAAGAATGTCTTTGGGGGCATCACTAGTGACACTTTGACATTTCTAACCATTAAACCCAAGACAGATGAAAGAGTTAATTTGGGCTTTCAAACCAGTGAAATCCAAATAGACGAGTCATCTGAGAGAGAGATGATAAATCTGCTCAACAGAGAAAGAACTAAACTTGGTAAAAATACACTGACCTTTGATGCCAAATTAACCGAAGTGGCCAGGACTCACAGTAAAGATATGTTCAGGGGAGGTTATTTTTCTCACTATTCTCCTGAGGGTAAAACTGTGGCAGACAGAGCCACTGAAGCTGGTATAGATTTTCTAATAATCGGGGAGAATCTGGCCTATGCTCCAACAGTTGATCTGGCTCACAAGGGCTTGATGAATTCAGAAGGTCACCGGGAAAATATTTTATCAGAGGATTACGGAAAAGTGGGTATTGGAGCAATTGATGGCGGAGTTTATGGAAGAATGTTTACCCAGGTATTTAGTAATTAGGGTTAAGGGAAAAGTGAAAAGTCAGAATATAAAGAAAACATTAATAATTGGCTTATTTCCCCTTATCTTAGGCTTAGTGCTGATCGTAACTGGATTGAATACAAACAAGCAACCAATAGCTACCCCATCCCCTATTCCGCAAATTGAAGGAATATCTATAGCCACCTCATCAGCTATTACTTCACCAAAAAACGAGGCAGTTTTAGTTACCAAAGTGGTGGATGGTGATACCATCCGGATAGGTAATCAAACTATCAGACTGATCGGAATAGACACCCCTGAGACAGTTCATCCCACAAAGGCTGTTGAATGTTTTGGCAAACAAGCTTCTCAGAAAACAAAAGAACTTTTGGAAGGTCAGTTTGTTACCTTAGAGAAAGATGTTTCAGAAACAGATAAATATAGCAGATTATTAAGGTATGTTTATTTGCCATTGGATGATGAAAGAATGCTTTTTATTAATGACTTTCTGATCAGAGAAGGTTTTGCCCAGGTTCTAACCTATCCGCCTGATGTCAAATACGATGAAAGATTTAGGGCTGCAGAGAGGGAAGCTAAAGAAAATCTGCGCGGGCTTTGGGGAAGCTGTTAAATTTTGTGATAAACTTAAGGTATGAAGAAGTTTTTAGTACAGTCAATTGCTCTCCTCTTTGTAATTGCCGCGGCTTTCTATATCTATACTCGTCAGATTACCTTTTTACCTTTTTTACCCTCACCGGAAGCTTCAAGTGTTGTAGGGATCAATGACAGAGAGATCAAAGTTGAGATTGCAGATGATCAAGCCAAAAGAAGCAAAGGATTGGGAGGTAGAGAATCGCTGGCATCTGATTCCGGCATGCTGTTTATTTTTCCTGATAAGGGTCAATACTCTTTCTGGATGAAAGGTTTAAAATTCCCGCTGGATCTAATTTGGATCAGGGATGATACGATAGTGGATATTATTGAAAATGTGCCATCGCCGAGGCCCAATCAGCAAGATGAGGATCTGCCCATATATCAATCAAGAATAGAGGTTGATAAGGTCTTAGAGGTTAATGCCGGAGTTGTGGAGCGATTTCAGATAAAAGTGGGCGATAAAATAATTCTCAAATGATTGAAATCCTGCCTATAAAATTATTAACAGATGAAGATAGTCCAATTTTTGGCAGTTTGAATACATCCCTTGCCAAGCTTTCCAGAGTTGAATTTCCTGTTGCCAATGGAATAGTAATTACACCTCCAACCCTTAAATTAAAAACTGCCCTAGAACTGCATGACTTTGGGACCAAAGAGGTTTATAAAGAGAGTTGGACTCTTATGGAAAAAGGGATCAGTAATATTCCTATCCCTGAAAATTTAGTTAGGGAAACACAAGAGAGAAAGCTTTTTTACATTGGTGAGGAGATCAAATCTGTAAAAATCCTCTGGTTGAAACTGCTTCAAACCTGGCTTACTGAAATTAAAAACCGATTATGGAATAGCGGGTTTGATCCTAAGATTACCCAAGATTTGGAACCACAAATAGTCATCTTTATAAAAAGGCTCGAGGCTTCGGGTACTGCTTTTTTTGATCCAATTTCGGATGACAGTGTTATTACAGTTAAAAAAGGCAAGCCTCACCCAAATGATATGAGGAAATTAGATGAGCTAGTAAGGTTAGCTAACAGAAAGTTATTTATACCTCATGAGTACGAGTGGATTGTGGATAATGGAGTCAAATTGACAAGAGTGTTTCCTTACACTCCTTTCACCGTCATTGCGAATGAAATGAAGCAATCTAGGATGGAATATAACCCTACCCAGATTGCTTCGTCCCCCGCACCAGAATCGGTGCAGGGTCTTCGCAATGACAGAACAGGTGTTGTTAAAGTATTTTTAGATTTATCCCAAGGTTTAGTTGTTGAGAAAGAAGTGGATGGGGTATATATATCCTCCGAAAAGATTTTTGACTTAAATAAACCCAGAGAATCCTTAGAGGATCTAATTTTGAGAGTGGTTGATGCAGCCAATACTTTCCCCCATTCCCCCATCCTTTTTAAACTGGCCGATAAATCCGAAGGAATGGGACAAATTAGAGGAACTTTGAGGCTTTTGCATCAGGATAATCTAAGAGAACCTATCTTGGATGCACTGGATTTTATCAGGTATAAAAAAGTCTTAAGTAATGTTCATATTGTTATTCCCTTTATCAGGGGAATACATGAATTTTTGCAAATTAAAAAAGAGTTATCTTCTAAAAAATTAGTAAGAAAAAATTCCTTGCAAATCTGGATGGAAGCAGCAATACCGGAAAATATCCTGAATCTGGAGAATTATCTGGAAGTAGGACTAGATGGAGTGGTATTGAATCTAGATGAATTGGTGTCTCATTTGAATGGATTTGATTTAAATCATGAGGAATTAATTACTTATAAAAACGATGTAGAGGGACTGATGAAATTTTTAGAAGACGGGATTAGACTTTTACTTAAGGCCAAAATACCATTTATAGCCTACGGCAGTTTAACTCACAATCCTCATGTTCTCGAATATCTAGTGGAAAAAGGGGTGTATGGGATAGTGGTAGAGCGCTATGAAGCCCATTCAGCTAAAGACTTACTTCATCAAACAGAAAGAAGAATTATTTTGAGAAAAAATTTGTGATATAATATTTATTATATGCCACCTGAAGTAGATCCAATGCAATTTCAAGTAGATCCAAATGTAAGACAGAGTAGATTTGATGTTGATCCATCAGATAATTCTTTAATAGTGGCAGAACCCACTACAGTATTAAGAAGGGTATATATTAGGCTAGGAGAATATTTCCCTGAGGGTAAGCCTGTAGTAGGTGAGTTGATGCAGAGAGTTTATGATAAAATATTGAGTGAGTGGTCTCAACAAATAATGGATGTGTTGTTGTCTAAGGATAGACGTGGTTTACAAAGAATATCTCCTGAACAGGGGTTAGCAAGACTTAAATCGACCGTTCCCACATTAGAAAATATCGATGGTCGTATCAAGGCAGCAACAGGACTTTTATTATTTAAAAAGTAAAATATACTCTCCTTTTGGTCCGCCAGTTGAAGGATTTGTTAAAGTTTCCAGCCACTCAGTAATTCTTTTCTTTTCCACACTTTGGTGAATTTTGGTTAATTCATGAGCTAAGACTACTTCTATATCCCCAAAAACTTCCTTCATATCTTCTAAGGTCTTAAGTAATTTATGTGGTGAAACGAACATAATGGTTGTAGCATCAGTTTTTTTAAAATCCTCAAGCCATTTCATTCTTTTACCCCTCTTTTCAGGAGGGTAACCTAAAAAAATAAACTTATCAGGTGGAAGGCCGGATAAGGTGAGGGCGGCAGTAACAGATGAGGGGCCAGGTAGAGAGTCTATTTCTATTCCCTGGTTAAGACACTCTCTAACCAACTTATACCCCGGATCAGAAATAAGCGGGGTGCCGGCATCGGAGACTAAAGCCAGATTTTGCCCAGACTTTAATTGCTCTATGATGGACTCAAATACTTTTACTTCATTGTAGTCATTCAGCACTTGAAGTGGTTTATGGACATTAAAATGCCCAAGAAGCAAGCCAGTTCTCCTGCTATCTTCACAGATTATCCCGTCGCAAGATTCTAATACCTCCAAAGCCCTTAGGGTAATATCCCCTAAATTTCCAATTGGAGTGGCCACAATGTATAGCATGGCCATAATTATAGCAGGATTAGCTTCTTTTTACCCTTTTAATCAGACTAGCCCTCAATTCTGCATCAGTCAGCATATGGTGCAGCCCAGGTAGAACAGAAGCTATAACTATTAGCCCTACAATGGGAAGCAGGTATTTATCTACATCAGGTATCAGGCTTCCCAGATAAAATCCTGCCAAAGTAACTCCTATTGCCCAGAGGATCCCCCCAAAAAAGTTAAAGAAAACAAATCTTTTGTAGTTCATTTTTCCAGCACCTGCCACCACAGGCGCAAAAGCCCTAATCACCGGAATAAACCTGGCCAAGATGATGGTTTTTCCACCATGTTTTTCGTAAAATCTGTTAGCCCTTTCCAAATGTTTCCTATGAAAGAAAATTGAATTTTCTCTGGTAAAGATTTTTGGACCTAGTGTTTTACCTATGTAATAACCAATACTATCTCCTAAAACAGCAAAGATAAAACATCCTGCTATTAAAATTTTAATATCCAAAAAACCCTGGGAAGCCAAAAATCCGGCTGTAAACAAAACTGAATCTCCGGGGAAGAAAAAACCTATTAGGAGTCCTGATTCTAAAAAAACAATGGTAAAAACTCCCAAATATCCAACAGTTCTAATAAGCTCAACTAGATCAAAATGAGGCATAAGTAGTTAGTATAGCAGATAATGAGAGGTTATAGACAGTAGGCTATAATTCTAATCGAATTATTGAAACCTGCGGATGACCCCCACACATTTACCCTGAATTTGCACATCTGTGGCATAAATAGGGGCCATTTGGGAATTGGCAGGTTCCAATCTGATTCTATCAGACTCCCGGAAAAATCTTTTTAAGGTAGCTAGACCATTATCAAGCAGAGCCACCACAATTTCCCCATCATTTGCCACATCCTGCTCTTCAATAATGACAAAATCTCCATCCAGGATTCCGTCTTCAATCATGGAATCACCTTTAACCTGCAAAACATAAGACCTTTTTTTGCCGGTGAGCATGGAAGGAGCTACCCTAATTGTAGCATCAGGGTCAGTATAAGTCATGATTGGTTGGCCGGCGGCAATAAAGCCCAAAACAGGCAATTCAATCCCATCCAAGCCGTGAGAAATTTTCTGGTCCAAAATTTCAATTCCTCTGACAGCACCTTCAAATCTTTTGATCACGCCTTTTTTAGCTAGAGCCTGGAGATGTTCATGAACTGTGGCAAGAGAAGAAACACCTAAGGCTTCGGCAATCTCACCTAAAGTGGGAGAATAACCATAACGGTCAATATATTGTTTAACAAAATCTACAATCTGCTTTTGACGCCTGTAGAGTGTAATTGGCATAAGCTTTACCATAACAATATCAAATATAACCCGAACATGTCAACTAGGACAAACTAGATCAGGATGGTATAATGAACCGTTATGGCGAAATTTCAAATTGAATCTGGTTTTAAACCTACCGGAGACCAGCCGCAAGCTATTGAGAAACTGGTTGGCAAGTTAAACTCAGGGGCCCAGCATCAAGTTCTTTTAGGAGTAACCGGCTCGGGTAAAACCTTTACCATGGCAAATGTGATTCAAAAAGTCCAGCGTCCAACTCTGGTTATTTCCCATAATAAAACTTTAGCAGGGCAGCTAGCCCAGGAATTTAGATCCATTTTTCCCAAAAATGCAGTTGAATACTTTGTCTCTTACTATGACTATTATCAGCCTGAAGCATATGTGCCCCAATCTGATACTTACATTGAAAAAGATGCCACTATCAATGAGGAGATAGAAAAATTAAGGCTTTCTACCACTACTTCTCTAATGACCAGAAAAGATGTGGTGGTGGTAGCCTCTGTCTCCTGCATTTATAACTTAGGCTCCCCTATTGAATACGGTGGGGCAATTTTGGAGTTAAAAATGGGGGTAAAATTGGGTTTTGAACAAATTAAAAAAATGTTGCATAAAATGTTTTATAGCAGGAATGATCTGGATTTTAAAAGAGCCACCTATAGAGTCAAGGGTGATACCTTAGATATTTATCCAGGATATTCAGAGTCAGCCATCAGGGTGAATTTCTTAGGAGACAAGATAGAGAAAATCTCCCATTTGGATCCGCTTACCGGCAACATAGCTCCAACTTCACAAACTCTCACCATATTTCCAGCTAAACACTATATTACTCCAGAAGCCAGGATGATACCGGCTATCAAAGAGATAAAACAGGATCTAGGAACTAGGTTGGAGAAACTAAGAATACAAGGGAAATTAGTTGAGGCCCAGAGGCTTGAGCAAAGAACCTACTATGATTTGGAAATGATAAAGGAGTTTGGTTTTTGTAATGGCATAGAAAATTATTCCAGATATTTTGAAGGAAGAGCTCCCGGTTCCCCACCTTATACTTTAATGGAATATTTTCCTAAGGATTTTTTACTGATTATTGATGAATCACACATCAGCTTACCGCAACTAAGAGGCATGTATAACGGTGACAGATCCAGAAAAGAAACTTTGGTCGAATTCGGGTTCAGACTTCCCTCTGCTTTGGACAACAGACCTCTCAAATTTGAAGAATTCCAAAGAAGGATTAATCAGGCAATATATGTTTCAGCCACTCCGGATGAATATGAATTAAGCCTTGCCGGCTCAGAAAATGTGGCAGAACAGCTGGTCAGACCCACTGGTATTGTCGATCCCCAAATATCAGTAAGAGAAACTCAGGGACAGATTGAAGACGTTATCAAAGAGGTAGAAGGAAGAGTAAATAAAGGTGAAAGAGTTTTAATTACCACTTTAACAAAAAGAATGGCCGAGGATTTAACTGATTATTTAAAAGAACACGGAGTCAAAGTCAATTACCTTCACTCTGATATTGAAACCTTAAAAAGATCTGATATTTTAAATTCATTACGCTTAGGGGAATATGATGTGATCGTGGGAATCAATTTACTCAGGGAAGGACTGGATTTACCTGAGGTAACTTTGGTAATAATTTTAGACGCAGATAAAGAAGGTTTCTTAAGGAGTAGGACTTCACTTATTCAAACTATGGGCAGGGCTGCCAGAAATATTGGCGGAGAGGTAATTATGTATGCGGATACCACTACCAAGAGTATGCAAGCTGCAATTGATGAAGTAGCTAGAAGAAGAAAATACCAAGAAGATTATAATAAAAAGCACCATATTACTCCCCGAAGCATTGAGAAAGCCTTAAGGGAAAGGCTGATTGAGCAAGTTGAGGAGCTGGAGGAGCAATTAGGTAAAAAGGAATTAACTATAGAGGATATTCCGGTTAAAGAAAGACAGAAAATGATAGGGAATTTAGAAGCCCAAATGTACCAAGCAGCAGAAATATTAGACTTTGAAGAGGCAGCCCGCCTTAGAGATCAAATAAAAGAGCTAAGCAGCTAAAGGCGAGGCTCGCCCCTTTGGGGCGGCCAGAATCCGGGATCAAATTAAGGAGTTGCAAATTTAGCTAGATCCATTTATTCTTCCCTCAATGGAGAGAGATTTAATCAAACCAAGAATAAGAGGGGGATTTTATCCAGTAATATTATCCACTTTTCTCGGTCTTTCAAGTATAGCTTGTGGTTTTGGACAAGGGCAAAGTTCTTCTCCTGATAATTCTCTAGCTTCAACAACAACACCTCTTGAACCGGACTTAGAAAAGTTTTTAAATGGCAATCCTAGTTTCAGAACGATTTATCAAAAAGCTCGTGAGAAAAACATGGGGATAATCCTGGTAGCACCTGAAAATGTTGATTTAGATATATGGATTAGATTCCAAAGAGTAGACATTGTTGATAATGAGCGTATGGAGCAAGATTTAGAAACAGTTAAACTTACTCCACAGCAATCTAAAAATTATACAATATTTTTAGCAACTGCCTGCAATGGTAAATATCAAATTAGCATATCTTTAGACGGGGAGGATTATACAAATTTACCCTTGCCAGATCTAAATACAGGAGTGCTAAAGGAAACTTTTTTTCTCAGACCCTCGTGTACCAGACCTGTAACGGTAAGTTTTGAAAAACCTGATCACGTATAGCTCTACTTATCATGCATCGTATGTTCAGGTTCGTCCTTGGTTGAGGTGCAACCTGGGCAGTTGTAGAAGGAATCTTTTGAATCTGATTTTGAAGTAGCCACCAGAATCCGGGATCAGATTAAGAAGTTAGAATACTCTGACTGGAATTATTGAGTATTGAGGCTTATATGAAGATACAAGATCTAATGCTTCTTCAGCTTTATCCTCAAGTAATTCGACAAATTCCAATTTCTCTCCAATAAATTCACATAAGACATAGGCATCTGAAAATTTTCGCCCTTTCTTAGGGTAAAGCATTACCTTATGGATTTTAGCTAACTCATTAGATAATTCATCATTTCCTATATTCCGAGAACATTCAACTACGTATTCAAGCCATCCAATCATGGCGGTCATATTATTGACGCGAAATTGGTTTCTATCTTCATATCTTTCCTTAAAAATTTTACCATATTGCAGATTCATTTCAGTTCTCCATCTTTTTCTGGCATCGTGATCAGGTTCCCATTGATCCATAATGGGCAAACCATAGTAGTATTGACATGTTCGTCTGAGAAAGCTCAAAGAACTACTAACATTCTTATAACCAAATAAAGCAGCCAAAGTGTCCTCTCCTATGTTATATTCCCGTGTTGGTCGGTTTTCCAAGAAAACCACTCCATGTTGAGTTTCCAAAATATAATCCATTTCTTCTGCCGTAATTTCCGGTCCCACTGACTGCTGATTAATCAATTCAATCATAAATTTAAGAGGAAATTATAACTTATAGTTGGTATTTTTGCAAGAGGGAATGTGCACAATTCATCTTTAAATCCTAAGACTCATAATCACGAGCAGAAAATCATAGACTGAGAGTCCGCGGAAGCTTATAGACTTTCGGGCTAAAGGTTCTCGGTTTTAAGGGCTTTAAAAATATTGTAATAAGGTCTATAATAAACCGGTATTTTTCAGCCCGCCTGCGGCTAGGCAAGGAAAACTTCGCATATGGCAATTGACAAGATTACAATTAAAGGCGCTCGCGAACACAATTTAAAAAATATTGACCTGGAGCTTCCAAAAGGTAAATTAATTGTGTTTACCGGAATTTCCGGTTCAGGTAAATCCTCTCTGGCTTTTGATACCCTTTATGCTGAAGGGCAAAGAAGATATGTGGAATCATTATCTGCCTACGCCAGGCAGTTTTTAGGAGTAATGGATAAACCGGATGTGGATTTAATAGAAGGCCTCTCCCCTGCCATTTCAATAGATCAAAAAGGTGTATCTCACAATCCACGTTCTACAGTAGGTACAACCACCGAAATATATGATTATCTAAGGCTTTTATTTGCCAGAGTTGGTCACCCCCATTGTCCTATTTGCGGCAGAGAAATCTCCAGAATGAGTGTAGAGCAGATTGTGGAACAGATCACAGGCGACAGGTTACAGGTGACAGGAAAGAAAGGAAAAAGGATTATGATTTTGGCACCCGTTGTTAAAGACCGCAAAGGTGAATACTCTCAACTTTTTGAGGATTTCAGAAAAAAAGGATTTTCTAAGGTGAGGGTGGATGGACAGATTAGAGATTTAACTGAAGATTTAGTCTTAATTAAGACTAATAAACATACAATTGGTTTAGTAGTAGATCGATTAGTTTTGGATAAGAAAGTTGTTCACGAACAACAATTTAGTTCAAGATTATCACAATCAGTTGAGACAGCGCTCAAAATGGGTGAGGGTTCAGTAATTATATCTGAAGTGTTAGACGCTTCTTTGGAATTTCCCCAAAACCCCAAGAAAATGGCAGATCACCTTTATTCTGAAAGGTTTGCCTGTCCTATCGACAACATTGCCTTATCAGAAATCGAGCCCAGGCTACTTTCTTTTAATTCTCCTCATGGTGCCTGCCCTACTTGCTCCGGGCTAGGCTCACTTTTAGAAATTGATGAAACCGCTATTTTAAATCCTATACTTTCAATTGCGGAAGGTGGGATACTGCCCTGGAGTAAGTTGGCTACTAATGAAACCTGGTTCACCCGCTTAATTGAGGCTGTGGGGAAAAAATATGGTTTTGACATGAATACCAGGTTAGGCAACTTATCTAATGAGGTAAAAAAAATACTGCTTCACGGCTCAAAGGATGAGCAATTTAAGGTTGAGGGCAGAAATAGACAAGGCAGGTGGACCTATTTCTATTCTGAATTTCAAGGCTTAATTCCATATCTTAAGGAAAGATATGAGGCCTCAGAATCTGATTACGTCAAGGGGGAAATTGAAAAGTACATGGTTAAAGAAATCTGTCCCAAATGCAAAGGGGCAAGGCTTAGGGATGAAGCTCTTTCTATTACCATTGACAGCTTAAATATTGCTGAGGTAACCAGTCAATCTATTTCTCAGGCTATCGATTGGGTAGATCGCATTGCGGGAGAGAAAGTATTTTCAAGAAGGGAGATGCAAATTGCCGCATCTATTTTAAAAGAAATCAGATCCAGGATTCAGTTTCTGATTGATGTGGGGTTGGATTATCTTACGCTTGATCGCCCGTCTATGACTTTGGCAGGAGGAGAATCTCAACGGATCAGATTAGCCTCTCAAATCGGTTCCGGATTATCAGGTGTGTTGTATGTTTTAGATGAACCCTCTATTGGGTTGCACCAAAGGGACAACTCCAGGCTTATTGAGACTTTAAAAAGGTTAAGAGATTTAGGGAATACTGTCATTGTTAATGAGCATGATGGGGAAACTATGGAGGCTTCAGATTTAATGATAGAGATAGGACCAGGAGCAGGCGAGCATGGAGGAAGAGTTGTGGCAATGGGTACACCAGAGCAAATTAAAAAAAATACCAGCTCACTAACCGGTCAATATCTTTCAGGCAGAAAACAGGTCAAGGTTAACGGCGAGTTTAGAAGAGAGCTTGTGGAGATGGGACATTTGAAAATCATGGGTGCCTCAGAACATAATTTAAAAAATATTAATGTCTCCTTTCCCTTAGGACAATTTATCGCCATAACCGGGGTGTCTGGTTCGGGAAAATCAACCCTGATTCATGATATTTTATATAAAGCCTTGGCTCAAAGAATTTATAAATCCAGGCAGAAACCAGGACAATTTAAGGGTCTAGAAGGCCTGGAGTATGTTGATAAAGTAGTCTTGGTTGACCAATCTCCCATAGGCAGAACTCCGCGTTCCAATCCAGCTACCTATACCGGGGCTTTCACCTTTATCAGAGATCTATTTGCATCTTCTCCAGAAGCTAAAATTAGGGGTTATGGACCGGGCAGGTTTTCTTTTAATGTTAAAGGAGGCAGGTGCGAGGTCTGTGAAGGTGAAGGACAACTGAAAATTGAGATGCAGTTTTTGCCTGATGTGTATGTGACTTGTGAGGCTTGTAATGGAGCCCGTTATAACAGGGAAGCTTTGGAAATTCATTTTAAGGATAAAAATATTTCTGAAGTTTTGAATATGACGGTAGAGGAAGCTTTAGAATTTTTTGGAAATATTCCCAACTTGAAAAATAAGCTGCAAGTTTTAAATGATGTGGGCTTAAGTTATATTAGATTGGGCCAGAGTGCCCCAACGCTATCTGGTGGTGAAGCTCAAAGAATTAAATTATCCTCAGAACTCTCCAAAAGGCAGACAGGCAGAACTGTTTTTATTTTAGATGAACCCACCACAGGTCTGCACTTTGCAGATATTGAAAGACTGCTAACAATCCTTAGAAAGCTCGTAAATTTCGGAAATACTGTGATCATTATTGAGCATAATTTGGATGTAATTAAAAATACAGATTGGGTGATAGATTTAGGCCCGGAAGGTGGAGATGGAGGCGGAAAAATTATTGCCGAAGGTACTCCGACAAATATCGCCAAAATCAAATTCTCCTACACCGGCCAATATTTAGCTAAATTACTCTAATATCTGGTAAAATTATAATATGCTTAAAAAAATTTTAGCTGTACTGGCTATATTTTTTGCCATCATAATCTCATCCCCCACAATATCTGCTCAAGATCAACCTAGTTCCGATTTTGCCAGCTCTTATGATGTTTTATATGATGTCTCCGAAGACGGCACTACCACAATCACTGAAAAAGTGGCTCTGAAAAATCTAACTTCCCAATTTTATGCCAACCAGTTTAAGCTAACCATCGGTGCTACCCAAATTTTTGATATCAAAGGCTCTGATCCGGCAGGCCCTTTGGAGATTGATACCCAAAAGCAAGATACTTCCACCACCATCACTATCAAATTTAATCAGCAGGTAGCAGGTTTGGGGAAAGTTTTACCCTGGACTCTACAGTTTAAATCAAATGATTTTGCCCAAAACTTAGGGAAAGTTTGGGAGATCAGGGCTCCCCGCATCTCCTCATCCACCAATTTAGAATCTTACAATCTAACCATCTCAGTTCCCACCTCTTTTGGGGAACCCACCTTAATTAGCCCTACTCCCAGAAGTCAGACAGTTTCGCAGGGTAAGCTTTTTTTAACTTTCGACAAGGAACAGCTGAAAGATGCTGGAGTATCCGCCAGTTTCGGCACCCATCAGCTGTTTGATTTTGATCTGGCTTATCATTTGCAAAATGATGGGTTAGTGCCGGTTTTGACAAACATAGCTTTACCCCCTGATACATCTTATCAGGACATTATTTTCCAGTTTATTGACCCTCGTCCCATCAATGTCACTTTGGATAAGGATGGTAATTATCTAGCCTGGTATAAGCTGGGAAGGAATCAAAAACTGGATATTCGGGTCTTAGGATCAGCCAAGATTTATTCCAGCTCCAAAGTGGAAAAACCCACCCTTGATGAAAATTTAAGAAAAATATATACCAAAGCAGATAAATACTGGGAAAAAGATCACCCTCAAATTGTGGCTTTACTTGACGACATTTTGGGCACTACTCCTCCTCAAAATACAGAAGATAAAGCAAGACAGATATACAGATATGTGGTGGGGGCTCTAAGCTATGATCAATCCAGGCTTGAACAAAATGTTAACAATGCAGATCAAGGTGTGGAAAGATTTGGAGCTGTAACAGCATTAAATACCCCCAAAGAGGCTGTTTGCATGGAGTTTACTGATCTATTTATTGCTTTATCGAGAGCGGCTGGCATTCCTGCCCGAGAGCTGGACGGTTATGCCTATACAGCCAATACCAGCCTACGGCCTTTGTCTTTAACCAAAGATGTATTGCATGCTTGGCCTGAATATTGGGACGGGACCCGAGGTTGGGTGATGATTGATCCCACTTGGGAAAACACCACTGGCGGAGTGGATTATTTTACCAAACTGGATTTAAATCATTTTGTCTTTGCCATCAAAGGAGTTTCCTCTACTCAACCTATTCCTGCAGGTTCATATAAATTCCAGGGAATAGATACCCAGGACGTAGGGGTGACTTTATCGGAGAATGATTTCTTGGGAAAACCTCAGATTAAAGTTTCTGTTACTGCCTCCGATCCAATATTGGCAGGAATTCCTTCCAAAGTTAAAGTAACTATTTCTAATGTAGGCAATGCCCTTTATCCACCTGCCTCTTTTTTCCTATCTTCTGAGAAGATCGATATTTTAAACCAACAGTCCAGTATTAATATGGGCGCCATTCCCCCCTTTGGCAATGCCGAATTTGAATTTAATATCAGAACCACCTCTCTTTTTGAAAGTTTTGAGGATGAATTTAAAGTGAGAATAGGAGAACAAGAATTTAATCAAAAAGTCAGTGTAAAACCATTCCTGCTATTTAGAACCATCCCCCTTATTATTCTCTCCACGGTTTTTATGATTGTGGCAATTTACGGTGGGGTTCTAGGCGGATTGCTTTACAGGAGAAGAGTTTTAAAAACTCATCTTACTCCTGATGGCACTAAATCCAAAAAAGTTAAAAACTAAAGAATTTCTGCTAAAATATCTGCGGTTATGATTCCCTCATATTTGGACAAAACTAATTTACCGCACAAAAGTGGCGTTTATATATTTAAAGGTGGACTGGGGAAAATTTTATATGTGGGCAAGGCCATTGATATTTATCACCGTGTGGCCTCATATTTTAATAAGCGCGTTGCACCCAAAACCGCCGTTTTAGTGGAAAAAATAAAATCTGTGGACACAATTATTGTTGAATCCGAGTTAGAAGCCTTAATTTTGGAGGCCAATTTAATTAAGAAATTCTTACCTCCCTTTAACGTAGCCTTAACAGATGATAAAGATTATCTTTATATAGGTCTCAGCAAAGATACATTTCCTAAAATAATTACTGTTCGGAGACAAGACCTTAAAAAAACGAAGCAGTATTGGGGCCCTTTTCCTTCTACCAGAACTGTTCGTGATACCTTAAAAACTTTAAGAAGAATTTTCCCCTGGTGTTCCGGAGGGTTGAGAAGAGCTTGTTTTTATTATCATTTAGGACTTTGTCCCGGGGCTTGTCTGGGACTTATCACAAAAGATGACTATCACAAAATCATCAGACGCTTCTCCAAATTCTTAGAGGGGAAAAAAGATGAACTCTTAGAGGAATTAACTTCAGAAATGAATGAGGCCTCAAATCATCAGGAATATGAACAGGCAGCTAAGATGAAAAAAATAATTGAGGGAATTAACTATTTAACCCAACCTAATAGAGTCAGACTGTATTTGGATAATCCCAATTTTTTACAGGAAGAAAATGTCATGGCTTTAAAACAGCTGCAAAAAGATCTTAATTTAGCTACCAATCCGGAGAGGATAGAGGGATATGATATCTCCAATATTGGGGGAAAAGAAGCCACCGGATCTATGGTGGTTCTAACTAATGGAGAGATCGATAAATCTCAGTACAGAAAGTTTAAGATTCATCCGCCAGCTGGCGGACCCGGCAAACCAAATGATGTGGCTATGCACAAAGAGATGATTAAAAGAAGGCTAAAACATCCTGAATGGCCTCTTCCTGATCTGATTATAGTTGATGGAGGTAGAGGACAGGCAAGAGCAGCTAACTACGAACTACAAACTATGAAATACCAAATTCCCATTTACGGCCTCGCTAAACGACTGGAGTGGTTATACCCACCACAAGGGGACATCATCAAATTATCCAGAAAAAGCCTGTCCCTGAAACTGTTACAAAAATTGCGTGACGAGGCTCACCGTTTTGCCATCACCTACCACAGGAAATTACGTGATAAAATTATGATGATATGAAAACCTTACTTAGATACTTCTTAATCAATCTGGCAGCTTTATGGATCACAACTCTAGTTGTCAGTGGTTTAAGTTATGAAGGTGGTTTAATAACCTTAATTTTGGGAGGAGCGGTTTTTACCATTATCAATCTCATTCTGGTACCCCTGATTAAAATTTTGCTGTTGCCACTAAACTTACTTACCTTAGGACTGTTTGCCTGGCTGACCAATGTGATTGCCCTATATGCCTTAACCACAGTGGTATCCGGTTTTAGATTGGGGCCATTCTTCTTTGAAGGATTAACCTATAATGGATTTAGGATTCCTGCTTTGGAGTTTTCCACTTTCTGGGCAGCTGTTTTAGCCTCACTTTTGATTGGCATAATTACTCATTTCTTCCAATGGCTGTCCCATTGATGTATAATCTTTGAAATATGAAGGCAACTATCAATCTTTTTCAGATAATTGTGGCGGTAATTTTAATTTTGGTGATTATTATCCAACAAAAGGGAAGCGGTTTGGGGAGTACCTTTGGTCAAGATATGTCATTTTATAGAACTAAAAGAGGCGCGGAAAAAATGCTCTTTTATGCCACCATCGGACTATCAATTATTTTCGTTCTTCTTTCCATAATCGGCCTGGTAGTAAAATAATCAATCTATGAAGCTCGCGCTTCTTATTACGGAAAAATTTATCGGCAAGCATAGCAAGTGGTTCTTACTTACACTTACTATTATTGCTATATCCCTTCTCTTGCAATGGAAATTTACCATTTTTAGACCTCAGAATACATTGCTGGAGGGTATGGTAGGTACATATCAGGAACACAACCTGCCTTTGGAGGTAACTAATCTACTGTCCGAAGGGTTGGTGAAAGTGAGCGATTTTGATCAAATGGAGCCTAATCTCGCTTCCTCCTGGGATATAAATAATGATGCCACAATTTTTAAATTTTACTTAAGGGATAATATCTATTGGATTGATGGTAGTCCCATTCAGGCATCTGACTTATCATTTAATATTCCTGATGTCGAAATAACCACCCCTGATGAAAGAACTATCCAATTCAAGCTAAAAGAACCCTATTCACCTCTTCCTTCACTTTTAACCAAACCAATATTTAAAAAGGGAACCCTCACAGGCACAGGTCCTTATAAACTGGACAGGGTTGAGAAAAGCAGAATTTTTATTACCAAATTAACTTTAACCCCAAAAGAAAATAATCTTCCTAAATTGCTCATTCGCTTTTATCCCAATGAAAGAGTGGCAATAGCTGGATTTAACTTGGGAGAAGTACAAACACTTATGGGGATGAGTAATCCTGATGCAGTGGAAAAAAGCCATCAGGTAAAGAATAAGCAGGTAGGCGACCTCACTAAAATTGTAACCATTTTATATTCTCTGGAAGATCCTATATTGGGAAATAGATCGTTAAGGCAAGCTTTAAGCTTTGCTGCCCCCCGAATTGAGGGAGAAGATATTGCCAATAACCCCTATCCTACTAATTCCTGGGCTCATGACAAAGATAGTAAAAAGTACCTTTCTAATATTGAAGAGGCTCAGGCTGCGCTGGAGCGGGCCAAATCCTCTTTATCTGAGGAACAACTAAAATCTGACTTAACTATAACTACCACACCTAACTTGGAGAGGGTGGCTCAAATAGTAGTTGAAGAGTGGAAAAAGATCGGTTTTAATGTCAATATTAGGGTAGAATCAGGAGTTCCACAACATTTCCAGATGCTTTTGATTACTCAGAGTATCCCCAGAGATCCTGATCAGTATGTGCTTTGGCACTCATCCCAAATTAAAACTAATCTGACCAAATATTCATCGGCGAGAGTTGATAAGGATCTGGAAGATGGCAGAAAAACAGTCAAAGAGGAGGACCGAAAAGTAAGTTATTATGATTTCCAAAAAACTCTTTTGGAAGATGCCCCGGCTACCTTTCTCTACTTTCCCAAATATAATTTAATTTATTTAAAAAAGGTAGAAGGATTATTGGATAAAGTACTGCCTCTACAGATCAGGAGTTAAGAGTACCATAGCTATTTCTCTCTTAAAACATAATGAGTTGCTTTGCCCTTACCTTTTCTGCTGATTAAACCTAACTCTATCAATTTTTTAAAATCCAGTGCTCTGGTTGCCTTTGCCCGGTCAACTAACTTTGCATAGTCACGGTCAGCAATAAATCCTTTATTTTTTATAAATTCAAGGATTTTTATATGATAAGGTTTAAGTTGAGTTTCCGGACTTATTCCAACCTCTGGCAACAGTTTTTGAACTCTTAATAGTTCATCAATAATTCCTTCGGTAAAGTATTCTAGCCAAGAGGTAAAATCAATTTTATCTACCAATTCATAATAATTTCCATGCTCGCCAATAGTTTGAAAATAGCGAGTAACATTTTTGTTATAGTAATTTTCAAAACTGAATAGGTTAAAAGTATTTAATCCCATTTCAGCAAGTAATACTTTTGTAGCAAGACGTGTTGTCCTACCATTCCCGTCCATAAACGGATGGATTATTACCATCTGCTTATGGAAAATACCAGCTAAAATAAGTGGATCAATCTCGTTTCGGTTACTATTCACAAACTCAACAAGGTTTTCTATAAGTTTCCCCACATCTTTTGCGTCAGGAGGTAAATATATAACTTTTCGTGTTCTTGGATCGTTTACAACTACTGGTTTTTCTCGCAGTTTTCCAGATTCAAATTTAGGTAGCAGCCCTTCAGTAATTTGTTTTTGAATTTTTAATATTAAATCAAGAGATAATTTGACTTGCGTTTTTTCAAGCTTCTCATTCAAATTCTGGAGTGCTTGATTGTAATTTAAAATTTCCTTTTCGCTATCTCTTAATACGCCAGTATCAAATTTGTTTATATGTGCAGGCTTAGATTTAAGGATTTTTTTAACTTCTGTTAGAGGAAGGGGGTTGCCTTCAATACTAGTTGAGGCATAAGTAGAAACAGCTCTAGCTGCTTTTTCAAATTCCAGTAACACAACGTGAGGAAATCGCCTGTTATTTAGTTCACTCACCAAGGTACTAATTCTCTTAATGTTCCTTAATAACCGATCAGTAATTGTGTAGCGAGGATTAAACATATAGACGTATTATAGACGAATATTAGACGATTTGCAAGAAGTAAATGCTCGATCCCTGTGGCCTAGATGAATCACCAAAGTCGTTTACCCTGAGCACTTAAACAAGATGTTTGTCAAAGATGTGTATTTGATGTCACTTAATCAACTACTGTTAACTTCCTTCATCGGTTTTTAACTATTGTTAACTGGTGAACTACGATTCTGTTCTCACGTACATAATTATGGAGGAATTTATCCAAACCATCAAGGATTGGAAGAGTATTTTGGTATTTCATAACTCTTATAATCTATTCAGCTACTAACTTTTTGATATCTATCACGTCTTCATACTCTTGACCATCTTCCTTAATTGTCTTTATGGCAAAAGTGTAATTATTTATCCAACCTTTGAATGAAATATCACAATCACAACCTATCGTTCGGCTTTTATCAACAATCTCTTTCTTGATATTGTAAGCAATCTCTCTTACAACATTACCATCCTTGTAATATACAGCAAAGATTATTTGCTTAGGCGGATTGGGAGATTCCTTAACAGTATAAGAATTATCTGGAGATGTCTTGCTTTCAGAAATTATCTTAGAGGATTTAGTACTAACCCGAACCCCGTATTCATCTCTAGGTTTTGAGGACAGATAATAAGAGTAGACACCATAGCAAAACCAAATCAACATTAAGATTAATGGTAAATATGCTACTTTACCAAGCCTTTCAAATTGAAAAAATGTAGATGTTTTGTAGGAAGTATTAGTTTTTAATAAATTTTGTATTTTTATTAAAGCAAAGATTAAAAGAATCCATGTACTAGCTAAAATGAGTTCTCCCAATGCGGAGATTATAATCAAATCTGTAAAATCCCACCCTTGAGAGGGAGAGTTAAGCCCCAAAATGGCTTTTAAAAGACTAGGCAGTGAAGGAATAGTGGTTACGAAATATCCAATAATAATCAAAAAAAGTGCGCAAATATAAAGACTAGCTATGCTTAAACTATTTTTGGAGGATTGAAGTATTCCTAAACCACTTAAAAGAGCTCCAACACCAACAACTAATGGAAATAACCTAGTGTCTACACCCAAGATATAAAATACCCCTGGGTCTACTATCATTAACAGTGATAATAGATAACTTAGGGGACTGGGAATATAAGAAAACCAGTTAGAACCAAATATTGAATTAATTACAAAATAAAATAAACTTAAACTACCCCAAACTATGAATAGAACTTGTAGGACTTTAATTGATAATGCTTTATTAACAACTGGGTCTTTTGAGTTCTCTTGAGAATTAAGTATATTTTTTTGTTGGTCGTCCATCTTCTTACAGTATTTCAGGAAAAATTATATTTTGCAAGAAATATATTTATTCGAACTTTTAGATTGGATTGTTTTAGCAACCCATGAGAAGATCTATTGGATTGTCCGAGGCTAATTTTTCCTGAAGGATTGAAATACCACTTTAATGGCTTTTCGAACTCTCGATTATCGCCTGCTTTCAAGCTAATCAATCAATTTACACCTTCACAATCAAGCGTGGTGATCCCGCTAGTACCTTAAACAGACTAAGAAAATTCTCTGAATTATTCCTTCGTGACGGTCTAAGCTCAGAATTCGTTTATCTTTTTGGTCTAAAAGATGCATAGCAAAGTGCAATAACAATTTTTAATAAATTTTAACTATGAGACATTGACAAATAGCCTTATTTTTGGTTAAATACATTTACTTACCCCGTATGTTAACCATACGGGGCTTTTTTATACTCACAACCTTCAACTGCCTCGGCAATTTTCTATCTGACTTAAATTTATTTGAGAAATTAAGTACAAACGCTTTATCTGCTTTGTATGCCATTTCCAAGGAAAATCTGTTAGGAAGAAAAATAGCATGAGTTGGGATTTTAAGCATTTTGACTATTTCCAGAGGGTAAATAAGATCAGCATCGCCAGTCATAATAACAATCTGATTGCAGTTCCCTAGAAAAATATCTTTGACAATATCAACCGATAAATGCACATCAACTCCTTTTTCCTTTCCAGAAGTTGGAGAGCGGTGACCCCGGTAAAATTCAACACCTTTAGTATTTCTTACTTCCCGATAAAATAACGCCTCTGCAGCAATCAGCTTTTTTCTGTCTTCAGTCAGTTTTATTCTATTTTTCTGATTCATATAAGAAGCGTAGAAAAGGATATGATTTACTGGAACTAATTTTTTAATTTCCTGGATTAGAAAACTAAACGATAAGTGTTTATTCGGTCCAAACAACTCATTCTGTCCAGCAAAAAGATTGGTTCCATCAATATAGAGATTAGTTTTATTTTTGGTATTTTTAGATTTTGATTCCTTTTTCTGAATCTGATCTAAAATCATTTTATCTGTGATGTTTAAACCGTGACTTTTGGCAATTGATAAAATGGCACCATGCATCTCCTCCTCTGAAACAGGGGTATATCCTAATTCACTTTTGGGATCATCAAGGTAATAATAACTAGACATGAATTTATTCTAGCACTTATTTGATGAAAATATATTTTCGATCCTTGTGGCCAAGACTAATTTACATCAATAATCAAAAGATATTGTGATTCAGCATAGCCCCAGGTTTTGTACCCAGTTACCGTTACAATTGTCCCCATCTTATCTTCTAAAATATTCCAAACAGAATTATTCAAGGGAGAGATATCAATTTTATCTACTTTCACAGGACCACCTGTTGAGCCCCATTCCTCATTAAGAGGAGTTGCTAAGTTTAACTGGTAATCATAACCTATATCGGGAGCAGGCCTTTGTGTTCCTGCTACAGTACCTTTCAAAACTCTTTTATTACCTATCTCTGAATCTGATACCGTCCTGTTTCCTGAATAGGGATTACAGGCAGAATTACTAAGTTGGTTTATACTCTGTGGAATCATAGTAGATCGTTGATAAGTATATTTGTTATTAATTTCAAACTGATTATTAATTAAATCTTCCCAACTTTGTTTGATACTACCTGTTATTTCTACACATTTCCCCTCCAGATCTCTATACTCTGAATTATCTGTTTCCAGGAAATACCCCATTATTTTAGAATTGTCTGATGCTATCCCAAAATCTGTAATCTGGTAATTACTGGAATTTAAATTAAGAGTAACTTTTTCATCTTTAGTTAAACCACTATTTCTTAAAACTCCTGTTACCTTTATACTGGGAGTACTAGGAACGGGCGTGGGTTGTGGATTTTGGGAAGAAACCACTGGATTTTGTAATGGAAGCTTCTCTCTTAATGTTCCCAAATAATATGCCCCTCCTGTAACAACAATCAGTAAAATAATCATCCCAATTAGAATTGGGACGGATCCCCTTTGATTGAGCTTGTTATTTTGGGGTAGTTGATTCTCTGGAGTCTCAGTAGCACTTTGCTCTCGAACAGGTATATCCATACTATGATTATTGCAAAAATATGGAGCTAATACAAATTACATATCTACTGTTAACTTCTTTCATCTATTTTTAACAATTGTTAACTTGTGACCCGGCTGGGATTCGAACCCAGGACCAAAAGCTTAAAAGGCTTCTGCTCTACCGCTGAGCTACCGGGCCAGACTCAAATATTATACTTCATTTGATTCAATTTGAATAATTTGTTAGGGTAAGTTTGATGAATAAACTAGTTGTAGGAATCATTATAGCAATTTTGTCTGCTATTTTAGGAGGATTTTTTCTTATTGGTAATAAATCGACTCCCTCATCTTCCCCGGAACCTACTCTACCTCAGGAATCAACCCGGACTTTAGATACCACCATACGGTTTAATGATCCTAAAAAAAGTGCCCATTATGAGAGTAATACTCCCGAGCATGGTTCTGTCTTGGTAGGAGTACCTATAAATGTGGTAATAAATTTTAATTTTGATTTGGCTCCCCCGTCTTCAATCTCTATCGCCATGAACGGGAAAGAATACGGACTAGATGAAACCATCATTGATGACAATAAATTATCTATGAGGAGAAAGATGAATCCAAACTCACCTGATGGAGTTTATACTGTTAACTATAATGCCTGTTGGCCGGATAAAACTTGTCATGATGGTAATTTTCAGTTTAAAATTGACCGTACACAATCTTCCACTTACACGGATTTAACTGATAAAAAAGAGGTCACTATCAATCTTGAAAATATCAACTTTGAACCAAAAAATATTCGCATCAGCAAGGGAACTAAAATAACCTGGATCAACCAGGATGAGGTGGATCATTACGTTAATACAGAATCCCATCCAGCGCACACCTATTATCCAGATCAAAATTCAAAGGCCTTAAAAAATGGAGACCAATTTTCCCTAGTTTTTAACCAAACAGGAATCTATCCCTACCACTGCAGCGCTCATGCTAACACCATGATGGCCTCAATCTTGGTTGAATAGTTCAAAGTACCGCGTACGGGAGTCGAACCCGTGATTTCCGAGATGAAAGCCCGGCGTCCTGGGCCACTAGACGAACGCGGCATCAGCTTCAATTATACCCTAATTTATAAACCTATGCTTTTTTAACCAGGGGAAGATTTTTCTTTGGGCTATTTCTGATAAATGCCTTTTATCTGAGATTGTATCAAACCAGCCAATCTCTACAATCTCTGCTGAAGGTTCGGGATCCCCTATTAAATCACCTTCATACATTTTTAAATGCAGCATAGTATCTTCTTTACCGTGTGCCACATCCTCAAACTCTGTTAAAAAATTTAGTGATTTTTCATTCAATTCGCAGCTAATTTCCTCCTTCACTTCCCTTTTTAAACAATCTATTTCCGACTCCCCCTTTTCAATCTTTCCCCCCAAGGTATAAAAAACCTCTCTTTGTCTTTTAGTTCTGACCATGAGCATTTTTTTATCCTTAAAGTGAGCCAAAGCTACTTTATTTATCATATTCATTCATGTAGTATATACTAAAACAATATGGCTCAAACAACTGAAAATCTGATAGTTCCCATCAATATAGGCATTATTGGCTACGGCTTTGTAGGCCAGGCCGTGGCAGGGGGATTTGCTAAGGTTTCGGAAGGCCGCGACACCATCCGCTGGTATGACAAATACAAAGAGGGGTTGTCTTTGGAAACAGTTATCAAAGAAGGCGAATATATTTTTATCTGCCTGCCAACTCCCATGAAAAAAGATGAGTCAGGGATAGACTTATCAATTATCGATGAAATGATCCCCCAAATTTGTAAACTGACTGATAACACTGACAAAATTGTGATTATCAAATCAACTGTCACTCCCGGAACTACTGCCAGGTATGAAAAATCCCATCCTAAAAGCCATTTTTGTTTTAATCCCGAATTCTTAACAGAAGCTAATTTTTTGGAGGATTTCTTAACAGCAGAAAGAACGGTGATTGGCGCCGCCAATGATTTGGTATCCCGGTCTGTGGCAGTTGTCTTTAGACAAAGGTTTCCCAAAAGCAAAATATTTCAAACAGATCCTACCACAGCTGAGGCTGTTAAATATTTTGCCAATGCCTTTTTATCTTTGAAAGTTACTTTTGCCAATTTCTTTTATGATTATTGTCAAAAAATCGGCATCAAGTATGAGGAGGTTAAAAAAATGGCTGCTTATGATCACCGGATTGGAGATTATCACCTGGATGTCACTACTTTAAGAGGTTTTGGGGGTAAGTGTTTCCCCAAGGATTTGGTGGCTATCATGGGTGAGTTTAAAAAGGGGGGAGTAGATGCATCTTTACTGGAAAGTATGTGGGGTTACAATAAAAAGATCCGCAAGGTCCATGACTGGCAAGAAATACCATTTGCAGTTTCCGGAAACCACAAAGTTAAGAAGTAATATTTTTAATTAATTCTATTTTGGGATTGTTTTTATCCTCGGCAAAATCAATTGATACAAAATCCAACCTGTAAGGTTTTTCTCCCCAATTTATTTTTTGAACATAAAATTGGGCGGTTTTTAGAAGATGCTTTATTTTCCAAGGAGTCATGGATTCTGATGGCGGACCATATTCATGCGACCATCTACTCTTTACCTCCACAAAAACCAGATAATCTCCATCCTTGGCCACAATATCAATTTCTCCACCCCTAATGCGGTAATTCCTATCCAAAATCTTATATCCCTGCTGTTTCAAATATTCACAAGCCAAATCTTCTCCATAATTTCCGGCTGGTTTGTTATCCATGCAAAAATCTTTGTAAGTCAAATGACTTTCTGTGAATTCTGGATAATCCATGTATCCTGATAGCTTCCTGATGTTTTTTTGTTCCATAGCCCTTGTGTCTACCAAACCCGTATTGAGGATACTTGCGGTGCAATTTTTTCATTAATTTATCCCGATGAACTTTGGCAATAATGGAAGCAGCAGAGATAGAAGCACAAATAGTATCTCCATTTTTAACAGCCCTTTGGTTCTTTCTATTAAAATGCTTGATATAAGCAGAGCTTGCCGCTCCGCGGTAAAATGCGTCAATTAAAACGAAGTCTGCTTTTTTATTTAATAATTTTACGGCTTTCCTGAATGCCATCTGAGTTGCTTTACCAATCCCCACTTTATTGATAGTTGATACACCAACTTCTGCAACTGACCAGGCAACAGCTTGATTCTTAATTCTTAATTCTAACTTCTCCCTTACTCTGGGTTTTAAAAGTTTCGAATCAGCCACTCCATCTATAAGCTGAGAATTTTTAGGGAAAATAACAGCCCCCACGCAAAGGGGTCCGGCAAATGAACCTCTACCAACTTCATCTATACCACAAACCATGGAATAACCGGATTTCCAAAGAGCCTTTTCAATATCGAGAGTGGGAAATACCATTAAACACGAACAGCGCTTTTACCTGTTAACTCACGCAGATAGTAAAGTTTAGATCTTCTCACACCGGCAGTCTTTTTCTTCACCTCTATCTTAATTAGGGAATTGGAATCTAGCGGCCAAGTTCTTTCCACCCCAATTCCTCCTGCACCAATCTTTCTAACAGTAAATGTCTTATTAACATCCCGACCCTTAAGTCTTATTAAAATTCCCTCAAAAATTTGTACCCGGGACTTTTCTCCCTCTTGTACTTTATTGTGAACTCTCAAAGTGTCACCTATATGTATATTTTGCTCACCGCCATTGGCGGAAAATTTGCTTGAAATCATGCTCAAATATTACCATAAAACCCTAAATCAATCAATGATACTTAAATGCCCCAGTGCCTAAAACCTCTTTAATTTGTGTTTCCAAAATAGGTGTAGGATCTATGGAGAAGGGCAGATACATTCTGCTTGCCTCTCTTTCACCATTGGGCAAGATTAAACATACAGCCACATTACCAGGATACCCTCTGAGAGTTCTGTTAACGGTTTTTAAAATTTCTGTGCCAGTACCTTTGGGAATATAGATTTCTACTGTCTTTTTGTTTATCTTGTTGGGATCGAAAACCTCAATCGTATTTACAATCAAAGATAACTCCTCCTCCCTTCTGTCTACTCTCCCATCGATGAGCACTACCTCATCCTTTAAAAGAAATTCTTTAGCCTCATCAAAAAGTGAAGGGAAAACTACACACTCCAAAGAATTAATACCATCCGAAATCCTAATAAAAGCCATCTCCTGGGCGCTTTTTTTGGTGATAACTTTTTTAACATTACTGATTACTCCACCCAAAATTATTTTCCGACCAATCACCTCCTCATTTACCTGGAACAATTGCAGATCAATAAAAGGCGATAATCTCATCAGTTTCTTAAGATAGGGTGGCTCATGAAGATAAAAACCCAATAGATCTTTTTCAAAGATCAAAAGTTGTTCCAAGGGCAGTTCATCAACTTGTGGTAAATCAATGCTTTTTTGAAACTCTTGATCATCCTCAAAAAGAGAGACTTGTCCGGAAAGTCGATCCCTGGCATTTTTATGAGAATCTTCCAAACACTGATCTAAAATTAATAGTTGAGAAGCCCGGCTTCCCAACCTATCTAAGACCCCAGCCTTAATCAAACTTTCCAAAGTTTTCCTGTTAACCAATCTGGTGTCAACTCTTAAGCAAAGGTCATTCAAAGATTCGAACTCACCACCCCCTCTATCTTTGAGTATTGATTCAATAGCCGATTCCCCCACATTCTTAATGGCAGAGAGACCAAACCGAATACCTTGTCTTTTTTCTACCAATTGTTCGGTAGTACTCAAACTTCTCTCCAAATCGTCTTTTGAAAGCTTTATTAAATTCTCAATAGAAAATCCCACCCCTGATTTATTAATATCCGGAGGTAAAACCACAATACCTAGCTTTTTACACTCCTCAATGGCTAAGGCAATTTTGTCAGAATCCCCTGATTCAGCAGTCATCACAGCTGCCATAAACTCCACCGGAAAATTGGCCTTCATATAAGCAGTCTGATAGGAAATCATGGCATAGGAGGCGGCATGGGCCTTATTAAACCCATATGCGGCAAATGGAGCAATCAAGGCAAAGAGCTTTTCAGCCTTTTCCCTTCTCATGCCATTTTGAACACATCCTTCCACAAAGCGGCCTTTTTGCTTGGCCATCTCTACTGGATTTTTTTTGCCCATGGCTTTTCTAAATTTATCAGCCTCTTCCCAGGAATAGCCGGCCAAATTGATGGCAGTCAAAAGCACATCCTCCTGATAGACCAAGAGTCCCAAAGACTGCTCCATATAACTTTCCATTCTGGGATCTAAATATTTAATCAATTTTGGATTATTCTTTCTGGCAACGTATTCCGGTATCACTCCCAAAGGACCGGGTCTATATAAAGCCACCATGGCAGCCAAATCAGCCACAGAAGAAGGTTTAAGCTCCACCAAATATCTACTCATGCCGGATGAACCTAACTGGAATACGCCCATGGTTTCTCCTTTGGCCAGCAGTGCAAAGGCCTTTTTATCACTTAAAGGTATGGCGCTTAAATCCACATCAATATTTTTATTTTCTTTTACATATTCCACTGCCCTTCCCAATATGGACAGATTCCTGATACCCAAAAGATCCATTTTGACCAAACCTGTATCCTCTATGGAGAACATATCGTATTGTGAAACCAGCTTATCTCCATTGGCCTCTCTTTGAAGCGGGGTAAATTGGGTTATATCTTCAGGTGAAATCACAATCCCGGCTGCATGAACCGAGGCATGTCTGACAGTACCCTCAATTTTAATGGCCAGATCCAGCAGTCTTTTAATCTGTGGCTCGTTTTTATACAGATTACCTAAATCAGTCACTTCTTTAATGGCCTCAGAGAGGGGTTTATGAAATCCCTGGTGAGGCGGGGGAATCAGTTTGGCTATCCTATCTACCTCTGAGTAGCTTAAACCCATCACCCTGCCTATGTCTCTTACTGCTGCCCTTCCCATCATGGTACCAAAGGTGACAATGTGGGCCACCCGGTCTTCACCATATCTTTGCATGACGTACTTGATGACTTCATCACGCCTGTCATCGGCAATATCAGCATCAATATCAGGTAAAGTTGGTCTATAGATAGTTAAGAATCTTTCAAACGGAATGTGATAATCCAAGGGGTTGAGATTAGTTACCCCCAGGCAATATAAAACCAGGGATCCGGCAGCGGAACCTCTGGTGTTGGTAATTATACCGCTCTTGTGTGCCCAATCAATAAAATCAGATACTACCAAAAAATAGTCCGCATATTTTTTTTGCTCTATAATACCCAGTTCATACTCTAATCTCTCTTCTACCTCCTTGGTTATTCTCAGTTTTTGTGCGCCCTTCTCAAATGTTAAATCTCTCAAATAATCCATGGAGTTTTTTCCATCCGGCGTTGCAAAAAGGGGAAATCTGGCTTTACCTAATGGGATTTCCAGATTAATCTGATCAGAAATTTTAGCAGTGTTTTCTATAGCGTTGTTCATTTGGGTGAAATCTGCCTCCATCTCCTGGATGGATTTTACATAATAATCAGGGGTATCAATCATCCTTAATCTATCGGTATCAGATAAAAACTTACCGGTTTGAATACAAAGAAGCGCATCCTGGACTTGGGCATCTTCCTTTTCAATATAATGAAAATCATTGGTGGCTACTGGAGAAACACCAAGTTTCTGAGACAGATCTTTAACAGCTGACCAAGTCAACTCCTGGAGGTTAGCCATTCTGAGCATATCTTGTTTGATCATCTCATCTGACGATGCTTGGGCTGATTCTTCATAAGGATGTTTTTGGAGCTCCAAATAAAAATTTTCTTCGCCAAATATATCCTGGTAGCTTCTGATTATTTCCTGGGCTTTTTTTAAATTTCCATCCTCCAAACTCCTGACAAACTCACCTGATGGACAACCTGATAAAGCTAAGAGGCCGGCCGAGAATTGTTTAAGCAGCTGTTTGTCCACCCTGGGCCGGTAATAGTAACCTTTGGTATGGGCAATGGTAGTAAGCTTCATCAAGTTTAAATAACCCTGATAATTTTTAGCCAGTACAGTTAAGTGAAAGGGTTCGCTGTCAATCTTTCCTTCTTTATCTAAATAGGATCTTTTGGCCACATACATCTCCACTCCAATAATTGGCTTTATATCTGCCTCACGGCAGGCTTTATAAAACTCTATTGCCCCATACATTACTCCATGATCTGTTATACCTATGGCATCCATGCCTAAATCTTTGACTTTTTTAATCAGCTGGGGGATTTTGGAAAGTCCATCAAGAAGGGAGTATTCTGTGTGTCCGTGCAGGTGAACAAATTTGCTCATAAGGTAAGGTCCTATTACACTGGGCTATCAAAAGTCACCAGAATATATACGACAAATTTATTATCGATCAGTTAATTCTTTATTTCAAGTAGTAATTTGGTAAGAATTTCTTTTACTTTTCCTGCATCTGCTTTGCCTGATGATAATCTCATCACCCCACCGATTAGGGCTTGGATGGCATTTTCTTTTCCAGCTTTGAAATCCTCAGCGGATTTTTTATTTTCTTCTATTGCCTGCTTTGCTAAAACTTCCAGTTGCTCGTTATTATCAATCACTCCCACTTTTTTGTCTTTAATATCCTCTATAATTTGAGTTGGCAATACTTTTTCTATATCAGGTTTTTTATTGACAATATAATTTGCTATGTCTTGAGGTTTAACCCCATGTTTTTTACCATGTTTCAAAGCGTCATCAAAAAATTGAGATAATTCTATTGATTCAGCAACCCTAACTGCATCTTCAACCCGAATATTTAATTCTTTATATCTATTACTCTTATCCCATGGCAGTTCTGGAAGGGATTTTTTAATTTGTTCGATTTTTTTCTGGTCCAAAATTAATTCAGGCAAATCCGGTTCGGGAAAATAGCGGTAATCATGAGCCTCCTCCTTACTTCTTTGCAGGTATGTCTGCCTTTTATCCTCATCCCATCCTCTGGTTTCCTGAGAAAGTTTTTCTCCTTTTTCTAAGGCTTCAGTCTGCCTTTTAATTTCATACTCCACAGCAGCCACCATAAACCTGAAGGAGTTAATATTTTTTAACTCTACTCTATATGAAGGCAACTCCTTCTGTCCTTCCGGTCTAACTGATACATTTGCCTCCAAACGCATGTCACCGCGTTCCATGTCAGCATTGGAAACCCCTAAATATCTAAAAAGCTGCTGCAGTTTCTTGGCATAATCTCTGATTTGCTCAACATCTGTAAAATCTGGCTCTGTGACAATTTCCACCAACGGAACTCCTGATCTATTAAAATCGATCAGTGTATCTTTACCCTTGTGTGTTAATTTACCAGTATCTTCTTCCTGGTGAGCTCTATTTATTCTTATTATTTCCCCGCTATCCAAAGTTATTTTTCCGCCTACACAAAGCGGCCAACGATATTGGGAAATTTGATATCCTTTAGGCAAATCCGGATAAAAATAATTTTTTCTTTCGAAAAGAGATTTTTCAGAAATTGTGCAATTTAGAGCCAAACCAATTTTTATACAATCATCTATTGCCTGCTCGTTAATATAGGGCAAGGCCCCAGGAAGCCCCAAGCATACCGGGCATGTGTGAGTATTTGGCTCTTTGCCAAAATAATCAGCGCTACACCTGCAAAACATCTTAGATTTGGTACTTAATTCAACATGCACCTCTAATCCAATAACTGGCTCGTATGTCATAATTTGGGTTTTTCCTTTCTCCAATCTGTTGCCTGCTCATATGCATATGCTGTCTGCAATACAGTCATATCGTCCCCAAACTTACCCAGGATGTGTAACCCCACAGGTAAATCATCAACAAAACCACAAGGCAAAGAAATTCCCGGTATTCCAGTTAAATTGGCGGGAATTGTATAAATGTCAGATAAGTACATAGCCAGGGGATCATCCAATTTGGCTCCAAAATCCCAAGCTACGGTGGGGGAGACCGGACCTATTATCACATCCACTTTTTGGTATGCTTTTTCAAAATCTTGCTTTACTAAAGTTCTCACTTTTGCTGCCTGAGCATAGTAGTCATCCCAATATCCTGAGGATAAAGAGTAAGTTCCCAACATGATTCTTCTTTTTGCCTCTGCCCCAAATTGATCTCTTCCCTTGCCATATCTGATACCATCAAACCTGGCTAGATTAGAAGAGACTTCAGAAGACATTAAAATATAATAGACAGCCACAGCATACTGGGAATGGGGCAAACTCACCTCCACAATTTCTGCCCCCAACTCCTCCAGCTTTTTAATAGCATCTTGAATAACCTGCTTAACTTTTGGATCCAAGCCTTCCTCGAAATACTCACTTGGAACACCAATTTTTAGTCCCCTAATTCCTGACTGTAATTTTTCATTTTTCACTTTGAATTTTTCACTTGACATGTTTGCATCATATCCATCCGGCCCAGAGATCCACTCCATTACCAAAGCCGCATCTTCCACAGATTTTGTCATTGGACCAATTTGATCCAGTGAAGAAGCCATGGCAATTAACCCATATCTGGAAACTGTGCCATAAGTTGGCTTAAATCCCACTACACCACACAAAGAGGCGGGCTGTCTGATAGATCCACCGGTGTCAGAACCTAAGGCAAACACACAAAGATCTGCTGCCACAGCTGCTGCAGATCCACCGGAAGAACCACCCGGAACTTTAGATATATTCCAGGGGTTTTTAACTACACCGTAAGCTGAATTCTCGTTTGATGAACCCATGGCAAACTCATCATGATTAGTTTTTCCAATAATGGAGGCTCCCTGTTCCAATAATTTGTTAATAACAGTCCCGTTGTAAGGAGGAATATAATTTTCTAAAATTTTTGAAGAAGCTGTTGTTTTAATTCCCCGGGTAGAAATCACATCTTTTATTGCAGCAGGAATTCCCTTTTTACTTTCGACAATTTCCAAATAAGCATTTAATTTTGGATTAAGGTCTTTTATTCTTTCTAAATAAGCCTTATTTAAGTCTTCCTCCGGAAATTCTTTTCTTTTTAAAGCCTCTATTGTTTCTGTTAATGTTAGTTGAGTAATATTCATCCCTCAAATACTCCTTTGGTGACGAAAAAACCTCTTTCTTCCTTAGGAGTATTAGATAAAGTATCCTCTTGAGAAATAGTACAATCACCAAGTTTATCCTCGCTCATCATATTTTCTTGACCAGAAACATTAAAAGTTGGCTCTACGCCAGAAGTATCGACAGAATTTAGCTGATCAATATAATCCAAAATCTTGGAAAGCTGCTCAGAATATTTCTCTTCTTCCTGCGGAGTTAATGGTAAATTGGCCAACTTTGCCACATGTTTTACCTGATTGCGTGATAAAGACATATAAAGGGATTATACTTTAAGAAGTTTTCCAGTGGAAGAGTTAGACTTCTCCTTCCATTTCTTGAAGAGCTTTAATACGGGCTTCGATTGGAGGATGGGTGTTAAATAATCCTGCCAACCATTGTTTAGCTTCCTGACCCTTGAAAGGATTAGCTATATAAAGATGTGCAGTGCCTCGATTTGCTACCTCCAGGGGCTCTCTATCCGAAGATATTTTTTGTAAGGCTGATGCCAAACCTGAAGGATATCTTGTTAATAAAACTCCACTGGCATCTGCTAAAAATTCCCTTCTTCTGGAAACTGCCAGTTGAATTAATGTGGCCACAATTGGGGCCAGAATTGCTGCTACTATGGCTAAAATTACAAACAGCTGGTTACCTCTACCCTCCCTGTCTCGCGAGCCATACCACATAGACCTCATAAAAAAGTCTGAAAGAAGAGCAATAGTCCCAACCAAGACAGAAACTACCGCCATTACCAAAGTATCCCTGCTACCAACATGGGAAAGTTCATGTGCCGTAACTCCCTCCAGCTCTTGCTTATTTAATTTCTGTAAGATTCCCTTTGTAAAAGCAATCGCAGCATGCTTTGGATCCCTACCTGTGGCAAAAGCATTAGTGGCAGTGTCATCAATAATATAAATTTTGGGTGTGGGTAAACCTGCAGCAATGCATAAATTTTCCACAGTTCTGTAAACTTGCGGGTTTCCCTCTTTTTTTATTGGCTTTGCCCCGGAAACTCCCAAAACAATCTTATCTGACCAAAAATATGAAACAAAGTTCATAATTCCGGCCATAATCAGGGCAAATCCCACAATTCCCAATCCTCCCACTTCTCCATACCCAAAGCCTCTAGCTATCAAATAGACTACAGCCACTGTAAAAATGGAAAAGAAAAACATGATTAACCATGTCTTTATAATATTTGAGGTACGATGATCCCAAGCAGTATTAATGGTTGACATGGGTAAATATTAACACACTGAAGACTAAAATTTAACTTCAATATCTTTTTTTTCTTCATCAGTAGCTTTGAAGAATTCTTCTTTTCTAAATCCAAAGGCGGACCCAACCCAGGCAGAAGGAATAGTTTCCAAGGAATTATTTAAATCCAACACATTGGTGTTATAAAATTGCCTGGAGGCAGCCACTTTGGTTTCCGTATCAGAAATCTCCTCTTGCAGCTGTTTAAAATTCTCGGAAGCTTTAAGTTCAGGGTAAGCCTCAGCCACTGCAAAAAGGCTCTTTAGCGCTCCAGTTAACATATTATTAGCTTCAGCAGCCTCATGCGGATTTTTAGCCCCCATCAAAGCGGTTCTGGCTTTGGTCACTTCAGTAAATACTCCCTTTTCATGTTTGGCATAACCTTTAACTGCCTCAACCAGATTAGGAATCAAAGAAGAACGTCTTTTAAGCTGAACATCAATCTGTGACCAGGCTTCTTTCACCCTATTTCTCAGGGTAATCAAACCATTATAGGTAGCAAGCAGCCAGATAACTACTAAAACTAATGCACCGATAATGATATAAGTAGTAAACATGACAATTTACAGTTTAAACCAATTTTTAAATTCTGTCCAGTCCCAGGTATTAATAACATCTTTGGCTTCAACCCAGCCTCGTCGAGCTACCGATATTCCAAATCTCATATTATTCATCTGTTCAACTTCATGGGCATCGGTATTAATGATAAACTTCACTCCATATTTTAGGGCAACTTTCACCAAATCATCCCTTAGATCCAACCTATTGGGAAAAGCATTAATTTCTAACAGTTTGTTATTTTTAGCTGCGTATTTAAAAATTTGATCCCAATCAGCTTCTGATGAATCTCTTTCATTCAATAACCTATTAGTAGGATGAGAAATTATATCTACATAAGGATTTTCCAAGACAGTTATTAATCTTTTAGTAATAATTTCTTTAGAACCTCTGTGACCGGAATGGATTCCGGCGATACAGTAATCCAATGTTTTCAAAGCTTCATCAGGTACGCTCAATTTTCCATCACCAAGAATATCTATTTCGAGTCCATTTAGTACTCGAATACTTTTTGTACTCTGTTTTATTGATTGAATAAATTTTGTCCTCTTCTCAATCGTTGCTATTATCTTTTCCTTGCTTAAATTAAAACTGGGAGAGTGATCTGATATCCCTACATATTCATAATCGAGCTCTTCTGCTTTCTCAATAATTTTTTCTATGGAATCAACCCCCGGGGCATGTGATGGTTTCTCAATGGGAAAATTGGAATGCAAATGCAGATCACCTTTTATATCATCAAGTTCAACCAGTTTAGGTAATTTGTGCTCCAAAGCAGCCTCAATCTCTCCTGTATCTTCTCTTAACTCAGGTGGAGGCACACTCATGCCTAAGAGTTTGTAAAATTCTTCCTCTGTTTTTGTTTTTACTAACTTGTTACTTGTTTTCCTAACTCCATATTCAGAAAGAGATAATCCTTTCTCAATCGCTAATGTCCTCAACTTAATATTATGGCTTTTCGAGCCCGTAGAATGCTGCAAAAGCGCCCCATATGAGTCTGGATGACCAACTAGCAAATCTGCTTGAATGCCCGTCTTTAAGATGACTGTGGTCCTATTTATACCTTGATCTACTATTCTTTTTACACCCGGCATTTTACAAAAATGATCAACCACCTTTTTAGGTTCATGAGAGGAAACTGAGAAATCCAAATCTCCCACAGTTGCTACCATCCTCCTAAGGGAACCTAAAGAATGAGCATTTAAAACATCCTTACTCTTTTTGAGATATGCAAGATTTTTTTCAACCTGATAGAAAGCATAAGGAAGAAGCATCCTACCTTTTTCTCGGGCAGTTGACTCATTAATACCATCCATAATTTTACGTGCAACTTTAGCTGAAAAACCTTTTCTAACAACCAGCTCACCAGATTTAATCTGCTTTTCCAGATCCTTTATATTTTTTACACCAAGTTTGGCAATCCTTTCAGCTGTCTTAGGTCCAATGCCGGGAATGTCTAAAAGATCAAAAAAAATTGTCGGAATACCCCTCTTAATTGCCTCAAAGTGTGCCACTTTTCCCTTAGTAAATAACTCATCTAAATATTTTTGAAGTTTCTCTCCTAATCCGGGAACTTCTCCTAATTTGCCTTCTTCCCATAAATCGTGTATCTCGGCAGTGGAGTGTTCTATAGAATCAGCTGCGTTCTCGTAGGCACGAATTTCAAAGATATTTCCACTCTTTTCAATAGTTATTGCAGCAGCTACATCTCTTAAGGTCTTGGCAATCCGACGATTGGAAATTTCCATTTAAACAATTAATATATGATATTATACCTTAAATGTGAATAAGTTCCTTCTAATCGGGATTATTTTTTTAGCTATCATTTTAAGATTTATTAACATTGACTCCAATCCTAAAGCCATGTATGGCGATGAGCTGACTTTAGCTTTTGATGCCTACTCTATTTCACAAACAGGCTACGATCAAAAAGGAGAAAAATTGCCACTGGTATTTCAGCTGGGAGGTGCCAGACCGCCTGTATATGTTTATGCCACCATACCTCTAGCTTCTATTCTGGGACCAACTGCTTTGGCCGCACGCACTGTATCAGCTCTCTCAGGGATAGGCATAGTGATTCTTCTTTATTTCATTGTCATAGAGTTCTTTGGTAAAAAAACAGCGCTTTTTGCCTCTTTTTTGGGGGCTATTTCTCCTTGGGGAATATCGATAAGCCGTGGCTCCTTTGAAACGAATCTTGCTCTATTTTTAGCTTTGTTGGGTATTTTTGGCCTTTTGAAGAGCCTTAAAAGGCCAATCTGGCTCCTGGTGGCAGGTTTTTCTTTTGCCCTAAGTATGCAAACCTACGCTACCTATAGACTGACCATACCACTTATCTTAACAGTATTTATCATACTCAATTTTCAGAAATTTAAAAAAATAACTGAAAACAGATTAATATTTATTCCAACTGCTTTAATTTTATTGGCCTCTTTACTGCTGGGTTTGTATCTGATGGTTAGTATCGGTGGGCGCGATAGATTTTCCAACATTAATGTGTTCCAAAGTGATCAAACTGAAGCTACCACCACCCAAAAGATATCTGTTGAGAGAGAGAAGATCAATTTACCAAAATTCATAGAAACAATCTTCCATAACAAATATATGGAAAAAACAGGCATATTTTTCCAAAATTACCTAGATAATTTTACTGGCCAATTTTTATTTTTAACCGGAGACAGCAATCCCCGCCATAACCCATCAGGAATGGGAGAATTTTACTGGATCAGCCTGATACTCATAATTTTTGCCCTACCAGCCCTCAAAAAATCTCATCCCAAGTTGCTGATTACACTAACTTCCTGGATACTACTTACTCCCATAGCCTCATCCTTGGTGGGTGAGGCTCATGCTCTCAGGTCCTCATTCTTACTACCTCCTATATTAATATTGTCGGCCATTGGTTTCTCTAAAATATGGGAACTTAAAGCAATCATATGGCGGAAAACTATCATAGGATTAGTTATTTTTGCTATATCTATTCAGTTTATTTATTTTTATGAAAGAGTTTATATTGTGGCTCCCCAACTTTATGAGGAATTTTGGTCATACTCTGCCAAACAGGCTTCACAAATTGCGAACGAAGAGAGAGGAAACTTTGACTATATTATTTTATCCAATGATATTCCCAATATGGAGTATGCCTATCCTACCTACAATAAACTTGATCCGCGCCTGGTGATGGAACAAAACAGGACCAAATCAGAACTTAATCAGTATTCTTTTTTCAAATATGAAAACGTGTACATCGGCTCACTACCAAAGGGGGCACTTGTTTCCTTTTTAAGTTCACTGCCTGGATCATATTTTTACCTTAGCCCGCTGGAGGATAAAAATGTGGCAAATATTTTCCAACTGGGAAAAGTCACCGAAGATCCCGACGGTCTCATTATTATCCAAAAAGAGTAGTGGGATTGAGACGGGAAAGTCGGATTTTTTGATTTCTGCGGGGCCGACGGGAATCGAACCCGCTATCTTCTCCGTGACAGGGAGACGTGATGACCGGTTCACTACGGCCCCAAACTGTTGAGTATTGTATCAATAATTTGCCCTCTTGACAAACTATTTGAGATGCTCTAAAAAAGCATTATAACTATTCTGCTCCTCTGTCGGTTAACAGACTGCCTCTAAATTTATGGCAAGACCAAAAAAAGAAGTTTCCCAAACAGAAAATTATCTTGATAAGATCAGTGAGGAAGTTCAATCAAACCAATCAAGACTGAGTCTTATTTTAGGTGGGTTAATTATTTTGGTAGTGGTGATTTTGATCTTCAATTACTTCAATAGGGGGGACGGCTCTTTAGGTCCATCCCAGGAGACCCAGGGCAGTGAAGATGTCTCACCGGAAAATCTTCCCGGCCAATATACTGTCAAAGAAGGTGATACCTTATTTACCATTGCAGAAAAATATTATTCAGATGGATACAAATATCCGGAAATTGTTCAAGAGAACGAACTGGCCAATGAAAATCAAATAGAAGTAGGCCAGGTTCTACAAATCCCCAAACTTGAGGGAGTTACAACTGCTGAAGTTTCACCTACACCACTCCCCACACCTGAACCAACAACTCTTCCTTTAACTGAACAGGTTCCAGCTGGTGAAAAAGGCGCATCAGATGCCTCAATGATAGGAGAGCAGTGGGGTCCACCCATCACTTCTGATACTTATACTGTAATTCCTGGAGATTGGCTCTCTAAAATTGCCGGCAGAGCTTATGGGGATATTTTTGCTTATCAAAAAATAGCAGATGTCAATAATATTGCCAATCCTGACCTAATAGAACCCGGACAAGTTCTCAAAATCCCTCGTTAAACTAGATTTATACTTGCAAAAAAGATACCCAGGGAATTAATATATATTCCAAATGTTTAAGAGAAACTGGATATTTATTCTCTTCCTGGTAATCTTGATCTTAATTACTTATGCTAACTCCTTAAATAATGCTTTTCTTTCCGATGATTTGGCAGAAATTGTTAATAACCCCAAGGTAGGTGACTTAAGCAGTATTTTCACTCGCCCATTTGGTTTTATCAGACTAATAGTTTATTGGGCTGCATACCATATTGGTGGGTTAAACCCGGCAGTTTTTCGTTTTACCAACTTTTTATTCCATATTGGTTCTACCATTACTATTTTTTTCATTCTGGTTAAGCTTTACCGTTCGCGTCTGATAGCATTTCTTGCTGCTGCCATTTTTGCAGTTCACCCAGCATTTGCTGAAGCAGTGGTATGGATTTCTGGAGGAATGTATCCCCAATATTCTTTTTTCCTCCTTTTATCATTTTATTTCTATATATCATCTGAGAAAAAAGCACTCTTTTATTGGGCTTCAGTGGTATTTTTCCTATTTTCCTTTATGTCCCATCCGGTGATGCCGGCTGGCCTTTTTCTAATCTTTCCACTTTATGATTTGTGCTTCGGTAATCTTAAAAAACATTGGATTAAATCAATCCCCTTTTTACTAATTTTGGTGGCTTATATTTTTATAAATCTGGGGGCTTTATCTGAAAGAGAATCCACTCTGCAAACAGTTCACTATCAGGAACGGGGGGTAGACAATATTTTTATAATTATTCCAATTGCCCTCTCTTCTTATTTTGAGCTAATTTTTTGGCCCCAAACTTTAACTCTTTATCATTCTGAACTCTTTTTTAATACATACATCTTTATTTTAAGGGCTTCGGTGACTCTTTTATTTTTTGCAGCAGCAATATTTGCTTTCTTTAAAAATAAATCTATCTTTTTTTGGCTGGCTTTTTTCTTCCTTGCTCTTAGCCCTACTTTAACTCCATTCAGATTGAATTGGATCATGGCAGAAAGATATCTGTATTTGGCCAGTTTGGGGATTATTATCCCTTTTGTCTTATTACTAAAAAAAGTCTATAAACTGAGCGATAAATTCAAAATGGTTGTTTTGGTTTTATCTATAATTATTATTTCTCTTCTGTCTATCAGAACTATTTTCAGAAACATAGATTGGAAAAATGAAGATAATCTTTGGATTGCCACTGGCAAAACCTCTCCTTCTTCTCCTAATACTCACAATAATTTGGGTGATGTGTACGGCAGGTGGGGAGATAAGCAAAGATCTTTACAGGAGTTTTTATATGCTATACAACTTAAAGAAGATTATGCAGACGCCTATCATAATGCCGGCAACGTTTATAAAGAGTTAGGACAAAATGATAAGGCCTTGGAATATTATCAAAAAGCGGCATCCCTTAGCCCGGTACTTTGGCAATCATACCAGAACATGGCAGCTATATATTTTGAAATGCAGCAATATGATAAGGCTATAGAGGCTATCCAAAAAGGTATTTCGATAAACCCTAAAAATCCCAATATTTTAAGTAACTTGGGAGTAATTTATCTAACCATGAATGATAAAGAGAAAGCCAAAGAAATCTTTATGCAGGTTTTAACCATGGATCCCCAAAATCAATATGCCAGAGCCGGCCTAATTGAGGCCAATAAGTGAGTCTAGTCAGACTTGGTGAGCAAGTTTACTTAAATTCTCCTGTTTCCAAAATTGTGCAGGTTTTAAAATATGGCAAAGGTGGACTACAGAAGGTTTCGAGGAAGAAATAAAACATTTACTCCTGAGAGATTCAAAATGAGATGGGGATATTTTTTAACATCTATTTTAGTTGCTGTAATAGTTGGGGCAGTATCTGGAAAGATTTTAACAATTAGGTTATGATTTAAATAGTGATTTGCTGCCCATGGATACAAGTAAACCAAAAGCAAATAAGACTCGTAGAGTTACCTTAGGAGACATTCTTCTAAAAGAAAACTATGTTTCTGCTGAAATCCTTCAAAAAGCAGAGGATTTTGCAAAGATAAGTAAATCATCGATTGAGGAATATCTTTTAACCAACGGAATTATTACACCAAATCTGCTGGGACAGGCAATTGCCGAATTTTACAAAATTCCTTTTGCTGATTTAAATACTAAGCCTTCTTCCCGTGAGCAGGTTCTTAAAATTCCACAGGAATTAGGGATTAACAATCACCTTGTGCTTTTTGATGAAGAAGATACCAGTGTTGTTATTGCAACGGACAATCCTCCCCGCGCCAATAAACTATTAGCGCACCTTCAACAGTTTTTCCCCAATAAAAAAATTTCGTTTGCATATTCTCCAACCTCTGAAATAAAAGCTTCTTTTATTCACTACAGAAAGCCTCTTGAAACCAGATTTTCCGAAATTATAGCCACGCAAACGAAAGTGGCACCCGAAATAATTGAAGAGATTGTATCCGATGCCCTGACCTTTAAAGCCTCTGACATTCATTTTGAGCCACAAGAAAAGCAGGTGATTGTGAGGTTTAGGGTGGATGGTGTTTTGCAGGAAGCAGGCAAAGTATCTAAAGAGATCTATGAAAATATCTTAAATAGGATTAAGGTTCAAGCTCATTTGCGCATTGATGAACATTTTGCTGCTCAGGATGGCGCGATCCGTTTTCCCAGGGATAAGGGCTTCATAGATATGAGGGTCTCGCTTGTTCCTATTCTTGATGGAGAAACTATTGTCATCAGGCTTTTAGCTGAATATGTTAAAGGGTTCACTTTTGCTGATCTTGGTGTTTCAAAGGTCGATCAGGAAGTATTCTTAAAAGCTGCAAAAAAGCCTTTCGGTATGATACTGGTTACCGGTCCCACAGGTTCAGGGAAAAGCACCACCCTTTATGCTCTCATCAAGATGCTAAATCTGCCTGGTGTAAACATAACTACAATTGAGGATCCTGTTGAGTATAAGATTACAGGGGTTAATCAGATTCAGGTTAATGCTCAAACAGAGATGACTTTTGCCAAAGGTCTCCGTTCAATTATCAGGCAGGACCCGGATATAGTTTTGGTGGGGGAAATCAGGGATCTGGAAACCGCGGAAATTGCTGTGAATGCTGCCCTGACAGGACATCTGCTTTTTTCCACTTTTCATGCCAATGACAGCGCCACCGCTATCCCCAGGCTTTTGGATATGGGAGTTGAGCCATTTATGATGGCATCCTCATTGGAGTTGATTATTGCCCAAAGGCTACTAAGGAAAATCTGTACCAAATGTAGAGTTAGCTTTACTACTACTCAGCAGGAATTGGAAAAAATATTACCCGGCGCTAAACATTTTTTTCCGAATGCTTCAACATCATTATATAAAGGAAAGGGATGTAATAATTGTGGCAGGAGCGGCTATAAAGGAAGGACTGCCATCTTTGAATTTATTCAGATAGAAGGGGATATGCAGGATTTAATTTTAAAACATCCTTCCACTCAGGAAATTTCTGATCTGGCCCGGAAAAATGGCTCTCAATCACTTTTTGAAGATGGATTGGAAAAAATCAAAAACGGCATTACCACGCTTGAGGAGCTTTTGCGGGTAGCTCTTCCTCCAAAGAATGAAAATGTTTAATTTTGCAAATTTTGGAATTGGTAAAGAAAAAGAATATTTTATTGAACAACTGTCCATGCTTTTAGGAGCCGGGATGCCGGTTGCCCTAGCGCTTCCGGCAATTGAAAAAGAAATAAAATCCATTAGGTTAAAAAAAATAATCGCCGGAATTGAAGCAGAGATTGATTCCGGATCAACCATATCAGCTTCACTGGAAAAAGCAGGTATTTTTCCCGAATCAACAATTTCACTCATCAGGATTGGTGAGCAGTCAGGCAGATTGTCAGAAAACTTAAAAGTTGTGGCCATACAAGAGCAGAAAGAAAGAGAATTCCGCTCCAAAATAACCTCTGCCATGATGTATCCGGGATTTGTTTTTACCCTGACTATTACTGTAGGTCTAGGTATTGCCTGGTTTATTCTGCCTAGGTTGGCATCTGTATTTGCTTCACTCCATGCAAAATTGCCCCTCATTACTGTCTGGCTTATTGCCTTTGGATCTTTTCTTGGTAAATATGGTATTTATGTTATTCCCGGCTTTATTTTTATCAGCCTGCTGCTTTTATTTTTTGTTTTTATCTTCAAAAAAACCAACTTTTTAGGCCAGGCTATTTTATTTTATATTCCGGCTATAGCAGGTCTTTTAAAAGAAGTTGAACTGGCAAGGTTTGGTTCGCTTCTGGGGAATTTATTGCAAGCCGGTTTACCGGTTCTTGATTCATTGCAGTCTTTGAGTGAGAGCTCGGCGCTTTACAGATATAAAAAATTATATCTTCATTTATACGAGCGGGTTAAAGAAGGCAATTCTTTTCAAAAGAGTTTTGAACTCTTTAAAAATACGAAAAGTCTTATCCCGAGTCCGGTTCAGCAACTGGTCATAACAGCTGAGCAATCGGGAAATTTAGCTGATACCTTAATAAAAATCGGCGAGATGTATGAAACAAAAACGCAAGATTCAGCCAAAAACATCTCTGTGCTTTTGGAACCGATACTTTTGGTGATTGTCTGGTTGGGTGTAGTCGCTGTTGCCATAGCTGTAATATTGCCATTATATAGTTTATTGGGGAGTTTAAACTCAAGTGGTTCATCTCCAGCTCCGATTATAAATAGAGTTGAAGAATCAGCCTCGCCTTCTGCAAGTCCTTTAGAAAAATCTGCCACTAGTTCAGCCACCTTAAAACTCAAAATTCAGGAAACAGGGATTGGATATTTAAATGTTAGGGAAAATCCCTCTCTGACAGCCAGTATTATAGGAAGGGTTAATCCTGGAGAGACTTACGAATACAAAGATAAAAGAGATAACTGGTATGAAATTACTCTTGAGGCAACCTTCTCAGGTTGGGTGAATGGAGAATATATTGAAGAAATTAAACCATGAAAGGGGACTTGCCCTGAGCTTGTCGAAGGGTTTCACTCTTCTCGAATTGCTTTTATCGGTTGCCATAATCAGCCTCCTTGCAGGGCTATCTTTACCAATTTATCGGACATTGCTTTCAAAAAACGATCTTGATATTGCTGCTACTGTCACAGCCTCATCTCTTAAAAGGGCTCAAATTCTTTCCCAAGGTGTAGACGGGGATATAACCTGGGGGATGAAGGCTCAAAATAACAGTATTGTAATTTTTAAAGGTGTCAGTTTTGCTGCCCGCGATATTAATTTTGACGAAACATTTGATGTACCCTCAAACATTAGCGTTGGCGGTACTACCGAAATAGTATTTGCAAAATTAACCGGCCTGCCACAAACAACCGGTACAGTCAGTTTATCATCAGAAAGTGATTCCCGCTCAGTTACTATAAATGAGAAAGGTATGGTGGAGTACTAATGAATTCAAAAGGCGTCAGTCTTGTTGAAGTTTTGCTCTCAGTTGCAGTTTTTGGACTTATTGTCACCGGTCTTTTTGGCGGTTTAATTTATGGCCAGCAAAGCACTGCCCTGGCAGGACAAAGAGCACGGGCAGTCATGCTTGCTGATGAAGGATTAGAAGCAGTCAGAAATATCAGGGATGAAAATTTTTCTAATTTATCTGATGGTACCTATGGCTTGACTACCACCGGCAACCAATGGAATTTGTCCGGCTCAAGCGATATTACGGATATTTTTACCCGGCAGGTAGTAATTTCTTCGGTTGATTCAGCACGTAAACAGGTTGTAGCAACGGTGACATGGCAACAGAATGCTCAACGAACTGGTTCGGTTACCCTCACAACATATCACACCGCCTGGACTAATCAAGTGGGTGGTGGCGCGCCGGCAGTATCTTGCGGGACTTATTGTCAATCACTCACGAACCCGCTTTATGTTGGCGGCGCCTGCCGCGCAACAACAGCCATATGCAGCGCTAATGGGGAAGTATACGAATCCGGTGGAGACTCTTTTTGCACAGAAGGTGCAAGTGCGGATACTTGTTGTTGCCAACCATGAAAAACTTTCAAAAAGGCTTTACTTTAATTGAATTATTGTTATATGTTAGCCTTGTGGGGGCGATGATTCTGACAGTTTCGGCACTCCTTTCCCTTTTAATGCAATCCAGAGTTAAAAACCAAACCATTTCAGAAGTTGAACAACAAGGAGTCCAGGTTATGCAGCGTATCACTCAAACCGGCCGTAATGCCACGGATGTTAATTTTACGAGCGCCTTTGATCTTTCAGGTGGAGCCATACGCGAAAACTCCATTGCCCTTACCAACACCCGCATCGTTGCTTCTGCTCTCACGTTCACAAACCTCTCACGCGCCGGAACACCCGGGACAATCCGCATTCAATTTACGCTGACGCATGTAAATCCGGAAGGCAGGCAGGAATATAATTTTAGTAAAACATTTTATGAAACAGCAACCATACGATAAAAAAAACCAAAAAGGGTATATTGTTTTAATAACCGTTTTAGTAATCGGGGCGATTGGCGTGGCCATTGCTGTTTCAGTGTTATGGCTTGGTTTGGGCAGCAGTAAAAGCAGTTTTTCGCAAGAGCAATCAAATCAAGCTAAGGCTTTGGTAAATGCCTGTTCTGAGGAGGCTTTGCAACAAATCAGGGACTCCATCCCGTTTACGGGAACCGGAAATCTGACGCTAGGCCAGGGAACATGCACTTATACAGTTACCAATGATGGAGGCACCAACAGAACTATTACTGCAACAGGCACTGTAGGAACTATTGTAAGAAAAGTCAAAATCACCATAGATACGATTAATCCAAAAATAAATATCACCTCTTGGCAGGAAGCGGCTGATTTATGATAATATAAAAAAAGATGAAAAAGTTACTGCCCAAACAAGAAGGGCTTGCCCTGAGCGAGCGAAGCGAGTCGAATGGGTTTACCCTCCTGGAAATCCTGTTGGTTGTGGCGGCTATTGCCATTTTGGCCGGTATTGTTATTTTGGCAATTAATCCTGGTAAGCAACTTGGTGATACCAGAAACGCCCAAAGAAAAACAGATATCAACACCATCCTTAATGCAGTCTACCAGTACTCAATAGACAACAACGGAACTCTTCCTTCAACCATTACCACCACAGTAACGGCAGTTTGTCAGGCAACGCCTTGTACGAGTTTAATTGACCTTTCAGTATTAACAACTAGTGAGAAGTATGTGGTATCTATTCCAAAAGACCCGCTTATTACAGCCACCACTGGTACTGCCGGATATACTATTGTTAAATCAGCTAATGGCAGGGTGACTGTCGCAGCGCCCGATGCTGAGCAAGGAGCAACAATTAGCGTTACAAGATAATTCGTGGTATTCTGAATTATGGAAGCTCTAGAAGCTCGGAATGCAAGTGGTATTTCGGGCTTTTTTGATGAATAATAATAACCATGTTGAATATAGATGTGTTAAATGTAATAAGTTGCTTGCAATTGGGGAGTTGGGTTCGCCGGCTGTTGAAATTAAATGTAGTCGCTGTAAACAAATCAATTTTTTCTTTGACGATGAAACTGATCAAATTATGATTACTGATATAAATGGTGTCATTCTTTACGGGAATAAAGCGCTCTCAGATCTTACTGGCTATAGTATCACAGAAATTATTGGAGCGAGGCCATCACTTTGGGGAGGCCAGATGTCGGAAACATTTTATAAAGATTTATGGCGCAAGATAAAAGTTGAAAAACAGATCGCAATAGTTACGGTTACCAATAAAAAGAAAAATGGTCAGCTCTATGAGGTAACTTTGCGTATTTCTCCTATCCTTGATGAAAAAGGTAATCCCAAATTTTTTATTGGTACAGAGACCAAGACAGCTGAAAAAAAATTGATCAAAAAGCAATCGCTTTAATTGAAGCGTTTTTGTCTATATTAAAGAAGCTCTAGAAGCTCGGAATACAAGTGGTATTTCGGGCTTTTTTTATGAAAAAACAAACAGAAACAATTAATATGTCTACTTCTACAGGTAAACTGGACTATCGCTGCAAGCATTGTCAAAAGCTGTTGGGTGTAGCAAAACTGGATTCGGAGTTGGAAATAAAGTGTCTAAGATGCGGTGAATATAACATCATCGCTTTTCCCCATACACATCCGTGTGATTGCGAAAAAAAGGACTTGAAATTAAATAAATGAAGAGGCATGAAAGGAGGTGAAATTATGAGTGAGTTAGATGAGTCAAAAAAGCTGGCTTTACATTACATGCAAACACTGGTAGATGTTGCCCGGGAATCGTTCTTAATTCTTGATTCTGATCTTCGGGTGATTTCAGCCAACCCTGTTTTCTATTCAGACTTTCAGGTTTCACCGGAACAAACAGAGAATGCACTTCTTTATAATTTAGGTAATGGTCAGTGGAATATTCCTGAACTGCGAAAATTACTGGAAGAAATCCTGCCGGAGAAAAAAGTTGTGAGAGATTATATAGTTACGCATGTTTTTGAATCAATCGGGAAGAAGACAGTAGTACTCAATGCGAGACAAATAGATACAGTACAATTGATTATTCTGGCCATGGAAGATATTACGGAAAAGAGTAATCTTGAACAAAAATTGACCGAGTATACCAGCGGGCTTGAGGTTCAAATAACGCAGCGGACAAAAGAGCTTGCTGACCGGGTTAAAGAATTGGAGAAGTCTAATAAAATCATGGTAGGGAGGGAATTAAAAATGGTAGAGCTTAAAAAAGAGATTGAACAGCTTAAAAAATCCAGGTAATACATGTTTAACAAACTATCTACTCTTGTTAGATTTTATATTCTGACAGCTATAATATTTGCTGTTTTGGCTGTTATGCTTATTTTTGCTTCAAACAGCATAATTCAAAACTCATTTATCAACCGGGCAAAAATAGCAGTTTCTAGCGCTGTTGTCTCTGAAGCCAAAGATTTAAAACCGGCAGATTTTTCCCTAACAGATCCTGCCCGTGCAGATAATATCTTCAGGGATTTTTATGAAAAAGTAAAAACAAACGAGATAATCAGGATCAAAGTTTGGGATTACTCCGGTAAAGTAATTTTTTCTGACGATCAGTCAATTGTCGGTAAACGTTTCCCGGATAACAAAGAATTTAGAGAGGCCTTAAAAGGAGAGGCGGTGACTGAAATCGGGCAAAAAGTAAAAGCAGAGAATGTATCCGAGCAGGGTTATAAACAACTGCTGGAAATATATGTTCCGATTGCTTTTAAGGGTGAGAGCGTGCCTTCTGGTATTATTGAGGCCTATTTCAAACTGGATGATGTTAATGACCGTATCAAAGAAACACAGACAATTCTTTTAATTGCCGTAGCCTCTTTTTCAGCAGCAACGTTCGTACTACTGCTTATTCTTTTTAGATTGGTTATCTATAAACAGATGGAGCAGATTAACCTGCAAGCTTTGGCGCTTGACAATATCTCTGATCATGTAGTCATTACAGATTTGGATGCAGTTATTTTGTATGTAAATAAAGCTGCGGAAAAGTTAACCGGATATTCGAAAAACGAAATGATCGGTAAACGTCCATCGCTTTGGGGTAAGAGAATGCCCAAAGAGTTTTATGAAAAGATGTGGAAGATGATTAAAACATACAAAAAAGAATTTGAAGGACAAATTACTAATAAGCGTAAAAATGGCGAAGAATATCAAGCAGACGCTAGAATAACGCCGGTATTGGATAAAAATAACAATATATTATTTTTCATAGGCCTAGAGCAGGATATTACTGAAAAAAAGATTGCGGAGGCAAAATTACTAGAAAGCAATAAGGAACTGGAAGAGTCAAAAAAAGCCATGGTTAATGTAATGGAAGATTTAGATGTAGCTAAATCCAAAATAGAGGAAGAAAAAACTAAAGATGAGGCAATTTTGGAAAATATTGGTGAAGGAGTGCTGGCAATAGATTCTCAGCGAAAAGTCCTGTTTTTAAATAAAAAAGGAGAAGAAATTCTTGGCTGGAAAGCACCAGGCCTGATTGGCAGGGTGGTTAACTCTCTTCCTCTGGAGGATAAGCAAGGGCATCTGATTCCACTGGAACAACGCCCAACCTATATCGCGCTCAAGACCGGCAAAACTACTACTACTACTACTACTACTACTACTACTTATTTCGTGCGGCCGGATAAGACCAAATTTCCGATTGGAATTACTGTAGCACCAATTAAACTTAAGGGGAAAATAACAGGAGTAATTGCTGTATTTAGGGATATTACTAAAGAGGAGGCAATTGACCGCGCCAAAACAGAATTTGTATCTTTGGCATCTCATCAACTGCGAACCCCGCTTACTTCTATCAATTGGTATATCGAAATGCTCCAAAGTGGGGATGCAGGGATATTAAATAACAAACAGAAGGAATATTTTCTGGAGATCTATAAAGGCAGCAGGCGGATGGTTGAGTTGTTAAATGATCTTTTAAATGTTTCCCGGCTGGAAACAGGACGGCTAAAAATTGAACCGGTTTCCACAGATCTGGTGGCTTTTATCGAAGAGGTTTGTAAAGAGGTTCAACCACTCGTTTCTGAAACAGGCTGCCATCTATCACTTAAACTTCCCGAAAAACTTCCGGAAGTGAATGTTGATCGGGTATTGCTAAGACAAATTATTAGTAATCTTTTAACTAACGCCATCCAATACTCATCAGTCGGGAAAACGGGTCAGGTAACAGTGTCCCTGGATGTAAGTCCCAAGGAATATATAATTTCTGTAAAAGATAACGGAATAGGAATAGCCAAAGAGGTACAAGGCCGGATTTTTGAAAAATTCTTCCGTGCCGATAATGCCCACGAAGTCGTAGCAGATGGCAATGGTCTTGGTCTATATCTTGTGAAGCAGATTATAGAAGCCTCAGGTTTAAGTATGAGATTTGATTCAGAAGTAGGAAGGGGGTCAACATTTTATGTTACAATTCCTTTATCAGGTATGAAGTCTAAAGAAGGACAGAAAGGATTGGAAGGATGAAGAAAATACTCATAGTGGAAGATGAAGCACCAGTACTGAACGCACTCAGTAATAAACTTACCAATGAAGGTTTTTCTGTCCTTGAAGCAAGAGATGGCGAGGAAGGATTAAAAATTGCTCTACGCGAACATCCGGATTTGATTCTACTTGATAATGTCTTACCAAAAATGGACGGTATGAGTGTCATGCATAAGATAAGAGAAGACGTATGGGGCAAGAAAGCATCCATTATAATTCTTACAAATTTTGATGTTAATGATCCACTTTTGTCTAATGTAGTTAGGGATCAGCCATCTTACTATCTAGTCAAGGCAAATAATCCTCTGGAAAAAATCCTCGAAAAAATACAAGAAGTATTAGAATCTAAGAAAGCTGAAAACACTGAGAATATATGAAAAAGATTTTAATAGTTGAAGATGAGAAAGCGCTGGCCCGGGTGATGAGTTTGAAATTAAACTCCGCAGGGTATTCAACAAGTGTAGTTTTTAGTGGTGAAGAATCTTTAGCTGTTCTATCCAAGGAATCCTTTGATTTAATTATTTTGGATCTAGTGATGCCCAAGAAAGATGGATTCTTTGTTTTATCAGAAATTAGTAGACAGGGAATTAAAACTCCTGTGATTGTTGCTTCCAACCTCTCCCAAAAAGAGGATATAGAAAAAGCCAAAAAATTAGGGGCGGTTGATTACTTTATTAAATCAGATGTTACTTTGGTTGAAATAGTCAATAAAGTTAAACAGCATCTACAGTAAGGTCAAAAAACCTAATCCCCATTGATTGAATAACAAAAATAATGATTCAGAATTCATGGAAAAAAAGTGCGCGAAAATTTCCAACGCTTAAGGATTTTGAGCCGACTACTGGAATCGAACCAGTGACCTGCTGTTTACGAAACAGCTGCTCTACCTCTGAGCTAAGTCGGCATTACTTCCCTTAAACTACTTCTGCTAAAAGCATCTACGGTAAATGTTACATAGATGAGGGGAGTTTTTCAAATAATTGTGCTGGCACCCTAGATAGAGAACGGTTATCCTCCTTTCTAAGATAATAGAGTTGTAACATATTCTTGTGGTGTTTTGTAAGATATAGCTTGATGGAATCTAAGTTGGTTGTACTTAAGATTAAACTGCCCACATAATCTTTGGATATTGTCAATTTCAGGTAAAGGATCCTGATAATGGAAGAATTCATACTCAATGGTTTGAATAAGCCTCTCAACTCTAGAGTTCATCTTTGGGCTGTGAGGATAGGAAAAGTAATGTGGAATATTCAGTTTCTGAGTCAGGTCATGGAAATAGAGGAGATACTCTGAACCATTATCTGTTTGTATGACCTTGGTAGAAATGTTAATACCCTCTCTCTTAAGTTGTTCTTTGATCTTGTATTTACTAGTCATATCATTTAACCTAACTTGATAAATCCTTTTTAAAATAGCTGGATTAGTGGTCATTCCCCTTAAATGAATAGGTCTTTTGCTTCTTTCTTCTAAAGTAGCTAGGTTGAATTTAGAGAATCTGGGTAGCCATCTATAGAACACACTCTTGGAAATAGAAAAGTGTCTACAGGTAGCTTCTGCATTCTTGCCATGACTAAAATACCAATCCATCCAATATAGCCTTTTTAAGGCATCTTTAGACAGGTTAAAATCTTTAACCTTCATCTCTACCGGAAGTATTTTGTAGGCTCTCATGTAGGAGCCATTATATGAACCTTTAATGTATACTTAAACCGTTCTGGATGTATCGGGGCCTAGACAATAATCTAATGCCTTGCTGTCAATATTTGATGTATAATAATCGCAAACTCTATGTCGAAAGCAATAAAAATTGGTATTCTTGCTGTTTTAGGTCTCTTTATAGTAATTTTTTCAGTTATAAAACTTGCAAATAGTGCTCCATCTGATAAAACTTCAGATCAGATTTCTCAACCCGTTAACGTGGTATCTTCTTCTGATTGGGTAAAGGGTAGTAAAGATGCAAAAGTTACTCTGGTTGAATATAGCGATTTCCAGTGCCCTGCATGCGGAGCTTATTATCCTGTTGTCAAACAACTAAATCAAGAGTTTGGCGACAAAATACAGTTTGTTTATCGCCATTTTCCTTTAAGACAAATTCACATTAACGCTGAGTTTGCTGCTCGTGCTGCAGAAGCTGCTGGTATACAAAACAATTTTTGGCAGATGCATGATATGCTTTTTGAAAAGCAGAAGAACTGGTCAGGTGAGAAAAATGTTGGAGACATCTTTATAGAATATGCCCGTTTACTTAATCTTGATGTTGAAAGATTTAAAAATGACCTTGATTTGAAGGAAATAAAAGATAGAATAGAAGATAGTTATCAAAGTGGTATTAGATTTAGAGTTAATGCCACTCCTACATTTTTTCTAAATGATAAAAAATTGCAGAATCCCAAATCCTATGAAGAATTTAAAAAAATTATTGAAGAGGCAATTTTAAAGGTCCAATAAACTTCCGCGTACTGAAAGTACGCGGTTTTCTATAATAAGTTTACAAGAAGTAACGGATAAAATATGTATCAAACTATTAAGATTGTTGCTATAGCAGCTCTCGTCGGAGCATTGGTGGGTGGAGCAACTGTTTTAGTCTACCAGCGAATGCAAAAACCAACCAAAGAAGACTTAATCAAAGAATTTTATCTTGTTGAAAATGCAGTACATGTCAGCCCCCATTCCTTAAGACGGATGATGGATAAAGGCGACACAGGTTTTGTCTTAGTCGATTTGAGAAGTCCTCAGGAATATGAAAAAGAGCATATCATTGGAGCTACCAATATCCCTGCCTATAAGGATCCCAATACATCTGCTTATGATGAGAAAGACAGGATTGTAAAACAATTTCGGGAGCTTCCCCAGGATAAAGATATCATAGTCTACTGTTATAGCATGCCATGTATGACCGGCAGAAAAATAGGCCAGCTTTTGGTTGAAAGCAGCATATACGTACAGCATCTGGGGATTGGTTGGAACGAGTGGCGTCATTTCTGGAATCTTTGGAATCATGAACATGAATGGGAAGTCACAAAAGCTGAGGATTACATCATCAGCGGCAAGGAACCAGGCGTCCCTCAAATAAGAGAGCTTCCTTCCTCGTGCGGTGAAGGTGAGCTAGCTTGTTAGTACACTAAATATCTCTTTAGAGCCATAAAATTCACTGAGAGCTCGTTTACGAAAGCGCTCGAACTCAATTCCAATCGACGCATTAGTTGTCGGCGCCCAGCTCACGTTCGTTCCCAACCTTTTATTTTAATCCCTACCTTTTCTCTTGCTCTTTGTATTTTTTGCAAATCACAATAAATGCGCGCGATTTTTATATTATAGTCCCGCAAGCGGGACAAGAAAAGACAGAAAAAATAAAAGTCCTAAAGGCTTTCTAAATTCCCATCACCCACCCACCCAAAATAATGGAAGCGGCACCCCCGCTTTTGGGCGAGAGGTCGCCACTAGGGGGCGACTCGCCGATATCATAGTCTTCGATTTATTCTTTACAGTCTCTGGTAATCTTTTATCTGTATATGTTCCTCCTGCCGTTGCGGGGGTAATTCCTTTTCGCCCCCGCCGCAATTTTTACCCTTTTCTGTTTCCATACCGCTCGCTTGCTCTCGAGAGCTTCGCTCGCGAGGACTCCCGATGGCTCGAGCCGAGTAATTTGAAACTCCGAAATTATTTTTCTCGGCTCTCGCGATGGTCGGGCAGCACCCAAGAAAGTTTTTTAAAAATTCCGAAAGATTCTTTTAAGGTGCTGCCCTCCTTTTTGGGAAATTATCCTGAAGTGAGCGGGGGCGGCGGAACCGCTTCCTTCCAACCTCTGGGAGATAATCGGCCAGATTCCACCATTTTGGCCGATTCTGTGCTAGACTGAAATCATGGCAGATGATGTAAACCAACCCACCGATCAAACCCCATCGCCAGAACCTAAGCCCGAAGAAGAGAAAACTCCAGAGGAAGTTCCACAACCGAAAGTTGAAGAAGAAGTTAAAATAGAAGAACCAACAGTAGAAACTCCACCCGTTGTTGAAACTCCTACAGTTGAACCTGAACCTTCCCCAACTCCTCCCCAATCACCCCAGACCCCCGAATCTCCCCCAGTTTCTGAAATTCCGGAAGAAAAACCAAGGGAGAAAGAAACAGAAAGTCCTAAACCACAAGAGGAACAAAAACCTGACCCAGAAATTAAGAAAGAAAAACCTCAACCCAAAGAAGAAAAAGCTCCAGAAGTTCCAAAAGTTAATATTGAGGAAGAAATAGAAAAAAAGTTAGATCAAAAAGTTTCCGAGCTTTTACAAAAGGCAAATGAAAAAAGAAAACAGAGGAGAGAAGAAAACTTAAATCAAATAGTTGAGTTAGCAAGGAAAAAAGAAATTAACAATCAAGATGTAAGAGACCTTTTACAAGTTTCTCAAAGTTCAGCAAGCAGTTATTTATCAGAGTTAGTTAAAAATGGTAAACTGAAATCAGAGAAAAAAGGTAAGGCAACTGTTTACAGGACTTAAATTAAAAGTTATGACGTTGTACTATACTACAACGCTACAATGTTACTATGACAAAGCTTAACTTAGACAAAGATAGAAAATTATTAGTTGATACCTTAAGAAAATTAAAATCTAAAGATTTAGCTAATTTTATTGATGATCTTTTGACTGAAGAAGAAATTTTGGATTTAGCCCAAAGGTTAAAAATAGCAAAGTTAATTTTAGAAGAAAAAACCTATGATGAGATAGCAGGAAAAGTTGGGACTTCTACCTCAACTGTTTCTAAAATTGGACAGATTATTAAATACGGTAAGGGTGGATTACAAAAAGTTATAGCTAAGAAGACCCACTAGCTATTGTGGAGGAATTATTTTCTCTATTTTGGCTCTAATTCCATTCCACCAACCTCTTACTTTGTCAATAGCTGTAGGAGAAACTCTGCTATTAAGTTGAGCAATATAGTCATCAGACATTTTTGCTTCTGTTGCATCAATAATTGCAGTCCACTCTCTGCCTTTAGTTTGTAAATCTTGATTAACTACCTTCTCTGCAATTCTTCTAGCCAGATCACTTGGAGTTTCACTATTAAAACCGCCATCTTCCCGAAATCTCATCTCATCAAATAAATTACGTAGCTCCCAATCTTCTCTCATTCCTTCTGGTTGTTCAGTTCTAGCCAAAACATCTTCTGCATGAAGTTCGAATGCTCTTTTTTCTCTTTCAGTCCATGCTTGTGTAGCTCGCTCTTGTGCTTCTGGTTCTATGATTGCTATTTTATCTCCTTCGGAAAGCATAGTTCGAGCAATATGCCAAGCTTCACCAGGGTCACCTTCACCCAATGCAGTATCATACTGCTCTGCTACAAATGGTTCACCATATTCAGTTAAAGGAAGTTCTGCTGCTCGTGCATAAGCAAGTATTCCTACTGCACCCCAGCGGTTTCCTTCTGCAAGATGTTCCTCAATTGAAACTCTAGTTAAATCTGCCTTTACCTCAGGTTTCTTAGAATGCATGATTCCAGAGGACATAGCATACTCTGAGGATATTCCTGGTCCTGCATTTAAATAGTGGAGAATTTCTGGCTCATTTGCTTGGACAACTTCTCTCATTCTAACTAAAGCACTACCTCTAAGATTAGCTACTCCTTCTGGAGCACCTCTTAAAATATCGAATGTTGAACCATCCGGGGCTCCAACATTTTTTACTGCACTAACAAATTGTGATTGTTCTTGTCCGGCCATATTTAGCTTGACTATTAATAGCATTATTATAGCATAGCCGCTCTCAAAATTATGCTAATATGGATATATAATATGTCAGAACCTATGACTACGGAAAATCCAGAACCAGCAGGGGGAAAGTCAAGATTTGCAGGATTAAGGGATAGATTTTTTGGTAAGAGAGGCGAACCGACTGCAAATCCTAATGTTGCAGGTGAACCAACCGAGCAAACACCTCAACTAACACAGCCACCGGCCGAACCTGAATCTCCTCCTGCTCTAACTGCAGAAAATGGTAATGGAGCAAAGATAGAGGGAGTTATAACTGATCAAAAGTTATTACAATATTTCTTTAGAGAACGCGGCGTTGATACGCAGCCAATAGCAACTGACAGCTTCTTAGATAAGTCAAGAGATGAGTACAATTCTGCATGGCTAACTAGGGAACTTGTACAAAATTTTGTAGATCATAATCCTCAAGCACCAGGTACTTTGAACGGAGTAAGATTTATAGCTGAAGATCTACCAGGTGGCGGTAAACGTTTTCGTATAGAAGGAAACTGGCCTTTCGAAGATCCCACAGGAGTTTTAAGTCCTCATTCTGAAAAACCAGCGAACATGAATACTGCAGGGGGAAACGGAATTGGGCTTAAACAGACTGCTATTCGTTTTATGCGAGACTTTGGAGTACAGAAGTTCCAGATCCAGGGGGAAGGATGGACAGTAGATTATAGATTAGCAAAAGCGGCTGATGTTAATAGAGAATGGGAGAGTTTGCATGGTCAAAACCCTGCTCATATAGTAAAACATGATTGGTTGCTTGCTGATATGCAAGAAGCACAACGAACCGGTCGCAATACCTATATCATAGAAACTGATAATGCAGAAGTGATAAGAGCACTTCAACAAGTTCCAACTTTAGGAGTATCTGCTGAAAATCCTTATTTACAAAATATGGATTACCAAAATAGGTTTGGGGCAATAAAATGGCTTCCAAAATCTGAAGGTTTAGAACCCACTAAAGGTCGCTTATTTATTAATGGCCAAGTTATGAATTTTAAAGATAAGGGTGATACTGCTGAAGATTATTGGGTGGGACCAGAGCAAGTAACAATTCAACTAAATAATCTGAAATATAGAATGAGTATAGATAGACCACCTGTAAGTCCTTTTGATCTTGGCCGCTATCTTGATGAAATGGTAGGAGCAATGTCAAAAGATGATCTTGTTGAACAAATTAGACGTTCTGAATTCTTGTGGGCAGGACATGTTGATTCTGGATATAGCTTCGACAGGCAAGGAGCGTTTGTAGTAATTGAAAAATTAGCAAAGCAATTACCCTATAAGGGATATGACAAAAGAGGGTATCAACAACTTTTTGAGGGAAAGAATTACATAGCTTGGGATCGTGGTGTAAGTGATAATCAAGTCAAAGAATTAGAAAAACAAGGCTATGTTGTTTGCCCTTCCTATATGGAATCTATAGGAATGCCCAAGGCGAGTAGTAAGCTCAGTACAGTTGAAGCAGCTAGTAACGAAGCACCTACAATTCCTCAATATAGAAAAGAACAGTTTGCTCAAGAATATGGAATGGAAGTTGCTCATGAAGATTTTCCTGATGTCAAAGATCCAGCAGGATTCATTCGTCTTATAAGTGATCGGTTATCTTCTCAAGTTATTGCAGTTGAACAGAGAGAAGGCAATCCTAACACAATCAGATTAAGACTAAGAGGAGAAGTTCCAAGAGATCTTCTTTTTCATGCTCTAATTAAACCTAAAGAAGATGATCAAAAACTTTTATATTTATTACGCGGTATTGCAGCATATGGATTAGAAAATAGACTTTTTAAGAAAATTTTTACATCTCAAGGTGAGTTTGTTACTACATTTGGATTAGATTATGATTCTGTAACTCAAGAGAATGTTCTACTCGCACGTAATGTTAAAAACGAGAGCGAAGAAGGGTTATTTGTAGAAGTAGAATTAGACGACTCATACTTTCAATCTTTTCAAGAAGCATTTCGCAGGGCTAGAAGTCAAATAGAGCCAGGTCAGCCACTTCCACTAGGAGGATTTCGAGAAGGTACAGCACCAATTGGTGAGGTTATTACGCTACCAACTGAAAATGGAAGCAAAGGAGTAGTTGAAGTAGATATTATCAGAGCTATTGAAGTAAAAGCATGGACTTCTGAACAAGAACAGCTTTATCAAGCAGCAATGAGAAAAAATCCCACTGAACTATCAGATCAAGAAAGACTTATTATTCAACAAAGGGAGCAACTAAAACAGGAATTTGGTCGTGTACCAGTATCACAACCTGAAGCACCAGAGATTGAAGGGAAAGGTAGTATTGTCCAAAAAGAAGCATCTATGTCGGATGCTGAAAAAGCACGAGTAGCACAAATGGAAGCTCAATTACCAGGCATTGTTGAAGCAGTAAATAAATTAGAAGAATTAGTTCCTGAAATTAAACATGAAGCTCCTACTGGGCAAAGCGCAATTTAGAAATATATTCAATGGCGACAATCTGACCAATTTTATGGTCAGTTAGGAGAAAGTGCTGGATATCTTACAGGAAAACATTTGCTTGAATTGATAAACGAACAAAACCAAGCAGAAATTGCTAGCGTTGATGTCACAAGAGAACAATCTCCAGAAGATCAGATATTAGGTGCTTTGAGAGGTAAATTAAAAAATATCGTCGAGCGAATGAACCCTGCAGAGGATGAAGTTGACGATTTTGAAATTGTTTTGAGTCCGAATGAGCGTCAACTAGCTCAATTAGGATTACTAAGGCTTTATACCCAATTTGCTACGGGTGTTGCTTTACCAAATGACTTATTTTTATACAATGGTACTGGGAGTAAAGGTATTAATCTAGGCCAAAAAGCTATCGGAATGCACGAGTCATTATTTAATACCCAATTTACTGAAGCAATAAGTGCATTTGTCCATGAAGTAGCACATAATAGGGCCTTAGATCATGAGAATGATTTCAGACATGCTATGCAATCTTTATTTGTAACCGTTATAGATCGAGTTTCACAAATAGCTAATAAATTAGAAACAGGAAATACAATTACTCAAGAGGAAAGAGTTATTTTAGATATGCAAAGGGAGTGGGACAGATTAATGGCCTCATGATTCTTGTTTTAAACTTCTAACTTAAGTTAACAAATGATAGAAAAGTGAATACTCACTCGTCAAGTTAGAACATACTTACTTAGTATATTCTTTGGAATTTAAGTTATTGCGTAGTTGCGCAAGTATGTTATACTTATTTTTATGACAGCTGATAACCAAACAATAATTTTAACAGAAGGTGTTGAAGTAAAGATTGACTACGTGGGAAAAATTGGACCAGGAGTTGACGGGTACAGGGTAATTTTAAAGATTTATTCTACTCTACCAAAAACAGCGGCTGGGCTCATAAAAGAATATGAGGTTTGGGTGTCACAAGAGTATCTTGAAGATAATAAATACAAATTTAGCGATGAAGGGGCTAGCAGATTTGCCCTAGATATTATCCAGAAAAGATTTCAAGAATCCGGAAATACAGTACCCAGAGAAAACGGATTAAAAGCCACTAGTGCGCACGGAATAGAGTTAGGAAATCCCCAATTCATATCTGACTCTTTGACACGTTTAAATCTTGTAGTTACAAAAAGCCAAGCAAAATGGCTTAAGGAAGAAGCGATTAAACAAAATTCTAATACTTCAGCTATTGTAAGAAATATTTTAGAAGAAACTAGAAAAAAATAAGTATGTCTTTATATTTTGACCAATTAGAAGCACAAAGACCACCCCATTTAGGTGGGGATAAGTGGATTCTGAAAAATCTAACTGATATAACTGTCCTCTTCGGTAGAAATGGTTCAGGCAAAAGTGCATTATTAAGAGCTTTACTCAATGCTGACCATAACGCTCGTCATTTAACATCTCCAGAAAGAGCGGGTGAACTACAATTTAACTCTGATTTTGCTCTCCAAGAAGTCGCAGCCTCCACAAGAGCTTCCAATAGACAAAGTAATTTATCACTTCAGTTTAGAGAAAGGGTTATCTCAAGAATTAACACCTATCTTACCAAAAGGGGTTATTATTTTGAGGAAGGTAAGGTAGATTCACCAGTTAAAGACATTGCGGAGTTAATGATTAAGCTCTTTCCAGATTTTAGTTTCAAATTAAAACCAGAAAATCCCTTTTTTGAATTAAAAAGAGTATCAACAGATGAAGTAATTTCAAGCAAGGATCAGCTTAGTAGTGGAGAAACTGAAATGTTAGCATTAGGTTTAGATTTACTAACTATATGTTCTATTTGGCAACTTGAGAATCAAAGCACAAGATTACTTCTTATTGATGAACCGGATACCCATCTCCACCCAGATCTTCAACAACATTTAGCAGGATTTTTAGTTGAGCTAATGGAAAAGTATAACGCACAAATAATTATTGCTACTCATAGCACTACCCTTTTAGCTGCTCTAGGACACCATGGTGGAGAAAATACGAGCGCAATATACTTAAATAATTCTGTCCAAGAACAAAAAGCTATTAAGTTTGAAAGTGCCCTCCAAGAATTAGCTACCTGTTTAGGTGGGCATGCGTTAATGGGTCCCCTTTTTGGAGCACCTTTAATGTTAGTTGAAGGAGACGATGACTATAAAATATGGAGCCAAGTCCCTAGACATCACAAAGTTAAATTAGCAGCTATTCCCTGTGATGGTCAGGAAATACATGAATACCAAAAAACTCTTGAAAAACTTTTTGAGAGTATGAGGAGCACATCTACGAACGCCGCTGGATACGCTTTAATAGATGGCGATGCTACTCATCCACAGAATACATCTCAAAATCCTCAAAAACACATAAAGTATTTAAAACTATCTTGTAGAGAGTCAGAAAATCTTTTTATAACAGATGAGGTACTGAAAAAATTAAGTTTAGATTGGGAGACTGCAAAAACAAAAATTAAAGAAGCTGCTTCCAGTAAAAGACATGGTAAAAAAAGTGATAGGCTTTCCACCTGTGACACTTGGGACAGGAAAAATGAGGATATAAAAGAAGTCATTGATCCATTGTCTGAAATATTAGATCCTACTGGTCCTAATTGGACAGTAAGAGTTGGTAAGTGTATCGGGGAACAAAAACCTACAGGACAGCTTGCTGAGTTTATCGGAGATAGTGTAATAAATACATTTTGGATAAGTACATAATTTAGGGTGCGAAAAGTTCTTTAAAATTTTTGCGTTTTTTGTATCACGCACCAGTTGGTGCGGGATGTTCGAGCCTCCAGTTTCAGAGCTTCGGAAAAGGTAGGGATTAAATAAAAAGGTTGGGACCGAACGTGAGCTGGGCGCCGACAACTAATGCGTCGATTGGAATTGAGTTCGAGCGCTTTCGTAAACGAGCTCTGAATGGGATTTCGCAGGGTTGAAAATTTTCTGACTCTGCGCGGGTGGGGGCGCGCAGAGTGCTGCAAAGCCCTGATTGTAGCTGACTTCAAGGTGCCGTAGTAAAAAAGAAAACAAAAAACGATTAAGCGCACGCAAAAATTTATGTTTTAGAAAGAAAGAACTTTTCCTTTTAGGAGGGAAAGAAAAATAGTAACGCTGCCATGAAATATATAGCATACTGCAGAAAATCAACAGATGAGGCTGATAAACAAATTCTCTCCATAGAGGCACAAGTTGATGAACTAACCGAATTTGCCCAACGTGAGGGCTTGGAGATAGTTGAATTTATTGAAGAAGCAAAGACTGCCAAAACTCCGGGTAGAAAACAGTTTGAAAGACTTTTACAGTTAGTTGAAAAAGGGCAAGCACAAGGTATTATCTCTTGGCACCCGGATAGATTAGCTAGAAATTCAATTGATGGAGGAAAAATAATTTATCTTTTAGATACTGGTCAGTTGTTAGATTTAAAATTTCCTACCTCTTGGTTTGAAAATACCCCTCAAGGAAAGTTTATGTTAAATATTTCCTTTGGTCAGTCTAAATATTACATAGACAACTTAAGTGAGAATGTTAAAAGAGGTTTAAGACAAAAGCTAAGGAATGGTGTCTTGCCCGCCAAAGCTCCTTGGGGATATATAAATAATGAAAAATTGGGAACTATAGAGATTGATCCTGAAAAATCCAGGATTTTAAGAAAAGCTTTTGAGTATTTTGCAGATGGTGATAAAACATTTACTGATATCTGTTTGTTTCTTCATAAAAATGGATTTAGCGATAAATTTGGAAATCCTTTAAAAATAGACAGGCTTAAAAATGCTTTAAGTAATAAATTCTACATTGGAATTATCTATTATGGAGGAGAATATTATGATGGAACACATAAGTTGTTCATTTCTAAGCAGCTGTTTGATCGAGTACAAAAACAGTTCAAGATAATATCTAGGCCTAAATATAATAAGCATAATCTCTCGTATTTAGGGCTGGTAAGGTGTGGAGAATGCGGTGCAAGTGTGACTGGAGAAAAGAAATTTAAATTAGTTAAATCCTTGGGAGTGAAAGTTGAATATACTTACTACAGTTGTACTAAAAAACTTGGCTCTTGCTCTCAAAAACCGATCACAGAAGTTGAATTAGAGTCGCAAATAACAAAGATTGTCTCAGATGCAGCTCTGCCTGAAAAGTGGGCGGATGATTGGTATAAATGGCTGGAAAGGGATGAGCTTTTAGAAAAACAAAATAAAGATCAAAACCTAAAGAGGTTAGTAGAAGAAATACAACTGCTGGATCAAAAATTAAATATATTACTTGATAGTTACTTAGATGGTGTTGTTGATGCTCAAACTTACAAGAATAAAAAGAACGAACTTTTTGAAGAAAAGTTAAGAAAAAATGAGGAAATTACCAAAATTCAAACAGAAGGTTCGAGTCGGCTCGAACCGTTCAAAAACTTCATTGGTAGCGCACTTTCGTGCGCAAAAATCGCGCGCGCAAAAAATACAAGCCAAGAATTAGCATTCTTGTCAAAAACTGTCGGCTCGAACTACTTTTTGACTAATCGGCACCTTGAAGTCAGCTACAATCAGGGCTTTGCAGCACTCTGCGCGCCCCCACCCGCGCAGAGTCAGAAAATTTTCAACCCTGCGAAATCCCATTCAGAGCGGGATACCGGAATCGGACCGGCGGCTCTACCTTGGGAAGGTAGCGTATTACCACTATACTAATCCCGCATAGTGTCTCAACAGGTAATATTTTAGCAAACTTACGATAAATTGTTTATACTAAAGGTATATCTCATTATGTATAGAAGACGCATTATCAGAAGACAGGCTAAAAAGAGTCAGGTCAACCTTATTATCACTCTGATTTTTGTGGCTATTTTTGCTTATGCCTCAATTAATTGGATTCTCCCCAACTTTATTGGCGGTTTAGGTTTAATTACCAATTTTTTTAACCCCCCTTCTGCTTTAAAGGAGGATCAAATTGAATCTGCAACCCTTGCCCCACCTGAGTTAATAATCCCTTACGAGGCCACCAATACTTCCACAATTAGCATAAATGGTTTCGCTGTCTCCAACTCTGAAGTAGAACTTTACCTTGATGGTAAGTTAATAGAAACTGCCAGAGCCTTTGCTGATAGCACATTCAGGTTTGAAAATATTCCTCTAAGCTTGGGTACTAATAATTTCTATGGACAAACAGTAGATGAAGACGGCAAAAAAAGCCTTCCTTCGAAAACACAAAAAGTAATATATGATAATGAGAAACCTCCCTTAGAAATATTTGAACCTGCAGATGGCCAACAAATTCAAGGAAAAAGGCAACTCACAATTAGTGGTTTAACCGAAGAGGGTGCTTTGATATTTATTAATGACAGTCAATCAATCGTTGATCATGAAGGAAAATTTAAAACCATTGTCCAACTTAACGACGGTGAAAATAATTTTAATATTAAAGCGCAAGATAGAGCCAGTAATACCACAGAGGTTTCCAGAAGAGTTATTTTTAGCCCCTAACTTACCCAATATCCATTAATAAACAAAGTTGCATAAAATGCTAATAGCGTTACGCCAAATATTTGGTAGGCAAATGAAAGATAGGGATTTTTTATTAATGCGATTAAAATAAAAATTGGGAATATAGGCAGAAGATAGCGTGGAATAGCCTCAATGGTTGGCGAGGCAAGAGGCAAACCAATCGATATTAAGCTGAATATGGCAAAGTCTTTAGGAAGTTTTTTAAAATTCATTATAATTAAACCCAATCCCAGTGCTGTAAATAGCAAATCCCAAAATTGGCCATAGCGGCTTAGCAGATATCCAGGATACAACATATTATTTAAGGTGATAAAAAATGCCCTGGCAGGAATTGTTATACTTCTTTGCCAATGTTGTTCCACTGTCACAAAATAAAATGGATCGCCAACATTCAGATATAAATAAAAAGAATAAATCAATAATCCGGAGGGAGCAAGCAAAACAAACCAATTATTTCTATTAATTCCTTTGTTGAGTAGAAGAGGTATTAACAATCCTGCAACTACAGCCAGTCCTGCCAACCTGGTGGCTGACGCTAAAGCAGCTGCTAGTGTTGCCAAAAAAAGATTGTTTTTCCTAACAAAATAAAAACAAGCCACTGAAAACATAAAAAATAAACCTTCTGAATAAACTACTAAGAAATAAAATGACATGGGGAAAAAAAGAATTGACAGAATTACTTTTTGCGCTAAGTTTTTATCATATTGGGTTAAAACCATCTGATATAACAGATTCAGTCCTATTAAAGTGGCCAGTATGGATATTACAACACCGCCTAAGGCGTGATGGTTTGGGAAAATCGGAAATAAAAATTTTATAAGTAAAGGGTAAAGCGGAAAAAAGGCATGCTGGAAGCTATACTTATAGCCGTTTTCAGCAATCCCTAAAAAGTGTCCGCCGTCCCAGTTTCTTAAAGCATTGATAAAATCCTCCTGCCCACCTTCATTGTGAGGCAGTATTTGATGTCCAAAGTAAAAAATATTAAGTACTGCAACTATAAATATCACAAAATAGACTGTCACATTAGGGTATAATTTCATTTGTGGTCACTTGGATATTAACATCCTCAATTTTAATAGGTCAATTAGTTAAAATTCCCCTTGGCTCAGTGGGAGGAGTAACTGTACTTGATGTAGTAGTTTTAAGCTTATGCACAATAGGGCTGACAAGATTTAAATTTAAAAAAATTCCCATATTTTTCAAATCTGCCCTGCTTTTTATTATTATAGCCATAATTTCATTAACATTCACACCACTTAAATTAGAACCTGAACAATATTTAATCAGTTTTTCCTATATCATCAGATTTTTTTCTTTTATTTTATTGGGGTGGCTTATTTATTTGGGGATTTTTCCAAATATCAAGACAGAAATCGTAAAGATTCTCACCTACTCTGGAATAGGTCTGGCTATCTTAGGAATCATGCAATTTATTTTTTTGCCGGATATGATATTTTTACAAAAAGATGGTTGGGATCCCCACTATTTTAGAACTGTTTCTTCCTTTTTGGATCCTAATTTTTTGGGAGCATTTATGAGCTTAACTTTACTTTTGATTATGGCAATGAAAAATGCAAGAATGAGGTTTATTTTCTTTGTGTTGGTTTTTATCAGTCTATTAACCACCTTTTCCAGAGGAGCTTATCTGGGGTTTACTGTCGCATTCTTAACTTTTTCCATCCTGAATAAATCGATCAAACTGCTTATCTTGACTATTTCCCTATCAGTTATTTTGATCTTAAGTTTCATGATTTATCAGAATACTGTGGCTGCTCCCAAGAATATTGATAGAACACAATCTGCCCAGTATCGGTATAGTTCTTATCAGCAGGGATTGGCTATTTTAGAAAAACACCCTTTACTGGGAGTGGGCTTTAATACCTACAGATTTGCTATTAGCAATTATCATCTGGCTGATGAAGAATTTTTACAAAGCCGGGGGGCATCCACCAATGATTCTTCCTTACTTTTTGTAGCAGCCACCACAGGAGTAATTGGATTAATTGCATATTTATTATTTTTAGGCTCACTTTTATGGATAGGTTGGAAGAAAAATCTAATTCTACTGGCAGGACTTTTAGGTCTGACTGCCCAAAGTTTTTTTGCCAACACCCTTTTTTATCCACACCTTCTGATATGGATTATACTTATTGCAGTTATATCCCCTTCTTTAGAAGACCAAAAAAAGTAATTCGCTTTTCTTTAAAATTGGAAATAATATATTCATTGGAAACTCTCCTGGTTTTTTGTATTTCCCATCTTTTTTTAAGAAGTTCTGGCAAGTGCCAAACGATCCATGCCTCTGATTTAAGAGCCTGCCATAACAGGCCCTGCGAGGAAAGAAATCTTATGGTATTTAAATTTACCAAAAAGATTTTAAGCCAATTGAAATTATTTAAAAGAAGTGAGATTGGAAAATCTTTGATAATTGTTTGGGTCATATTACGGAATTGCAGATATTCCGTAAGTTTGCTATTTCTTCTGGCTGTGGCCTTATGAATATGATAAATTTTAGCTCTGGGTTCAAACCAACCTTTTATTCCCGCAAGTTGGGCGCGCAAACATAAATCCACATCTTCAAAATAAGAGATATAATCTTCATCAAGCAATCCCACTTTTGTAAAAACTTCCCTTTTAAAGAGACTTCCTCCTCCTGTTGCCAAAAAAACGAAACCTTCCTTATTAAATTTTTTTCCATCTTTTTCTCCCAAACCGATATTATTGGCGTGTCCCACCACATCAATATAATCTCCGGCAGAATCAATAATATCCCGCTTATAAAAATTTAGCATTTCCGCTGCCACAAAACCGACCTCTTTCTTTGCTTTGCCGGCCTCTATAAGATAATACAAACATTCAGGGTCAACCTCAGTATCATTGTTTAATAAAACCACATATTGACTGGATGAAATTTCAATCCCTTTATTTACTGCTTTGGCAAATCCGTAATTTTTATCCAATTTTATTAAATTTACTTCGGGAAAATATTTTTCTACGTATTCACATGATCCATCAGTCGAACCGTTATCAACCACGACTATCATAAAATCCTTAAATGTTTGTTTGCGCAAAGATGAAAGACAAGTTTTAAGTAGGTCTTTACCATTCCAATTGGGAATAATAACAGTAGCTTTTTTCATTATTTATTGATAACAAAAATTATCCGATAAAATGGAGGGAGGTGAATCTTTGCTATAAAAAAAATGGGCAGATAAGCGTATTTTAAAATACGGCTAAAAAAGCTCTCAGGATAAACTGTAAAAAGCATATGCATTATAAACCAGATAAATATATTAACATTTTCTAAAATTTCAATTTTTTCTTTGGGGATTCCCAGATTTTTTATGGCAGATAAAATTCTTCGGTAATTGGGCAATCCGTATTTTCGGTGTTCAATAAGCCAAAGGTGATTTTTGTGGTTTATTCTCTTGAAAGCATTGTTCAACTTTATTTCATATTTTTCACTTAAATTTCCAGTAGGAAAACCTAAATAAATTATACCTCCTTTTTTGGTAACTCTAATTAATTCTCTAATTGTTTTAATTCGCAATTTTTTTTCAAGATGCTCCAAGGTATCAAGACATACCACCAAATAAAAAGTCTCATTATTAAATGGCAGATTATCTGATAAACCCTCAACATATTTTATATTGGTATTTTTCTTTGTTCCGGTTTTGGCAAAATCGGAATCCACCCCAATTACTTCTCCTTGGTAGTAATCTGATATACCACTTGCTCCAGAACCAATTTCCAAAATGGGTTTGTTTTTCCATTTGGACTTTTCTATCCTTTCCATAATGGGTTGGTAGCGGAGAGCAGAGTCTAGATTAAATTTATCTCTGTCAGGAAATCTCACTTTAACCCTTTAATAAGTTTTGATCTTATATAAACAAAAAATATGAAAAAACCAACAATATCAGATATCAAAGTAGCCCATGCTGAGCCAAAGTAACTATATTTGGGAATTAAGTAAAAATTCAGTCCGATATTTAAAACTAAATTAAAAACAGATATTAAAATCAGGGCGCGTAAAAATCTTTTTTCGGAGTAAAGTATGATACCTTGTGGTGAAATCATAAACATAAACGGAATTGTAAAAGCTAAGATTCTAATTACATTAATAGAAGGCAAATATTGAGGTAAGAAATTTGAAATAACAAGAGGAACAAGAGTTTGGTATATGATAAAAATGATAAGGGACGCAAAAAGTAAAATAAGGGTGGCATTAATATATAATTTGTAGGCCTTAGCCGTATCAGTATGAATTAATCTAACAATATTAGGGAAAAGTGCAGTTGATAATGAAGTAGGAATAAAAATTATGGCCTCTAAAAATCTAAAAGCCACGCTATAAATTCCCACATCGAAATTTCCTTTAAGATACCCTAGCATTAATGCATCAATTTTAAAATAAAGTAGACCCAATATTCCCACCAATCCATAGGGCACTGATCCCCAAATTATATTTTTTAATGTTTGCCATTTTACCTCCAACTGCAAAGCTATGTGTTGTACTTTTAAAAAGAAGGCTAAAGTTGATAGATAGATTAACTGCCCTAAAATTACTGCTATAATTGCCCCGGTTACCCCGTATTTAAGATTTACTAAAATTATACCTCCTATTGTGGTACTTATGCTCAAACTTAATAGAGCTATACTGGAAATCTGTAGTTTTTGGATAGCAATAAAAACCGCATCTAAGGTTAGCGCGATAGATTGCGGCAAGACCGCCAATGATGCCAGCAAGATTAAGTAAACTCTTATTTTATCCGGATCCAAAAAATATAATCCCACGGCAAAAATTGCATAAAGAATACTTGTTATCGCTAATCTAAATATTGCTGTGGCAAAAAGCAGTTGAGAAGTTTTTTTACGATCGCTGGCAATCTCTGTCACCAAAAATCTATTAAACCCAAAGTCGGCAATGGTAGATAAAAGTGAAAAATAAACCAGGGCTATACTGAATAATCCATAATCTGAAACTCCCAAATTTTTGGCCAAAAAGATAGTATAGAAGAATCCAATTGTGCGAGTAATAACTTGGGATAAAAAAAGCCAAGAAGTCTGTCTAAGGATTTTCTCCATTCCTAAATTTTAACAGATTTTTGTGGAGCCATGTGGACTTGAACCACAGACCTCTTCGATGTGAACGAAGCGCTCTACCACTGAGCTATGGCTCCAATTCCTTCCAATTTTAACATTCAAAGGTATTGCATCACAACTTGAAGTTCTGAGATAATCAGCCTTATGGATAATAATCAGGAGCCAAATCAAGACCAGCTGGAATATTATACCGGCGGTCCCAAAAAAAGTTTTTTTGAAAATTTAAGCACCCATCTGATAGATTTTATTCAAACTCTGGTGGTTTTTGGGGCTATTTTTGCCTTAATCTATCTTTTCGTGGCTCAACCTCACAAAGTTTCCGGAAACTCCATGGTTCCCACCTTCCATAATGGGGATTATATTTTAACGGATAAAATCAGTTACAAGATTGGCAATCCTAAAAGAGGTGATGTAATTGTTTTAAAAAACCCCAATAATGAGACCCAGGATTTTATTAAAAGAATTTTAGCCATTCCCGGAGATACTGTTAAGGTGGGGGACGGATCTGTTTATGTAAATGGAGTCAAACTAGATGAACCTTATCTTCCATCTAACGTTACAACCTATGCATCAGATTTTCTTAAAGAAGGTGAGGTCTTAAGAGCAGGTCCCAATCAATATTACGTTTTGGGAGATAATAGGGAACATTCATCTGATTCCAGGGCTTGGGGTCCTATTACTCAACAAGAGATTATTGGAAGAACTTTTTTCAGGTATTGGCCCCCAAAAGCCTTTGGCTTTACTCAGTTCCTTTGAGTTTAAAATATCCTACAATAGCCTCATGAATATCAGCAAGAATAGGAGTAGTTGTCTCCGGTTCACCATCAATGATAAATTCTACTCTAATCTTCTTTCCTGTCTGAGTGCATTTGACGCTTGCTTTATCAGCTCTCTGAGATAAAATACTACTTAGATCGTTTTGAATATTATCCAACTCTTCTGAAACTATATGCATCGATTCAGTCACTGCAGAGGTCTTTGGTCCAATCCCGGATTTGGCCCGCATTCTCCTGACCAACTCCTCCGTACCTCTAACTGAGAGATTCCTCTTTAAAACTTCTTTATAACCCTCTATGATCAGACGGGGATCCTCTAAAGCTGCCAGAGCTCTGGCATGACCTTCGGTTGTAGCCTCAGACATTAAGGCATCCTTCAAAGCATCTGGCAGTGTCAAGAGTCTGATGGTATTGGAAATATACGAAGGACTTTTGGCAACCCTCTCTGAAATTTCTGCATTGGTTAAACTAAACTCATCCATCAGTCTTCTATAAGCTTGGGCTCGCTCCAGCGGGTTTAGATCAATCCTTTGCACATTTTCCACAATTGCCATTTCCAACATTCCCTGGGGATTGGTTTCCCGAATAATTACCGGTACTTTACTAAGCCCAACTAATTTAGCTGCTCTCCATCTTCTCTCACCTGCCACTATTTGAAAACCGGCAGGTGTTTTGGCCACGACCAACGGCTCCAAAATTCCATGAGATCTGATTGATTCGGATAATTCTGATAATGATTCAGGAGAGATCAAACCTCTGGGCTGTAAGGGGTTTGGTTGCAGGACATCTATATCCAATTCGTATATTTGATCTTCCATCTTAAGCTACGCTAATATAAGTTTTTCCTAGTTTCTTTTTAAATGCCACTTTACCTTCAGAGGCGGCAAAAATAGTATAGTCGTTACCCTGCTTTGTCCCCACTCCGGGAAAGAATTTGTTACCTTTCTGACGAACAATAATATTGCCAGCTATAACGGCTTCACCACCATAATGTTTAACCCCCAAGCGCTTGGAGATTGAGTCTCTATTTTTCTTAGTTGTTGATCCACCTTTTTTATGTGCCATAATTTTTTGGACTAATAAAGTATAATACAGTTCGTGAAAAATTTAGTCAAGAGGTTTTTTCACATCCAGAATTAATTTTGCCATCACTTGTTTTATACCTGTAACTCTTCGATAGTTCGCTTTAGCATGGTAAATTCTGGCCGTAATTTTTTTTCCTTTCTTTTCCTCTAACATCTTTAGATTGATCTTATCTTTTAGATATGGCTGACCAATCTTTAACTTGCCATTCTCAGATATTAACAAAACATTAGCGTTGATATCCTTGTTTCCCTTTTCCCAATAAACATCTAAGGGCTGTCCAGGGACAAATTTATATTGTTTACCAGATATTTCGCAGACTACAAAATTAAGCATGATGTAGAATTTTAATCCTCCTTTAACTCCATGTCAATTCTTTTCTTATACTTAATAACTGAAGCGGCAAGTCCCAAGCAAATAAAAGTAGCAATCAGAGAGCTTCCACCATAAGAAATAAGGGGTAGGGTTATTCCGGTAATCGGCAAAAGTCCTATATTCATCCCAATATTAACCACAGTTTGAAATGAAATCATCGAAACTACTCCTGAAATTAACAAAAATCCGAAAAAATCGTAAGCTTCTTTGGCCACCCATAAGAGATAAAAAAGTAAAATTAAGTACAAAATGAGTATTAATAAGGCGCCAATGAAACCTAGTTCCTCAGCAATTGAGGCAAAAATAAAATCAGTTCTAAATTCGGGCAAAAATTGCAGTCTGGATTGCGTTCCCCTACCCAGTCCTCTTCCCAGCAACTCCCCCGATCCTACGGCAATGGTAGATTGAATTAGGTTATATCCCCTCCCTAAAGGATCAGTTTCAGGGGCAAAAAATGAAGTGATTCTCTCTTTTTGATAATCGTGAAGTAAAAACCAGCTAACCGGAATAAATAAAACTCCAATTATAACAAGCGTTACCAATTTTTTGGTGGAAATACCTGAGGAAAAAAGTATACCGATCCAAATAGCTGTGATGGTCATAGTAGACCCTAAGTCTGGTTGTTTAAAAACCAAAAAAGAAATTGGTAAAAATAATATCAGGCTGGTAAGTATACTTTTCCAACTGGATACATTTCTGGTCCAAAAATGAGCCAGAAATAATATTAAAGCTGGTTTGGCAAACTCTGATGGCTGCATATTAAAAGGTCCTAGTGGAATCCAACGGATACTTCCCCTGGTTTCAATACCTAAAACAAACACCACAACCAAAAGTATGATAGTCAAAAAATAGATAGGAGTAACTAAATTCTTAATAGATCTATAATCAAATTGGGCTATAAAAACAAAAATTAAAAAACCAACTATGGCAAAAAAACTCTGCTGCAGGGCTAACTCTGGAGAAGAGGAATAGATAACTAGGATTCCTACCGAAAATAATAAAAAACTGATAATGGTAATCGGCCAATTCTTAATTTGAAGATTCTTCATTAATTTTTGAAATTTTCAGATTCTTACCTTTTGAAATAATTTTCGATGCTGTTCCTTTTAAAATCATCGTTTCAAATGCCTTAGGCCAGTCTGGGGCAATTATGGAGGTCTTATCTGTCAAAACCAATCCCTGATCTTTGCGTAACTTTTGAATTTGCCTGATGAAATCCCTTGCCCAACCTTCTTCCTTAAGCTGACGAGTAATATTTATATCCAATTCTACCTTTGGCTCTTTTGATGAACTCTTTTTGTACTCAATATTCTTTACATTTATTTCATTAGCCAAAATCTGCTCTAATTCTTTATTTAATCTTTGGTCTAGCTGATAGTTTAACTTAGCCAATGGCTGCCTTAATTTAATCTGGCTCTCTTTTCTTTTTGCATGGGCCATCTCTGCCATCTTTCTAACAAGCTGCATTTCTATCACAAGCTCTTGATCTAATAAAGTTTTATCACCTTCAGGATAATTTTCCAGATGTACAGATTTTTCTCCGGTTAGATTTTTGTAAATTTCTTCCGCAACAAAAGGCATAAAAGGCGCCAAAATCTTTGATAAGGTGACTAATACTCCATACATCACGGACAAAGCTCTACTCTTATCCAAATCATCCGACTCAAGTCCTACTCTGTCTCTTGAACGCCTGATATACCAGGTCGAAAAATCATTAACTATAAAATCTTCCACTGCTCTGGATGCTGTAGCTGCATCAAATTGGCCGAGTCTTTCATTAACCAGTAAAACTAGTTCAGTTAACCTTTCTAAAATCCACCTATCTAAGGTAGTCAAGTTTTTTACATCTGCATTGCAATCCCAATCACTCAGTAGTGCATAATCAATAAAGAATTTATACGAGTTCCAAAGAATTAAAGAGAATCTTCTTCTTATTTCATCAGTTACAGAATAACCAAACAATAAATTATACTCAGGGTTTTGGGTAACATATAACCACCTCATTATATCTACACCAATTTTATCTGCGGCATCGTTAAATTCAATGGCGTTACCTTTTGATTTATGCATTGCTTCGCCTTTCTCATCCAAAAGAGAGGCAAAGCCTAAAATATTTTTAGTAGGATTTTCTCCCTTTAGAGCCGTACTCATGGCAATTAATGCATAAAACCAATTCTTAAATTGACCAGGAAAACTTTCAGTTATAAAATCTGCAGGAAAATAATCTTTTGGCATGGTTGAAAATGGTACTATGCCAGCGTCCAACCAGGGATTACCAACATCCGGAATTCTTAACGAGGCTTTTTCACACTTAGAGCATTTTATTTTAATCTGATCTACCCATGGTCTGTGTGGAGAGTGATCTGCAAATTCCTCCCATCCTTCTAAAGCTTTCATTTTTAATTCTCCTTTACTACCAATCACATCAAAGTTACCACAACTTTGACATTCCCAGATGGGCAGAGCCAGTCCCCAGTATCTTTTTTTGGAAATCAGCCAGTCATGCATATTCTTTAGCCAATCTAATTCCCGCTCCAAACCCCATTTTGGAAACCAGTTGATTTTCTTGGCAACCTCAATCATTTGTTCTCTATAAGTTTTACCTGAGGAATCATCTCTGTCCATTGCTATATACCATTCATCTACTACCCTCCAAACTAATTCCGACTTACACCTCCAGCAATTTGGATATCTGTGTATAATTTTTTCAGTTTTTAATAAAAATTTTCCGCGATCTTTATCTTTAAGAAATTCTATAATTATCTCAGGATGTTTTTTGGCATTTTGGTTGGAAAAATCCTCCATTTTGTCCATGTAATTTGCTTCCTCATCAATTAGTTCAATTACTGGAAGACCTAGCTTTTTCCCCAATTTAAAATCTTCTGATCCTGCTCCAGGAGCAACATGTACTAAACCTGTTCCCTCCTCACCGGTGATAGGCAAAATTAAATCATCTGTTTCTACTACTCTGTGAATATATTCACCTAAACTTTGGGAGACTCTAGGTAGATGATCAAAAGCCGCATCATATTCCCACCCCACTAAATCTTTACCCTTTATTTTTTCCCCTTCATATCCTAATACTTTAGCTCTTTCCTCCATTAAATAAATAAATTCGTCACCTTCCTTAATTTTCAAATAATTTTTCTTAGGGTCAACCGCCACTGCTACATTAGCAGGAATAGTCCAGGGAGTTGTCGTCCAAACTACCAAATATTCATTTTCTCTACCTTTAATAGGTAACCTAAAATAGACAGATTCGTGAGTAATTTCCTTATAATCCTCTGTTAAAATTTCATGTTGTGAAATAGCCGTTCCACACCTGGGACACCAAGGAACACTATCATGTCCTTTATAAAGCCAACCCTTTTCCCAAACCACTTTTAAAAAATTCCAAATAGCATAATTATTTTCATCTGAAGAGGTGTGATATGAATTATCCCAATCCATAAAGTAACCAAGCCTTTTAGATTGTTCAGTTTGTATCGAGGAATATTTCTTTACTCTCTCCTTACATAAGTTAATGAATCTCTCCAGACTTTTAAACTTACTGCCGGAAACTAAATTCTCTATATCCTTCTTGCTTTTTAAACCCAACTCTTTCTCAACCTCTACTTCAACCCAAAGTCCCTGCTCATCAAAACCATTTTGGAATCTTTGTCTTATTCCTTTCATATTAAAAAATCTCTGCCATAAATCTTTGTAGGTCCTTCCCCACCCGTGATGAACACCCATTGGGTTATTGGCTGTAATTGGTCCGTCTAGAAATGAGAATTTATCCTTAGATTTATCGTTTTTATGAAGGTATTTTTCTACTATTTCTTCTTTATGCCAAAAATCAAGCAGTTCTCGCTCCATTTTTGGAAAATCTACTTGTGAAGAAACTGGTTTAAATTTAGCCATAATGAGTGAATTTTAACAGAAGATAAGACTTGTGGCTACCCTTTTAGTAGCATTCTACCCACACCCGGTGTGTCGTAGCTTGACACGTCAGGGAGTAATCTGATTAAATCGAATTATGCCCTATCGTAGAACTCCAATTGTTAAAGATCAAATCTACCATGTTTTCAATCGCAGTATAGCAAGACAACCTATCTTTTTAACAAATAGCGACTACCAAAGAGCACTCAATGTAGTGGGATTCTATCAATATTTCAGACCCAGTCTGCGTTACTCTCACTATAATCGATTACCTCAATCTCAAAAAAATGATTTTCTAGATAACTTAAAGAAGAGCGGTCAGAGACAAATAGAAATTTTAGCCTTTTGTCTTATGCCTACCCATATTCATTTTTTAATTAAGGAGAGTAAAGAAGGTGGTATAAGTAGCTTTATGAGAAATTTTCAAAATAGTTATGCTAAATATTTTAACCTTAAAAAAGAAAGGAGTGGTTCTTTATTCCAATCAATGTTTAAAGCTGTAATGATAGAGACAGATGAACAATTAATACATATTGCTCGATATATCCACCTTAATCCAGTTACCGCTTTTATTTTAAAAGATATTGATCAATTAATGAATTATCCCTGGTGCTCTTTTTCCATATATATTGAGAGGAATAATTCCGATCTGATAAATAAAGAAATAATCATGGGATCTTTTTCTACAATTAAAAATTTAGTTGAGTTTACAAAGAATCAAGTCGATTACCAAAGAAAATTAGATAAAATCAAACACCTAACTTTGGAGTAATCCTTATGTGTCTACTTAGCACACACCCGGTGTGGGATTTGTGTGGTGTGTACTTTTTCTCTTATTGACGAGCTGGGAGTTTGAAATATTCTTCGCTCTTATAACCAATTCTTCTTGGGTTATCTAAGGCTTCTTGTAACGCTGTCTGAACTGTATTTATCTGGGTATTTTCTGGTGAGATTAAACCATCAAATGTAGCAACTGTTCCAAAGATTGTTAGATTATTATTTCGATCAAACCTTACAATAACTTGATCCACTAGACCAGAATTACTATAATCAGGAGCTTTTTCCAACGATATAAATAATGAATCATCAATTTCTCCATCAGAAGTTTGTTGAGGAACCCACATATCAGAACTCCAATGATCAGCATAAGGATACTGTCCATATGTTTCCTGTGCATTCTGTAAGGCATTTACAAATTGCGGAAAAGTCATATCAGTTGCAGGATGGAAAATGGGTAGCTCAGTAACATCTTCTATTATTGAGACTATACCCATTTTTCGTAGCTCCTCCAATAAAACAGCTTGTTTTTTCAATGAGTCAAAATAATTTCTTAACTCATCGCGCACTTTTGGTTCTAATCCTGGTTGCTGCTCTACCATAATAGATTTTATCTGTTGCTTCTTAAGAATGCGGGGATTTCTAGGTCATCTTCCTCTTCTTCTTTTCTTTCTTCCTTTTGCTCTGGTTGTTCATTTGGAGTTTGGTCATCTGTTGGTGCAGTTGTTTGGGTTGTATCATCAACAGGCTGAGCAGTCCATCCTGAATGAATAGTGGAAGAACCAATACCAGCCCCCACATATTCCCTAAGTCTCCTTCTACTTTCATCAAATCCGGTGGCAATTACCGATATTTTCACCTGGTCCAGCTGATCCTCCTTAACCGTTGCCCCAAAGATGATATTGGCATCAGGATCAGCAGCTTGAGCAATGATTTGGGCAGCTTCATTTACCTCAGTCATAGACAGATCGGGACCTCCCACAATATTAAATAGAACCCCTTTGGCTCCCTCAATTGATACCTCCAGAAGTGGCGAGGCAATTGCCATTCTGGCCGCTGCAGCTGCCCGATTTTCCCCTCCTGCCATACCAATTCCCATTAAAGCAGATCCTGCAGAAGACATTATGGTCTTAACATCTGCAAAATCCACATTAATAAGTCCTGGCACAGTTATCAGGTCTGAAATCCCCTGGACTCCCTGACCCAAAACAGAATCAGCCAGCCTGAAAGCCTCTTGCAGGGTCATATTTTTTTCCACAGACTCTAAAAGCCTCTGGTTGGGAATAACAATCAAGGCATCTACTTTATCTCTCAATTTTTCAATACCTTCCTCTGCCACCATCATCCTTCTTGTTCCTTCAAATGAGAACGGTTTCGTCACAACTCCCACTGTTAAAGCACCCACGCCTTTAGCAATCTGCGCAACAATAGGTATAGACCCAGTCCCTGTCCCTCCACCCATTCCAGCTGTCAGGAAAACCATGTCCGAATCCTGCAGGACATCTTGTAATTTTTGTGTTGACTCCTCAGCAGCCTCCCTTCCTATTTCCGGATCACCACCAGAACCTAAACCTCTGGTTAAATTTTCACCTATCTGAACTTTGGTAGGAGATTGATTATTAAGAAGTGCCTGGGCATCAGTATTGATAGCCACAAAATCCACTCCTTGGATTTGCTGCAAAGCTATCATGGAGTTTATAGAGTTAGAACCACCACCACCAAGCCCTACTACTCTGATCTTGGCAAATCTTTGTACATCCGGCTTGATTAACATATATTTGAGTTAGAGCCAAATATAACGAATTCTCAACTAAATTACAACCCCCTTTTTTTAGGGGAGTAACGACTTAACCAGCGATATTCCTTTTTGAATCATTCCTTTAAAAGGGAGGCTTCCAGAAAACATTGGGATATGCAACTGACCCCCTTCTCCCGCAGTTAAACCATATAAAACTAATCCTGCTGCAGAAGCAAATATTGGTGAGTCAATCTCATCAACTAATCCTGTAAAACCATCAATTTTACCAACTCTGGCTGGAAACCCTAAAACATATTTTGCTTGATCAAGGATCCCCACAGTTAAAGCTCCCCCTCCGCAGATTACTAGACCGGAGGGGACTTGAGTCCCAAATCCGCTCTTTTTAATCTCTTTACCAACATATTTAAAGATCTCCTGTAATCTTGGTCTGATAATCCCTTCCGCCACTGCTTTTCTGGAAACTTTCTGCACATCTTCTTCTATACCTAATAGTTTAACATCCAGTATTTCCTCTTCTCGTTTTTTATGAGGTTCTTCTTTCTTTAGACTATCTTCCGAGATAACCGGGGTTTTTCCTAATTTACCCAAAAATATTTTTATTTTCTCTGCTGATTCTAAAGAGATTCTCAGTCCCACTGCCATATCAGAAGTAATGTGTCTGGCACCTATTGGGATCACTGCGGAGTAGGCCACTGATCCATCTACAAACACTACCACATCAGTGGTCTCCCCACCGATATCCACCAGTACCACTCCCAACTCTTTTTCTGTATCTGTCAGTACTGAAACAGATGAAGCAACCCCGGTAAAAACAAGTTCTGAAACATCAATGCCAACCTCAGAAATACACTTGACAAGGTTTCTAATGGATGTGGAGGAACCTGTGATAATGTGTGTTTCAGTTTCCAGTCTAACCCCTGTCATACCCACTGGATCCTTAATACCTTCTTGCCCGTCAACAGTGAAGGTACGCGGAATAACATGAAGAATCTCTCTGGAAGCTGCCAGGGGCACGGCTTTGGCAGCATCGTTGACTCTTAAAACATCACCTTCCTTAATTTCACCCTCCGGCTCAGCTACTGCCACCACAGCATGAGAATTGACACTTTCAATTTGTGGTCCACCCAAAGAAACAAAGGCGTGGGAGATAGAATACCCTGCCATCCTCTCTGCCGCCTCAACAGATTCGGTGATAGCTTCCACCGCTTCATCTATATCAACCACCTGATTTTTTCTCACACCTTTTGATGTAGTTGAGGCAACTCCTATTAAATTTATTTTATCTGCCTCATCAACAGTGGCAATTAGTGTGGCAATTTTGGATGAACCAACATCAATTCCGCAAATTATTTTGTCCTTGGCCATATCTTACAACGGGTTTATCAAAACGTAAATCGATAAACTCCAAAATATCTGAGTTTATTTTAGCTTTCTCCACGATCAATTGTAAAGAAGCAAGTTGGGTTTCTAACGTTCCGTCAATTTTAAATATAATTTTTTTGTCTGAAGAGTAAACAAAAATCCTCCTATCAATTATTATAAATTGACCTGATGGTATTCCCAAAAGGTTAAGCTTCTCAAATATTTTGGAGATACTGCCGATTAGATCTGCGCTAAATATTTGACCTAAGGTTAACTCTTCATTTAAATAGACATTCGGGGCATTTGAACTGCCTGAGGACTTTTCAAATAAGATTCCTTCTTTATCTACCAGGAATCTTTGATCCGATGGTGAAAAATTTAAGACTTTCGCACTTTCTGTTGATTCAATAATCTCAGAAAGTTTTGCAGAGGATGTGGCATCAAAATATATCAGTTTTGAAAATAAGGCGATGGGGTTTCTTTTGAACACTTGTATTTTAAGTTCATCAGGAAATTTCTTTTCCATTTGTATATCTCCAACACAGATAAATTTATCTTTAAGTTCATCTTTAATTTTTTGTTCATTTATTAATAAAAGATTACCTTTATATTGGCTTATTATTTCCTTTATCTGAGTAAAATCAGTACAACTGAGTTGACCCCCAGCCACGTCAATTTTTTTTAATTTAATGGCGGGCGAATTAAATAAAAATGCTACAGCAATAATAAAAAAAATGAGGAGAATTATTAACATTACATACCGGTTTAAATATCTATTCTTGGATTTAGTTCTTTTTCGGGGTAATGTTTTCATTTTAGGGGGGTAATTGTCTCCAGAGCCAATCTTTTGGCGGCATCGGGGATAATTATTTGCTTGGCTTCTTTAGCACCTTCAGTTAAACTTTCTATATTTTTAATCATATTTTTAATTTCACTGACCAAGTTATCTTCTGATAACCTGGATTGGGGCAGGATTTTCACCATCCCCAGCTTTTCAAAGTATCGGGCATTAACATATTGTTCATCTTGATAAAGATGTGGCAGTGGAATAACAAGTGCCGGTTTTCCGAAATTAGCCATCTCAAGTAGAGAGTTAATTCCGGCACGAGAAATTACCAAATCCACTTTGGAAAGGATACTCCCAAAATCTTGACCGATCCACTTTTCCACTAAATAATTTTCACCTTCCCACTTTTTTAACCTTTCGTAATCTCGATATTTTGAGTCACCGCTAAGGTGAACGATACAAGCTATTTTTAAAATCTTGGGAAGAGACTTCTCAATATTAACATTTATTACATGCGACCCTTGATTTCCCCCCATCACTAAAATTACCGGAAAGTGATGCTCATCTGCATATTTAAACAATTTTAAAAAATGAGGTCTTATTTTTTTTGAAGGGTTTAAAAGCTCTTGGCGTATGGGATTACCTGTCAGAATAAATGATTTATTTTTTTCATTTTCAAATGAGGCGGCAATTTTATCTGCGAATATAGAGCTAATTTTATTGGTCAAACCGGAAACAAGAGTTTGCTCGTGGATAATAGTGGGAACCGAAAATAGCCAACCTGCCACCACCATTGGCAATCCCACGTATCCGCCAAAAGATAATAAAACATCCGGTTTCTCTCGAAAGATAATCTGAATAGCTTGGATAAAACCAATTGGTATTTTAAGTATCGAAATTATGGCATAAAAAGACCAATCTTTTCTTAATCTGCCGGCAGTTAGGTTAATAAATTTAACTCCCAAGCCTGGAATAATTAAGGATTCTTGCGATTTAGTTTGATCCCCCTCTTGTGTGAAATTTCTTCCCACATAAACAATCTCTATCCCCTTAATTTTTTTCAACTCTTCAATTACCCCCAGGGCTGGAGTAAAGTGCGCTCCAGTAATAATCACCTTCATGATATTTTCTCCTTAATAACTTGTAAAGTAATTTTAGCCATTTTTGGATATATTCAAAAGTATTCCCACTGCGGTTAAATTAGCAACCAGGGCTGAGCCTCCGTAGGAGATAAAGGGCAGTGGTACGCCGGTTAACGGTAGTAGCGCAATCATAGAAGAAATATTAATAATTGCTTGTATGCCGATTAAACTAATCAACCCCAGGGCTAAAATTCTGCCAAAATTATCACTACAATTTTCGGCAATTTTTAAACCCCTGTAAACCACAAAAGCAAATAAAAAAATTAAAAATAAACCTCCCAAAAACCCTAACTCCTCCCCCACTACCGCAAAGATAGAGTCTGTCACCACCTCGGGGATATATTCAAATTTCTGTCTGGAATGACCTAATCCCAAACCCAATAAACCTCCTGATCCGAGAGCAATAAGTACTTGCAGAATATGATAGGTAAATCCTTGAGGGTCAGAAAATGGGTCCATAAAAGCTAAAATTCTTTTACTTCTGTAGGCTGAAGTTATAATAAGTAGAGTAAAACCAGTAAGAGCAGCAGGCAAAGCCACAAAAAAATGCCAGATGGGAGCTCCCGCAGCAAAGTAAACTGCCGTTACAGTTAAAACAAAAACTACCGTTGAACCAAGATCTCTCTGTAATAGGGCCGTGATGATTGTCATAACTATAACTAAAGAGGCAAAGGGAAGAAACCTTGTTCGTTTTTCAAAAATGGTTGCCAAAAAGATTATACCGGTGATCTTTATAATCTCAGCTGGTTGTAAGGTTACCGGACCAATATTAAGCCAACGATGTGCCCCTCCGCCTGAGATACCAAGGGATGGTATAAAAACTGCCAAGAGCAGTAAGGTGGAAATAATAATCAGTGGTTTTGCTAAAAGTTTAAATTTTTTATAATCAAAACGACTAAATAAAAATAGTACTGTTAGTCCAATTAAGGTCCATATCAATTGTTGTCTAATATAATAATTAGCATCCTGAAAATCTCTTAATCCTTGTGTAACAGAGGCGTCATAGACCATCACCAAACCAAATATAACCAAGCCTAGAACAGACATCAGCAAGGAAAGGTCAAAAAAATTTTTCTGTGAATAAAGATCAAATTTCTTAAGCCGCATAAGATTCAGGATGATAAGAGTGCTATCCAAAGACCAAATACAGCAAGGAGGGATTGGGCCAGCCAAAATCTCACCACAATTTTAGGTTCTTCCCAACCGATAAACCTAAAGTATATGTGGATAGGTGCAACTGGCAAGATTCTTTTTTTAAATAGTTTCTTTGATAAAATCTGTAAAAGAGATGACGCTACAATAATAGTAAACACTCCTCCAATAAATCCTAAGGCAACAATTTTTCCTGTCAAAAGGCCAACTACTGCCAAGGTGGCTCCAAACCCAAAAGCACCAGCATCTCCCAAGAAGATCCTAGCAGGCCATATATTAAAATAAAGAAATGCCAAAAGTGCACCAATCCAAATTCCTATAAATGAGGCCAGAGTAGTATCCAGAGTGGTTTGAGCCAAAGCCAAAAAAGCAAACAAACAAATAAGAAGTAGGCCTGAAGATAAGCCGTCTAAACCATCAGAAATATTATAAGCATTAGCAAACGACACAATGATAAAAGCAGCCAATGGAATATACCAAATACCGAGCTGCAGATTGGCCACACCGGTAATATACAGATTATCTAAACCAAGTAAAAAGTATAGCAGCCCCCCAATAATTAGGGCTAGTATCGATTGGGCTATAAAAAGTTTTCTTCTACCCAACCCCAAGAATTTACCTTGTCTTTGTGTCAATATCAGTTTGACATCATCCATAAACCCCAAACTGCCAAAAGAGAGTAAGGTAAAAATTAATATAAATAAGGTTAATTTATTTTCCTCCTGGATAAAGAAACCGTATGAAAGACTTAATATAACCAGTAATGCAATTAGCAATATTCCACCACCGGATGGCGTAGAAACATCCCCTTTCATTAAATTATCATGAATGGGAGTCTCGGAAGTTTTTAGGTGTGAATGCCTTTCAAATTTTCTTTTTAGTTTAAAAAGAAGATCAATGAATGGCACCAAAAATGCACCAGTCATAAAAAAAGATAACATTAAAAGGCCTAATAATAATTTCATAAATTTCTATTTTATTTTATAAAACTCTCTTTTATTTTATAAAACTCTCTTTTTTAGTGATTCTTTTTATCACTTCATCCAGTCTAACAGCTCGGGAACCTTTGATCAAACAAACATCGCCATGACCCAAATTTTTTAAAAGTTTTCCCACTATTTGGGAATTTTGTAGATTATATTCTAGTCTTTCCTCCCAAAAACCTAAACTTTTTAATTCATCTGCAATAACTTGAGTATTTCCGGTTCCCAAGAAAATTAAATCAATCTTTTCTTTAAAAATCATCTGAGCGATTTGTCTGTGTAGCATCTCAGAATAAGACCCCAACTCTCTCATCTCTCCCAATACCACGATTCTTCTCCTGGCAGGTATCTGAGTCAGAGTTTCAATAGCAGCCTCAACTGCGGCTGGGGATGAATTATAAGTATCATCTAAGATGACTGAACCATTAGGCCCCTCTTTGACTTCCATCCTGTGTGGAGCCCCTTTTAACTCTTCCAATGCCAATTTTATTTTTGTCAGGGGAATATTGGCAGATACTCCCAATGCAGCAGCAGCCAGAGCCGCATAGACTTGCATCTTACCTAGAAGCTGATAATCAACCCTGACCCTTTCTACTCCCAGATTAAGCTCAAAAGAGGTTCTAAAGTTTTGTATCTTAATATTACTTGCCCAAATCATGCAATTTTTTTCATCTGTTCCAAAATAGATAATATTTCCCTTACATTTAGAAGCAATTTTTCTGCTCTGTAGATCATCCCAGTTTAAGATAGCCAGGCCATCTTTTGGCAATTGTTCAATCAGTTTACCCTTTTCCCTGGCGATCTCATTAATCCCTCCCAAATACTGACTATGAGCATAGGATATTTTAGTAATAATTACCGTTTTAGGCTTAACTAAAGAGAGATAAAAATCCATCTCTTCCGGGTATTCAATGCCCATCTCCAAAATTACTTTTTGATAAGTGGGATTGAGCGAGAGTAAAGTCTCGGGAATATTTAAAACAGGGTCCAAATTAAGTTTAGTAGTGACTGTTTTAAATTTCTTTGATAAAACTGCTCCACAAGCTCTGATACAGGTAGTTTTACCGACAGAGCCAGTTACGCCGATAAACATATCTTTAGAATATAGTTTGGCGTACTGTTTAGCAAAAAAAAATTTTAATAGGTGAAGTGGTTTTTTATATAGAGAAATCTTGGTTTTATAGGGAGTTACCTGATTCCAAATCGGATGTGCTTTAATATCCACTGCTAAATTATACACTAAGTTATGTTTTCAATCTGCGCTCCCAGTGATCTTAATTTTCCCACCACATCCTCATAACCTCTCTCAATCAGTTCTGCTTGCCTGATAACACTTTTTCCTTTTGCTGTCAGTGCTGCCAAAACTAAAGCCATCCCCGCCCTGATATCAGGGGTGTCCAGCAGTCTAGCCTTTAATTTACTCGGGCCATAAACAAGTGAGCGATGAGGATCAGCCAAGATTATATTGGCCCCCATTGATATTAATTTATCAACAAAAAACATGCGAGATTCATACATCCAGTCATGGCAAAGAGTAACTCCCCTAGATTGGGTGGCCAGAACTATAGCCGCACTCATTAAATCTGTGGGAAAACCCGGCCAGATATTTGTCTGCAATTTAGGGATCGATTTTAATTTAGGGGCATAGGCGGTAATAGAGTTTATTCCTCTGTCAAACTTGATGCCAAACCTCTCCAAAGGTATAAGTATTGGATCTAGATCTGTACCATCTACTCCTTTCATGGTAATCTTTCCTCTGGTTACGGCCGCGGCCACTGCAAAAGTACCCACCTCTACAAAATCCATCCCTATTTTAAATCTGGCTCCTCTAAGATTTTTCACACCAGTGACGGTTAATGTATCGCTTCCCACCCCTTCAATTTTTGCCCCCATCTTAATAAGTAATTGGCATAGATCAACAACATGTGGTTCTTTAGTGCAATTTTTCAATTTAACTACCCCACTTCCTAAGACTGATGCCAAAATTAAATTTTCCGTGGCTGTAACAGATGCCTCCTGTAAGAAGATGCTTAATTCCTTTTTCTTGCTAAAAAAATCTGCTCCGATTTGTAAGTTATACTCCAGATCATCTCTTTTGAGAACTGCTCCTATTTGTTTAAAAGCGTTCAAATGTGCATTAATGCTTCTTTGCCCAATTACATCTCCACCCGGATGATAAAAACTAACCTGTCTCATTCTTATAAGCATTGCGCCAACCAATACGATTGATCCACGCAATTTTGTCATTAAATCCCGAGGCAAAGAAGTCCTTTTTAATTCGGCTGCCTTAATTGAGACGGTATTGCCTTTTCTTTTTATGGATACCCCTAGTTTCCTCAGTAGCTGAATTAGAATATCTGTATCAGAAACCCTGGATACATTATCTAAAACCACTTCTTCTTTTGTCAGCAAAGCGGCAGCCATTACCGGAAAAACTGAGTTTTTATTTCCGGAAATGCGTATCTCACCTTTGAGCTTATGTCCGCCAAAAATTACATATTTCATAGTAGTTTAGATTTAATTTGAAATACTGCCGACAAAATTATATGTTTTCTCAAACTCAAATCTTTGGCGCCAATTTCCAAAATTCTTGAGTTTAAGTCTAGTACTTTAATACTTTTGACCATATTTTGCAAAATTTTATTAATAAAAAGATTGCCCCCAATGCTGCCAGAAATTCTCCCTAAATCATCACTTTTTAAATTTTGCGAATCCAAAAACTCTATAAATCTATTAATACTAACTCCTGATTCAACTTCCACCAAGGCTTCTTCTACCCCAATCCCTATTTTAGAAACTCTGCCTTTAACAGATATTATCTCTATTTTTCTGGTTCTGTTCTTAATTACCAGACAATCCAAACCCTGATCTGATATCATTATCTTACTACCCGTGCCAAAAATAAAAAAGGGTAATTTGAGAGTCTGACACATATCAACTATTTTGGAAATTTCCCAAACACTAAAGACAATGAAGAAAACTTTGGCTTTCCCCCCTATATTTGAAGCGGCGTGATCGCTAATCGGCTCATCAAATTTAAATCTTTCTTTACCCAGAGTATCGATGATGAGTTTGTATCTATCCATTTAGTATCTTTTTGACAGCTTCTTGATCGGACCAGGGGAGCTCAGCTTTTCCATCCATATTTAAAGATTTCTCATGACCTTTACCAAATATTCCCACAAGATCTCCTTTTTTGGCCAAGGCATTGATGGCAAAATCAATCGCTTTTTCCCTATCCTCAATAATAAAAAAATTAATGCCCTCTCTTGCTCCAGAGTTTTTTGCTCCTTCTGATATCTGTCTATTAATAACATTTTGTTGACCGCGGGGATCAACTGAGGTGACTATCACAATATCTGATATCCTTTGGGCGATTTCTCCCATAAGAGCCCTTTTTCCTACATCTCTATAGCCTTCACAACCAATTAGTGAAATCAGTCTACCCTCAGTTTGTAATTTTAGTGTTTTTAAGACTTGCTCCAAACCGTTGGGAGTGTGAGCAAAATCAATAATAATTTTTAGACCCCTGTTATTGCTAACTTCTTCCAATCTTCCTGTGACATTTTTATAATTTTCCAGAGCATTTTGAGCATCTTTTCGGTCAATACCTAATGCAAAGGCCACAGATATGGCGGCCAAGGCATTTTCAATATTGTAATCGCCGGGAATCTTTAGCTTAAGGTTAATCTCCTTTTGATTAAAGTCCCCGGAAGAGAGACCAAAGGTAATAATATCAGCTTTAGTTTTTCCTGCTACATCTTTTTTTAAATTATCATTAATAATTGCAAAACTGCCGTTTTTTAGTAAAGATAATTTTGTATTTTTGTAATTTTCAAAAGTTTCATGATAATCTAGATGTTCATGAGTAATATTGGTAATCACTCCGATTTTAAATTTTACTCCCCAAAATCTTACTTGATCCAAGCTGTGAGAGGTCACTTCCAAAATAAGATATTTATCACCGTGATTAACTGCTGCTCCGGCAAATTTTTGTACCATGAATGGATCAGGAGAAGTAACATGAAAACCAGTATCATAAATTTTACCCCCCACATATGCATTAACTGTTGATACCATGGATACTTTTTTGCCTGCGGCTTTTAGAATCCTATAAATCATATTGGTGGTGGTGGTTTTTCCGTCAGTACCAGTCACCCCAATTACAATCAGTTTTCTGGTGGGAAACCCATAAAATAAATTGGCCAAAAAGGCCATGGGAAGATGGTAAAATTTATTGATAAAATTTTGAGGAAAAAATCCCCGCAATAATTGTTTCAAGTAATTCATTTAGTAACTTGCCGCCGTTAATTATATCATCAGAACTCTCCTTATAATACAAATTTCAAACTATTAACGGCCGTATATAGTTTGAAGCATTAATCAACATTGTCTGATTCAATAACCTTTACCCAATCCTTTATTCCAATATTCTTAATAAAATCCCTCAATTGTTTTGTGCAATTCTTTTTTGTAACCCAAACACTTTGCTGCCATGGAGTAAATCCCCACCCTTTTAATTTTTGTCTTAATAAATCCCTTGCAATTCTTCTTTTTTCTGGAACATCAAAGATAATTATCCTCCATTTACCATCCCATTTATCATTATTTTCTAGTAAGCTCAGCATTAGCGTTTTCCCCCTTCCCTTATCAGTAAGTCTAATAATTAATTCGTTATCTCCAACAAAGTCTATCAAACCATTCTCCCTCAATCTTTTAAGAGCTAGTCCAAATGAGGACTTTTTTAATGGGTAATCCCATCCATTATGATAAGCATAATATCCAGGGTTATATAAAAAATTTTCTAATCTTACGTAACCATCTACTGATTTTTCCAAAGCTAACAAAATGAGGTTAGATAAACTCTTCTTTTTATACATATTTCAAGATTATCACGGCCGTAGGTAGTTTGTCGATTACAAAGAAGTAGAAAACTGGATTATCCAAATGTTATACTCAACAACTATGGAAATAGAGAACAAAAGTTCTTTTGATAAATTTATAACTAATTACAGCTACATCGAAGGAAATTTTCCTCAAATCCCATTATTCTTAGAAGGACTTACTACTCAGGTATTATTATATAGGGATCAAATTTTTGGAACTCCTACTGAAAATTTTTTACCCGGGTATGTTTTAGGAGCGTCTGTTTTTATTATTGGCCGTTTGGCAGATAGAATAAGTACTGTTCACGGATCAAGAACTGCCATAAGAGCTAATGAAGCTGGTATAAAACATAATACCTATGAGGGTAACCGACTTTATTCTCTTTATCCTACAGAGAGAGGGGTTTTCAGTAAAAAGTGGGCAGCTATTGATTCAGTCTTATTAAGTTTAGGACTACTTTATCCTCCACTTGCTGCAGCTTTAGGAACCATGTTTACCTTTGACGCAATTAATAATGTACAAGCACAAAAGTATCTTGAAAGAAAAATAAAGAGGATCTCTTTAAGCAATTGATCTGCCACCATCAACAGGTAAAACTACTCCTGTTACAAAGTCTGCATCCAGCAAGTACAAAACAGCTTTTTCAATCTCGTCTCCCCCTCCCCATTTTTGAAGAGGAGTTTTTTTCATCACTTCCTCATTGTCATCATCTGATAAATCAGGGGGCCTAAGGATTGGCCCAGGAGCTATAGCATTAACAGTAATGGATGGAGCAAATTGCCTTGCTAAACTTTTGGTAAAAGATTCCACCGCTGATTTGGCCCCATTGTAAACAATATAATTCGGATAAGGGGATCTTAAAACTGACCAATCAGAGAAAAAAATTATTTTTCCTTTAACATCTCCTTCGTTTTCTTGCATTTCTTTGCCTATTTTTTGCCCCAAAAGTAAAGTAGAAGCAGCAATTATATGCATTGTTTTATCAAAATCCTCCAATGTAATCCCACCAATAGGAGTTTTGGGATAATTGGCAGCCATATGAATAAGTCCATCAACTGCGCCAAACTTTTTCAAAGTCTCATCCACAAGACGACCGATATCTTCACTTTTAGAAAGATCTGCTTTAAAAATTTCGGCGCGGGAACCAACAGATTCACATTCCTTCTTTAATTCTTGAGCATCTTCTATCGAAGAATTATAGGAAATTGCCAAATTGGCACCTCTCTCACCCAAAGCTTTAGCCACATCCTGACCAACTCTTTTTGCTCCGGTTAAAATAAATACTTTACCCTTAAGTTCCATAAATAAATGGTATCACTCGGAGGGTGCTATTTTAAAGTAGGTAAAAAGTTCTTTGGCAATTTCAAAAAAAGTGGGAGCGGCAGTTTCCGAACCATAAATGGAGGAGGATGGCTGATCATAGCGCACTAGCATCACAAATGTGGGATCATTAGCTGGTGCAAACCCCACAAAAGAGGCAATGGTTTTTTCAGGATCATAGTGTCCAGCTATAGGAATTTGGGCAGTACCTGTTTTTCCGGCAATTTTAAATCCCTTGGGCTTTGCCCATTTAGACTCCCCTTCATCAACTGCTCTTACCATCATTTCAGTGATAATTTTGGCTGTTGATTCCTTTAAAATTTGCCTGACAATTTTTGGCTTGATTTCCACAACTTGATTATTATCTTTTATAGTTTTCACTATTTGTGGTTCCATTAAATACCCCCCATTGGCAATTGCGGAAATAGCTGTAATCATCTGGATAGGGGTAACTGCAATTCCCTGTCCAAATGAGGAAGTAGCCAGATCAATTTCCCTCCATTCACTCTTGGGCCTAAGATCTACAAAAGCTTCATCCTGTAAATCAATATTGGTAGAACTACCAAAGCCAAAATCCTTTAAGTATTGATAAAATTTATCCAAACCCAATTTCCTGCCAACATATACCATTCCCGTATTGTCTGAATGAATAATCACATCGGTCATAGTAGGGTTATCAAGGTATTTATTGTTCCATGTTCTTATCAGAAATCCCCCCAAAGATATGGGGCCCTGACAAATATCACATTTAGTCTCAGGTGTTACCACCTCCTCGTTAATGGCCGCTGCCAACACCAAAACCTTAAAAGTTGATCCAGGCTCATAATGATCTGCCACCACCGGATTTTTATAATAATCCGGCGGAAATTGAGTGTATTTGGCAGGATCATAATTAGGATAGGAGGACAGGGCCAGAATTACACCGGTTTCGGGATCCATAACAATAGCACTGGCTGTCTTTGCACCGTATCGGACAAGCCCCTTTTTTAGAGACTGTTCCACAATAAACTGAACAGAGCGATCAATATTAAGTACTAAATCCTTACCGTCTCTTGCTCCTGTAGATAAAAAGTCTCCAGTTAGAATTGGTAAACCAAGAGCATCTCTTTCATGTCTTAAAATACCCTCCATTCCCTTAAGCTCACCATCATAGTATCCCTCAACTCCAAAATAACCCACCTCTCCTCCCTTTGCGTCAGAACCGACGAAACCTAAAAGATGAGCACTGGATGAACCTTCAGGGTAAAACCTTATACTGGTGGAGTTAAATCCAATTGCCTCTATTTGGAGCTCCTCCAGTTTTTTCTTAGTCTCTAAATCAATATTTTTTTTAAGCTGTACCCAATATAGATCTTGTAAAAGCTTATCCCAGATATTTTTGGCCTCTTCTTCTGTATCACTCTCTTCATCAGATAATACTTTTGCCATTCTGTAAGCTGTTTCTCTTTTTTCATCATCAGTTAACAATTTTGGCAAAGCATAAAGGTTAAATGAGGGAATTGAGGAAGCCAGAATATGATTATCAAGATAATATATGTTCCCTCTTTGGGCAGTCACACGAGTATCAGTAAAATGTTGTTCCTCAGCTTGTGCCTGTAGCTCCTCTGCTTTAACAATCTGCCAGTAAAACAAGCGGGCAATAATAGCAATAAGGAAAACTACAAAAAGTAACCTAATCCAATAAATACGCATCAAGGAATATATTTTACATCTTGGGCCTGGGTAAAACCAAGCTCAGCTGATTTTGAGGATAATTTTTCCAGCGAGGTTTCCCTGGCAATCTGATTTTCCAGAATTTGGTTTTCCAATTTCAAGTTTTTCTCAATATTTGATAAATTATCAAATTTTTCTCCGTAGATAAGAAGAGTGTTATTTACCCAAATTTCCACGATCACTAAAGCGAAAATGGCAGCTAATGTGAGAATAATATATTTTTTGGAAAATTTTTTGGGTTCTATTTCTGTTTCAAAACTTCGTATTATTGTCATTACTTAACTCCTTTCAAATACCCTCATCTTGGCTGATCTGGCTCGAGGATTTATATTTATTTCCTCCAAAGTGGGTACAATCGGCTTTTTGGTTAAAATTTGACCCCAGCCTTGAGCTGACCAAGCTCTAAAAGTCTCTTTGACAATCCTATCTTCCAGTGAATGAAAACTAATTACTATAATGTGACCATTTTTATCAATTAAACTTATCACCTGATCCAATCCTTCCTTTAATGCATTCAACTCATCATTTACAGCTATCCTTAGCGCCTGAAAAATTTTTGTGGCAGGGTGCAACCTCCCATGTTTTCTAACTACTTGTTCCACCAAATCCGCCAGGTCCTTGGTGGTCTCAATTTTTACCCCTACCTGACGGGCGCTGACCATATGATCAGCCAGACGTTTAGAATATTTTTCTTCACCCAAATTTTTAAATAATTCATATAACTGCTTTCTTCCGCCAGCGTTAATTAAATCCAAAGCCCTTACCTCTAAAGTAGGGTCCATTCTCATATCCAAAGGTCCTATCTTAGAGAAAGAAAAACCCCGACTCGGGGTTTCAAGCTGCAAACTGGAAACCCCCAGATCAAAAATTGCCCCAGCCAAGTATGACTTGGCACCAGCAAATTTTTGATCTTTGAGATCCGTCTGCTTTAGTATTAATTTTTTCAAATCCCTAAAATTCCCTACAATTAGTTTCCACTTATTTCTATCTATTTCTTCTATTCCAAACCTCTTTCGCACTCGCCCAAGGGCCTGCGGGTCTACGTCTATTCCGACAACTTTCCCTCCCCGCTTTATAATTTCTATCGTGTGCCCTCCGTCGCCTAAAGTACAATCTAGATACCAGGCATCTCGGATATTAAGTGCACCCAAAACTTCTTTTAAAAGAACGCTTCTATGATACCCCTTCGACCCACTCAGGGTCTTATGACCTTCCATGCCCATTTTCCAATTTCTCTTGCTGCTTTTTCCAAAGATTTAAATCCCAGACCTCAAAATGATCACCGCCGCCAATTATCAATACCTCTTTTCTAAAATTTAACCTCTCCATAAACTCCTGGGGTAAGATAAATCTTCCCTGAGAATCTAGCGAACATTCTTCAGCTTTAGGAAAGAGTCTTAACCTTTTAACTCTACCTTCTTCTGTGGAAAGTGGGAATTCTAAAACATTTTCTGTCAGCTTAAACCAATTTCCCGTATCAAATCCCCAAATTTCCCCATTTTCCCCCAAAAGTATATAAAACTTATCTTCATTCCCTAATTCTTTCCTGAACCTCTTCGGTAATATTAATCTATTCTTGCCACTGAAATAAGTTTTATAGCTGCCCAAAAACATATATTTTGGGCAGAATCACCATCTATTACTATTTTCCGCCATTTTCATGCCAATTGTCAAGTCCCGCCTTTGGCGGGACGCAGACCCTGAGTACTAATCGAATGGGTCGAAGGGTCAAGGGGCAAAATATTACTTTTGGGGGACTAATACTGCAAATATGCCGCTACCGTTGGCTGCGGCTGATAGTTTACTACCTTCCACTTTGGTATCCAACTCCTGCCATTCATTTGTTGATTCATAAAATACATAGATTTTAGCTCCTTCCGGCGAATCTTGGGCCAGCTCATATGTCACCTGGCCGGTTGGCAAATCTTTGGCAATCGGTACATTTAGAGCATAAACTTTTCCTAAAACCTCTTTTTCAGAAGGCAGTTTCGGTACCCCGGTTAGATCATTTACTATTGAATAACCCACTCCTGAGAGCGTTTCCCTATCTGTATCTATCTCATATTTAAAATGCTCATCACCTGAGGAAAGCTTACCCAAGGCAATATCCGGCCTTTGCAGATGCCATTGAGTCACCATTTTATAAACGTTATTTCCCTTCTTAATACGTAGAGTCAAAGTACCATTTTCCACTCCCTGATCATATTTACAGACATTTTTGGAACAAGTCCCAAATAAGATTTCCTGCTCATATTCACCCTTTCTATCTGTGGTATTAATTGTTCCTACCACTCCCCGTTCAATTACTCCTCCCTCTTCCCCTTCTTCCAAGACTTTACCCCCTCTTTCTGCCACCTTTTCTGCCTCTGAAGTATAAGCCAGTTCATAAGAAATCTCATCATAAGAAGAAGTCCTTTTCAAATTTAAAATCATGGCATTGCCGTCATTTCTGGGAATAGTCAGGGCGTACGGACCTTCTGCATCAAAGATTAAATCTACTTCCTGAGCCAGACCGCTGGGTTTTGTGGAAATTTTCTGGAAGGCGAATATTCCTCCACCTAAGGCTAAAATGATTAAAATTCCCAAAATAGCAGTTACTTTATGTGTACTAAACCAAAATCTTAATTTTTCCACTTATTTTATCTTACCATCTAAATACGCTCTCAAGTCAACCACTCTAACCCTCTCCTGTTTAGCGCTATCTCTATCTCTTATTGTCACCATTTCATCATTTAGCGAATCAAAATCCACTGTAATGCAAAAGGGAGTGCCAATCTCGTCTTGTGCGGCATATCTTTTACCAATATTACCCCGGTCATCCCAAGCTACCATAAAATCTTTTTTCAAATCATCATAAATTTTCTTAGCTTTTTCAACAAGTTTATCCTTGTTGGCAAGTAGAGGAAATACTGCTGCTTTGAAGGGGCTTAATTTAGGGTGAAGTTTAAGATACACTCTACCATTTTCTTCTGTATAAGCATCAATCAATATAAATAAAGCAGATCGATCCACCCCGGCTGATGTTTCAATATCCCATGGGATATATTCTTCACCTGTTTGGGGATCTCTATATTTCATATCCTGTCCACTGTATTGTCGATGCCTGGATAAATCCCAATCACCTCTTTGGTGAATACCCATAAACTCAGACCAACCCCAGGGAGCTTGATATTCTATATCTGTAGCAGCTTTAGCATAATGGGCACGTTCGCCTGGAGCATGATCTCTGAATCTTAAATTCTCCTTTTTCATCCCCAGAGATAAATACCAATCCATCCTATTTTGTTTCCAATAATCAAACCACTTTTCTGCCTTTTTTTCATCATTTTTAACATAAAATTGCACTTCCATTTGTTCAAACTCACGCGATCTAAAGGTAAAATTGCCGGGGGTTATTTCATTTCTAAAAGCCTTGCCAATTTGGGCAATGCCAAAGGGTATTTTAACTCTGGTGGAATCTAGGACATTTTTAAAATTAACATGTACCCCATTAGTTATTTCTCCCCTTAGATAAATTTCAGATTGTTTTCCTTCCAAAACACCCAAATATGCTTTGACCAATAAATTGAATTGCTCTGGAGAAGTCCATTCTACTTTCTCTTCTTTGTGTGTTGTTTCATGTTCTTTGATCTCCACCTCTTTATCTGCTCTAAATCTCTGATGGCAGATTTTACACTCTACAAGAGGATCAGAGAAAGCTTCCACATGACCCGAGGCCTCCCAGGCTTTAGGATTCATCATAATGGCGGCATCTAGCCCCACAATATCCTCTCTTAATTGCACCATCTCTTTCCACCATAATTCCTTAAGATTTCTCTTAAGTTCGGTACCGGCTGGACCATAATCCCAAGTCCCAGCCAAACCTCCATAAATCTCAGAGCCAGGATAGATAAATCCCCGACGTTTACATAAAGCTACAACCTTATCCATTAAATCATTCATGGTTAAAGTTTCCTCAGAAATGTTCTACTCTTGAGTGAACTTTCTAATACTCTCTCTACATGATAGCGTAATACACGCTCAAGTTCTATAGCCTCTTTCTGATTTATTTTCATTTTTTCTATTTCGTCCCAAGATAGAATCTCCAACTCTTCTAATAATTTTATATGTACACCCTTGGGGTGTATTTGTATTGACACCTGCGGGACGTCAAACGTCCCAGCCACGTTTGACTGTGGCGGGTTTTTAAAAGAAATAAAGCCTAAATTGGCAAGTATTTTTGCTTCAAATGCTCTAATTAAAATTTGTCTGGGATTTCTTTCCAGTCTTTTAAAAACTTCCACTAAATGCTCATATAAAATCCTGTTTTCTTGGTTCTCTGCGGTTAACTTATCAACCAACTCTATAATATGGAAAGAATACGTTGAAAGTGTCAGGTCATTTTTCAGCTTAGAATAAGTATCCAAACTTTGAGCCTCAGTTAAAATTGGCATCCCCTTCCCCACATGTAAATATAGGATGCTTCTATTGAGAAGTTCCACGCTGCCGGCCCGTCTGGAGGTAATTCTTCTGACTCCTTTTGCTAAAACAGAAATCTTACCTCTCTGGAGTGTAAAAACAGTTAAAATCCGATCCGCCTCCCCAAAATTTCTCCTCTTTAAAATAATCCCTTCAACCCTAAACCCTCTCATTAAGGAAGTTTAGCATAAACTAGATGCCAAATTTAAATTCTTTATCTTGGTCTAGTTTAAAATCAGCTTTTTGGGAACCATTTATTTTAATTTTATACTCAAAATCTTTAGCTCCTGGTTGTTTTTGCACTAACATTTTATATTCATCCTTAGGATTGTAAGCTACTTCATACTCTATTTCCAATTTCCTGGAATTTTGGGGCCTGACTTGAATAAAGGCCTCAAAAACAGTTTTTTCCAGATCATCCTCAATAGTAGTCACGCTCACCTCAGACCCTTTGGAAGATATCAGCTTTGAGCCTTTTGGCACATAAAATCTGACATAATCCCTGTTTATTCCATTCAGCCAGGTATTAAATGGCTGATCATTTTTATATTCAACAGTAATCTTTTTCATCACTTTAGAATCCTTAATCTTTATTTCCTGAGTCACCTCCTGTGTTACATAAAGATTAGACTTCCCTCCGGCAAAATTGGCATCATTGATATGTAGATAATCTCCATCATAGTTTTTGATTTCACCAGTCCAGTTCAGTCTAGAAAGGGACTTTTGAGTTGTATCATCATGCATATAAAACATGATGTGTTTATGATTGGCCAACCGAGCCACTGTTTCTATGAATTGAGGGAGAGAGGCAATATCTGCTCCTAAAACTTTGGCTAAAATCTGCTGCATTAAAACTCCCAAGATTGCTTTCCTATCCTGCTCGCCTTTGGCAGCAATCTCAGCATATGATTCCAACTCATAAATCACGTTGGGACAATTACAGCGTTCATCAACCTCAGCTGAATATTTGGTACCAAAAACATCAATTGGCCCTGTCACCTCAATTATTTCCTCCACTACCTGTGTATCAATATAGATTATTCCATCAAAGGCAAAACCTGCTCCCAAAAGTTCATACATTCTCCTAAATTCTTTGGCAGATGTGGGCACATCCGGTGAGATATTGGAATCCCTCATGCTCCAAGCGGACCTAGCTACACCTGATACCTCAGGTAAATATTTCACAATTGGATCCGGTGGCGTTAAAGGGCAGATCTTTGACTCGCAAGTTGCCAGAAGTCTTTCATCCAATCTGTAAATATCATCGGAGGTGGTGGTTTGTACTTGACCCCTGTCAATTTTAAGAGTGGCGAAAGCAGTTATAAAACCTCCAGTGGGACGGATCTCCTTATCGTTTTGGAAAAGCAATAAATAATTTCTGGCAGTTGGCTCTCCCAACGCCAGGGGAGCTACACTTAAGGCGTCTCTATTTTCAGAAACTGCCAAAGATGCTCCTAAAATAAAGTTCTTGGCTGTACTCATCATTTGCCTAAGTTTGAAACTGCCAAAGTGTTGGGGGTATTTATTAGTATTAATATCTTTTACTGAATCTGCTGCTTTAGCTAAATTAGCCTCAATTTTATCAAAAAAGGGAAGCGATTCTTTGAGTATGAGAATTACCTGGCTTACCCTTTCCGGCCCCTGCTTTGGAACACCATTAAAGCCTAATACATCTTTCTTGCTTTCCAACTCATCAAAGAGTACCTCCAGTGCAATTAAATCCTCAACTCCGGCATTAATAAAACCTTTGGCATCCGCATAATATCCGCCAACAATTGGGACAATTCTTAGCCAAAATAAGAAGTTTAGCGGAATATTAACCTTTTCCAAAGAGCTTTTAGTTTCTTGAATCTCCTTTTTCATTACATCAAATTGTTGATTTTCGTAAGATTTTGTTAAGGCCCTAGTGTGAACAAGAGTCTCCTTAAAACCCATATAAGCAAAAAGGGATGGAATAAGGATTGATACAGCCAACAGCACCAAAATAACAATAAGCCTTTTAAGACCTTTATGCGTATTCTGTTTTCTCATTGAATATGAGCGGTTCATCTTATCTAGTTTTTTTGTTAAATTAACCAAAGCCATTAAACTGCTCCTTTTCCGGAAATAACTGCCGGAATTGTTTTGAGAATTAGCCAAAAATCGTAAATAATCGACCGTTTCTGTACATATGAAGCATCCATCTTGACTCGTTCATCAAAATTAATCCCGGATCTGCCTGAAACTTGCCAAATTCCGGTGATACCAGGTTTACCGGATAATATAATATTGACATATTCTTTCGTCTCAGGATAATTCTTCTGTTGCTCTTCTAACTCATCCGGATAGTATGCCCGGGGACCTACCAGACTCATCTCACCTCTTAATACATTAATCAGTTGCGGTAGTTCATCCAATGAGTACTTACGGATAAACTTACCCACCCTAGTGATGCGTGGATCTTTGGTTAATTTATAACTACTTTTTTTATACTCATCATACAGCTTTTTAAAGCGAGGATCGGTCGTGAGAAGACCATGAGCATTGGCAATCATAGATCTAAATTTATACATCTTAAAAAGTTCTCCATCACGCCCTACTCGCATGGGGGTTTCTGCAAAGATTGGTCCTTGGGAATCCAATTTAATTGCCAGAGCCACCAATAAAAAAATCGGCAGTAGAAGGATTGATCCCACAAGTGAGCCCACCATATCCATAATCCTTTTTAGAAAATCATACATGTAACTAATTAGTGTACAACAAATGCTCAACTGTTTGCTTAAAATTCGTAAAAAAGAGGTCCTTGCTAAAGCGCTTTGCATTCTCTTGGCAAATCTTTGCATTATTCCAACGATGTAAATCATTAAAAAAATCTAGAGTTTTAATCAAACTATCCACTGTAGGATAATCAAAAAAGAAACCGGTTTTCCCTTCCTGAACTGTCTCTAAAACTCCGCCCTCTTTATATGCTATAACGGGTTTGCCTAGAGCTTGAACCTCCAAAGATGTCATACCAAAATCTTCAATGCCGGGAATAATTAATGCCCTGCATCCAGCCATAATTTGTACCAGCATCTCATCATCCAATTCTCTCAAAAACTCCACCCTTTCCCCTTTACCCTTAACCCTTAACCCTTCCGACTCCGGCCCTATCCCTATAATCTTAAGTGGTAATTCCAACTTAATACATGCTTCCAATGCCAAATCTATCCTTTTATATTTATTAAGTCTGGAAATTACCAGATAATATCCTCCATCAAAAGTTTCTATATTTTCAAATCTTTTCAGATCCACAAAAGGATAAACCACTTTTGAATCGTTACCATAAACTTTCTTTATTCTCCTTTTGGCATTTTCTGATCCGGCAATAAAATAATCTACTCTTTGAGCTGAAATTTTATCGTAAGGCTTAAGCTTTTTGAAAAAAAACTCCAGCATTGGATAAGACTGCCCGGAAAAATTCCATAAAAATCTGGGGGGTGTATGACAATAACAAATATGAACTGTTTTAGGTTTAGTAATAATTGATTTGGCAAAGCGGGTGGTATGAGATATCACCAAATCATATTCAGAGAAATCAAATTGCTCAAAGGCAATCGGATAAAGCGGCAGCATCGCTTTATATAAACTTTTCCATCCGGGAATTCTTTGCAGGAAAGAGGTGTAAACTTTTTTGTTGCCAAATCTTTTTTTTAAATCTTTATTATCTTTGTCAAAAACAGAGCTAAATATTGGTGCGTCGGGATAAATCTCACAAATTCCTTCCAAAACTCTCTCAGCCCCGCCCCATTGCACCAGGTCATCATGAACTATGGCTACACGCATGAGGAATAAACCTCCAATGTTTGCTTGGCTAATTTTTCCCAACTGAAAACTTTTATTCTTTCCTTTCCTTTTTTGACTAATTTCTCTTTCAAATTTGCATCTTCTAGAACTTGCAAGATTTTTTCTATCATCTCCTGGGAATTTCGTGGATCAAAATAAATGGCGGCATCTAAGCCAACCTCCAGCAGACTAGCGGCATTTGATGAGACAACTGGACAACCGCAAGCCATGGCCTCCAGAAGTGGTATACCAAAACCTTCCTCAAAGGATGGCATTACAAAACATTCTGCTTCTTTGTATAAAGCCACCAGCTCCTCATCACTAATATGTCCGGTATAGATTATACCTGGATATTGGAATTCTTCCCTTATTCTTTGCCAAAAATAATGATCATAACCAGAAAGTACCAAATATAAATCTGGATATTTTTTTCTCAATTCTAAAAATGCCCTGATTAGCCCTTCTATATTTTTATGAGGATGAGCATTACCCACATAAAAAATATAGGGGGTATTTATTTTAAATTTCCGCATTACTCTTTCGATTTTCTCTTTATTCATTATCTTCTCGATCGAGAATATATTGTCATCAACTGCTTCAGGCGTAACCACAATTTTATCAGCACCCAAACTCCATTCATCAATTAACAACTCTTTAACATAATTTGATGGGACCAATATTTTTAAGGATTTAGTCACTGCATTTTTAAAGACTTTTATATAGGCAAGTTGTTTTATTTTATAAGTTAGGGGATCAAGAGTAGTGGCTCTTCTCATTTGAAAATGTTGATGGATTAAATCATGTATGGTGACAACAAATTTACCTCGATAAAGAAGTGGGACATTAAAGTGGGGAAAATGCACCAGATCCGCCTTTAAGGAATTAAAAACTTTTGGCAATTTAATTTGTTCACCGACACCATACCATCTAAATTCTGCCACAACTTTTCGAAAATTTTCCGATTCTTTTAAGAAAGGGTAGTCTTTTTGCAAAAGTAGAATAAAATATTCATTTTTTTTATCAATTATTTGCAATTGAGTTATTAAATTTCTGATGTATCTCCCTACCCCTGATTCAGCATACATTCTTCCATCTATCACAATTTTCATGATACTTCACCTAATTTCTCATAAATATCAGACAACTTTCTAGCAATCGGATCCCAGTTATATTTTTCTCTAACCATATTTTTGGCATTAATGGCCAGTTTTTTATAAAGAGCTGGGTTAGTCAATAAGTCTATTGCAGCATCAGCAATTTCTTGGGAGCTATCTCTTATAATCACCTCTTCTTCATCCTTAGCATCGGTACCTCTGATGCCAATTGAAGTTGTCACTACTGGCAGTCCAGAGGCAAAAGCTTCAAAATTTTTATATCTGGTGCCTCCTCCGCCAAAGATGGGAGCAACCAGTATAGAGGCCTGCTGATAGGCTACTCTTACATCTGATACTTCATCAACTCTGACACTATCTGTTTCTAATTTGGCGAAAAAATCCTTGGCGCCTTTTCCAATAATCCATAATTTAGCATCTGCTAATTTTTCCTTAATCTTGGGCCAGATTTTTTTAACCAAAATATCAACTGCCTCTCTATTTTGTAACCAGGTAAAATTGCCTAAATATAAGACGACTGGAGTCTCAGACCTCCGAGTAACCTTTTCCCCAAAGTATTCAATATCTACTCCATTAGGTACAGTATCTACATCCAGGGATTTAACCTCATCTGTCATGGCTTTCAAATCTTCATCAGACATAGCTACCACCTTTTTAGCTTGCTGCCAGTATTTGAGTTCCCAATGCTTCATTTTAAAAACATCTATATAAAGTAGTTGTTTAATAAGAGGGATCTTAAACTCATCTGCAAAATGTTTATAAACAAGGTGCTCTATGGTTTGTTCAACCAATAATATCGGGATATCTGTTTTGGGAATATGGGGCATGACGTAAAAAGTTTCTGCATGAATTAGATCAAATTTTTCCTGTTGAATCTTTTCTTTAATAGCTTCTTTTTCACCTTTGGCCCAATTTCTAATCACCAAAAAGGGGAAAAAAGAGAATCCGGTTCTTAGAATATTACTAACTGTCCAGGGTTTTTCTGATCTTTTAAAAACTTTTACCTCCTCACAATATTTTTCTAATTCCCCAATATATTTTTTATCGTGATCATTTTTTATTAAGCAGAAAAGACTTATTCTATGACCCAAAGAAGATAATCTTTTGATTAAGTTAAAGGATCTAGTCTGACCGCCTGTTAAAAGCGGGTAAGGCAAGTATGGTGTCAACATTAAAATCTTCAATTTTCTTTCATCCTTCCTTTACGGTTCAGGGTCTAGCGTATCTAATGGAGAAGTCAGATTAGTTAGATCAGCAATCATGAATTGCGGAGTCTCTAAAATAATCTGGAAATGCCTTTTTACCCAATTAGTTTTTTCATCATATGTGGTAGAAACATAATGAGTCACACCATAATCTGATACCATCTCCGAAGCAGGTAGTATAGCAACTGGAAAACCTCGTCGATTTATCTGGTATAAAAAGGCAGTATCTCCATTATAAGGAGCCAAGACAATTGCATCTTTGGGCAAGATTTTATCAGCTATTTCTCCTGCCTCCACAATTGCCGGATTATTTATTTTATAGAATTCTTTATCAATCTTATAGGTAAAATAAAACGTTGATGAAAGTAATAAAAGTGCTAAAGGGATCGTCCAAACTCTTGGCAATAGATCTTTCGACCTATTAAATAAATAGGAAAAACCATAAGAGATAAAAATTGCGGCAATCGGTACAAATATTATTTGGTAATAATTGTGTCTGACATTACCTGTGGCAAAAACCACAAAGTATAAAACCATGGATAATAGCCAAACATGCAAAAAGTAACTTTTCAGGGGCCTAACCAAGATTCCTATTATAAAAAGTGCAAAACCTGAAGCCCCTAAAATCTCCCGGCCCATTCTTTCTGATACGATCCACCAGAAAAAAGCCGGTCTAAATCTTATCCCATCCCCATTAAGCAACCAATTAGAAGCAGGTATTCCCTGAGGCTGCTGCAAAATCCACATTCTCCATAGAACAAATGGGGTAATTGCAAAAATTGTTAAAGGGATAAATTTTTTAAAAAAGAATTGTTTGTCTCTCTTTGTAAAAACTGAGTACAAAAGCGGCAAATAAAAAAAGATGGCCCAGGGTTTTATCAAAAAGGCAATTGTTGTAAAAATAAATCCCCAGGAGGCTGAATTTATTTTATTATCCCAAATCCAGCGATCCATAAAATAAAGCATCCCCAGAGCAAAAAATAAAAAGGTTGGTTCAGGCAAAGTAGTTCTTTGGAAAAACACATTAAAAGGCAGGAGAGCATAGATAAAAGCTGTTAAAAGCGCTGTTAAAATACCTAAATATTTTTTAGAAATAAGATAAACAAATATTACACTGCCTAAAGAAAAAAATACTGAAACTAATCTGCTGAGAGCATCATTTACTCCAAAGAGAAGATACATTGGATAAACAAAGATATTATAGACGGGAAATTCCACAAATCTAAATCCCTGGCTATTAACCAGGGGTTTTTCCGCCACTCCTGACATATCATCATATTTTGGAATGAGGGGATTAAATCCTTCCTTTATAAAATTTCTACTGACCGCTGCCGTATCAGCCTGTCTCCAGGAATGCCAATCTGCAATTGGTGCATCGATTCTATATAGTCTCACCAAAAAAGCCGCCAGTAAGATTAAACCTAGCCAAAAATATTCATTTCTTAAAATCTTAAAAATATTCATCTCAATTATTGTGTCATCCCTGCGAAGGCAGGGATCCATTTAACAAATATTATTAATTGGATTCCCGCATACGCGGGAATGACAATACTGCCAAGTTTAAACCTAATATCATCCAGAAAAGAGTGGCTACTTTTGAAGCTTCCAATACATCTATGAATAAACTATTTATCAAAAAGGCAATCATGATAGCTAACACGCCTGCAGAAAAATATTTAATTAATTTGGATTCATCTCTAAAACAGCAGTGGATCCTTTTACCAACCTCTATAAATACTAGTCCTAAGGCAAAAGTTCCTAACAATCCCACCTCCCCTAACGATCTTAAAATATCATTATCCGTTGCTATATCAATTGAGGAGTAGCCAGTTCCCAAAAGCGGATTTTTAATAAACGCTCTTACGGCTCTGGGCCATTCAATATTTAGCCTAATTTGAAAAGATCTATAAACCCCGAGCTGTGTGGTATCTAGCGGTTCACCCGGAGTAATATCTGTGGCTGTGGAACCCGAGGGCGAAGCAAAAGTTGAAGATTCTGCTGACCGGGAGGAAGTTTTAATTGCCAATGTGGGTATATTAAGTTTGCTTCTGATGTGCTGGTCTTGCGTTTGTCCTTCATATCTTTGGCCCAAATTTAAAATATTTATAGTGATAGTTGAAATAAATCTATCCCTTAATTGAGAGGGATAAAGTAAGATCAATAAAGATGCAATGAATATGAAAATTAAATACTTCTTTTTCTTAGAAAAGATTAGAGCAGCAATTATTCCAAAGAATGCCGCCATAAATGAAACTCTGGCAGCACTCATAACCAGTACTAAAAGGGAGCTCCCAAACAATAAAATTACCACTATTTTTATCCTTTTATTAACAGCAAAGAAAAGTGCACTAAGTAGACATAATGCCATTGCCAAAAATGCCGCCAAATCATAATGTCCTGCAAAAGTGGAGTTGACCCTCGCTCCAGGAGTCAGTCTTAAAATCAATCCCTTGGAGAATTCAGAATTGGTGGTAGAGATAACCGGCCAATCTAAGAATTGCTGGCCTAAAGCATATAAGTTCACTGCTAGCAAAACAGCCCCCAATGTTATTAGAATCATTATAAATTGTTTCTTAGTTTGAATAAGGGTGGCCACAATTGGCAAAAGAATCATATATTCAACCCTTCTTAAAAGATGTAGTAAACCAATACTCCCTGAGACGCTATGAGTTAAAAATATGCCTGAAATTAAAGAGACAGCCCCAATAAAGAAAAAAAGCAACAAAACTTGAGCTAGTCTATCTTTGAGGAGATCTCTCAATTTATTAGAGATAACAATATAAATTGCCCAAGATACGGCCAAAAAAGCAATCAGAATATCTTCCAATCTTACTGCTACAAAAGTTCCTGCAATATTTAAAAAAGGGAACTTGGGATAAAGAGGAATAAAAGCAAATAAAAATGCAGCTAGAATAAATAATGATTTACTATAAATGGATAAGAGTCTACTCATATTTTTGCAAAACAATTTGCTTGCCTAATTTAAAAAGTAACCAGATAGACACCACTACACCTAACCAAACGATAATTCTGACTAGAATATTTGACGGATAAAATCTTAATGTTACCTTAGTAAAGAAATTTGCAGGACCAATCTCAAACATAGTGGCACCCCAAAATTTAGGTGAACCGTCTTCATAAAATGGCTCCAAACCGTTCACATACAAGGAATCCCTAAGAGGGTAAGCAAATTCTTCCAAATAGGTGGTATCCGTGTGCCTTTTTATGGCAATCCAGGAATATTCCGGAGGATGATTCAGCGTGAGTGGTGGGAAAGGAAAATGAGATGAGTTCTGGTAATGATTTCGATAAAAGCTGGTAGCAAAATCCCTAAAATTGTTGGAAAAATATGCTGAGACGTTTGGTATTTGGATAGTATCACCTTCCAGAGTGGATTTATCAGAATTTGGAAGAGGGGGGGAATCGGAAATTTTCGTGGGCCCGGGCCAGAGCATATAAATTAGAAGTAGTAGAGAAAAAATGATAAAAGAATATTTCATATCTTTTTTGTCATTCTGAGCGATTAGCGAAGAATCTCTTGCGAATGCAAGTCTCAAACAAGTCTTCGACCCTGAGGGACTCAGACCCGAATGGGTTGAGAGATCCTTCGGGCTTCGCCCTCAGGATGACAATTGGCTACTGAAACAATCGTGCCCTTCCTAATCTGTACTTTGGATCTTTCAGTTTCCTCTCACCAATCACCTCTGCCGGTACTCCACCTACTATGACGAACTCATTAACATCTTTTGTCACAACAGCTCCTGCTGCCACTACAGCTCCTTTGTCAATCCTTACATTAGGTAAAATGATGGCTCTGGGACCAATAAATACATAGTCTTCTATTTCAACTGGGGCAAGTGTGGCATGAAAGTCATCGGAATTAATATTATGCTCACTATTATAAATCATCACCTCTGAGGCAATATCTACATGGTCACCAATCTTTAGGGGGGCTCTGCCATCCAAAAAAGTACCTCGTCCTATCAGGCTATCTTCTCCAATACTCACTTTTTTTAAAGAAAAAAAACTACAGCCCATATGTATCGTGCTGCCTTGACCAATCTTTGCACCAGCCAATCTGTATAGAAATCTCCGAATATGGTGAGAGGGAATATACGAAAGCACTTGTATACAAAAAAGGGCAAAATCAGCCAGATAATTATAGAGACGGTTGGCAATCTTGGATGATGCTTGCCTCCCAGATAGTTCTTGACCCATCCGATTATGAAATATAGCCATAGATAGATCTATTATACCTATCTTTAGGCTATTTCTCCAACTATCTCAAATACCCTCTTAACTTCTCTGGCCATTTTTTTCCAGGAATATTTTTTTGACTGGATCAAAGCCTCTTTAGAATATTTTTGCCACAACTTTTTATCGCTGATAATAGTTCTGATTGCCTGCTCAATCTGATCAACTGAATATGGATCAAATTTTATTCCTCCTTTACCTGTTATTTCGGGAAGCGATGAGTTATTAGATATAAGAGTTGGCACACCACAAGCCATAGCTTCTAGTACCGGAATGCCAAATCCCTCCCAAAGAGAAGGTAAAATAAAAGCCTTCGCTCCTGAAATAAGATAGGGCAAGTCTTCACTTTTAACAAATCCTGTAAATTTTACCCTTTCCTCAATACCTAAATTTTTAGGAGTTTGTAAAATTTTATCAAACATCCAGCCGGACTTACCCTTATCTCTGGTTTTTCCCACAATCACTAGCTGTAAATTCTCAATTCTAGCAATTGCCTCCATAAGTCTAACCAGATTTTTCCTAGGCTGTATTGTCCCTATATATATAAGGAAGGAATCTCCTAATCCATATTCTTTAATTATCTTTTCTTTTTTTTCTTTATCTTTTATTGGTTTAAAAATATCTTTATTAAAACCGGGATATGCTATTGTTATTTTTTCAGAGCTTACTCCATATTGTTTGATAATATCCTTTTTGGAAAAATTGGAGATGGTGATGATATGATCAGCCTCCTGGGCGGAAAACTTGGTCCAATTTTTAAGCTGCCAAAGATCTTTTTTAAGAAAACTTTCGGGAAAATGTAAAAAAGATAAATCAAATATTGTTACTACTCTTTTTACTGAAGAAAATCTGGGAATATAGTGTGTTGGGGAAAAGATCAAATCAACCTTTTGTCTGGATGTATATAGAAACAAGGGTAAAGCTATCCTGGTCCAAAGCATCTTGGGTTTTAGAATTTTATATTTCCATCCCTGACGTTCTTTGGGAAAATCCTCCATCGGAGCAGACGGTAAAAGAATAGTGTAATCATTCTTTCTATCAATTTTTTCGAGGTTTTTGATTAATTCAAAAGCCACCTGTGATGAGCCCAACCTTTGTAAAACATTAGCTTCATAACCGTCTATGGCTATCTTCATGACTTCATTAATTTTTTATAAACTTCTGCTGTTTCTTTTGCACATTTTTTCCAGGAAAATTGTTTAACTCTCTCCAATCCTTTTTTTATCATAATATTCCTCATATCCTCATCTTCCAAAACCGATCTTAATTTTATTGTCATATCTTCTATATTATATGGGTCTGCATAAGTGGCAGCCTCTCCACCAATCTCCGGCATGGCAGAGACGTTTGAGGTTACAACCGGCAAACCACAGGCAAATCCATCTAAAATTGGCAACCCAAAACCCTCATATAGCGAACAATACACTAATGCCTGAGCACAGTTGTAAAGTAGCTCCAACTCCCCTAAATCCTCCAGATGGGGAATATCATATCCGGAAATTACCAGATGATAATCTTTGCAAGCTTCTTTAATTCTCGCCAAATTTCTTCTTTCTCCCACTCCCCCAATTGCCAAGACAAATTTTTCGGGCAAATTATATTTCTTTTTAAACGCTTCAATTTTATCTTTTGGCTGGATTTTAAATTCGGAGGTTGGCGCCTCATAAATTACCGTAATTTTTTTCTCAGGGATAGATGAAACCTCCATCAAATCATTCTTGGCAGATTCTGAGACACAAATTACATGATCTATCTCTTGCTCTATTAGATAGAGTCTTCTTTTGTGAACAGATACAATTTTAGGATGTGACCACTGGGGATATTTTATAGGCACCAAATCATGATATGTTGTCACTTTTTTGGCCTTAGATGGCGGCTGAGTCCAATCTGATGAGTGAAAAATATCTAAGGGTCCTAAAAATCGCTCAATAGATACGTTTCTCCATCTGTTAAAAAGCATTTCAAAAAAAGTAGGCGGAAGCCTGTATTTCTTAATATTTTTTAAATGACCATGATAAGATTTTCTTAAAGATGAATAAAAATACGCCATCTCCAAACCTTTATTTTTGGAAAGTTCTTGAGAGAGATTCTGAGTATAAATTGCCACCCCTCCCCTGTGAGCTACTTGAGATATGTCCATTCCCACTCTGATATTTTTCATATTTTTCTTTTTAATATTTCTGCTGTCCCCACCATATCTATTTTAATATAGTTCTCCTGCAAATACTTATTAATCTCACTGGCAAAATCTGTCAATCTCTTATCCTCTATTTCCACTGATCTATCTACTACCGTAATTTCAGGCTGATCTTCTTTAATTCCATCTAGTATCTGACTTTGGGTCACTTGTAAAAACCAAGGGAATTGAAAAACAAATATATCTCCTGCCGGTAGAGTTTGAGTCATCTGATAAAGATGCAGCGGACTTCCTAAAATAAAAATTTTATCTCCGGGATCAGTATACTGCATAATTTTTTCTGCTACTTCATAAGTATTCTTATCAAAGAATAAAACCTGATTTGAAATATGTCCCTGATAAAAAATATTTAGCCACCATACTAATACTAAAATGTATAATAAAATTAACACTTTACCACCCAAGTTTTTGAAAATGACTGAAAATCCCATCACTGTACCAATAAGTGCAAAGGGTAAAGCTGGCTGAAAGTGCACAAAATCAAACCTGGTGAAAAGTCCCATTAAACTGCCAATGAGGAAAATCAATAATATCTGAGAGGTTCTTTCTTTAATCTTTAACAAAATAATAAATGGCGTACCAAAGACTAACACTGCTCTGAAAAGATGAGCTAGTGTAGGTCCTGCTCCACGTCCTAATTGAGCATAGGTTGTTAGATTAAAAGTAATTGTCCAAAATAAAAAGTCCTTAAAAACCTCTATACTAATTAAATAGATAACCATTAAAGATAGCGGAACACTCAATCCTAATAAATAATTTTTAACATTTGTTAATTTCTTATTTTCCCAAAAAATATAAAGAGCAATTATTGCACCAAGAGGAATCATGACCTGTTTAAAAATAATAACCAGACCTAACAGTAAACCTAATAAACCATACTTTTGTTTATGCAAAAAATATGCTGCAGGCAAAAGCATTAGCGGTAAAAAAGAATCAACCCAAAGTACCCACCCTTCAAAAAAAGGCTGCCAGATTAAATATAAAATATTAACAAGTAGGGCTTTTTTATCATCCTGTAAAATTTTTCCCGATACAAAAAACAACAATAATTGAGTTAATAACACAACAGAGATCAGCCAAATCCTGGCAATATCAGGAGTTGTCATTCCTAAATTATTAAAATTAATGGGCAAAAGCATTAGCCCGGGAAAATGTTGATCTAAAATCTGGCTGTAAGGCTTTAAGCCACTATTAACAAGGTAGGGATAGATAAATTGTTCAGGATATGGAAAAAAAATCAACTTCGTTAAAATAAAAACATGTAATACTAGAATAATTCCCAAGATTATTAATGTTAACTTATTCATTTTTGAAATAATGATAAACAAATCCCACTCCACTAAAATTTTTAATATCTAACTTCTGGTATCCTAATTCCATAAGTTTCTGACTGACCAACCTCTTAGGATCACTTATCTCCACTAAATAATCAACCAAATAGACATCTTTCTTCCCATCTAAAAACTCAAGATTTGAGACATTCGAAATAATTTCAGCTGGAAATTCTTTCAAAGCCCCATCAGCTTCAATTCTATTCTCCGAATAATATTCAAATGGCGCAAATAAACCTGTACTTTCCAATAAAACATGACTGTCTCCTTTTGCTCCTAAAAAACTAACCAGACCCTTCCAGTCTTCTCTTTGAAATTGAGAGTTAAACAGATAAATAGTTGCAGCAATAACTTCTACTAAAATTGTCGGAATAATCAGGAAATTTCTGAATTTTGGCTTAAATGATAAAACACCTAAAGAAATTAGCATCATGAAAGATGGCAATATAAAGAGTAATCTGAAATAACTGTAAATTGGAACTGTCAGCGAAATCAGTAATGCCGATACTATTGGTATGATCAGCCATACAGACAATAATTTTTTGTTAAAATCAGAGGCAAATCTTATTCCTCTCCACATCAAAAAAAGGAACAGTAGTCCGGGGATTAAAAATAATGAACCATAAATTAATGGATCAGGATGATCAATTCTGCCAATAATAAATTTAACATAAGTTAAAATCAAAGGTTTTAGACCAAAAGACCCCACCACCTCTTTCCATGCCGGGATACTGGAAGACACTGCCAGTCCAGCCTGTAATTGATTCATAAATATCGGCAGCCAAATGGAAAAAATACCTAAACTTAAAAGTAAAACAATTAACCATTTTTTTAAAAACCGAGTTCGGTGGCCAATTAAAAAAAAGGCTAACTGAGCAGGAAAAATTAAGTAGGAAACATAATCCGAGACCAAAACTAACAGATTGCTTAATATATAAAAACCCAAATTCCTCCCATTACTCTTTTCCCCCTTAACTAGATTTAAAAAAAATAGCATATTTATGCTAACTACCAAAGCAGCTAAAGAATACATCCTGGCCTCCTGAGAATAATAAATATGTAGCGGGTTAACTGCCAAAAAAAGGGCTGCTATGAATCCTAAACTCTTGGAGTGTATTTTCTGCCCAATCAAAAAGGTGATCCAGATTGTTAAAATTCCAAAAATTATAGAAGGCAATCTAACAGCAATCTCTGTATAACCAAATATTTTTGTCCAAACCCACAAAACTATGAAGTATCCGGGTGGATGAAAATCCCCTTTAGCATATTCTGTTACTATCCCCAGAAGGGAATAGTTTTTGGCAGCCAAAACATTAATTGCCTCATCCAACCACAAACTTTGATCCAATGAAATTAACCTTAATAAGGCTGCCAAAAATAGAATCAGCCAAATCATTTTTTCTGAAGTTCCCATAATTTAATCCAGACTGTCAGCTTATAGATTGCCATCAGATAACATAGAATAAAACCTCTTAATCCATCCAAAAAACCCAACTTGTAAATAAACCTTAACAAGAATTCGAATTTTGCAAACCAAATCATTTTCCAGAAGGAAAACTTCACTCCTTCGGAATGTAAAGATTGAGCTTCTAAAGAAGAGTATCGGTCATTTGATTTGATAAATTCACCAACGCTCTTGTGAGAATGGTGAATTTTTTTATTTTTAAGCTGTCCGACTCTACCCTCTATTAATACTTCCTCATGGACATCTCCCACCCATTTTCCCTTATCCTTTTTCCATAACCAGATATGGTTATCCGGGCTCCATCGGGAATATTTTATTTCCTTTCCCAAGATAAAATTTCTCCTGCCAATTAGAAAACCTTCATATTGTTTTGTTTTGACGGCATTCCTGATTTCCTCTGCCAACTCTTCTGGAACCTCTTCATCAGCATCAAGTGATAAAATCCAGTTTCCTTTTGCTTTTGAGGCAGCCCAATTTTTTTGACTGGCAAAATTGTCAAATTTCCTAAAAAATACTTTAGCTCCAAATTTTTTGGCAATCTCAACAGTCTTATCGACGCTCCCGGAATCAGCTATGATTATCTCATCTGCTATCCTTTGCAGGCTTTTTAAAGCGTTACCAATTTGTTCTTCCTCATTTAGTGTAATAATAGTTGCTGTAATCATTTTTTCTTTATTATTATCATATTACCTAAAGCCAAACTGGGAAGAAATCTATTGCCAGTAATTTGTATTATTCTTGGTATGGGAATCCTGATAAAGAAATTCCATTTATCCAACAAAAAAGAACTTAAGCCTAGCACTTTAATTACTTCTAATTTTGAGCTAATCATCTTTTTAATATCATTAGAGGTAAAAAATCTGATATGCTCCCTATTTGTCGGATAATTTAATAGGGTAGAATGACCGGTTAAGAGAATCGCCATTCTAAGTTGCAGACAAGCACTGTTGGGAATAGTAATTAACATATATCCTTCCTTTTTTAGAACCCGTTCTGCTTCCTGCAAAATTTTTTCAGGGTAAAACACATGTTCCAAAATTTCCGAAGCAATAACAATATCAAATGAGTTTTCGGGATAGGGGATCTTTTCAGTATTTAGGTCCACCTCTTTGACTTCTTTTAAGAATCTTTTAGCCCTCTTAAGTTGTCCTTCACTTATGTCAATTCCATAAATTTCACATTTTTTTCTTATTCTTTCATCCAAAATTGCTTCATATATACCATCACCTACCCCAATATCTAAAATCTTTACCAAAATAGTTGATTTTTGTCCGATTAATTCTTCTAATTCCTTTTTAACAGTTACAAATCTGTCATCAAAAGCTACCAGTCTTTTTAGAAAGCCTCTTTTCTTAAAGGAACCTTCCGGATTGTATTTCAATCTTTCCGTATCGTCATAAAAAGAACCTACATCAAGTTTCATTCTCTAATTATCTCAAATTTCCCTCTTTCATGATCTACTAAAACTAAAACGTCATAATCGGCAGTCACATCATCCGAATAAATAAGTTTTCTATCTGAATAAAATTCTAAAAAATTATCTGCAGAATATGAATATTTCAAAGGAGAGATTAAAATAACATCATCATCTGTGGTTTGTTCCTTAATTGACTGTCCAATTTCCACCGCTAATTTGTCTCTATTACTTTCATTGAGCGCCTTAAGATAACCATTTCTTTCAAGGAAAACTATAATTAGAAATAAAACAGGCAAAATTAAACTTATTTTTTTAAAAATTTTAAATTTCCTTAAATGAAGAATCATTGCAGATCCTGCCAGTGATAAAAAGGGTAAAAAGTAAAAGGTTAAATAATTATGGATAAAGACTGAATTAGAGAAGACCATCAAATAGATTAGACCTACTAGCCCCAAAGTAGTAATTGGCCAATATTTAGTTCTTACCCCGGTCCGATTAAGATATAACCAGACTAGAGTAAGTAGAGTGAGCGTTAGGCTAAACTGGATACTAAACCAGATCCTCAATCTATCTAGATAACCTAAAAAAGTAAATTCCTGCGGCTGCGCTGTGGATAAAACCCCACTTCGTTGGAGTAGTGAGTTAATCAAATCTCCTCCATAAATTGATCCTGTCAGAATTGCCACATGAACAAAGTGGAAAGAGAATAATGTTATAGATAAAATCCAATATGGTAAGAGTCTTTTTACACTAGACCAATCCTTTCCTAAAACCAATGCAATAGTTATAGCAGGTAAGATGAAATATCCTGCCCATGCTGTTATCTCTGCTAATACTAGCCCTACTAAAAAAAGGGGGGGATATTTTTTAAAATATCCATAAAAAGATAGAAGAATAAAAAATAACACCACTGGTTCATGTACTGGATTTTTTCCAAAGTACAAAGCTGTTGGTGTTGCTAAAGCCAGAAGTGATGCCAATATCCCCGTTTTAATATTCCAAACTAAAGAACCAATTAAATATAACATGACCACAATACCTGAGGTAGCCAAAAGCGGTATCAGTCTGGTTGACCACTCAAAAATCCCAAATAATTTATAACTTATGGAGATTAATATCGGCAGAAGGGGAGGGTAGTGAGTATAATATCCACTGTTTTCCACCTGGCCAAATTTTGTTTCCAAAAATCCATACCTTAGGTAATTTCTGGCAATATTGCCGTAGCGGACTCCATTCCAGTCATGCTCTCCCCAAAAAGGCTTGTCCAAATTTTGACCAATTAAAAATATTGATGAGACAAATAAACATCCACCAATAAATAATTGTACACACCAGGTGTGTGTTAGGTAGACACCTAAGGATTCTTTCATAAATATTTTAAAATTTGATTATATTGATCGGCAATTTTATCCCAGGAAAATTTTTCTGCTTGCTTTTTTGCTTTGGATTTCCAGTCAATTTTGAGAGCTTCTTCAATTGCTGTTGCATATTTTTGAAGATTGGTCACATCCACAAATATTCCACTATCCCCTACAATTTCATGTCTTGGTGAATCATCCGAAGCTACCACCCCCAAGCCTGAGGCCATGGCCTCAAGATAAACAATTCCAAAAGCTTCTCTCTCCCAAGAAGGTAGGGTAAATAAATCACAACTTCTATAAACCATTGGCATATCCTGATAGTCAAAATTTTTAATTCTAAATCTTTTTCCCAAAAGTTTATCTCCTAATTCAGATAGTTCTTTTTTCATACTCCCCTCCCCCACCACCAATAACGATACATCCGCTATTTTGGAAACGGCTTCAATAACCCGTTTATGATATTTGTACCATTCCAGTGCTCCCACCGATAAAATAATTGGGTGTTCAAGATTAAGTTCGATTTTTTCCCCCACCGGCGTAAATTTTTTTATATCTACCCCATCAGTAATTTTTGTTAGTTTAGTTCCCCAGCTAAATTTTTTGGCCCATTCTTTTTGAAACTCCGTCAGGGCCACAAAGACATTAGGCCTAACCACTGCAATATTCCAGATATCATCCCGACCAATGCCGCTATGACCTGATATCAAAAGTTTATATCCTCCCATTAGTCTTCCCACTGATGCTTTTAATGCCTGCAACCTACCATTGATGGGAATTACCATATCATACTTTCCTTGTAAAATTTTTGACAACGAATCTGAATCAGATTCTGAAAAAATAGAAACCTGATGATTTTTAGCTAATTTTTTAGATAGTTCTGTGACAAAACTTTCTGCTCCCCTTTTATTTTTATTTTGATATCTACTTAAGAATAATATTTTCATTTTTTAACTAAATTTATGCTTTAATAGAATCCAGATCGCTACTAATCCATCCAGCCATCCAATTTTTTTACCTTCTTTGTATGTCCTTGGCTTAACACTAATCGAGACCTCAACTATTGGAATCTTTAGTTTTAATATTTTTGCTGTCACTTCCGGTTCAAAATCAAACCGATTAGCTTTTAATGTAATTTTTTTAAAAATGTCGCTTTTAATAAGTTTATAACAAGTTTCCATATCAGTTAGTTTACTTCCATATAATAAATTTGTGAAAGTTGTTAAGAATTTATTGGCCAATAGATGAATAGGCATCACAGTTTTGTTTTTGCCCAAAATCTTAAAAGGATAATTTATCAGTCTTGTTCCATAAACCACTTGAGCTTTCTTAGAGATGACTAGTTCTAGAAGAGTATTGTAATCATTTGGATCATACTCTAGATCCGCATCCTGAATGATTATGTAATCTCCTTCGGCATACTTTAATCCAGTTCTTATTGCTGTACCCTTTCCTTTATTCTTATCATGTCCTAAAACTCGAATTTCGAATTTCGCTCGCCTCGCGAAGCGGGAATTTCGAATTTCCGATAAAACTTTTTGAGTTTTATCGGTTGATCCATCATCAATAACAATAATTTCTTTTTTGATACCCTTAGGCAAATTAACCTCCACAACCTTTTTTAAAAGTCTTTCGATTGTTTTTTCCTCATTAAAGACTGGGATGATGATGGTGAGGATCATAATTTTTTTTGAGCAATTACCAGAATTGATGTACCAAGCGGAGGTTCTATGATATCTTCCAGCGGTAAAACCAGTGGGGCAAGAATATTAAATATTTGAATATTACTTTCTTTGATGGTTTTTTCTTTAAAAACTTTCTGAGCTAACCACCAGCCAATGGCACCTAAAAAGTTTAATTTCCTCGATAAAATTATTTTAAATCCAGCATCATTTATCTCTTGAATTATTTTCTCTTTGGTATATCTTCTGAAATGACCAATGGATTCATCAATTTTCCCAAACATAAATGGATGCACCGGAACAAGTAAAATTAAGTGACCCTCATCCTTCAAAAGTTTATATAAATTCTTAACCGCCACCTCATCCTTTTGAATATGTTCTAATACATTAAGACAAACAATAGTATCGAACTTTTTATCCTTAAAAAAATATTCGCCAGTCTCTATATCTCCAAATCCAGCTCTACCATAAACCAGTTCCTTAACCTTATTAATATAACTATTGTCTATATCAATAGCATATATCTCACCATATTCATTAAGACTATCTGTAAAATTTCCGATACCGCAACCCACCTCCAGAATATCACCTTTCAAATATTTCTTAAATTTATCCAGAGTCCATCTGTTATACCAAACCGCCTGACTCATACTTTCTAACGTTTGTGTACCGGCGCTCATACTACCTCCAAAATAAGAATCATTCCAAAAAAGGATGGGTTAATTGCAAGAAAAGGTTTATCCAGTCTTCGTTCACTGACACCAAGCACTTTTGTAATTTTTTCAAAATCACAAGAAAATAAAAAATCCTTCAAAATCTTAAGATTAAAAAAACGGATATGCGACCATTCCCAGGGTTTGAGTCCTGTCCATTCAGTATCTGCTAAACTCCCTGAAATTAAATACTTAATTTTGTACCTCCAGTAGCCCATATTAGGACAAGATAAAATCAATCTGCCATCTTTTTTTAAGACTCTTTTTATCTCTTTTGCGCAAGAGGTAGGGTTAAAAAGATGTTCAATATTGTCTCCCCAGAAAACAGCGTCAAAAGTATTGTCCTTAAAGGGAAATTTATCCTCGCTGTTTAAAACTTTCGCCTCAATCCCTAAGTTTCTTGCCTTTTTGATGGCTTCTTCTGAAATATCAATACCTATAACCTTAACATTGACATTTCTTTGTAAATAATCGGCAATCACCCCATCTCCGCATCCCACATCCAAAACCAGTTCCCCTTTTTTAAAAAATTGCGGCAGATAAGAATTCCTGATATATCTTCCAAATTCCCCTTTATCTTCTGACCAAAATTGATCATAAAAATTCTTTATTTTATTCATCTTTTAAATATTTCTCTTTAAACTCAAATAGGGAAATTTTAATAAACCTATTACTTCATACAGTACATTTCTTTTGCTAAAGGGAGATAAAACAATGTCTGGTCTATCCTTTTTAAGAACTTGGGGATAACGGAAATTCTTTGGAAACTTAAGTCCTAATTCATATTTGAATTTATGATGGATATCAATACTACTCCTCTTTAGGTGGGTTAAATGAAGAAACGGTGCATCAATAAATGCTATTTTTCTAGGGTCCCTTTTTTGTATGGGATTATTCTCTTTGTCCAAATATCCCTCGATTCCATAACTACCTCCAACATGCAGCCCTGGAATATCTTTTCTCATGGCTCTAATTGTTAAATGGCCCTTTTTGCCAATTAATTCATACTTCCCCGCTTCTTCACTTTGATAATGATAAATGTCCCCTATGGCATTTATGAAAGGTGTAACTGCTGATTCATAATTCTTCCCATTTTTATTAATAAAATCAATTAATTTTTTTATAGAATCCTCCCACCAAATTTCATCCCCATCCAAAATCAAAATCCAGTCACTTTGAGTTTCTTCCAGCATTTCTTGTCTCATTTTGGAAAATTTATATTTATCCACCTCGCCAACTTCTTTAAATGAAATCTTATTACCCTTAACCTTTATTAATTCCTTGATAATTTCAACTGTTCTATCAGTTGAACCAGTATCCCAAATTAAAATTTTATCAACATAATCCACTACAGACATCACTGCAAACCAGATAAAGTTTTCCTCATTATTAACAATAGTATTTACCCAAATTTTCATTTCTTAAGTTTAATTAATAACCAGATTAAAGGATATAGAAAATTAAAGATCGTCCCAACTAGTACAGTTATTGATGCGCCCAAGACACCAAAATTTTGGATCATAAAATATCCTACTCCTCCAATTATTAATAGATGTCCTATTGAAACCCAGATAAAAACATCCGGTCTGCCAAAATAAAAAATAACGCTATGATGTACTGGAATAGAAAATAGGAAAATAAGCATTGCCAAAAATAGAAATATAAATGGCAAAGCTGCCTCCTGATATTGTCCGCCAAAAAGTATGGGAATAAGATATGTTGAAAGAGGGATAGTTAAAATTCCCAAAAGACAAAGCCCTAAGACAAATAATTGGAATTTTTTAAAATAAGTTAACATCTGCGTATTGTTTTGAAAGGAGGCAAATTTAGGTGCGGCAACCAATCCCAATGCAGAAATCAGTTGTGGCATTATTTGTACCAGATTATTCGCTGCTCCATAAATTCCCACGTCTCTGGCGGAAAGTAAAATCGCATTTAAATAAGTATCCAGTCTTGCCGAAAAGGCAGCAATCACGGTGAATATTGCAACAGGAATATTATATTTAAAAAGTTCTCCGGATAAACTAAATTCATTTTTACTTATAAGAATTTTTCTTGCAGGAAGGATAAAAAGTGAGATAAAAAAACCAAAAAAGGGTAAAATAATATAAACAATTAGACTGCTTTCAACATTAAGCAAAAGATAATAACCTAAAATAATAAGTAGAATTAATCTCAATGAGTTGGTAAAAATATTTATGATACTCCAAAGGAAGTATTTTTGATATGCTTGTAAAGCAGATGTAACAAATGTAAAAAGAAGTGCTCCTCCTACTCCAAAAGCGGTGAGTCTTAAGGGCAAAATCAGCTCTGCTTTGTGAAAAAGTTGAGTTGCCAAAAATGGCGCCAGAAAAAAAATAATTAAAAAAGATATTGCCCAGGCAAACAGTTTTATCTCTAGGCTTAATTTTAAAAACCGATATGCTTTATCTCTGTTTTGCCCTAAATTTGAAGAGACAAAGCGGATTAGACCGGTGTTGGTTCCAATATCTGCAATATCTGAAAATAGTACCATTGTAGTTAGAGCAATTGTAATAAGTCCAAAGTCCGCGGGACCCAAATATCGTGCCAGCAGTATATAAAAAACTGCTCCCAGCCCACCATTTATCAGTGTTCCAAGAATAGTTATTTGGGATTGTCGGAAAGTGGCAGTTGAAAGTATGGATTTTAGCATATAGCTATTATATGCTTTTTAGCCTTTTTTTCGTAGTAATACCCATGTAACTATTAAAAATACCGACGTGATAAAAGAAACTATCAATCCCGGATAAACCCACTTTTGCGGCTCAAATTTTACAATATATTCTCCATCCTTTTCTACCTTAAATCCGTTTAGTAGGCTATAAATAGGAAGGGAGAACTGATCATTCAGTTTCCACAGTCCATCATAATTTTGAGAAAATACTAAAAAAGCTTCGCCTTTTAATCCACTCACAGTAACTTTATATTTGGTAGGGTTAATTTTTTGATAGGTAACTTCTGTCTTAGTATCCTGAACATTATTCTTATCGTAGTTCATGATGCGATTTTGTTTTTGTAACTGCTTAGCCTTATCTTGATCGTCTTGCCATAAGTTTTTCTCAATAATGGCCAGCGCGTTAACTACATTAATATCCCCTGATGACTCAATATTTAATTCACCACGATCCCTGGACAACTCCCCCACCTCAAACCATCGGATATTATTCCCCTCTTTTTTTGTATTTATTTCACCAATTAATTGACCATTTTGATAAAATCTTAACTGCCCACTTCTGGTACTCTCCAATACCCTAGCTAAAAGCATCCTATTTTCACTAAATTTTTCACTTTTAACTTTAAACTTTAAACTTCCTTCTCCTACCGCCCAACCTCCACCTAAATCAAAATCTAAATTATCAATTCCATACTTTGTTTGTAAAAAATCCCTCCACCTAATCAGGTCCGCTACCTCCCTCTTCCACCATCCTGACTCATTTGGGTCAAAGTCTAAATTCTTTGCTGGAAAAATAAACTCTGAATCATCTATGAAACTGGCTGCCAGATCTACAAGAGTCTTCTTGTTTAAAACTATTTTTGCTGACGGATTTTCATCTATTCTCTGGCCCAGGCCGGCTTTTTCTTCAACGAAAACCAGTGCATTTTTAGATAATTGAAGCTGGGCACTTTTAGTAGACTCATTATAAATATCATCTGATCCAATTACCCACCAAATATTGGGAGTTATAAAAAATCTATCTTGGTGTTTTTTTGCTTGCCAAAGAGGAATTGGAGACTTATCAACTTTAGTTAACCATGATAAATCTGATAATTGGTTAGAAAATGTGTAAAAATATCTTATACTGTCCGGATGCATATCATCTCTTTTGGGATCAAGATAAGGATAAACTATATAGCCTATCCCTGATACATCAAAAATTTCTCCCATAAAGGTAGCTTCCCTCAAAAAGTTTAAAGTCTCATAACTGCCAATTGTACCAATAGCAAATGGTCTTTTTTGTACCAACCTTGATGCTTCAACGGATGGATGCAGCAAAGAACTTATACCTAGAGGTGATTTTGTAGGAATCCAAAAAGTTCTGGAGAAGTTTTGATCCTCATTTATGTTTTCCGTTAAATTGCTAAATTCTTTCTCATATATCGGATAGGAAAAAAGTCCTGTCATCTGACCGAGATACACTGGCCTTATCAACCAGACAAGATATATGAGTATTAAGAAAGGAAGGAATTTTAAAGATCTATCTATAAGATTTTTTTTTAATTTCAAGTTATTTATCTCTTGAACCGTAATACCCAGTAATATACTGTACGACAAGCTAGTTAAAAAATAGAATTTAACCGGATCCCTAAAAAATGAAAAGCCGGGAATATTGCTAAATAACCAGGAATAGACTTTTCCCAATGGTTCCTGTGAACCTTTACTTAAAAAAATTCCCAATATAGCAACAATCAGCCAAAAACCAACTGCTTTGTCCCTTCTCCTTAGGATTGGAGCCAAAAAAACTAACATGGGTATCAATACAAACTCACCTCTGATATTTTCAATTTGACCAAAGACATTTTTATACCAGTGCGGCTGTTCAAGAAATAATGAATGACCCAGAGTAGAAAAACTTAAAAAATCAACTTGAGAAGCTCTTCCGTATGTTTGTGGTAATTGAGGAGGTTTTAATGCAGTTGGCAATAGCCAATAAGAATGAAAACCCAAAAGAATAATTAATGTTAATAAAGCATAAAAAAAAGATTCTTTTAAAAGTTTAAGACAATTGCCTGTAAATAGAAGTATCAAAAATTGTATTAAGAAAATAATAATTAAAAGATAAACAAATCTGATATCTAAAATTGAAACTACCAAGATTGAAACAGATAAATATAATTTATTCTTAAAATTTGATTGATCAATGTTTTTTAGAAAAAAATAAATGTTTAGTGGAAAAACTCCATAAGTTAAGGCTAAAGATAATTGTCCTCCATCAATAAGCAGTAGAAAAAAAGAATTAGAAAGATAAAAAAATATCCCAACATATCTTGCAAAAAAATTAATCCTTAGATATTTTAAAAGTTTATTCAGGGAGACGAACCCCAATATCAGTATCAAGAAAACCCATAATTTAGTTTGTAACCAAAATGGAATAGAAATTAATGTTAAAAGGCCTGAAAGGGAAAGGAATGGTTGAAACCATAAAGAGCTACCTGTATATTCTCCCAAACCATCGGCCACACCAACTTCTCTCCAAACCCAAGGAAACGAAATATTCAATATAACTTTTTGATCTGCTTGATGGTAATCTGTAGCCACTCTTAAGCCAGGTAGCCAAAACATCCAAAATGAAAAAATTAAAAAAGAAACTATGAGAATCAAAAAAAAATTATTTTTTTGCATTGAATAATTTCGAATTATAAAAAATAATAGCGATAACTAGTATAAAGAAGGTAATTTTAACCAGATATTGAGCGAAACCCGGATGATTACCAGTAATTACCAAAAATACCATTATTAATCCTATTTGAAAAAGTATAAAGGTTATAATCATAATTTTTCCACATACCCTTTTCTTATCAATTCTGGTAAATATCCAATAATATAGATAGTAAACATCCCTATGCCAACACTACCCAGCCAATCTGCAGTAGGAATTTGCCAAAAAAGATAAAAAATAACCATCAAAAATAGCAGAGTCAAGGATATAATCAAAAGATAATGTTTATAAAATCTTACTGATGAGATTACCAAAGAGGCTGAGAATATTAATGGTTTTACAAAATCAGTAGCAGATTTAATGGCAAATCCGGATTCCAACCAGATAAAAATTGGTAATGAAATAATAAAAATAATTATGCTCAAAATCAATTTATTAACTCTCATGTTTTCTAAATCTCCTCCAAATTATAAACATAATTAAACCAACATACGTTGTAAATGCAATTAGAGCCCCCCTATTTACCAATCTTTGTGGCTCAAATTCTAAGATAAAATCATATTCGCCAATTTGATCTATAAAATAAGCATTACCATAAAGATTGGCCATCAAGTGCTCTTTTGGTGAAAAATTCTTGTGGCCATCGCTTAAGGTCAGTTTCCATCCCGGATGAAATGTCTCACTAAAAATAAAAAAAGAAGGTTTGATAATTTTTACTTTTCCATGATAAAGTACTGGACTCTTCTGTGATATATCCAATATTTGCCCCCCATCATCTTCACTGTTTTGTTCATTTAAAACAGCTTTCAGCACTATATCATTATTTAATATCTTTTCTATTTTTAAGTTTCTTATCGAAATAGCCGATTGTGTTAATGATTGTGGGTTAGAAGAAACTATCAACCTTATTGATGCTTCTTGAGTAGTTAACTTTAACGGGTTTAGTGTAAACCTTAAGTGCTGCCAATTGTTTGGTGTTAGATTAATAAACTCATTCAGTTGTGGTACTTTCTTACCTGCTTCATTGATATTGTCTATATCTTGAGCCAATTGAAAATTAAAACCATTAGCATTTTGTGACATAACTTCAAAACTGACTCGGTAGACATCTCCCCCCCTAGCGCCAGGAATTGAACTTTCGATATACCCAATTCCTCCAATTGATTCTACCTTTATCACACCATCTGCTATAGTTACATTCCCAATCTTAATTAAATTATCAAATGACTGAGCCAGATTTGATGAAGAAATAATATTGTATCCTATCTCCACATCACCAGAATCAAATTCATAATACCCAAAAGACATAACATTCTCTTTTAATTGACCAGTTAATTCCTTAACCTGACCATTGATACTTAAATTTATCTTTTGTAGGAAGGTCGGGTAGAGGGTGCTACCTTTTATATCTATCATCAAAATTTCATATTGATACTTTTTGGGTATCTTAAATTTAAAAACTTTTTGACTATCTATACCTTCTTTTGTATCTAATTTGAGTGAGTACTGCGGGATAAGGTTATATCTGATTAATTGGTTATTTAGATACTGGGATATTCCATCTACCTGTATTTGAATATTAGGATTTAATCCCTCTTTTAATTTGGGCAATGAATGAAAATGAACTTGTAAAAAGAGACTCATATCTCTTTCATTTATGTAAAGTAATAACCTAGAATTTCTTAAGTCTTGAGAGAAAATAGTTTCCATGTCCATCTTATAATCATCTAGTTGACTATTAGTAATTTCAGAATTTTCTCTTTTAGCTTTCAACATTACTATCATCTTTTCAGTTGCTGAAATCAACTTGTCATTTATGTGTTCAGCATTTATCTCACCGTTTTGCAATAAAATAGGCTTTACCTTCCTTATCTCAGAAATTAATGATTGAGCTAATGCTTCACTACTAGCAATTTGGTCAACTAAATTATTAATGAAAACAGAGTGTGGATAGTTAAATGAAGACTCGGGAAAAACTATCACTTGATTTGCCAAATCAATCGTATCGTTGTTTATCTGATCATCCAAAGAAGGAGTAATCATAAGATTATCATTAGTTAGACTCCAAGGCCAAAACGTACCATTATTTGATGGATATATTAGCTGATAATTAACCGTTAAATTTATCTTTGGTTTAAAATTATCATCTGAAACTTTATAAACTAACAAGTCTTCAAATGATGCAGATTTTTTTAGAAAATTTAATTGATTAAGTTTTTCTTCAATAAGAGTGGGGTCATATAAATCTCCTCCAAGCCAGTTAATATCTTTATGCAGAACGATAAATCTAACATTAAAATTTTGCAAAAGACGCAAAATATAATTCTGATTGCTAATACCGAAATTAAGAAATGACAAAGATAATGCAGTTAAAGAATCATCTAATCGACTGATATTAAATCCATGCGAGATTGAGGGTAGTGAACTAAATAGTAAGTCCGAAGATTCAAGTCCGTTATATCCCCACCTCCATTTATACGAAACGCTTTCTCCAAGGGGTAGAGGGAGATGCAGTATCTTACCTATGTTACTTTTATAATTTATATTAACCTCATTTTTAATCCAATTATCTGTGTCTTTATAACTTTGGGGGACTTGTACATAACCCGGATTATTCGGTTTACCAAATGGTTGACTAATAAACATTGGCCAATGAAAAATAATTAAAGCAACAAAGGAAAGTATAATTGCTGAATTAATATAATAGACTCTGTTAAATCTTGAAAAAAATGTCCTTAATGATCCTATTCCTGCTATCAAAAGAATACTACCAACAAATGGCAAAAGGATACCTATTTTTTCAAAGGGATTTCTTAAAATTCCAAGACTAAACAAGTGTTCAAAGCCAAAGATGTATGGATAAGTAAATGGTGAAGCAGCTCCTTTTGCAAAAAGTAGTACAATTAAAAATATCAATGAATAAAGCACAATTTTCTTCTGTTTTAACCCACTTATCAAGCCAATCAATATAAAAATGACTGAAAGCCAAGGAATTATTCTCATAAGGCCATTTGCATAAACTTGTCCCAATTCTGCCTGGAGAAATAGATAGAATGGGTTAACAAGCTGCAATGAGTAAGGAATAATCGTTTGTTTACTGATGTTAATTAAAGTTACAAGACTTTCTTCACCTGTATGTTGTTGAGCGAATGTTGCTGGCCCAACACTAAAAGTAGGTACCAACCACCAACTATTAGTTAACAGCCACAAAATGAAGCCTATTAAGAATTTAACTAACAACCTACTTGAATGTTTGAGATTGGTAAAGGGAATAATAATTTCTCCAAGAGTTATCAGAAAAAGCAATATCCAGACGGTTAATAAATAAGCTAAAGTTCCATATAAATAAACAGCTATCAGATTGGTAAATAAAAAGAGCAAAAGAGAAAAAGAATTACCTTTTTTAATCCAGTTTGTCCAAAAAATTACCAAAAATGGCAGTGCAGCTGCCAAAAAAAAAGTCGAGTGAACAAATCTATGCCATACCTGCACCATCATATATGGATTAATCATGTAGAATAAACCGCCCAAAATGGCGTAAAATTTGTTTACATTAAAAATAGATAAAAGTAATCTATACATCCCGTAACCCATAAAAAATAAAATCAAAAAGAATAACGTGGCTTGCAGAAGAACCGGACCAAAACCTATCAGTTGCAGTTTGGAAAAAATAAAGTGAAATGGAACAGCTGTTAACCCTTGGGGAATAGGGTTTCCGGGGGCAACCGCCTCCCACCAGATATATTGCGCATTTTCCAAAGTTCTCTGTGGATTATAAGTTTGCAAACCAACATCTCCACCTCCATAGATTAATCCCTGTTTAAACCAGATAAAAATTAAAGTGGCGGAAAATAAAAGAAAAAAAATTAAGGGCGATTTAAAACGATTATAGTTCATTAATATGTCCCCTTCTAACTAATACAGGTAGATAAATTAATAAAACAAAGAACATTATTCCAAAAGCGGTACTACCAGCATAATCTGCAGCTTCAAGTAATTTAAAAGTTGATAAAAAAACCATTACAATAATTAGGATTAAGCACAATATAAGGTAATACTTTTTAAGATACGGCCAAATTAATAGACTTGCTAAAGAAACAGAAAAAATTAAATTCTGCAAAAGTATAACTTCACTATTAGCTAACGAGGTAGTATTTGCAAAAAATATCAGAGGGAAAATTATAAAAAACGCCGAAATAAATTTTATGATTTTGCCTTTTTTCATTTAACTCTCCTTCTAATCTGCCAAAAAGTTAAGATAATTATTATTATAAAATAACCAACGCTTATTAAAATTCCTATCAAAACCTGTTTTTGAGGAGTAAATTCTAAACTAAACTCATATGTACCCTCCTGATCTATATACCAGGCATTAGAGTAACCATTTGCCAAAAATCTCTGCAGGTGATTATTATTAAAGTTTCCATCTTTAATTGATAATTTCCAGTCTGGATGATAACTTTCCTTAAAGATCAAAAATGTCGGTTTTGTTATTTTAATTTTCCCATTAAATAGGGTCGGACTTATACTCATAAGATTTATTACTTGATTGGAGTCAATACTTCCGGTTTCTAGCTCATTATTGGTAGATTTGATAAATAATCTATTGTTAAGTTTTCTGACCAGCTTTATATCTCTTAATGATATAGAGCTTTTATGTTCAAAGGGGAAGCGAAAATCTTTTTTATCACATAACTTTTTATTGACTAAGATTATTCGGCAATCATCCCAAGGTTCCAAAATTATCCGAATACTGGCTTTAGAACTTTTTTCATCAAGTGTGAAAATAAAAATATTTTCATTCCAATAATTATTGTAAATATTTCTAAATACTACCTTTTCGAAATCTCTTTTATGGTCATTTATTTTTTTATCAAATATATCCGTCTCTTGAATTAGCTGTATCTTAAATTTATCTCCCAGTTTAATCCAAGAATCAAATTGAATTTGATAATTTGTATGAGGACTAACCGGATTTATAGGAATTTCTATATATGAGGGTTCGTGTTCTCCTGATGTAGATTCCCACTCACCATTGAGATAACTTACTTGTCCTTCGGTTTTAATTTTTTCCAAGTCACCGACTAGATTCACTGAATCAATTACTTCATATCCAATTTCATACTGCCCCTTCTTAAAATTAAGTTGGCCAAAATCTATAAACTGATCTTGAGTCTCTCCCGTAAGATTGTACGTTTGTCCATTTATTAGGAAATGAAACTCTTTCAACTGATTCTGATAAATAGACTCTGTGTTTTCTCTAGTTAAAAAAAGGTTATATCCACCGTCTTGCGGAATATAAAGGTTTGATATTTGATATAAAGAGGGTTTAAAATCAGTTAAATATTTTGGTACCAAATCATGGCTAATTAGATAACTATTCAACTTAACAAATGCTTCTTTCACTGCCTCTTGATCCTGACCCTCAGTCTGAGATTCTAAATAATTTAAAATGCTGATGTGCTTATTGAAAACATCATTCAGTAAACTTTCCCGATTTATTGAAAGATTCAATTCTTTCTTTAGGAAATCTCCTTCAAAAATATCAGCAATTAAATTATTATATGAATTAATTGTAGAAACTATGGAAGACTTTTCTTTTTCCTGTAACTTATAAGCCTCAATCAGTCTTTTTCCGGAAAAGTTAATTTGTGAAATAAACTTATCTTGATAGACTAAAGGTAGAAGCTGCACTAACTCTTTTAAACTAATTAAAAAATACAATGGGTTATTGGGTAAAATTCTGCTGGCTGCAGGTAACTCCCCAACGGCTCTTTCTATTGGAGGTATCGTTAAATCATAGATATAAAAATTCTGCGGTACCAGTATTACTTCTCCCACCTGAAAAGGATTAACATCCTCATTGTCTTTATTAATAGGAGTAATAAAATTACCGTCTTTTTCTTTCAAAAGATATGGCCAAATATTTGCTGATGGTAAATTTAAATACTGAATATTGGAAGATAAAATAATTCTTGGAGAAAAGAAATCTTCCTTTACTTCAAAAATCTCTAATTCACCAAATTGTCCCTTTAGAACTAAGAAATCTAAACTCGACAGCAGTTGTTCTATTTTTTTCGGTTCCAATGTTTTACTAACTCGCCAGTCTAAATTATTTTGTAGAATAATATATCTAATATTAAATGCTTGCAGGAAAGCGAGAATCTTTTTCTTGTCAGTCTGACTATCCGGGTTGAAGGATTTAGATAAGGCATCAATAGCATTATCAACATAAGCTACATTAAAACCGTGCGAAATTGAGGGCAGGGAGGTAAATAAATGCTGGCCCAGAGCCAAACCATGGTATCCTTTTAACCAATTATATTTGGCTGATTCACCGGAATTTAAGGGAAGTAGTAAAATTTTTCCATCTTTTCCTTCTCTTTTTATAAAATCATCAACCTGGTTGTAATCGTTGGGAACTACCACAAAACTTGATTGTTCCCTACTGTCAAACAATTTTCCCAACCACATCGGCCATAAATTTATTCCAAATATTATAAAGAAGGTTATAAAAATCACAGGGAAAACAATAAATTTCAATTTAATTCTTTTTATTATCCAATCCACCCCCAGCGCAAAAAGTATTGCCGCCGAAAAGGGTAAAAAGATTCCCAACTTCTCAAAAGGATTTCTTATAGTACCTAAAATAAATAGGTTACTGAAAGCTAAATAAAATAAATTTCCAAAAGGAGCGGCTGCCCCTTTAAGCAACAACATCCCTGTAAAAAATAGTAACGCCCACTTAGTTAAACCCTGAGTTATTAAGGATTTCCATATTCCTGGGATCAAAAAAATTAAAATTAGATAAGGACTGAAGCGGAAAAATGAAAAGTCAAAAATTTCCCCCCAGTCAGCAACCTCATAAAGATAGAAAGGATTTATACCTATTAGGCTATAGGGAATTATAGTTTGACTGCTGATTCCTCTTAAAACTGCTAAGTTTTCACCAATGGTATGCTGTTGGGAAACAGTTAGAGGAGTAATATTAAAAACTGGCCAAAGCCACCAAATATGAATAATGAAAAAGGAGATTATCCCCAAAATAGATCTGAATATGATAGTCTTTAAATGAGCTTTTCCTTTCCAAGGCAAAAAAATTTCTATCAAGCTTTCAAACAACAGTAAAAAAAGTATGGCAAAAATAAATCCTAAGGTACCAAACATATAAACGCTCAAAATATTGACCAGGAGAAATAGCAATAGAAGATAATATTTTCCCCTTTTTATCCAATAACTCCAGAATATATAAAGAAATGGAAATGCAGCTGCTAGAAAAAATGTATTGTAGATAGAGCGGTGCCAAACTTGAATCATTGTATATGGATTTAGCATGTAAAAAAGGCCAGAGAGAGTAGCAAGAATTAAATTTTTCGACCCAAAAACTGTCAGTCCCACCCAATACATACCCATCCCCATTGAAAAAAGGATGATCCAAAATAACACTGCTTGAATTAAAAAATACGGTAAGCCAATTTTTGCAAGAGTAGTTTGAAAAAACTGCATTGGTACGGAAGTTAACCCCTGTGCAACAGGTGCCCCAGGAGCAGACGCCTCCCACCAGATATTTTTGGCAAATTCTAGAACCCTTGCCGGATTATATGAAGGTATACCTACATCTCCTCCACCATATAAATATCCATACCTAAACCAAGAAAATATCAGAATTGTTGAAAGTAGGACAAATATAGCAATCGGTAAAAGACTCTTATAACTTTTCATCTACCCTTTTAATAGCTACAAAAATATAGTCACAGCTTTCTTGAAATAAATAAAGTATGGGGGTAATCAAAATATTAAATGTATAGATGATTTTTCTGATCAAATCATTATCTATTTTATGAACTAATCCCTTATCTCCAAGTAACCATTTCCAGCCATATTTTAGTATTTTATAACCTCTTTTTTCAAAATCTTCAGGCTGGAAAGCGCTATGATGAAGCTGTAGTGGATTACCATCCTCAGGAGGATGGTAATGTTCACCAATTGGCGTTGCCACAATAACTTGTCTTTTTGCCCACTTTTCCATATTACTCAAAAGTTTCCAAGCATCATTTTTACCTAAATGCTCAAGTACATGAGAGGCAAGTACAATATCAAAAGATTTATTATTAAATTTCACTTTTCTTACGTCTTCCAATATAAATTGATCATGAGTTTTTCTTAATTTTCCCTCTTCAATATAAGGAGCAAAGAGATCAACACCGACTGCTTTTCTTACCTTCATTTTGAATTTTATAAATTCCATTAATTTACCAGGTCCACAACCCAAATCCAGAATAGATTCACTTTTTGTATCAATTACCCAATTAACAGGATCTGTTGTTGCAATTAGGAACATTTTTATAGGACGTGATAATTTATCAATCTTCCTATAGTTAGATCTAACAATATCTCTGACAGGGAAAGTTATAGCATACCAAACTCCGGATATAACTCCTAACCAATACTTTAAAAAGATATCGAACTTTCCCGTCAATAGAATAATTAAACTATGAGCTAAAGTATATATTGGAAGAAACAAAAAGAAAAAAATAAGATTGTTAGGAAATGGTGAATTTTTTCTCATGAATATCATTTTATTTCTGGCAATTCTGTATGCTCTTTCGGGGGAAGTAATACCAAGCCATTCTATCCAGGGATGAACAAATGTATTCTTAGGGCCTCGATGCCAAGTCTTACCCAAAGATATACAATAGAGCTTAAATCCTGCATTCCTTGCCCTTACAGAAAAATCGCAATCTTCATATGGAATAAAATAATCCGGATCATAGCTGCCAATCTTTTCAAAGACCTCCCTTTTTACCATCCACACACAACCACACATCGGCACTTCCCTTAAACCATCATACTGTCCCCTATCAACTTCTTTCACACCTGATGCTCTAATCCTTCCTGTTGTAAGATCAATATCATGACCTGCACCTTGCAGCATATTCTTTCGATGCTTATCGTAGACTAACGGTTGAACAATTCCTGCTTCATTTTTATCTTCGAAAACTTTCACTAATTGAGTAATCATATCTTTATCACAAACAGCGTCATCATCTGTAAAAAGAATATACTCACCTTTCGAATGATCAAATCCTAAGTTTCTCCCAGATGCTGCACCTAGATTTTTATCAGAAGTAATAAGTTTAACTTTTGGATATTTTTTTGGTAGCCATGTTAATAAAGAAGGCTTTGAGGCATTATCTATAACTATAATTTCTATTGGCTTATATGTTGATTTAATATAGGAATTAGTACACTCAATTAAATCATTTTTTCTATCCTTTGTTACTATAACTACTGATACCAAAGCTTTTTTCATACCTTTTGTTTAATACCCAAAATTCCCGCTCCGAGTGTAGGGAAATAGTAAACTATTGGAGAAAAAATATAACCTAAGATTGTCATTGTAAGGAAAAGTAGTTTATTATCTATTCTTGCTAATCCTTCTTCCTTCCAGATAGGCCAAAAACCTATCCCATAAACTTTATACCCATGATTCTTAAAATCTTCTATAGTCCACCCAGATTTATGGTGCATATGAGGATTATTTCCCAAAAAAACATGCGGTTGATTCATAAATCCTTTCGGTGTTCCAATCACGATTCTTTTTCTTGCTAATTTATCAACAAGATCAAATAACTGTTCTCCCTTTTTTCTCTCAATATGTTCTATCACTTGCGAACAAAAAACCACATCGAATTTTTTTCTCAATTTTACAAATTTTTTTGAAACTTCTACTACATCTCCCTTAATCACTTTAACAAAAATATTTCTTCTAGATGCTTTTTCCACATTCTCTTTATATATATCTACACCTGTCACTTGCCACTTCTCCCCAAAGGATAAAAGTTCAAGCAACCTGCCATCTTCGCATCCTAAATCTAGTATAGTCTTGGCTTCTCCAATATTTCTTTTGAGAAACCACATATATGAAAATGGAGTAAGGGTTTTAAGTTTATCGATAAACTTCATACACTTTAAGTTTGTATTATTACATGATTTCTTTAGGAAAACTATACTTTTTTAACCCTTGGCAGAGGAATAAAATTAGCAGATTTTAGAGGGTAAAAAAATCCTACCAAAGTACCCCAGAGAAGCTCAAGAAATTTATGGAAATTATTATATCTCAAAGTTTCGATAAAATAGTATCCTAAAATAAGAGGTAGGAATAAGATAAATGTCAACATATTGCCATGCCTCCTCATAAATAAAACCCTATTTCTTCCCAAAAGATACGCCCTGCTTAATACTCGCGGTCTCCATATATTGGGATCTTTAGACTGATCATGGAAACATTTAGCCGAAGGCTCATACCAAGTAATAAAACCCTCTCTTTTTGCTCTTAAACAATAATCGGGATCAAAATAACACAGAAACCAATTATCTACTCCTCCAATTTTATTGACAACATCCCGTTTAAAAAGCATTAATGTGCCAGAATTCTGAACCTCATGACCTTCTAAAAATTTCTCTTTGGACCCCCATCCTACTTTGACCTGGCCTGTAATTAAATTAACTTCTGCTCCCGCTTGATTAACAAAGTTCTTATCAGACAGATACAAAATCATTGGAGTTACTATCCCAATCTTTTTATTAGACTGCGTCGCTTTAACCAAATTAGATATCATGTCTTTATCTAAAACTACATCAGAGTCACAATAGAGAATATGATTTTCTTTTTTTGTATAGGCAAAGCCTAAATTATAACAGCCAGTTTGTCCAATATTATCTCCACCGGCATCAATCCATTTAACCCAAAGATATTTCTTCTCTCCCTCATCTAAGGTATCTTTTGGGCCATTTACTACTACAATAGTTTCTAGATTAGAATAAGTTGATTTTTCTAAAGAATTAAGTAATCTAAAAACTTTTTTTTTATCGTTAAAACTGGGAATGACAACTGATACTCCCGGTAATTTTTTATTCATTTTTATCAAGCTTTACTATTTAACAATATTAGTGACTTCAAATACATCATAAGGAAATTCAGAATAGACTTGGGCATAATTTTTGTCAGGTAAAAGTGGTAAATTCTCACCAAAATAGGTATTTAGAATCACTCTAAAGCTGTTAACAGGAGAGATCGTTTGATAAAGAAGATCAGTTTTCCCACCGGGAAAATAATAAGCACTTATAATTCTCATTTTTTCTTTTAATTCTTCTACGGTGGCAGTCCTCCAATTAAATTTATCTAATTGCTGTCTAAATCTTTTTGGGTAAGGTCCTTCATCTGCTTGTAAAATAATAATCGGAGGTTTTTCTGAATCTTTTAGCAAAGTATCTATTAGATTCATCAAGACCTTATTGGCAAAAATTAATTGCTCTACATAAAGTTTTTTTGCTCCTTCCTTCATATTAAATTGATCTGTTGCCTGAGGATTTCCATCTCTATCGAATATATACGGATCATGCGCCAGAAAAGAATGGTAAAAAACAAACTTGGGGCCCTCTATTTTGGTGGTCCTGGAAACTTCCAGAATCTGATCGATAATGAAATTCCAGTAATTTCCACCCCCAGTTAATTGTCCCAAGGTCTGATCTTTCAGGGTTTGAGTTAAAAAACTGCCCAAAAAATTGGTGGAGTTGTTATCTAATTCGTCTAGTAACTTTTCCAAATAGTGAAGTTCTTTTGGTTCATAAGCATAGTTATAATCAGCATTCTTATTTTTGGCATTATGCTCCCAGGAGAAACCAAAGTTTAAATACTTATAGCCTTTGTTTTTAAGATATCTGGCAACTTCACTATCTTGTATCATATCTATTAAAGGCCTCTTGCTATCAGATCCCCTATCAACCTGTTCAACAACATTATCCAGATAAATCATATTTAAAGATGAGGCAAGTGAGGAAACAGTGAAAGGATAATTGGCAGCAGTCTTTGCCACAAAAAACCCCCTATTTTTCAAAAAATTTATAAATTCTGAGTTATCAAAGTTATAGAGCTCATCAAGAATTCGCCTGCTGGCATATCTGTCAACTATAATGTAGTAGATATCTGGAAGTTCCCCCTGCACACTTTCATCCCCGTTATAAACAATTATGTTTGAAGACTTAACCGGATTAAGCGCTCTTAAGGCTTGCTTATAAATAATCTGGGTGGTGGGGATCATCAGAAAGGAGAGGGAAAAAATATTTAGAAGTATGGTTATTTTTCTAAAGTTTACTGTAATCTTTCTAATTACAAAGATTGTAAAAACTAAAAAAATTGCCAAAAATAAAATTTTCTTTTGATTGGTAATAAAAAATTGATTGGCTCTAAAATCATAAAGAAAAACTTTAAAGTCAATCAGATAACTGGTAAGGAACGCTACCGCCGAAACTACTAAGGCTGATTTTTGTCTATTGCTTATGAAAAAGGACACCAAAAGCCATAAAATAAATACGAAAAGGGTGAGAAAGACAGTGGGATATGTTAAATATTCAGCAATTAACTCATCAAAATTATGAGCAACAAATGCAAAGGTAGGAAAAAGTGCAAATAAGAAAGGGTGAATCGGCTTAGTTATAAAATTTTTCATATATCAATTCTATTTTTAAAAAGATACATAGATCTTATTGAACCAGATATATTTATTACTTTTTTTATTTGAAAAAATTTGCTAAATTCTATCTCAAAATTCTCCCTGGTATAATTTGGAAAGATGTCTTTTCTGTTTGCCAGCAATCTCTGTACCATGAGATCAGCTTTAGCTACAAACTCAACTATAATATTTCTACCTAATTTACTAAACATTTTAGCAATATTTTCCAATGGGATATTATAGCCAATAGCCAGATGATGTATCAATGCCAACGCTAAAATAAGATCAAAAGGACCTCGATCAATAAACGATAATCTTTCTTCATTATTCCAGCCAATTGAAGGGGAAGGGTTTGTAATATCTACACAAAGAGGTAAGCATTTATCTATATTTTCTTTTTTGCAAGTTAGATAATTTTTTTCTACTGAGAGATGATCATTATCTATGGAGATAGTATTTATCCCCCGCTTAGCATAAAGCCTGCTGAAAAATCCCGTATTAGAACCTATATCCAGGGCTGTTTTTATATTTAGAGACTTTAATAGATCATCAACTATTTTCTTCTTATGGGAAAAGGCTTTTGAGGAATAGCTATTATCCTGATAGTACTTGCTCCAGTGGCTAATTTCATTTTTAAGTTTAATGTTTTGAATGGTTTTTTCCAAATTTTCCACTAGAGCTATGAGAGTTTTTTTGCTGAGGGATTTCCCACCCGAGGCAACTTTTCTTCCACCAAAATGCTTTTCCATTCGGGAATGGAGATGAATATGAGTTAGGGCAGAAAAATTAAGATATGTTTTTTTGGGCAATAGTGTACTGGTCAAATTAAGAGGTACTCCGTCTATATAAATAGAAAGGATTTTATTGAATTCTAAATTCTTTTGACTCATTAAAAGCAAAGGTGCTAAAAAATGCATACAAAATTGCCTATATGCTATCCACGGCAAACCTATCTGATATTTTTCAAATGAGAGAGTATCAATTAAAATGGGCTTACCCCTAAAAAACTGGATATTGAAAGAGCTGGCATCCTTAAGACTCATGTTATTTTCCAAAGCAATTTTCTGAATTCTAAGAGTAGTCAAGGCGGCATCTTTAAACTGACTAAAACACCACTCATAAGGATAGGACACAAAAGGAATATGCTCAGGTCTAATTGTTCTATAGACAGTATTATTTGGTGTTTTTACTTCCCTGTGAGGTATCAACAAACCTAGACTGGTAAGTTTGGCATACAAACCGGACTTAATTAATTGATCATAATTATCTTTATATGAATAATCTATTGTCCTGTAAATTTTCCCATTTTCTAAAAACACACGTCCGCTGGGATCTCTAAAAGAACCATTTGAAAAATTACTGCTCATTACTTGAAGTTTTATCCTTCTTGCGAGTAAGATTTTTTATAAAGTTTACGGCCTGTTTCCAAAATACTTTTACAGAAATTAAAGCACCCAATATAAATCCTAAAATCATTTGCAGAAATAAACTGCCTGATCCGGGATCAAGATAAGCATTTACTTCATTTGGAAAAATTAACAAAATGGATAATAAACTTATCAAAATCAACATATTATATTCATTATGACATCTCTTATTATCTATGACAATCTAGCTAATACCTCATTTGCTCTTTTATCCCATGACCAATTTTTAGAAATCATCTGCTTAGACTCATCTCCCAATTCTAAGTATAATTTTTTATTGTCTAAGAGATTTAAAATTGTATCAGCAAATACCATTAAATTATTGACTGGAACTTTATACATCCCTTTTGGATAATATGATTTATATGCAGGTAAATTAAATCCAATAGCGGGAATACCAAATGCCATAGCTTCTGCTGCTGCCATGCCTCCAGAATCATAAAAAGCAGGATGGACTACCAATTTAGATTGGGCAAATATTTTATATTTCTTGGGGCCATCAAAGACATAACCAAAGAGTTTGATATTTTTTTGCAACATCAACTGGTTTATCTTTTGTTTCACATCCTCCATTAAAGGACCTTCACCTATAAGAGCCAATTTAGCATCATTTTTTTTATTAACTACTAGTTTCCAGATATCAATAAGTTCCACAACTCCTTTCTGTGGATGAAATCTTCCTTGAAAAACCGCATCATAAATTTTAGGTAAATTTTTAAATTTCTTTTTCCATTGATTTATCTGTGTTAAATCTACAGCTCCTAAAACAACAATTACTCTGTTTTTTTTATTAAGAATGGGGAACTGTTTTCTTTCCTGTTCATTATTCACTAGAATAAAGTCGGCAAAATGAGAAATAACAGGTTTTATAGGTAGTTGAGCTAACCAATAAAGAAAAGCACTCAACTTATAAGTATTGCTTCTTTCACCTTCCGTAAACCCCACCCAAGGTTTTGGTGCTGTCTGAAACCAAGCCGCCACCCATTTTATTTTTGAGTATCTCAATTTGAGAATTAAGGCAGGTATAGAATCCATCCAAAACTCAGAAGCAGAGTAAACAATAATTGACGGTGAATTTTCTAATCTAATGGAAAAACCCAATCTTATTCCTTCTATAATCCGTGCCAGATAATTTATAACAAAACCAAACTTCCTCCATATTCCCATATTTGATATTTGATATTTGACGTTTTGTTTTTGCAAAAGGGAAGCTTTGCTTATATTTGATATCTCAAGATGTTGCCTTTGGCACATCTTGAACCCTTCCTCCCAAACATAAATTGTCACAGAATTTCTTCTTGACCAAACTTTTGCAAACTCAATAAAAATCCGATCAGAACCTGAAATACCTTGGCCATGAGCAGCCAATGCTATTATGTATATTCTAAGACTTATCATTGATAATTAATATTTTGACCAACCGGTACATAAATTACACTGGAAGAAAGTGATTTGGGGTTAATCATCCGCCAAGGGTCAATTAATATTTTTTTAGCTTTGCTTTTAAAAAACTTATCGACAGCTTTATATTGAGGCCAATTACATGAGATAACAACTACTTCTGATTCTTCAATACATTCTTTAATATTGTTAAAATATTTCACCTGATCCTTAAAGACCTTTTCTACATTTTCTAAAGCCACAGGATCATGAACGTTTACTATTTTCTTTTGTTGCAATAATTTTTTGGCTAAAATAAGCCCAAAAGACTCTTCAATTACATCTGTGAAAGGTTTATAAGATAGACCAAGGATGCCTATCTTACTGTTAGCAGAATACTGCATTATAATCTTAACTAATCTATCTGTTTGTTGTAGATTAGTTTTATGAGTTGCTAATGGAAGTTGGAAATTTGATTTTAATTTCCTTGCTAAATAAATAAAGGCTAAATTATCTCTGGGAAAACAAGGACCCCCAAAAGATGGTCCTCCTTTTAAATATTTGGTCCCAATTCTGGAATCTAGTCCTAAAGCATTTGTGATCACATCTACATCACCTTCAGGTAATTTCTCACAGATTTCAGTTAACATATTAGCATAAGAGATTTTGGTTGTGACATAAGTATTGAGAGAGATCTTAGTCAGTTCCGCATTAACAAAATTCATTCTCATAATTTTGGGGCGATTATTACAAAATTTAAGATAAAATTGTTCTAAAATATCGCCTGACTTCGTATCTGATTGCCCAATTAACACAAAATCTGGATTCAGTAGATTCTCGACTACACTACCCAAGGCTATAAATTCTGGGTTGTAACATAAACCAAAATCTTTGCCACACATCTTTCCGGAGTTTTTTTCTAAAATTTTTCTTGCTTGATTAGTAGAATTGGGCATAATAGTACTAACAATCACCACCAAATGATACTTACTCTTTACTTTGAGTCCATGAGCTATCCCTTTTACCACATCAAAAATATATTTATTAGAAAAAGAGCCATTCTTTTTAGATGGTGTGGGCGTAACGACAAATGTTATATCAGAATTTAAAACCGCATCCGTAATACTCTCTGAAGTAATGATCTTTTTTTTAAATTTTTTTATAAGCGTTGCTAGTGAAGTTTCTTTTGAATCAGTTATACTTTTGCCCAGTTTGCTGAGAATTTCTTTATTAATATCGTATCCATAACTAAGGAATCCCTTTGAAGCACAGGTTGCTAAAAGCGGTAATCCAAGTTTTCCCAGTCCTAAAACAGAAACTTTCATAGGAGCAAATGTTATCAAATTTTAAATTGGTGGACAATGGGAATCCTTCGTCCAATACCAAAGGCCTTTTTGGTTACTTTGACTGCGGGAGCCGCTTGTCTTCTTTTATATTCATTTTGATTTATTAAATTTGTAATATGTTCAACCACCTTTTTGGAATATTTCTTTTCTAATTCTTTGGATCCTTTCCCTCCTTCAATAATTTCATCAACTAAAGGTGAAATAATACTGTAGGGTGCACCGAGAGACTGCTCATCTGTTTGATTAACCCTAAGTTCTGCTGTGGGGATTCTCTTAATGATGTTTTGAGGAATTATTCCTATTTCTTGTTCTTGATTTATAAAATTTGCAAGTTCATAAACAAGCAGCTTACTTACATCAGCCAAGGGTGCGATTGCTCCACACATATCACCATATAGCGTTGTATATCCTAAGGCCGTTTCTGTTTTGTTCGCTGTACTTATTACCAAACCTTTAAATTTGTTAGCATGGGCCATTAAAATCATTCCTCTAATTCTTGCCTGGAGATTTTCTTCTGTTGTATCAACCCCTTTTTCCTTAAATGAATTTTTTAATGACTTTTGGAAGTTTTTAAATAAACCATTTATAAATATTATTTTATATTCAATTGTCAAATTTTTTGCTAACTTTTTCGCATCATTTATACTCTCCTTATCTGTAAATTGGGAAGGCATTAAAATACCTGTAACGTTTTTACTCCCCAATGCTTTCACAGCTAAAGAGGCAACAACTGCAGAATCTATCCCTCCGCTCAAACCAATATAAGCTTTTCTAAACTTTGTTCTTCTAAAATAACTGGTAATTGCTAAAACAAGCGCTTTATAAAGATCGTGAATTTGATTATATCTTGGCGGAGTTAATCTCTTTCCATTCCAAAGATCAGCAGGATTTATATAAAATATATCGTCTTCAAATTCTTTACCCAAACGAATTAATTCACCTTTATTATTAAAAACCATGCTTTGACCGTCAAAAACTAACTCGCCATCATAACCATCTTGGACTCCCACACAATTGACGTAGACAAACGGGACTTTAAATTTGAGGCTAATTCTTTTTATCAAATTCTCTCTATCGTTCCTTTTACCCAGATAGAAGGGCGAACTTGAAATGTTAATTAAAATATCTGCACCTTTTTTTATTAAATCCTGAGAAACCTTCACCGAGTAGTTTTCATCCCAAAGATCCTCACATATTTCTATACCTAATTTTAGATCCTGAAAATTGATGATTTTTCTATCCCTTCCTTCAGCAAAATATCTTTTTTCAAAGAAAACATCGTAATTAGGCAGTAGAGTTTTATCCTGGATAGCAACAATTTTCTGATCATAAATAATAGCCGCTGAATTATATCTGATCGCCGTACCATCTGGACCAATTTTATTTCTATCCTGATCAATAAATCCTATAATTGCCATTACATCTTTTGTCAACAGCTTTATTTTATCCAAGGCCTTCAAATTCTCTTCTATATACTTTGGATAGAGCATTAAATCAAGCGACATATAACCTGGAATAGCCAGTTCAGGAAAAATAATCAATTTTGCACCTATGCTTTTTGCTTTGATTATTGAATTAATAATTTTCTTGACGTTATCGGAGATTTCACCAGGATAGGATGAAATTTGTGCGATTGCTAAATTAGAATTTTCTTTGAACATAATTTTTAAACGTCAACATAGCCACGATCCCTAAGATAAAAATGGCGGAAAATTTAGAAATCGTAAAACCTATCTCAGCTATGATCCTCGGTTTGTATACTATAGCATAATCAGATTCTCCAGCATCGATTTTCCATAAATTTGCATAACCGTTAACTATATAATGATTATCTTCACTCAGTGATACATCTTTTAAAAGATTGAGATTATTGAAAAAATTGCTTGAGAGTTTTTCAGGAGTAACACCCTTTAAGATTTTCCATTGCGGGTCAAAAGTCTTACTTAATAAAACTAATCCCTCTCCTTCCCCTTTAGTCTGAATCCAATAACGAGTATTTGAGATCTTGCTATAATTTTTAATTTTAAGAGTTGGTTTTATGACTAGTTGATCAGAATTCTTTTCTGGATTCTGACTATAAACTAAAAAGCCTTCTTGATTCAAAACTTCTCTATCTTCATTGACTAAATTAAATAATTCGATAAAATCTTCTACAAAGTTTATATTTGATAACATATTAACTTCACCAGGATCTACAAAATAATTTGGTTCATATACATCTAGTGCCCCAAAACTTTTCACTAGGTCAAAGGCATCAGTTTTCTCTTCTCTACCTGTATCTAACCTAACCTCTCCTAAATTCACCTCCCAAACTGTATCAAGAGGGTTCCCGATAGGGTGAGCCTTAATCTCCAAAGAATTAATTGCAGAAAAATCAATTGCGTAATTGTATTCTGTCGGGTAATTAATTGGTAAGATAAGCGTAGTCCAGCTGTCCCCTATGGTTGAATATTCTTTATCCATCCTGCCGTCCCAGCGAATCCTAATTCCCTTTTTGTCCTGCACTGCAACATCTAAAAGGGCGCTCTCGTTCGCTCTAACTTTGATATGAAGATATTTGATCTCCTGCCAATTACTATATGCTGGGGGAACCTGACAAACAATCCAAGCTATTTTATCGGCCCCGGCATTATCGTAAAGATCATTACATACATTATATATAGATTCAGTTGGGGGATATATCACCTTTGTTAAATATTTTTGATGTTGTTTCTCTGCTTCACTGATTAAAGTGGCATCCTTTCTATCTACCAAATACTTTGCTCTAAGTAGACTGAGCGAAGGTGCTACATTAATTCTTTCCTTATACTTATGGATCCCTCTTATAAAATCATAGTAGTAGGGCAATTTAATGCTGTTTGAAATAGTGCCCATATTTACAATAAATATCATTGGGTCTGAACCCTGATATCTATGGCCATCCCAAAGATAAAAAGCTCCATCTCCACCCCAAAGAGGAGTCATAATTAATCTAAAATCTCCTTTATCATTTAACCAATTATTCAACTCCTGATAGGCGGAGGGGACCAGTACACCAATTTTTTTATCCGGTGCAGCTACTACCCTGCCGGTCCACATTGGCCAGGCAAAAATGCCACAAGTTAACCCCAATATAAAGAGTATACCTAAGCTCTTAAACTTGTTATTAAAAAATGAAGTAAGCCCATAGGCAAAAATAGCACTGTAACCTAAGGCATAAACCAAACCAAATTTTTCAAAAGGATTTCTGAAAGCTTGGAGTATGGAAGATTTTTTAAATACTTCTATAAATAGACTTCCGAAAGGCGGGTTTGCTCCCAATGAAATAATTAATCCTAAGAAAAGCAAAATGACAAGAAAACGAAACTGCCTCAGTTTTGCTTTTAAAATTTTGTAAAGGGCAAGGATTATAAATATTACCGGGATCCAGCTAATAAGCTGAAACGGTATTGATAGATAAATTGGACTAAAGGCAGAAGCATCGTAAAAATAGGTTCTTTGCAGAAGACGAATAATAATATCCGGGGTATAGTTTCTGCTTACACCTATCAAAGTCCCGAGATTTTCTGCTTCCCCGGAAATCCCTGATGAGTATACGTTTGTAGCTGAATAACCAAGGGGAATTAACCACCAAGAATTAATAATAACCCAGAGAGTAAAACTTAGTAACATGAAGGGGACAATAAACACGAGCTGCTTTAGTTTGTCCCTAGATGAGATAAGTATATACAGGGAATATGCGAATAATACAGCCCATTGAACTATTATAAACGTTAAAAATTGATAAGCAGCAGCAAAAATGGCAGATATTAAAGCAATTAATATCCCAAACCAATATTTTCTATTTTCAAGCGCCTTCATATAGATCAAAAGAGTTAGCGGTAAGAGAGTAAAGGAAAAGTATTGTGCAGATATACCACGTCCCCAAACTTGACTAAAAGTAAATGGATTCAATAAGTAATATATAGCTGTAATTAAAGCGATGGTAAATTTATCTTCCCGATCTTGTAAGAAGCACAGTATAAGATAATACAAACTAAAAAGGCCTACTACCATCAAAACATAAAATGTCATCATTTGTAGAATAAAAGGAGGGATACCTATACTTGCTAACAATGATGCGGTGTAAATAAGTGGTGCTTTTGGAAGCCAGCCAATTATAGGAAGTCCTGTGGCGTATTCGACCCAGATTGAAGTAGAAATTTCAAAGGTATGTTTAAGATTATAAAACGGTAAACTCTCCTCTCCACCTCCTATAATTAATCCATTTCTGAACCAGATTAGAACTAAGGTAAGGGGTATAACGAGTAAAAGCAATAGATCTCTCTTAGGTATAGATATAAACATTTCAAAAAGTATATTATAATTCCCAATATCCAGCAATTATGAATATTTTTAAATGAAATTTAATATCGTACAGAAACTTACTTTTTTTGTTTATCTGTTGTTCTACAAACTTATCGCCCCCTTAGAATGTTATAATTATCGCCTGACTATTTTATTTAATGAAATTGGGTATTTTGCCGCACACATTTTTCCTTCCCTGAAATTAATCTATCAAAACGAAAAAATTCTGTTAAAAACAAGGTGTGGTGATTTTTTTATTAGGAAGATCTGGCCGGATTTAACCATTGCTTCACCATCCTTTGAAAGGACAGATATAGTTTATTTGAATAATCTCATAGGCAATAGACTAAAGAAACGTAAAAAGGTAATGTTTGTAGATATTGGTGCAGGTTTTGGTAAATACTCTGTCAGCATTGGAAGGAAATGGAAAAGTAATGATCATTTGGAACTTATGGCATTTGAGCCTTTTCCGGAAAATTTTTCTCTCCTGAAAAGAAATATTCAAATCAACAAACTATCAAGTGTGAGAATATTTCAATCTGTATTAAGTAATAAAAATGGCTTTGTAGATTTTTATATTAACGACCAGATGAAAATGTTTACTACTTTTAAATCAGGATCCAAAAAAATCAAACTTAAGGCAGAGAAATTAAATAGTTTCTCAAGGTATTTTTCAAAGTTTGATGAGATATTCATTAAATTAGATGTTGAAGGCCATGAAACAGAAGTATTACAAGGAGCAAGTAAAATTTTACGATTAGGGAAAAGGGTTGTTCTACTTGTTGAGGATGGTATCGATAAAAGGCTCCCAAATTATCTTTTATCAAATTTTATATTCCTTTCTAAACAATCAATTTACAATAGTTTTTGGGAAATACAGCCAGGCTAACTCTTTTCAGGGTTTGACTATTACAGATTACCTAATTAGAATCAGAAAAAGATGAAAGTAATAATACTATGCGGTGGTGCCGGAACAAGACTTAAAGAAGAAACGGAATTTAAACCGAAACCGATGGTTCTTGTCGGGAATAAACCATTAGTTTGGCACATCATGAAAATATATGCTCATTTTGGATTTAACGATTTTATATTAGCTCTTGGATATAAAGCAGATTACATTAAAGATTATTTCTTAAACCAAAAAGCATTTATGAGCGACTTTACTCTTTATACAAAGAACCATAAAACTAAATTCCGTTTGGAAAATCAAAAAGATAATGATGACTTCCAGATTACTTTCGTTGATACAGGACTGGAAACTTTGCCGGGAGAAAGAATCCTTCGTTGCAAAAAATATATTCCTAAAAATGATAAATATTTTATGGTTACATATGGAGACGGAGTAGCCAATATTAATATTAAAGAGGAGGTTAAATTTCATAAGAAACAAAAAACTATCGGCACCATTGTTTCTGTTCACCCAAGATCTAAATATGGTTTACTAGATATAACCAATAATATGCTACTGAAGGCTATAGTAGAAAAACCTGTATTATCGGATTGGGTCAATGGAGGTTTTATGATTTTTGATCAAAGATTTTTTGATTATTTAGAGGATGGCTCTTCTGAACTTCAAGTAATTTCAAATTTAGCAGAGAAGGAACAGATTTCAATCTTTAAACATGATGATTTTTGGTTTGCTGTTGATACTTATAAGGAACTCGAAGATCTAAATAAAATCTGGAATTCCGATAAGATTCCTTGGAAAATATGGTAAAAAAAATTCTGGTAACAGGTGCAAATGGTTATATTGGTACTATTTTATGTAACAAATTATTAAGAAAGGGCTTTGAAGTTATTGGATGGGATACTGATTATTTTAAGGATATTACCATTGGTAGATATAAAAATAAGTATTATTCCAAAAGAACAGATATTCGGGATAAGATAAAGAAATTGAATGGTATTGATTGTATTATTCATCTGGCAGCCTTATCAAATGATCCTATGGGTGCCTTAAATGAAAAACTTACCTTAGATATAAACTATAAAGCTACTATTACCCTTGCTAAAAAAGCAAAGAAAATGGGTGTAAAAAGATTTATTTTCTCTTCCTCTTGCTCGGTTTACGGTATCGCTAAAGAGAACCTGGTCAATGAAAACTCCCCAATTAATCCCTTAACCGCCTATGCTAAATCAAAGGTTTTAGTAGAAACAGAGCTGAAAAAATTAAGGGATGATAATTTTTGTGTTTGTTTACTGAGAAATGCAACTGTTTATGGCTTTTCTCCCAGATTTAGGAATGATTTAGTTGTTAATAATCTTGTCACTTCCGCGATTGCATTTGAGGAGATTAGAATCCTAAGCGATGGTAGTCCTTGGAGACCACTTGTTGACATACAGGATTTATCCGAAATTATTTCTAAGTTTATAACTCTGGATTCTAAAGCAATTAATGGAGAGATTTTCAATGTGGGATTCGATGAAAGTAATTACCGGATTAAGGATATAGTAAAATACGTTAAAAAATATTTGCCTAGTTGTAAAATTATCTACACCGGAGAACACGGTAAAGATAGCAGAAGTTATCGAGTAGACTTTTCTAAAATAAAAAAAATCTTACCAAAATTAATTCAAAAATGGCCACTGGAAAAATCAATTCATCATTTGATTAAAAAGCTTAATCAAAATTTTACCAAAAAGGATTTCGATGATGGTAAATTTATTCGTTTAACCCATCTTCAAAATTTGATGAAAGTGGGTAAGCTCAATAAGGATTTATATTGGATTTGATATGTTATACTCAAAAACAAATGAAATTAACTTATCCAAAGCATCATTTTGTTAAAACTGGCCATATATCTTCCTGCCAGATATGTAATTCAAAAAAATTACATTTGATCTTAGATTTAGGTCACCAATCTCCCTGTGTGGCTATGCTAACAGATGAGCAATTAGATAAACCCGAGATAACCTATCCTCTTAGAATGGTTTGGTGTGAAGATTGTACGGGAGTTCAAATTGATTACTGTGTAGCTGGGAAAGAGATCTATTATCCTGATTATCCTTACCGTAGCGGTATCACTAAAGAGCTAGTTGATTACCAAAAACAAATAAGTAAATCCATTATAAAAAAATTTAAATTAAATTCAAATGACTTAATTGTTGATGTCGGTTCAAATGATGGTACCTTACTCCAAGGCTTTAAAGAAGAGGGTATAAAAACATTAGGAGTTGAACCAACGAATATTGCCAAAATTGCCAATAAAAGTGGTATAAACACTTTTCAAGCCTTTTTTGGAATAAAAACAGCTAAAAAAATTCAGGAAAAATACGGGAAAGCATCTCTTATTATTACTACTAATACTTTTGCCCATATGCAAACACTGGGAGAGTTCATAATGGGTGCATACAATTTATTAAAGGACGATGGAATCTTTATCTCCGAAACTCATTACCTTCTTGATGTAATAGCCGGCGGGCAATTCGATACAATCTATCATGAGCACTTAAGAACGTATTCTCTAAAAGCTCTTATTACTCTATTTAATCAATATGATTTTACAATAGTGGAGGTAGAAAGAGGAAGTAGATACGGAGGCAATATTCGAATATACGTTAAAAAGGGTAAGGGAAAAAAGATTAATCCATCAGTGGCTAAATTATTAAAATTAGAAAAAGAATTTGGATTAGGAAAATTGGAAACATTCAAGCTATTTGCAGATCGAGTTAGAAATGCCCGTCTGAAATTTATGGATTTCTTAATGAAATCAAGAAAAAAAGGTAAAAAAATTGTGGGAAATTCTTGTCCTGGAAGATGTTCTACTCTCCTAAATTATTACGGCGTGGACACTGAATTACTTCCTTACTTAGCTGAGCAGCCAACATCCTTAAAACTAAACATGTACTTACCTGGAAAACATATGCCAGTTGTTAATAATCAAAGATTATTTGATGATCAACCGGATTATGTAGTACTACTTGCCTGGCATTATGCACTTCCAATCATGCAACAATTAAAGAAAAGGGGCTTGAAATCTAACTTCATTATTCCTCTACCTGATTTCAAAATTGTCAAAAATTCAAAAGTTTAGTAATTATCAGTCATATTGGAATTTTAAGCCATGAGAATTGAAATAAATGATTTAAAAAATGAGCTAACTGAACATTTAGATCAAACTTTAGCTCACGTAACCGGAAGGCCTGCCCAAGAAACTGCAGAAGCACTTCTATCATGGCAGCGTGCTCGTGAACATTTTGACGATTTGACTGTCGCATTGGGTAAATTAAAAAATAAAAAACTTTTAGAGGTTGGCTGCGGTTATGGCCTCTTTCTTGTAATCTGTCTGGAAAATGGCATTAGAGCGAAGGGTATAGAACCGGCTAATCAACCCTACTATCAAACTACATTAAGAATAGGCCGAGAGCTACTTAAAAGATCCGGATTTAACCCCAATTTAATCAAACAAGCAGACGGAGAAAAACTTCCCTACAAAGACGAATCATTTGATATTGTTGTCTCATTTTTTACTCTTGAACATGTTCAAAACGTGAAGAGAGTTATTCAGGAATCAACGCGTGTTTTAAAAAGTGGTGGCTATTTATATTCTGTAGTTCCAAATTATGGATCTTTCTGGGAGAGCCATTATGGAATAATTTGGATCCCCTACTTATCAAAATCCCTGGGTAGATTATACCTTAAGCTTTGGGGCAAAAACCCCAAACTCTTAGATGAATTACAACTAGTGAATCAAATAGATCTAAAAAATATAACTCGACCCCTACCATTACTGGTATTAGATTGGGGTAAAGAGGTATTTACTGAAAAAGTCTCAAAATTAAAACTTCCTGAGTTAAGTACCGTAGGATCGGCAAAAAAAATTATCACAATTTTAAAAACTTTAAAACTTTTAAAACCAGCAATTCATGTTGCAAATTTATTCAATGCCCAAACGCCAATAGTCTTGCTCGCACAAAAGAAATAACAGGATATATGAAAAAGATTAGCTTAATTCTTGCATGCTTCAATGACGAACTTTCAATTAAGGAAAGTACTAAAAGAATTATCAATATTTTGGATATCACAAAATATGAATATGAGTTAATATTTATTGACGATGCAAGTGAAGATAACAGTAGCAAAATAATAAGTAATGTACAAAATCATCATCATAGCAAAAACATCCTTTCGATATTCCACACTGAAAATATAGGCCGCGGCGGCACGGTTAAAGAGGGAATACTCAAGGCTAAAGGGGATATAGTTGGATTTGTTGATATTGATCTTGAGGTATCAGAAAATTATCTACCAGCATTTATTAGAGCTATTGATTTAGGAGCTGATGTTGCAATTGGCTCCAGGTCATATAAATTCCAAATTACTGGACCTCACCGGTACCTTGGCAGTGTAATATATCCCATTCTCGTGAGAAGACTATTATTATTGCCTTTTAAGGACACTGAGGCCGGATATAAGTTTTTTAATAGAAAAAAAATCCTTCCCATTGTCAAAAAAACAGAAGACAATGGTTGGTTCTGGGATACAGAAATCATAGCCCGAGCTTTTTTTGCGAACTTAAAGATAGTTGAAATCCCCATATTGTTTCAAAGACGCCCTGAGAAAAAATCAACAGTCAAGTTTATGCGTGACAGTTGGCGCCAATTACAAAGATTGTTAGTTTTTAAAGAAAGTTTTAAGGAATGAAGGCAACTGAAGAGATCGGTGTAGAAAAAACAATTAGATTTATTGTCTATGCAATTTTACAATTTATTTATGGTTTATTAATATTACCTCCCTTACGAAAGGTCTTTCTAACTCTTCTGGGCGCCAAGATCGGTAGTAATTCAATTATTATGAATGTTAAATTTTTTAATTGGCATCACAAAGGACCGCAAGGTCTGGTAATTGGAAGTGACTGTTTTATCGGAGATGAGACATTAATTGATTTATATGGCTCAGTTACTTTGGAAAATGAAGTAACTCTGGCTCAAAGAGTGACAGTTTTAACTCATCTTAACGTTGGCTACTTTGACCACCCTTTGCAAAAATATTTCCCAAAATCAACAAAGCCTGTTTTGTTCAAAAGAGGGAGTGTGATTGCCGCAACAGTTACTATTTTACCCGGGGTTACCATAGGCCACCAATCTTTTGTCGCTGCTGGAAGCGTTGTGACGAAAAATGTTCCTGATAAAACTCTGGTGGCTGGAGTACCAGCCAGATCAATCAGAAAGATAAAAGGAGGATAAATTGATTCCGCTTCATAAACCCTTTTTAGAAGAAGACGATAAGAAAGTCTTGCTTGAAACTATTGATTCTGGAGTAATTTACAGTGGTGGAAGTGTTGAAAATTCTTTCTTAAGAGAACTAAAAGATTATTTTGGAGTTGAATATGCAATTGCCGTACCTTCCGGGACAGCGGCTTTGGAATTAGCTGTTGCTAGCTTGAACCTAAAACAGGATGATGAAGTAATAGTTCCAAGTTTTACTTTTCCCTCTGATGCTACGGCAATTCTAAACCAAGGTGCAACAGTAAAATTCGCCGAAATTGATCCAGTTTATTTTAATATCGATCCTGAAAGTATTAAAAAACAACTATCTCCAAAGACCAAGGCAATCATTGCTGTCCACTATGCTGGAATGAGCTGTCAAATGGACCAAATAATGCAAATTGCCAAAAAAGCTGGAATAAAAATAATAGAAGATGCCTCTCACGGCTGGGGATCACGATATAAAGGGAAACTTTTAGGTACCATTGGAGATATTGGCTGCTTTAGTTTACATGCAACCAAAAACATCACTAGTGGCGAAGGGGGTATTTTTATCACTAATAGTAAAAAAATATTTAGAAAAGCAGAGATCTATCGACAAGTCGGTACCAATCGTTATGATTTTCTCCAAAAAAAAATTAGAAAGTATCAATGGGTATCAAGGGGTAGCAGTTATTATTTGTCTGGCCTTCAAAGTGCAATAGCAAGAAACCAGTTGAAAAAAATAAACAAAATAACTCAAGACCGCAAAAATATTGCACAATTGTATTTGGAATTTTTGGGAGGTATTAAAGAAGTTGTCCTTCCGCAATTACCATCAGAATGTGATCCCAATTGGCATATCTTTGCAATATTAGTAAGTAGCAGGAAAAGAGACCAACTAATTGAATTTATGAAATCAAAAGATATTGAAACTGCATTCCACTATACTCCACTTCATTCTTCAAAAATGGGAAGAAAGTTGGGATATAAGAAAAGTGATTTTAAAATAACAAACACTGTTGCCGATTCAATATTAAGACTGCCTATCTACCCGGGTTTGAAAGAGTCTGATATTAAGTTCATTGCCAGCAAGTTCAAGAAATTCTTTAAAAATTTGACTAAATAATCCCTTACTTATAAACTTCCGCGGACTGAAATTCCGCGGTTTTCTTTAAAAGTTTACAAGAAACTGCAGAAAACCCTACCTTCAGATACCACCAATCATTCCGCGGAAGACTGTAATCACTTAAGCATTCATCCCCGCTTTAAAAAAGCGGGGTTTTCTGCTAGTGATTATAAACCCCTTTGATGTTTAAGTATAGTATAATACTGCAAAATAAATATGGTGAAGGTTGGGATTATCGGTTCTGGGTTTGGTCTCTATGGCTTACTGCCTGCATTTAATTCAATAAAAAAATGCCAGGTGATAGCAATTTGTGCAAATGATAAAGGCAGATTAAAAAAGTATCAGTCTGAAGTTGGAAATAAAAAAATTTACAAAGATTGGCAATTAATGCTCAATAATGAAAAATTAGATGCATTAGCAATAGCAGTCACCCCAAACGCACAGTATCGCATAGCAAAAAAAGCAATTAAAAAAGGTCTACATATTTTTGCTGAGAAACCTCTGGCAGCCACCTTATTACAAGCACGTCAGCTATATAAATTGGCGGAAAAGAAGAAAATTATTCATGCTATAGATTTTATTTTTCCTGAAATTGAAGAGTGGAAAGAAGTCAAAAAAATAATCAATAATGGTCAATTAGGAACATTAAAAAAGATTGAACTGACATGGTTATTTTTAAGTTATGATATTAAAAACAAAATTACATCCTGGAAATCGAATGCAAGAGAGGGAGGTGGAGCATTATCTTTTTACTTTTCTCATTCCTTATACTACTTAGAATATTTTGCAGGAAAAATTATAAAAATTAATAGCGATATATTTTATTCTAAGAAAAGTTTAAACAGAGGTGATGTAGGCGCAGATCTTACTTTAAAATTTGAGCATGGTATAACCGGACAAGCTCAACTATCTTGTAATTCTTCAACGACTTCTAAGCATCAACTTATTTTTAAATTCGAGAAAGGAAGAATTATTCTGAAAAATAGAAACAAGAGAGTTACTGATTTTATTATTAAGATTTATAGAAATAATAAACAAGAAAGAGTCACTTTAGCGAAAGAAGTTGATGAAATAAATGCGGATGAAAGAGTAAAAGAAGTAAGAAAAATTGCAGAAAGGTTTATTAGCTCATGTATTAATGGAAATCAAATGATTCCCTCTTTTAAAGAAGGCCTCAGAATACAAGAATTAATAACTGCTATTAGGTCAAATTCACAAATCTCTTAATTTTTTGATAATAATCATATTTTTTAACTATCTTCCTAATTCTTTTTTCTCCTTGATAAATCATCAACTCTCTTAGACTTTTTAATATAAATTTTGGAAGAAATCCGATTAATGCAAGAATAATAAATCTGGGGAAAATAATTAATAATGAGTCAAGCAGAATCATTCTTCGCAGAATCTTTAAATAATTCATATTATCGGTAAATAATTTGATACTTGGAAGTAAAATTGTGGATTCACGCAAGAATTCTTTTTTATGTTTCTGATAGTCTTCAACATTTAAATACTTTCTTACCATATCTAAATAATCTTCCATATAGAAGCTGCCTAATTTATCAAGGCTAAAATATTCCGGCACAAACCTAAGACTAATATGAGCTACTAGGTGTAAATTTGGAATAAAAATTGCTCCTTTTTTTCGTATTGCATCATACACGAGTGGGAAGTAAGGGTAATTGTAACTATTGGTTATCCTATTTGAATTAACTACTGAATTATCAAAAATAAGTCCTGAGAAAAATGAAACGTTGATATCCATTGCTTTTAGAGGTAACTTTTTGTCTTTTCTCGATTTGATTAATATTAGTCTATCCCCAAGAGTAAAAAGTCTACAGGGATTTTGAATCGATTCAGAATAATATATAGCTCCAATCTCCCCAACGCCCACTTTATTTTTTCTCATTACTTTTAGAATCTTAAAAAGAGCATGATCTTCTAGAATAAAATCATCATCTCCTAAGGCAAATATATACTCACCTGATGCTTTTTCGAAACATTTTTTGAAATTTTTCTGATGCCCCAAATTTTTATAGTTTTTAAAATATTTTATTCTCGAGTCACTAAAGTTTTTAACTATATCTGCGGTGTTATCTTTAGATGCATTATCTCCAATAATTATTTCAAAAGTAACGTTTTTTTGCCTTAAAACAGAAGTTATAGCCTTCTTTAAGAAATTGCTTCTATTGTAAGTGGGGATAATAACTGAAAAATCTTTATAAAAATTGGAATTCATCAACATATTAAGTATTCACCCAATTAATTTTGCAGTTATTAAAAGGTGCCATCCAAAATTAGTCTCTAACCATCTAAAAATATTTTTGGGAAGAATTCGAAAGTACCACACGATTTTATATTTATATTTTATATAATCAGAAATAATATAGGGAAAAATATGATCAACCTTGAGGTCTATTATTTCGAAATCATTTAATAATCTTATTGCCTCTTCTTTTGAAAAAACATAAGTAACCGGAGAACCAGTAGCCGCCTCGGAATTTTCAGCAATAAGCCGATCTAATTTCCAAAAAGCGCCTTTTCCATATTTAAACAATATCCATAAAACTTTCCAGGAGTATCGGTAGTAAATCATAACTTTCACCACAGTATTTACGTTACAATATTTCTTAATTTCATTTATAATTTTCTCGGGATTAGGTGAGTGATGAATAACACCGAATGAATAAATTAAATCGTAGGGTTTCACTGGAACAACTGTTGATAGTTCTTCCGCATTAGCTAGATAGAATTTAATTTTACTTTGAAACTTAAAAACCTTTGCTCTTTTTTTTGCTATCTCTAGTGATTTTTTAGAAAGCTCAACTGCGGTAACAAAAGCTCCTGCGCGAGCAAAGTTAATTGTATCTGTACCAATACCGCAACCTATTTCTAAGACTTTCTTACCCTTCCATCTATAAAAATCCGCAAACTGGGGAATATGGGGTTCTACAAAATACTTCCTTTTTTCTACTTCATCAAAATACTTTTTGGATCCGATTTTGGCATTGGAATGACGAATATTACAAGGTCTCCTATCCCAAAAATCTCTTACCTTTATGATGGTGACCTTTTGAAAAAACATATTATTTGCTTGACTAGGCAATAATTATACAATATATTGCTTCTGCCCAATATTCCTATGCAACTTTCGAAGGACACAACAAGGGTTTTGTATATAAATCATTATATGACTCGTGGTAAAAACAGTGAAGAAACCGACCAAAAAACTATAAACTTTTTGCTAGGTAAAACAAAGAAAATTGTTTTTATCGGCAACCCCTTTCCTACTAGTCCCTTTAAAGAGACACTCATGGAAAGCTATGAAAATGGTCGACTAACTAGGGATGAAAGAGTCCCTACTTGGAAAGGACCGGAAATATTACAATATCTAAATCATATTTTAATGACTTATTTGCTACTGTTAAAAGTTGGATTACGATATGATTTATGTATTGCTCACGAGAACTTATCGTTTTTTATTCTATATCCACTCCGACTTTTAGGAATGATTAAACGACTTGTCTATTATTCAGTAGATTACGTTCCTCAGCGATTTTCCAATCAACTACTAAATAAAATTTATCATTTTCTTGATCGATTCGCTTGTAAGCATTCCGACCTTAATTGGGTAATGGTAAAAGAGCAGATTAAAATTAGGAGAAAAAATAGTATAACAAAGAAAGACTCCTCACCTTTTGCCCTAGCATCTGTTGGTTATAATTTTAAATTAATAAAAATTAAGTCAGTTGACAAAATAGATTTTTATAACATAATTTTTGCAGGAGCATTGCTTGAAAACTCTGGACCACAATTGGGAATTTTAGCCTTACCATATCTTTTGAAGAAATTTCCCAAAATTTATTACACAATCATAGGTAAGGGAATTTATGAGAATGAATTAAAAAAATTGATCAAGAAATTGAAAGTGGAAAAGTTTGTCAAATTCACAGGTTATATTGATAGTTTCAAAAAAATGAGTCAAATAATCTCAAAAGGGAGCATCGGACTTGCTCCTTTCGTACCGAACCCAAATAGTTTAAGCTTTTATTCAGATCCGAGTAAAATAAAATTATATTTAGCGTGTGGATTGCCGGTTATAACAACAAACGTTACAACCATTGCGCCATTAATTAGAGCAAGCAGATCAGGTGAAATTATTAATTTTAGTGAAAAAGATTTAGCCAAAACTATTGTAAAAATGTTAAGTAGTAAAGAAAAATACGAATCCTACAAAAAAGCTGCTGTCAAACTTTCTGAAGGATATGATATTAACAATATATTAAAAAAAGCATTCGAGAGAATCCCTGACTAAATTAAGGTACTTTTAATTGATTTAATATAATCAGCAGCATTTAATACTTTACCATCAACTTCTATCAATTTAATCAAAATGGAACCATTGCCTGTAAGCACCTCCACTCCAATATCCTTATTTATACTGACAACTCGTCCAGGTATTTTCCCTATCCAATTTTTTTGTGGTGGAGTTTTTGACTTTTGAATAATTATTTTTTTATTTTTGATGAAACAGAATGCTCCTGGATAAGGATTCGATAAGGCTCTAATTAAATTATGAATCCTTTCCGTAGTATTTAACCAAATAATTTTTCCATCCTCCGGAGTTCTCGCACATGTATATGTTGCTTCTAATTCATTCTGTTTTTTTGTTTTAACTTTTCCTGTTATTAGTTTTGAGAAGTTTCTCTTTAATAAATTTGAAGAGGTTTTAATTGTTTTTTTGTAAATATCAAAAGTAGTTTGATTGGGTCTAATCTCAATGGTCTCTTGGGCGATGATCCTACCATTATCTATTCCCTGATCAAGATAAAAAAGCGTTACTCCTGTTCTTTTCTCTCCATTTATCACAGCCCAGTTGATAGGAGCAAAACCTCTGTATTTTGGCAGCAATGATTCATGGAAAGCAACTCCTCCTTTTTTTGCTAAGTCAATTATTCTCTTCGGAATTATACTCCTCCAACCACTGACCACTAAAAGATCAATTGCTAATTTACTTAGCTCATCGTATTGATTATTTATATTTTTACATACCTTAAATGGAATTTTCTTAGCTTCACAAAGTTGTGAAATCTTGGAAGAAAATCTTTCTGTTTCATGGCTGTCTTCTTCTAATATAAACGCCTTAACGATTTCCGCATCTAATTTGAGTAAATCGCTAAGTATTACGTATCCCTTTTCTCGACCTCCTACAAATAAAATCTTTGACATTTTCAACTCTATTGTTTAGGTGGTGTAAATCAGTATAATACCACCTATGCACTTTCTTTTTGGACTAATTATACCTTTATTTAGCTACATATTACAAACCTATCCCCGACTCTTTAATAGATATTTTGGAGTAGATGTTTGGACAAGAATGATCGAAGCTGATTATTTCAGAAAAAATCATCATAAAGTTCCAACTAAAAGGATTAGTGGTGGCTTCATATTAGATGGTTATCTTGACTACCCTCCTGCGCTACCATGGCTTTTATCTTTTATTCCAAGAAAAGAACTTTTGAAAATTCAGGGATTTATTGCTCCTTTATTTGATATTATTCAAAACTGCTTAGTTTTTCTAATCACCCTACAGTTAACTAATAGTATTTGGGCTGCTATTTTATCTCAAATTATTTATGCAACTATCCCGCTTACAGTACTTGAGAATAGCTACTTAACTCCTAGATCGCTAGGCTATTTAATTTTTACTCTAGCCTTTTACCCCATTCTTCTTTATTCTCTTGTTCCAAAACCGCAATATCTCATATTTGGATTCTTCTTTCTATTGATCCTGTTTTTCACACATAAATTTGCAGTTCAGTCTTTTCTATTTATTAGTATATTTTTATCCGTTATTAACCTCAATCCATTTTATATTTCCATTTTTTTTATTGGAATGATCACGGCCACTCTTATTAGCAAGGGCTACTATCTTAGGATTCTCCACGGACATATTGCTAATATTCTTTTTTGGATAAAAAACTACAAATATAGATTTTCTCATCAGGTTAGAGGTTTATCCCCACCCAAAAGAAAGGATTTGGTGGGAAAAATCTACTCAACAATGACTACCTTCCCACCATTAACCCTAATTGGGACTAATTTATGGATAATTATTCCACTTTTTCTTTTTGTAATAATTAGATTTAGTTTCCCAATTCAGATACCTGATACCCCTTATTCCTTAACTGATCCTTTGATGTTAATGGTGTATATTTGGATATTCTTTTTCTACATATTCTCAATTGCTGTACTATCAATTAAGCAATTAACTCCCATAGGTGAAGGGCAAAGATATATGGAGATGTCGTTAGCACCTATAGCTATTATTTCTGCTGTTGCTTTCTTCGTTTTTATAAATTCACCATATAAAAATGCCGTAATCTTTCTTTATATTGCAATATTAATTACTAACTTGTCTTTAATAATTTTCCTTCAGATTAAAGGTATTATCGAAGATAAAAATAGGTCCATGACCAAAGATATGGAAGAAGTTTTTAGATTTATTAACAAACTTAAACCTGTTCCCAGAATACTCTGTATTCCTCACCAGATAACCACGATGTTTATCTACAATACTCATGCCAAAGTTTTAGTAGAAATACAAGCAGGGGATTTAAAAAGAGTCGATGATGTCTTTCCTGTTATACGAAAACCCATTAATAAGATTGCCAGAAAATATAATCTTAATATTTTAGTACTAAAGAAAGATTATGCTAAAGCAAGTGAACTGAAACTGAAACTGAAAAGAAAAAACTTAATTCTGGAAACTGAAACAACACAAGTATTTAAAATTTAGAAATATTTTTTATCCACCAATTAAGAGTTAGCTCTAGTCCTTCATCTATACTGACAGATGGAGAAAATTTGATTCGCTCTTTAGCTTTTTTAATTATAGGCTTCCTTACAATTATCTCTGTTTTTTTAGCATCCGTAAAAATTATTTTAGATCCAGGGTTTATTTTTTTTATTTTTTCTGCAAGCTGCAGTATTGTTAAATAGGCTTGCGGATTTCCTATATTAAAACATTCACCATCAAGTTTAACCTTACATATGTCTTCCACAGCTTGAACTAAATCCGAAACATAACACCAAGCCCTCTTTTGGCTGCCATCACCTGTTACAAAAATTTCTCCTTTTTTTAAGACATTAGTTAGCATACTACTTATCGCACTCTCTCCTACTTGCCTTGGACCGTAAATATTAAACGGTCTTACAATTGTTATAGGTAAATTATATTTTTTAAAATAAGCAAACGCCAAATGATCACCAGCTAATTTGGAAACTGCATATGACCATCTACCACCTCCTACCGTACCTATACATGTTGCATCATCTTCAGAAACATCCTCTGCTTTCTCACCATAAACTTCGGAAGAAGAAAAAATTATAACTTTCTCTGGGGTTTCATTTAACAAACATTTGAGTAAATTAGCAGTCCCAAACATATTAACACTTAAGGTTAAAAGGGGCTCTTTTTCGTAAAAAGATGCTCCGGCAATTGCCGCCAAATGAATTATGATTTCTTTCTCCTTAACGATTCTTTTGACAGCATCAATATCCTGAATATCTCCTCTGATGACTCTGATCTCTTTTTGAATATCTAATGGTAAAAATTGAAAAGCATTTCTTCTACCATTATCAAACAAGGTAATTTGATTATTTTTATACCACTTCTCAATAAGCCAGCTTCCTATAAATCCAGTTCCCCCAGTTATTAAAATTTTTTTATTTTTCATTAAATTTTTTAATTTTGTCAACTATATAGTCTATTTGTGATTTTTTCATATGAGGAAACAGCGGTAAGGTTAATGTTTGACTTGCATATTTTTCTGCGTTGGGAAAATCACCCTTTTTATATCCCAAGGATTTATATGCGGTTTGAAGGTACAATGGGATTGGATAATGCATACCTGTTTCTATACCATATTTTTCTAAAAACTTAGCTAATTCATCTCTTTCTGTAGTAAGTATTGCCAGAACATGATAGGCACTTTCTGATTTTGGAGTTGTATCTATAAATTTGCAGATCCCATTCAGTTTTTCCTTGTAATATTCAACTAGGTTAATTTTTGATTTAATCCAGTTGTCTAATTTTTTTAATTTAATATCTAAAATGGCTGCTTGAATAGTATCCAATCTTCCTGTTGTACCTATTAATGTATGTCTATGATGTTCTTCTCTTCCGTGGTTAATCAATTTTCTAACCAACTCCGCTAATTTCTTATTGTTTGTTACAATGGCTCCGGCGTCTCCAAATGCGCCTAGATTCTTAACAGGATGAAAACTAAAACAGACGAAATCAGATTTATGAGAACCAATTTTCTTTCCTTTATATATTGAACCATGTGCTTGAGCAGCATCTTCTATAATAGCTATTTTTTTCCTCTTACAAATCCTATAAATCTTATCTAAATCCGCAGGATTACCATGAAGATGAACAGGTATAACAGCTCTCGTTCTTTTTGTGAGTCTTTTTTCTAAAGATTCTGGATCCATGTTTTGTGTATTGGGATCAATATCACAAAAAACAGGCCTCGCTCCTACCAAAACAATCGCCTCAGCTGTTGCAGTAAAAGTATTAGGAACTGTTATAACTTCGTCACCTATCCCAATATTTAAAGCCTTCAGGGCAAAAATTAGAGCATCTGTTCCAGAGCTTACTCCTATACAATATTTAGCACCGCAATATTTAGCAAAATTTTCTTCAAATTCTGTTATCTTGGGACCTTGAACATACAATCCAGAAGCAAGTACTTTCTTAATTTCTGGAAGCACTTCTTCCTCTATATATTTATACTGCCCTGGTAAATCCATTAACGAAATTGTCATATTTTTTGTTCTATTCATAATCCTTGATTTCAGATATCTCCTTTATAATCTTTGCCGGGTTCCCTACAACAACCTCTCCCTTTTTCACATCTTTAGTTACCACACTTCCTGCCCCAATTAAAGCATTCTTACCTATTGTTATACCGGGCAAAATAACTGCACCAGCACCTATTTTAGCATTTTTACCCACTTTTACCCCTTTTAATTTTTTCTTGGTAAATGATGTATTAGGATATTTAGCATTAGTTAAGACAGCCGAAGGACCAATCCAGCAACCTTCTTCCAAAACAGTCAATTCTGGAATAAAAGCATTTGAGTGTATTCTACAATTATCTTTTATTATCACATCATGCTCTATAACGGAATGAGACCCAATACTTACATTATTCCCTATAATATTATTCTCCCGGATTAATACTCCATGACCAGTCCTAAAATTTTTGCCTACTTTATTCCCATTATAAATTACCGTAAACGATCTTATTAAACCATCTTTACCTATTCTACAATTATTTCCAATAGTTACGAATTCTTCAATTTTCACATTTTTACCCAATTTAATATCTTTGGAAATAATATTTAAATTTTTATCCATGAATTTTTTCTTGAGAGAGACTGCTGACAAGCTTCTAAAACACGTACCACTTTCAGACCGTTAGTTAAATCAGTATTAGGTTGTATATTTTTTTTAATACATTCAAAAAAATGTTTTAGTTCCTCAAGTAAAGGCTCTTTGTTTTCAATTTGGGGAATGTAAATATCACCTGAGTGTAATCTAATCTTATATTCAGTACTAAGCCCCTTTGCAACTTCTCCAGTATCTACCCTCTTATCATATATCTTAAGCGGCATTTCATTATCAAGATCATCAAAAATCAACATTTTCTTAGAGCCAACAACCGTCATACTTCTTTCTTTAACCGGATCTAGCCAACTTACATGAATTTCTGCCAGAATATTATTGGGATATTTCAAAAGAGCAAATACTACATCTTCTATTCCTTTCTGGAGAAAAGAACCACCGGTAGCTTTAACTTCTATAGGGGTTGTATCCAGAAGAAAATTTAATATTGAAATATCATGTGGAGCTAAATTCCAAAGAGCATTTATATCTCCCCGGATTTGACCCAAATTTACTCTAGTTGAATAAATATAGTAGATCTTACCAAAATTGTCCTCTTTGATAATCTTTTTTATTCTGCGAATTGTTGGGTTATATTCAAAAGTATGACCTACCATAACAATTTTTTTTACTTTCTTGTTTAATCTTATAAGCTTTAAGGCCTGATTAGAATTTATTGTTAGTGGTTTCTCTATTAATACGTGTTTACCCTCCCTTAAAGCTTTATATGAAAGGTCAAAATGAGTATATGCTGGTGTAGCAATTATTATTGCGTTTATACTGGGGTTTTGTATAAGTTTATCATAATCATTGATTACTTCGATTTGCGGATATAGAGATCTAGCTTCTCTAAGTTTACCTTTACTCAAATCACAAATACTTACTAAATTAACATGCGTTAATTTAGTAAGTGATTGGGCAATATTAGGCCCCCAATACCCGTATCCTATTAACCCACACTTTATCATACGCTTTGTGGAGTTTAGCTTAAACTTTTCCAATCGTCAATAGAATTCAACTTATGACTTATTTTTTCAAGAGAAAATTCCCAAATGCTAGATAATCTAAACCCGTATCAAAGAAACATTTAATAGCAGTTTGTGGGTCCTCGATTATTGGTTGTCCTTTTATATTAAAAGAAGTATTAAGCAAGACTGGTACTCCCGTTAATTTACCGAATTCATCAATCAATTGAAAATATAAGGGATTTGCTTCTTTGGTAACAACCTGTGGTCTGGCTGTTCTATCAACATGAACAACAGCAGGAATATCTTGTACCAATTGTTTAGGTACATCAAAAGAAATGATCATGAAATCTGCCGAAGTTGGGTTGATTAAATATTTTTTGGCTGCTTCAGGAGTCATTGAAGGACAAAATGGTCTAAAACCTTCTCTAAACTTTACCCGCGAATTGATGATGTCTTTATTTTCAGCTTTTCTGGGATCCATCAAAATTGATCTGTTTCCTAAAGCTCTAGGGCCTGCCTCCATTCTTCCTTGAAACCAAGCCACGATTTTACCTTTGGCCAAAAACATCGCTGTATCCTTAATTAATTTTGATTTATCTGCATATTTTGTAAATTTAATTTTTCTTAAACGTAATATTTTCTCAATCTCTTCATCTGAATATTCTTTTCCCCAGTAAGTATTTTTTATTCTTCTAGGAATATATCTGTTTTTCAAAACAGAGTAATTAGTAAATAATCCTGAACCTACGGTTAACCCTGCATCACCTGCATCTGGAAAAATATAGAAATCATCCAGGAGTCCGCTTTCCCAAATTCTTTGGTTCATTTTTACATTAAGAAACACTCCACCTGCTGCAGCTACTTTTTTTATGCCGCTTCTTTTTATCCAAGGAAGTACAAAATTTAACATTTGTTCCTCTAAAACTCTTTGTGCCTCTGCTGCAATATTCTCCCTGCCATATTTATCAATTAGTTTTTTAACCTTTGAACTTTGTGGCGTATGCCAATGAAAAGTTCCATCTGTTTTCCAGGATTTAAAAATTCCAAAAAATTGTGGTTTAACTAATCTGCCGTCAGAATAAACAGGGGTGATGAAATCTAAGACACCTTTAGTTTTATTGGTAGTACCATAGGGAGCCAATCCCATTGTCTTCCCTTCGCCCTCACTAATTTGCCAACCGAGCGCTTCAGTCACAATATTGTAAAAAAAACCTAAAGAGCCATTCCTACCTATTTTAATAACCGGTTTTAGTTCTCCTGCCTTACCCACCCAAGCAGTAACAGATAGTCCATCCCCAGAACCATCTGCGGTTACTACTAGACATTCATCAAACCCAGAGGTGTAATAGGTTGATGCAGCATGTGAAAGATGGTGATTAACTTGTAATAATCTGGTTTTACTTTTTATGGGGTAGGTAGGTCTATAAACCGGAAAGTCCATTTGATCTGTAATATTCAAATAACTGAAATAGCCAGCAGCATTTACTGCCATGGCTCGCAGTTTATCGGAAAATTTTGTTTCATTTGAACTAATGTCAATTTTCTCACTACTTTGGGCATGAAATAGCAACTTTATATCCTTAATCTGATGTAATCCGGGAATAACGATTATATCTAAATCCCTCTGAGAAATTTTTTGGGTTTCGAAACATAGATCTAGGGCATGCATTGGCAATGCAGGTCCAAAGTGCTTTATACCATTAAGTCTTTCTTCCTGAATATAATATACAATTTTGCCGTCTTTGATTAAACACACTGATGCATCATGACTGTTATGTATACCCAAAATATACATGTGTTAAAACCTTCTCCTAGCTTTAAGAAATATCGATACACCTGTCTCCTGAGGTAATAAATCATTTAAACTATCTAAGAGATTGATAAGCCAAAAACCAAGCACGATTAAAAATGATTGTTGATTGTTTTTGAATTTATTCATACCTGTAGCAAGCGCCCTGGGTAGCTTATGAGAGTAAAAGAGCCTGGCTATAAAATTAACAATATAATGATTAAATGGCAAGCACCAAAATGTCAATGATTCTAAAACTTCAACTTCTAAACCCGCCTTATTGACTAATTTTTGAACTGTCTTTTCTTTATAAAGTCTGGTATGTTGATTCCAGATACCCGCCCAAAAACCACTTTCTATATGTGTATTAAAAAAATGCTGCAATACCCAGTTAATTGGATCCCATAAAAATGGGTATTCAATGTTACAAGTTGTCAAAACTAGTATTCCTCCTTTTTTTAAAACTCTTTTAATTTCCTTTAGAGTTTTCTCTTCGTCATTTACATGCTCTATAACTTCACTCATGACTACTTTATCAAAAACCGAGCTTTCAAATGGGAGATTTTCTGCTTTTGAGTAAATTAATTTAACCTTATTGTTACCTATATACTTTATTGCGTCCTTGAGGGCTAATCTATCATGATCAATTCCAACCAAATCAACCTTCTTCCCAATTCTATTTAATAAACTGAGATAGTACCCATTTCCACAACCCACTTCCAGCACTTTATCGCCATCCTGAAGATTCAACTCCTCTACGATTCTTCTGGCTCTTCTTTTAAGGGCCATGTCTCCTACGTTTTTTAAAGCAATATTTAAATTATTTTCCATATGCATTAATTATTACTTGGGCATTTTTTTCTGAATATCTCCTTTCAGCAAATCTGCGGCAATTCCGGGAAAGCTTACTCAAAGCCTGTGGATGTAAATAAAAATATTCCACAGTATTTTTAATGATTTTAGAGTTTATGTCAATAACTACTCCGACAGATTTATCTATTACCTCAGGTATTGAGCCTCTTTTTGAACCGATAATTGGTGTTCCGCATGATAAAGACTCGAGTATTACCCTTCCAAACCCTTCCTCATGAGTTGATGGGATTACTAAAACATCTGCTCCACTATAATAAATTGGTAATTCGTCATTTTCAACCTTCCCCAAATATTCAAAGTTCTTATTTTTTTTACCCATAGATTCAATCTTTTTTTCCAAAGGGCCAGCACCAATAATTTTTAAACTTATGTTATTATTCCAAATCTTAGCAACCTGCAGAAGTTCTAATATACCCTTTTCTGGTACCAGTCTACCCACGAATAAAACAACAAATTTATTTTTCCAACCTAAAACGCTTTTTCCATTCTTTATTTTCTTGAATTTTTTTAGGTCTATCCAGTATGTAAAATTTCCTACTTTATTTTTATCTGTAACAAGTGATCTAATTTCATTCTCTGCTTGTCTCGATAAACCAAAATTATAATCTGAATTTTCAAAAATGAATTTGACAAATCCTCTATATAATCCTTCTTTCGGAAAATTATAGATACTATGAGTAGAGATAACCACTTTTCTTTTAAATACCCATCCCCAGAATACACCAACAAAACCAGCCACCAATCCATGTGCGTGAATTAAATTAATTCTTTTCAAGAAAATAACAAAAGGTGCTACAAAAAAAAGACCCGGTAAAAGATAAATAAATTCCAAAAACGGAATACCAATAAGCTTATAAAACATATTCGGTATCCAAGGTATTCTGATAATTTCTAGATTATTATTTTTCTCATATATTTTCCAGAATGCTTTTGTATGTAGAGGACGATAAGTCAATACAAAAACCCTGAATTTCTTTTCTAATAAAACTTTACAAAGATCATCAAGATGCGTCTCTACCCCTCCAATATTTGGCCTAAAATGTGCACTCAACTGCAGTATGTTCAAAGTTTTCTAATCCTCCCAACAAGATAGCCCATTCCACCTCCAATCAGTTCAGCTGATAACATCATTACCATGCCGAAAGATAGTATCGGATGCTTAATAATTTTATTAATATTTTTTAAAAAGACAGGGCGCAGAAAATAGATTGTTTTAGGTCCGATTAATGGTATCTTGTGCTTAGAAAGATATCTATACGCGCGCAGACCGTAATAAAATTTTTTTTTCGCAAGCGAGAAAGGTGATGAAATCCTTTCTTTATGAATTATCCTTGAAGATATTTTTACAATTTTAAAACCTAGCTCTCTAATAGTCTCCGGTAAATCCCAATCTTCTGGACCAGTAATTGTCTCATCGTAACCTCCTGCGGATATAAATGCTTTTTTTGAGAAGAATCTCGCCGCATCTGTTATAGGGTCGCCTTTTTCGTTATAAAAAGATCTCTCAAAACCTTTCACTTTTTCCCAAAAATTATGCGCCTTAGATGTTTCAGGGATAATAACTGCACCAATTTTTTTATCACTTTTTGCTATTCTAATGCATTCTTTAATTACATTACTCGTGAGCTCCATATCTGCATCTAAAAAAAGCAAATATTCTCCTCTTGCTTTATTTGCTCCAAGATTTCTTTGGGCAGATCTTTCTGGACCATATGTATAGAATTTAACATGCATTTTTTTTGCAATTTCTAAAGTTCTATCGCTAGAATTATTATCCACTAAGATTACTTCAAGTCTTTTATAAGATTGATTCTTTGTTGATTTCAATAGCTTTTCAATTACGTCCTGTTCATTTTTTGTAGTAATAACGACGGACACCAATTTGGGTCTATTCATAATTCGTGATAAATATTATCATAAATAGATTGCCTTATGATGATACTTTCTACTTTTGGCTTAAAAATAACTAAGGCTACTTCTTCCTACCGCTCTAGGTTAATTGTTGAAGCTTATAAGAACTGGCTAAAGAAAGGCGATAAGGTTTTAGATATTGGTTGTGGAAATGGTATTACTACGCAATTTCTAAAAGAATATTTTAGAATTGATATCGAAGGATGTGATATAAAAAACTACTTGGTGTATAAGATACCTTTTAAAAAGATTGTAAATGATCAGCTACCCTATACAAGCAGAATATTCAACACAGCTCTATTAAATGATGTTCTCCACCATATCCCTAAAGAAGCTCAGGAACAATTAATTAATCAAGCAATTAATATTGCAGATAAGGTATTAATCTTTGAAGCAGAACCAACTTTTATGGGAAAGATTGCTGATATATTACTTAATAAATTTCATTATGGTGATTTACTTATTCCACTAACTTTTAGAAATACAGAAAACTGGCAAGAATTATTTAAAAAATTAGGATTAAAATCAAAGACAATTAAGCTTGAAAGGCCTTTTTTGTATCCTTTCTCACATATTGCTTTTAAATTACAAAAAGTGTAGCTTTTATATTTGCAATATGATTCTTTTATTCACTACTCTTTTAATTTTGCTGATTAATGTAGTAATCTTTATGCCCTTTTTTAATCTCGGTCTTTTTGGGGATGACTGGCTAACCATATTTAGATATTTTTACTATACAGAAACTCCTAAACACTTAGGCCCCTATTCTGCTGATTATTTTAATCGATTCACCTATTTCTTTAACTCTTATGGTCCTCAAGATACCATCATGGCCTCTCTATATAAAATCTTTGGTCAAGATTCAAACATTTATTTTCTTACCTCATACATTCTAAGAGTAATTGCCAGTTTTTCTCTCTATTTGCCCGCATTTTATATCACTAAGAAAAAAGTTGCGGCCCTATTTGCCTGTTTTTTTTTCTTATTCTCAAGTATCGGCCTTGAAACAAGTGCTTGGGTATTTAACATGCCGTCATATCTGGCAATAATCTTTTTTAATCTTCTTCTCCTGTTTTACTTCAGATTCCGTCAAGAGAAAAAAATAAAATATCTATTTCTATCTTACCTTTTCTTTTTCTTAACATTTACTTCTAATCCAATTCGAGCTCACGGACTATTACCTTTTATGATCTTTTTAGAAATTTTTTGGGTGATATCTGAGAGGGGTAGAAAAGTAGTCAAATCGAGTTTAATGAGACTGGGGGGATTTTTTCTAATCTTTTTAATGATTTATTTTCTTGGTCTTAAGGAAAGTATCAGTGGCAATCCTGTCATTGGAATCAACAATGGATTAAATAACACCCTTTCTTTCTTTTCTCAAGGTCGCTTTGATTTTTTGTTTTATCCAGTCGCTACCATAGGAAGTATGCTTATCCCGGATTCTTTCTTACGTCATGGAGGGGAAATCACTTCTTTGAGTCAGTATTTATCAAAAATATTTGTACCAATTTTCTTTATTTTTTCTATCTTAGCAATTATTTTATATAAAAGCATTAAAAATTTAAGTGGCAAATTTTTTCCTACCTTACTCTCTCTGTCAGTATTCTGGGCTATATTTGTTTCCGTGATCTCCAAATTTAACTTGACTACATTTTCCAATGTAAATTATATATCTTTACTCCTAATAGGGGGGGATTTCTTGATTATAATTTTCTCATTAATTATTTTCCTGAAGGAAGATATCTCTGTAAGGGGTGGGCTTCTGATTGCCCTTGCATGGACAATTATTTCTTTCCTATATCCTTGGTGGGTATCGCCAGGATCTATTTTTTTAACTAGTCACCGTTATTTAATAATTTCAGGTGTAGGCATATCCCTGCTTTTGGCAATGATAATTGGACTTGGAAAAAATTCTAAGAGTATACTGACATTACTTGTGATTGGCAGCATTTTTTTGCTTATTCATTCTAACACTGTTCGAAATTATCTAAACCAGCAATATAAAACTCACAGTAGGGAAACAGTGAGAAAAATTTGGTCTTCTATGCCTTATATACCGGAGGTTGGGAGGAGTACTGAACCCTTAATATTTTATTTTGAGGGAGATGGTACAAATGCAGCCATAGTTGGTGATAGCATAACCTTTGGTTTTCCTCCCCATATGGGAATAATTTATAAGATCACTGAGGAAAATTTGATGCCTATACCTATGAGCGAATGGAAAGACGTAACATCTGCAGTCATAGATGGCAAATCTTTAGCACCACACAATCGCCCTCAAAAACCTATCCCTGTTGAACAGATTTATTCTTTCCGCCTAGAAGGAAAAGATAATTTAATCGATACAACCGAGAGTACTAGAAGGAAACTAATAGATTTAAAATGACTCCCAAAAAGAAATTGTTTATAACTGGTGCAAGTGGCTTTGTGGGTAGACATTTAGTCAAGAAGCTTAATAAAAGAAAATATCTGATTACAGTTCTATTAAGGAAAAAATCAGATACCCCCTTCTTTATGAAAATGGGCATAAAGGTGATATTGGGAGATTTAACCCATCATAAAACCTTTATCGGGCAATTGAATAAGTGTGATATCTTAGTAAATCTTGCCGGTATCAGAGCAAACTGGGGGGTTAAGGAAGAGTTTTTTAAGATTAATAGCGAGGTTATTAAAAAATTTTTTAGCAAAGAATCCTCTTTGAAACATATTATAATCACAAGCTCAGTTTACGCTATGGGAAGATTATCTAAAATTCCAGCAGACGAAACTTCTCTTCTTTCAGGATTGGGGATCTATGGTAAAAGTAAAATTAGAGCAGAGGAAATTACCAAAGAATTATCTAGTAACTTCAATATTCCTTATACAATTATCAGGCCGGCAATAATTTATGGTCCAAATGATAACGAACGAGGAATGCTGGTGAAGATGATTAGCCTTGTTAAAAACAATAGATTTTTGATCATTGGAAATGGAAAAAATCTTCTGCACCTAATTTACATAGACGACCTGGTACAAGGATTCATTAATGCTATAGAAATGGGCGGACATAATCAAACTTATATCTTAGCAGCAGCTAAACCAATAACACTTTATAACTTACTTTTGTTAATAAGAAAAGAATTAAATATTAAAATATCTTTAAAATATATTCCTAGATTACCAGTTCTATTGGTTGCCTATATTTATGAATTGATATATAAAATAGGATTTATGTTACTGCCAAATTTATTTAAAAAAGAACCATTTATCTCACCAGTTAAGGTCTATACATTAACTGATAATTTTAGTTATGATACTAGGAAGGCTAAAAAAGAGTTGAAATTTAATCCTAAAATTGATTATGAAAAAGGGATAAAAAATGCCATAAGGGCTTTATAAAAATATGCAACCTAAAATTAAATTAAGCGGTATTAATATCAGGAAAAAACAGGTTTTTTTTGATCAAATTCTAATTAAAACACTTACCAGTAGATTTGAAAGTCCGTTTTTTATTTTTTCTCAGAAACGACTTATCGATAATTATCAACTATTTTATAAAGCATTTAATCAATATTATCGAAACACTGGAATTTATTATTCAATCAAGACAAATTATGAAACTAAGATACTTAAAACATTACTTGACTTAAATGCATCTACTGAAGCTGCATCATATCTGGAAATATTACTTGCGGAAAAGGCAGGCTTTAGGGGTCAACAAATAATACTTGATGGCCCGGCTTGGACAGATGAAGATATTGCAAATGCTATAAAGAAGAATATTAAAACCTTTAACGTAGACTCAGTAGACGAATTAATAAGGTTAAATACTATCGCTAAAAGAATAAATAAAAGAGTGAGAATAAGCTTCAGGATATTTCCTGAAATTAAAATGTCTATTTTAAAGAGTTTTATTGAAGGATACATTGCTAAATTTGGAGTTCCTATATCCAGAGCAGTTGACAGTTATAGAATCGCAAAAGGGATGTCTCACATAGAACCAATAGCTATCTCAACCCATATTGGTTCTATGATTACTGATCCTTCTTATTATGAAAAGGCTGTCGATAGGCTTATCCAACTTGCTTCCATACTCAAGTCAGAACTTAATATAAATATAGAAGAAATTAATATCGGCGGAGGATACGGCATCCAAAGCCTTAATTATTATTCATTGCAAAATGTAATTTTAGAAAAGGCTGGTATCTCAAATTATAGTAAAGCAGCGCCAATAGAGGATTTCGGAAAAAGAATCGCTAACCGTTTTAAAAATCAAGTTGATAAATATAATCTGGGAAATCTGAAGCTTATTCTAGAACCGGGGAGATTTATAGTATCAGATACTGGCATTCTAGTAACAAAAGTTGTAGCAGTTAAGGATAAATGGATATTTATTGACGGTGGTATAAATTTAATCCCTGAAAGTATTTTCTTTATTCGGCGTGGTTTTATAGTAGCAAATAAAATAAACTCAAGGACAAACCATAAATATAATATAGCGGGTCCGTCACTTAACACTGCAGACGTTTTAGCTGTTGACCAAAAAATGCCTAAGATGGAAGTAGGAGACGTCGTGATAGTCTTAGATGCTGGTGCATATTCTTTAAGTCGCTCAAATCAGTTTACTCTGCTCAGACCCGATGCATTATTTATTACTGATAAAGGACAACTTACTTACTTAAGAAAGAAGGAAAGCCCCTCAGATATACTTAATAAATTACTATGAGAATTAGACTCTCCCCCGGTTTATCTACATACGATAAAAACGATTTTTATCATAATTGGGAAAAAATAAATAAGGATCTGGATAAAAGATGGGATGCTGTTGTTAAAAATAGTCCACATAAAGAATTAAAAAAGGCTACACTTACGGACCTCTATTTTGTCAAAATTATTACTAAACATTTAAGGAAATGGGTGCCTAATGAGAAGGGTCTTAAAGTATTAAAACTTGATCTCTACAATGAGGCAACTATGACTGCCACATTGGCTGATTGGTTTATACAAAGAAAGTATGAGTATTTTGGTGTTGACTTATCAAAAGAAGTTGTTAAACTGGCCAGAAGAAATTTTTCAAAAAAATTGAATGTTAAAAACTTTAAAGTAGGGGATATACGAAAACTACCTTTCAAATCTAATACCTTTGATATAGTTTTCAGTTTCGGGACCATTGAGCATATTAGAGAAAATCAACAAGCAGTTAATGAGGCATTTAGGGTTTTAAAACCAGGCGGGATATTTATAACAGGGGTTAATAATAAGCTTGATATGTGGGGTTCATATTTTGTAAATGAATTAACAAATAAGTTATTTAAACACATCACCAGTTATGAACCTTCATATTTTCCCTGGGAACAAAGAAAATGGCTTAAGCAGGCTGGATTCACAAATATTAAAACAACTGGCATGATATTGTTCCCCCACATCCTAAGATATACTGATCTGTTTATTGAATGGAAAAATATAAATGGGATGGCAAAATTTGCATGGGATAAACTGATCATAATTCCTATGATCAAATTGGCAGAACAGATGGAAAATGTCAAAGTATTAAGGTTATTTGGAATGCACACCACTTCGTTAGGTTTAAAACCTATAAAATAATAACTGGATGATAGATATTCTAATCTATTTTAAGATATTTTTTTATTGCCTAATCTTACTGATAACTGGCTTAATAATAATAAAAAGAGCAACTAAAGACAACAGGGCACAAATTTTACTCCCAGTAGGCCTATTGTTTGGTATCACCTTCCATATCTTTGTAATTAATTTATTGGCCCATGTCATCAAAGGTCCTCCTGTTATTTATTTCAGTTTATTAATACAAATTATTTTTGCTATAATTGTACATTTTAAGATTCCATCTTATAAAATCGAGTTTCCGAAAGGTAGCGAGAAATACTTTTGGATTGTTTCCCTAACAATATGGGTAATTTTTTCGTATCAGATTGCAGCCCATTCAATTATTGATGGCGCCGACTCAACAGTTTATTACACATTAACTTCAAGATTTATTAGAGGAGATTACCCTATATATCAACCTTGGCAACCGGCATATATTATTTTTTACCATATTGGAGGCTTAGAGCTTTTGGCATCTTTAAAGATTTTTACATCAGCCTCTTACTACTTCATACATGCCTTTTTGAGTTTCATTTTGCTTATATGTATTGGTCAAATCCTAACGTATATTTTTCTAAAAGATAGCTTAAATAATTTTAAATGGTTTATCACATCATTTATTCCACCAATATTCGGCTTAATTTCCATCGGGAATATAATGTTGGCCTGGCCAATTAATTTTAGTATTAATTTGGAGAACGGGTTAATAAATTGGCTTAAAAATTTACCGACCCTCACTAGATCTTTCGAACATTACGGCACATTTGGAGAGGTAGACACATTAATCTATTTTCTACATCACTCTTTAGGTCTTTCCTTATTTTTGGCAGCATTAATTCCACTGCTGTTTCCAAATAATAAAAGATGGGTAATATTTGTTTTAACAATCTTTATAGCCGCCATTGCACTTATAAATGAATCAATCTTTATACTGTCCTTCCCTGCCATTATTTTTGCCTCTTATTTAATCACCTTTAAAAAACTTGCAAAATACGTGTTAATTCTCATTGCTGTTAGTTTACCCCTAATTCTTTTTCAGGGAGGAATCGTTACGGAATCAATACTGAATAGATATGGAATTAAATTCTTACTTATTTTCCCTCCTGATGGAGAATACCTGTATAGAACTTACCGTTTGAATCAATCGTCTAATAAATTTTTTTCAGATGAACAATACAATCCACTAGCATGGTTTCATCCCGCCATTTATATCCAGTTGCTTATACTACTAATAAGCGCATTTGTTTATTCTAAGAGTAGAAATCATGAAAATTTTCCAGACAAGATATTAATATGGATCTTATTAATTTGCGCTGCTACTTCCCTTGTAGCTTATTTCGGATTAGTACCTAAAGGATATACAAATCCGAATGGAAATCGATTTTTAACATGGTCTTTTTATTTTTCAGGATTAGGTATCGCCTTTTTAATTGTATACTTTTTAAATTTTATAAAATTCAAAATTGCGATCTTTAAAATTTTACTTAACTATCTCATTATTTGGATTCTCATAACATCTATCACACCTATCTTTGTAAATCTTTTTCCGAGGAAAAAGGAAAATTTCCTAATAACCACTAAACCAAATATTAATCTAGTATACGAATGGATTAAAAAAAACATAGCTTATGACAAAGATGTTATTTCATTGATTTATACAAATCCTGTTTCTATTTCAAATTTGGAACTTGCAAGGGAAGCAGGTGTATTAACACCTATTTGGCCTTCCAAGCCCTTTGTGTTCGGTCTTTACGATACTAGTCCTGATTTTTTCGATTTTTACTATACCCTTAACCCGGAAACTTTTAAAATACTCGGAGTAGATTATATTATTACAAGCCGCGAGTATCGTACAAATTTGCCTAAAAGTAGACAAGACGATTTACAAAACCCTTACTATTTTAAACCTATGCATCAATTTTCCGGATATATTCTTTTTGGCTACCCTTTTGAGATTCCCAGTGATATCATTATTTACCAGGTTTTGGATAAATATCTGTATGAAGCACAAAATTTAGTAGGCACCTTTTCCGAACTGAATCGAATTGCTCCTATGAAGGGAAAATATTATATAGATTATCCACCTAATATTACTGAGAATATTTTTAGAGCATTAAGACTATTACTCATAAATCGGCAGCTCTACTCAAAACCCGGTGGAGCATTCTATAACGGCTTAATTGATGTTGAGCCTAAACAATATGGTAAATTTTCTGATTGGTATGATTATCTGGTTTTAGGAGAAACCGTTGATCCTAAAACCATTTGTTCTTGTGAAGCTAAACTAATTTGGTCAGGCTTAGGTAATGGAGTCAAGCTTTGGAAAACATATCGTAATTGAAGCTTGCTAATTTAATTAAATATTAAGTATTATCAAAGTGTGTTTTTATTACCTTTCATATTAATACTTTTATTTAGTTTAATTGCTTTTTTACCAAGTTTTAATTTATCCCTGTTTGGAGATGATTGGTTGGCTTTTTGGAGGTATATAGAGCATTTGGGTCCACAATCTGTAAGGGGTGAAACGCATCTTAGTTACTTTTTAACACCATACGGGGCTCAAGATATTTTAATGGGTTTTTTGTATAACATTTATGGATTTAGCTCACTTCCATATTACTTAACATCGTTTGCATTAAGATTTATTGCGGCTCTTTCTTTTTATCCTCTGATAATTTATTTCACAAACAGCAAAATAGCAGCATATTTTGCTGTTCTCTTTTTCTCAATCACTTCGGCCGGACTAGATACTACCAACTGGGTTTTTAATATGCCTACATATGTAACAATCGCTCTTTTTAATTTTTTCTTATTCTTTTTTTTAAAGTCTAGGGAAACGGCTTCAAAAAAACTTATTTTTCCAGCTGCAATTTTTTATTATCTTGCCTATGTGGTTACTCCCATTAGAATGCATGGTTCGATTTTCCTGATTTTCCTCCTGGAATTATTTTGGCTAATTAAAAATAGAAATAAGCAAATTGCTAAAGCGGTGTTATTTAGATTATTAGTAATAGTTATGGTTTTCTTAATTATCAGGTACGGAGGAGAATCGCAGGGTCCCAAACAGGAACCGGCAGAAAGATTTATGCTGGGAATAAAAACAGATTTGGCGATGCTTTCGGAAGGAAAGTTCGACTTTCTTGCCTATCCAATAGCCACCATTGGCAGCACTTTTATCCCTGATAATATATTGGGAGGAGGGAGACTGATTTCTTCAGGAACACAGCTGTTCATATTCGCCATAATTCCATCTTACTTACTTTTTATAATAATCTTGTTTATTTTACAAATAAATATTAAGGCTAATATTAAAAAATTGTTTCGTGATGGGGTAATACTAAGCTTTGTTTGGAATATCCTGGTTGTTTTTATTTATCTTGGGAACCGCCAAACTTTTTCGAACTCTGCTCTCATCTTACTAGTTTTATTTGGAGGTTATATTTTAATTTTGGGATTGATTATTTTACTGAAGTCATTCAAAAAGAGCTATTCTGACGGATTGTTCCTGGCCTTATGCTGGCTCTTGTTATCCTTCTTCTTTGCCTGGTGGTGGGTTCCCAATAGTTTGTACTTGACAACTCACAGGTACCTAATTGTTACCGGTATGGCTACTACTATATTTTTATCAATAATCTTAAGTTTGACAAAAAATGTAACACAGCAAAGAATTTTGCTGGCCCTTTTTTCATTGCTTTTGATTATTCACCTTTTTTCCACTAGAAATTATTTAAGCGAGCTTACCCAAATAAGAAGCAGTTCAATAAGCGATAGAGTCTGGAAAAGTATCCCCACCATTCCTGATGTAGGAAAGGATAAACAACCTCTCATCTTTTATTTTGAGGGTGACGGAACAAATGGAGGCATCATCCATGATGTGATTACCTTCGGTTTTCCTCCTCATATGGCTTTAATTTATAATTTAAGAGAGGGTGAGGGGTTACCAATTCCTATGTCTGATGTTAAAGAAGTTATCGCCGCTGTTCAAAGTGGAGAATCTCTCAAAGCATACGGACTACCTGCAAAACCATTCCCAATTAATAGAATATATGGTTTCCATCTGGAGGGTAAGGACCGATTGATAAATATTACCGATGCTTTACGCGACAAACTATCTACCTTGTGATGTTTCAACTTATATTAAAACAGATTAAGCGCCATTTTTTATTTTTAATTCTTGTCATTCCACTAACTTTTTATACATTTAATCCTATTGTTGATTTAAGACTTGGAGAGTGGGATTATTTTGAATTGGAATATCAATTAAGAGTAATCCGTTCCTCTAACCCAATTCTATTTTATTTAACAAGCCAATATGGTACAGCTTATGCTATGATTGGCATTGCCAGCTATATTTTTGGTCCAAATGAAAATGCTTATTTTTTCTTAAATGTTGGTCTTAGGTTTTTAGCATCTGTCTCAATCTATTTATTAATATCCTGGTGGAGTAAAGTGAAAGTAACAGGAATTATAGCCGCCCTTTTTTTCCTCTCTAGTGCTCCAGGATTGGAAAATACCTTATGGGTAATTCATTTTCATGCTTATGCTTCCATCATCTTATTTTGTGTATCACTATATTTTTGGAGAAGTTTTCATAACAATCCATCAGGAAACTTATTAAAAGAATCACTGTTTTGTTTTTTTGCAGCCTTATATATATCTCACCTTAGAATTTACGCTTTACCGCTTATTATCTTTGCGGGAGAACTTTATTTCTTTGTAATTGATATCGGCCAAACAACTGCAAAAAAATTAAAAATTTTACATTTTCTTTTATTGTTAATTATTATCTTTATATATTTTGTAATTACTAGTACAAAAGTGACTACGGAAGTCCTCAGATTAGTATCTCCCCAAGTGTTACTATCGTCTCTGGTTAATGGTTATCCTCCCATCATTCATTCTTTTATCTTATTGAATAGCAATACAATTCTCTATTATTCTAATATAGGCGCTTTGATTAATTTGCCTTTGACAAATATTCAAACTGCTTTATCACTTCTGATTCCAATTATTTCTATTCCTACATTCATTTTTGCCCTTATATTCCTAACTAGAAAAAAATTTCTGATTGGATTTGCTTTTTTACCTGCATTAATTTATCCATTAACCTTATTATTAATTTACTCCACTTTAAACTGGCAAAACACGGCTGTTATTACAACACTTATTGGTGGGACCTTCCTTTTATACCTTATCCCTTTAAATTTGATCATTTTAAAAATAAATAAGGGGTATTGGGAATTGTTTATGTTGGGAGTATTAATTTTAACTACCCATTTACTGCTCCCCTGGGCAATTTTTCCGCAAGATGAAAATAATATTCAGTCAGCTTTTTATGCTGTCAGTAGATACTATACAGTCCCCAGTATGGGAGTGGGACTTATATTAGGGGTTATATTCCTGCTTTCATATCGATCTATTAAAAAAATCCGATATTTAGTTTTGTACAGAAGTCTATCTTTTAAAAATATTTTTATCCCCCTTTTTATTGCCGTACCAATTTTTATCTTTATACCAGTACTTATTAATTACCATTTGATCAATACTCGCCAAATAATAATAAGCAGAGTGGAGGCGGATGATAAAAAAAGCGTAGATTATCTATGGAAAGTTACTAAACCTTTTTTTGAACAAGTCAAAAATAAGAAGGAGGAAAAATTAGTTTATTACGAAGGTGAATTAACAGATAAAGAAAAATATGTCACTGAAAACATTTTAAGACATAAATTAACCCAGATTGGATTTTATAATCCAGTCCAAATAAATAATGTTATTTTTTTAAATGATAAAGATAAACTTCGTTCTATTCTCTTAGAAAAGAATAAAATTTTCAATTGGGATTATATTTTTGAAGATTTTTTTGCTATCCAATATACCAAAAATGATGCATTTGATATTAAGCAAAAAATTCTAGAAGAATTAAACTTATGAAATTAAGATCAGCCATTTTTTTCAAAACCATTTTGCTATTTATGATCTTTATAACAACACTCTTATTGATCCGTTCAATTAAACCGAATGTCCCCTTACTTAGAGAAAGTTTTAGTTTATGTAATTTAGGAAATCTTGAAAGCTGGAGCATTCTATCAGAAACTAAACCTTTATTTTATAAAAGTGTCAGTTTAGAGGGAGATAGACCCTTTTTTGAAATAATATATCCAAAGAAGTCTTCAGGTAGTATTTTCTCCTGTAAAACCTTAATTCCAGTTCAAAAATTATACGAAGCAAAAACAATAAATATAGAGTTAATTACCAATCAAAAGATAAACTTTAAGATTGGAATCTTTAGAAGGGGTGGATCCCCACCTCTAGGGAAACCTGCCACCGTTGAACCCTCATTCAAAGATGAAATACGAACTATAACTTTTTATCTTGACAGTAAGGAAGGTCCAAAAATCAATTGGCTGACAGGTGATTACGATGAAATTCGTTTTGAGTGGAGTAATCCTAATTTGGAAGAGAATTTAACAATTCAAATTTTAAATGTATCCCTAAGATAAGGATTAAGTTTTATATGGGTATTTTAGAAAATAATTTATTGAAGCGTTTAATAATTTATTTTTATTTATTCTCAACTACTTTAATATTTATCTATTACGTTAAACAGGCGCCTCCCATAATTTATGATCAACTGCAATATTATAAATTGGCCCACCAAGTTATTTCCAATAATTTCAATCCCGTAACGACTAATTATGACAACAGAACCTTCGTCTATCCTACTTTTTTGGCTTTAAATCATACATTCCTTTCTTTATTTGGTCAGGAATATAATCTATTTTTTTTCTATATTGTTAATTTAAGCTTATTTCATATCTCAAACTTATTTATTTTTAAATCAATAGAAAAATTTTCCAAAAAAATAGCTTATCTTTTTTTATTTTTTAGCTCTTTTAATGTGATAAATTTGGGTTTAACCAATATGCTTCTAACGGAAAATCTCTCCGTTGTTTTTGCAAGCTTGGTCTTTTATCTGTTAACAAATCAGCAGCAAAATTATAGGTGGTTTTTCACTCTTGGCTTGACAAGTGCTTTTTCTATTTTCACCAGGCCTGCTGCTCTAATTCCATTCCTATTTATTGCTTTATACGTTATCTCTAAACAGATTAGACTTGGAATCTTTAAACCGCTAATCTTTTTCTTAATCGGTAGCGCTTTGATTTTTTTAATTGCTACTCTGAATGTAATTACCGTCACCAATAAATTCGGTTTATTTACCGAAGGTGCGTCTGGCTTAGCTCTTCATCAGTATAAGGTAGGAATCTATTTATATAAAACTAATACAACCTTGGATTCTAAATTTAAGGATCCATTCATGCAATATATAAATTGGGATAATTATTACAAAATAAGTAGGCATTGTAACTCTCCACTGAACTGCCAAGTAAATTACATTAAGCAAGATCTTCCAACCTATACAGTCATGATACTTGGTCATCTATTCTCTATTTTTGACCAACTTTATCTTATTGATGCCTATGTTAGCAACACCGATAATGTTAGTCATCTATTAAGAGGGACCAATTACCTAATTTTATCAGGAGTTTTAATCTATATATTCCTAGTTGAAAAAAGAAGAAAAATAAAATTTTTTACCTTCTTGGGAACTTTATATATAGGTATTAATTTATTACCTTACTTAGCAGTACCGGTAGAGCCTAGGTATTCAGCTCACATATATCCAATTATTTTAGCGTTGTTTAGTATGTATACATACCATCTGTTTAAACAATCAACTAAAAGTAGAGTTGGACTATTAACCCTTCAGGCAATCTTCATTATCTCTTTCTTTGCTATTTCCAACCAAATTCAAAGTACCTTATTTGTTAAATGAACTGGTCAATCTTAATTGGGATAAAACTTCTTCCTTTATATTCGTTACCTTCTTATTTTTTAATTTAAAGGCATAAAAATCATCAAACGAGTAAAATTTATCCGGTACCGGATCCTCAGGGGCGTGGTAGATGAAACCTCTACCCTCTGATGCCACATATGCCTTCTTCAACCTTTCCATATTATTCCAAAAAATCTCGGGCTTTAGTTCCTCGTTAAGATTGATGTTTTCATGCCAAAGCAACCAAGTCTTAAAGCCTCCCGTAATAGTATTATCGTAATAATAACCTCTATCATTATCTTGACTAAAATCAAAATAAAAAAGTGAGGGTTCTCTAGATGATAAATTATCAAGATATTTAAGTAATTGACTTCTCATCATTTGTTTATCTTCTGCTCCGAATCCTTGACTCAACTGTATTTGAAAAAAAATCTGAATCTCTTTGGCACTGATATTTAAAAAAATATATAAAAACAATACAGGTATAACTGAGAACACTTTACAGGCTGTATAAAGTTTCGGGAGATTCCATAATCTTAGAAATGCAATAACAAATAGATTCCCTAAGAATAAACTCATTAAGAGTGCCGGGACAGTCAGATAACGATGGATACCTGCGAATACCTCGCCAACTGAAGCTCCTAACCATGTCAAGATAATATATAAGAGTGCTAATAAAGGACTCGCAAATAAAGCTACAAAGGTTTTATCTTTAGTTTTCAACCATTTTATAAAACTGGTTGCAGCAATAGATAAAATAAAACCTCCAAAAGAAGCGTAAGCTGTAGATTGGCCGCTTATTATATATTGTGAATTGCTAATACCGAGAATGTATATCAGAGTAAACATTATTTGGGTTAAAACTAGTATATGTAAGGTGGAAGTTATACTCTTAAATATGATTATTCCAATTATTATTGCTAAAATTATAAATACTAGGGTATGACCCCCTAAGAAAAAATCAAAGACTGAATTTAAATAATTTATATTTGTAAAACCTAGGTATCGGATAAGGCTTGGAGGGATAAGGACACTTCCTAAAGCTATTAACGGTGTCAATAATATACTCATGTTACCTGACGAGACTCCTTTTATTATTTCTGTCCCGTGTTCCATGACGAAACTTAGGAAAACAAAAGGTTGAAAAAGGAAAATAAAAAATAAAGGAAGAAGCAAGATTGATATTCTTTTGAATGTATTCTTATCCATTCTCTTTCTGGTCCATAATAGAAAAATCTCCGTGATTAATATAAAAAAGGGGACAGGGTACATCCTTTCTGTAGATAAAAATAGTGTAATCAATAATAATAAAAGGGATAAAGATATTACAAAAATATTAGCAGTATTTCTTTTGATAATTTGCCAATATAAAAGAACAAACAAACCTGCAGAAAAAATGGCTGAATAATCACTGCTCGTAACCGTAGTATACATTGTCCCAACTGCAGAGTAAGAAAATGCAAAAATAAGTGTTGATATAAATGCCACAAATAAACTTCCTGAGATTGCCAAAAAAATGGGGATGGATGCAAAAATTGCCAAAATTTTAAAAATGTGAGTTGTCAATTGATATTTTTCAAAATCTAATCCGAAAAATTCACTTTGGATACCAATATAATAAATTTGATGTGTATAGACTCCTCCCTTTGTATTTCCCTCTTTAAAGTTATCAACAAATTGTGTTAATGTGTATGGATTCTGAGTTTTATAAATTGTTAAGAATCCCCAATCAACATCTGAAAAACCATACTTAAGATGTGGCTTAAGTAAGATAATTTGAGTAACTATAATAAAAATTGCAAATATTAAAAGATACCAGTACCTAACTAAATGTCTTCTAAACATTTCTTTTAGTTTATATAAATAATAATTAACAAATCAAGTGTTATGTTGTTTTTTATAGATTATGATGTATGATTGAGTGAATTTATTTAACTCATGAATTCAATTAAACTTTCGGTAGTTATCCCTTTCTATAACGAGGAGGATAATTTAGCTAAATTACATCAACAAGTAGTTAATGTTTTAAGGATAATGGGCGATAAATCTGAAATAATCTATGTGGATGATGGTTCTAAAGATCAATCTTTGAAAAATTTAAAAATAGCTGTCAAAAAAAATAAATTTAAAGAAATTGAAAGTTATCTTATAAAATTGGAAAGAAATTTGGGACAAACTGCAGCCACAGCTGCAGGAATAGATTATGCTAGAGGAAAGGTGTTGGCTTTTATGGATGCAGATCTACAAAATGACCCTAAAGATTTCCCTAAATTATTAAATAAACTTCAAGAAGGTCACGATGCGGTAGTGGGTTGGAGAAAAAATAGAACCGATAATCTCTTTAGAAAATTTTTCTCATCAATGGCTAACTTGATGATTAGAAGAGGCTTTGGAGTTCCTCTGCATGACATGGGTTGCTCCATTAAGGTTGTCAGAAGAAAAGCCTTGACTAATTTTAAGCTCTATAGCGAATATCATCGATTAATTCCTGCCCTAATCTACTGGAATGGCGCAAAAGTTACCGAGATAGTAGTTAATCACCATCCCAGACTTTTCGGTAAATCAAATTATGGCTACTTTAGAGTTTTCAAAGTAATAATTGATTTAATAACCATCAAGTTTTTAAGCTCTTATCATACAAAACCTTCCTATGTTTTCGGTACTTTAGGTATTTTAGCCGAATTTGCTGCCGGGTTAGTCCTAATTGCCGTTGCCTACAGAAAGTTTTTTCAAGGAGTTTTTGTTCACAGAGACCCTCTGTTTTTGATTGCTATTTTCCTCATCATTGTAGGATTGCAATTTATTTTGATGGGAGTTTTGGCTGAGCTAATAGTCAGAATTTATTTTGAAGGTCTGAATAAACCAATCTATGCGAAACCAACAATAAGATCACTCTGATGTGTGGAATTACCGGCTACGTTAACCTTAAATCCGACATAGATAAAAAAAATCTTTACAACATGCTTTCCCAAATTCGTTATCGGGGTCCTGACGACCAGGGGACTTATTTTGATAAATATGCTGCTTTGGGAATACAAAGGCTGAGCATCATTGACTTAAAGGGTGGACATCAGCCTATTTGTAATGAAGATAAAAGTATCTGGGTGATTTTCAATGGTGAGATATATAACTATAGACAGTTAAGACAACAACTAATTAGACAAAAGCATATTTTTAAAACTAAGACTGATACTGAAGTAATTATCCATTTGTATGAACAATATGGAGAGAGTTTTCCGAAACTTTTAAACGGCATGTTTGCATTTGCGATCTGGGATAAAAACAAACATCAATTAATACTGGCTAGAGATCCTGCAGGTATAAAACCATTATATTTTTATCAAAGAGGGGATGAATTAATCTTTGGCTCGGAGTTAAAAACCATATTAAAATATCCTAAAATTATTAGAAAAATTAATTTAAAGGCCTTAGAATTATATAAATATTTAGGTTATATTCCCACCCCCTATTCAATTTTTCAAAATATCTATAAATTAGATCCTGGGACAACCTTAATATTTTCTATTCAGGGAATACAAAAGATTAAATTTTGGGGTCTTGATGTGAGATTTTCACCTTCAAATATAAATCTAAATTTAGATCATCTATTAGAAAACACTATCAGGATCCAATCCAGAGCTGATGTACCTGTGGGAATATTTTTGAGTGGAGGCATTGATTCTTCTCTCATAGCTTACTATCTTTCCCGTATTAAAAACAGGCGGTTAAAAACATTTTCTATCTCCTTTGCGGAAAAAGATTTTGATGAGGCTAAATATTTTAATCAAGTGGCTAATGTTCTGAATACAGAACATTTTACTGAAAGTTTCAATGTTTCAGATGTACTCAATTTATTTCCTCAGATCACTTCTAAGCTGGATGAACCATTAGCTGACCCATCTATTTTTCCCACTTATAAACTTTGTCAATTTGCCGCCCAAAATGTCAAAGTAGTTTTATCAGGGGATGGAGGCGATGAATTATTTGCCGGTTATCCTACATATCCAGCACATATATTGGCAAACATAGTTGAAAAATTGCCCGAGCAAGCTTTAAAGGCTCTTATTAAAATTTTGCATAAGATGCCCGTATCCTTCAAGAATTATCCTCTCTCGGAAAATCTGGCTTTATTTCTAGCAGGACTGAAACTGCCGCTGTACCAACGCCATTTAGTATGGATGAGTATAGATAAGTCTTTTCCTCAAAATGATTGGTACAATTCTTTATCTTTTTTATTGTCAAAAGTATCTACCAACTGGCAAACCAGGTTACAAATTTTAGATTTCCTAACCTATTTAACTGACGATTTATTAGTTAAAGTCGATCGTGCCTCGATGTACAATTCTTTGGAAGTAAGGGTTCCATTTTTAGATCCTAGTATTATAGAATTTGCTTATCTTACAAATCAAAAACATTTTAATGCCTTTTCCACCAAAATTTCATTAAGGAATCTTCTGAAAGGTAAGTTGCCTGATGAGATAGTTAAGAGAGGTAAAAAGGGTTTTGGGATTCCCCTAGCTGCATGGATTTGGGGACCGCTAAATGATTTGACTTATGACCATCTTAAAAATAGTGATCTTTTTGACTATTTCGATAAAAAGATGGTGTGGAAGAGTTTTAAAGATCATAAGGACAAAAGAGCAAATCTTTCAAAAAGACTATGGACGTTGGTAATTTTTAGCAGCTGGCTTAAAAATTGGAAGGTTAGTAATTGATACTGGAAAATGACATTAGGAAGATGTATTTTATCTAAAGCTTATGAATGAAATAGCAATTATCGGTTTCGGACATGTTGGCAGAGGAATGAAGAGTCTATTCCCCAATGCTTTGATTTATGATCCTGGATATCAAGAATATAACAATACCAGAGATCAAATAAATAAAGCCTGCGCTCTTGCCATAATTTGTGTTAGTACTCCTCTAAATAAGGATGGCAGCTGTGATGTCTCCGCTGTTGAATCATCTGTTAAATGGTTGAAAACTCCTCTTATTTTAATCAAGTCTACGGTAGAACCTGGGACAACAGATCGATTGAGAAAAAGGTATAAAAAAAGAATTTGTATGTCTCCTGAATATTTTGGAGAGTTTTCTTATTGGATTCCTAAAGAATGGTCGTCTGCAAAGGATTGGCCATACCTTATTATTGGAGGAGAAGAGAAAGATGCAACAGAAATTATGGATTATTTCATTCCTATTTTAGGACCATATAAAAAATATTATATTTGCAATGCAAAAGAGGCAGAACTTATTAAATATATGGAGAATGCCTATCTAGCAACTAAAGTTACCTTCGTAAATGAGATGTTCGAAATATGTAGGAAACTCGGGGCAAATTGGTATAAAGTTTGGGAAGGTTGGGCCCTTGATCCAAGGGTAGACAAATCTCATAGTGGGGTATTTCCCCAAAATAGAGGTTTTGGGGGAAGATGCTTACCAAAAGACCTTTCTGCTCTTATAAAAACAGCCCAGAAATTTGGATATACTCCTACACTATTACAACAAGTTGTTAAATCAAATTCAAAATTCAGGAGGAAATAAATTAAATACCTAATTCCCTTAAAACATCAGTTTTTACATCCACAAAATCTCCGTTTTCTATACTAAACGCATAGAATTTATCAAGTGTGAAGAAATGAGGTTCTGTACTCTCTTTGAGACCCGCTTTTACTATATCTTCATTAACACAAACCCCTGGGTACTCAAAGCCAATTTCATTATTTTTTTCTTTAATACTACTTTTAAATACCTTTTGATCAGTAAAACCAGCTATACAGCCACTTGTTCCCTTTCCTCTATTAACATGGAGCATAACTCCTAATGCCTCTACAGGAAGGGCTTCAATATAATATTGAGAACCCAAATCAGATTGTTCAAAATCAAAATAAATTAATAGATCACCTTTCTGAGCAGATCTATCCAATTTTCTTACTAATTTCTCCTGTAATATTCGCTGATCTGTAACTTTGATTTTCTGTGCACCTTCGGGCAGAAATTCTTTTTGAATGGCCTCTTTGTTATTTAAGTATAAATTAAAGATGATAATAGAAATAATAATTACTGAAAGGTATCTAAGGAAATCTTTACCTTTTAATCTTTCATAAAATGCAGATAATATTACTCCCACAAATAAAGAGGTTCCTAAGGCTGGCCAGAGAAAATATCTAATCACACTATGCCAATCATTAATTAAACGGCCCATTATAACCCACATTGGCCATAAAAATATTATTGATATAAATGGTCCAACCCATAAAGCGTTTGATACACCACTTTTGAGATCATTTTTCCTCCAACTCAAAAAAATAATCAAAGCTAAAGTTAGAATATATATGCTTACCAATGTTGGATATCTTAATAAGAGTAACTGGAATGTGTCCGCTTCTGTTAGAGTAGGATGCTTGTTGGCTATAAAAAATATTAAAACCTCAAGTGTAAAATTAAAAATAAAAACCTTTAAGAAAAATCTGAGTGGCTTTTTAACTAAAATTAAAGATAATATAAGTGTCAAGGTTCCGAAAATAAAAGTTGGGCCTTTAAGTAAGAAGGATAAGTAATCACCAAAATTAGTTAAACTTTTGTAATCAAAGATGCCGAAAAATCTCCAGTAATCATTGGTAAATATTGTCCATCCAATTGATGCAAAGGGATCAAGTAAATTAAACAAACTACCGCTGATAATATCCTTAAGTAACGTATGCGATTGACTGATAAGGGGACAGCATGTAGAAACAGGCGCCGGAATAGAGATTAGAAAAACTGGAATGAGATAGAAGATTATTCTAACTAAGGAAAATCCTATATTATTAATATTGCGCAATTTCAATAACCAGAATATTTCAACTAGAAAAATAAGCAACAATAGTGGAAATATTCTACCAGGAGATGTTAAATAAGCTATAAAAAAAAGAAGAGCTGATAATACAAGCAGCCCTTTTGAATGCTTTACGAAAATCCAATAATAACTGATAAAGAAAATATTCATTATTGTCAATGCTACGTAATCATTTCCATTACTTACCCGAAAAAGCGAACCGGCAGTGGCAGAGCTAATACTAAAAAGAATGGAGGATAAAAAAGCCAGTAATCTGTTTTTAAAAATAACAATTACCGCAGGAAAAATAGATAAAGTTGCCACAATTTTTAATAAAATATTTGCTGTTGGATAATATTGATAGTTGTTACCTAAAAATTCAGACAATATTCCAATGTGATACACATGGGCCGTGTTGTGTAGACCGGAGTATTTTGTCCAAACATTCCAAAATTGACTTATAGGCTCAGGATCCAATGTTTTGTACATTAAAAGAAACAATAAATCATCTCTAAAATTAATTAGACGGCTATTCTCAATTAATGGCTGAAATATCGTAAATTGAATAACCGATACAATAACTAGTAATAGTGTAAAAATCCAAAAGGTAGAATTTTTTAAAAAAGGCATGCTGAATTTTATATTATCATAAGTGGATCTTGAGCAAATGCGAAACATCTTTAATTAATATATCCGGATGATATTTTTTTAAAAAAGATTCAGTCCTAATTCCGCTAAATACTGCCACAGATCTTATACCTAATTTTTTTGCCGCTTCAGTGTCAGCTTCCGTATCCCCTATAATCAAATCATTCTTTGAGTATCCCAAGTTCTTTATAATTTTTATTTTTGTTATTGTAAGATCTTTATCCGGAGGAGATGAAAAAATTTTTATGAAAAATTTATTTAGTTTAAGTTGTTTAAGTTGGGTATTTAAATTCTTTTCATTCCTTCTCAAGGTAATCAGATACAACTTATGTTTTTTGGTCAATGCAACCAAGGTATCAAATACATTTTCAAATGGGGTATCTAGACTCAGATAGTCTAAATTTTCTAACAAATTTATTCTTATTTTCTGATATTCTTTAAATTGAGAACTCTCGCTATCTATATTTAAGATTTTATTCTCTGGAATTTTTTTTCTTTTTTTTTGCCAATATTCTTTAAAAGATAACGATTTTTTGCCAATAACTAGTGCCGCTTTTTTATGGACAAAATAATATCTTTTCGATACATCTATCAGTGTCCCATCTAGATCAAAGAAAATTTTCATAAGTTTTCTAAATAATCCTTAAGGCCCTTTTCTAAAAAATAAGTGGGATGATAATTTAATAACTTTTTTGCCTTTTCAATACCTAGAATAATTTTTGGTCTTAATTCGTTATTGTTAGCTTCCTTTATTATTTTAGGTTTGTTATTAGCAAGTTTACCTAGAATTTTTATTAATTCCTCAAGTGGATAACCCTTGCCTGTGGCTATATTAAAAATGCCTTGGGAGTTAGCGTATAAAGCATTATCAATTGCTGATACTACATCTTTGACGTATACCCAATCACGAATAATTTTGCCCTTATTTTTTAATGAGATTTCCTCACTATTTTTTATCTTTTTAATAAATAAAGGTATCACTTTTACTAAAGGTTCATTTGGTCCATAAACCTGAGACAATCTTAATATTATACAACTTATCTTGGCATTCCTTGATGCCCTAATAATTAATAATTCATTGGCCAATTTGGAAATACCATAGAAAGTTAATGGATTAGTAGGATGAACCTCATCTACTGGCAAATAAATAATTTTCCCATAAACATCTAAGGTGGAGGTATAAATTACTTTTTTGACAACCTTTTTTAAAATTATACTGTTAATAATATTTTCTACAATTCTTATATTATCGGAAAAATTCGTTACATCCTTTTTGGAAGGTATAATATCTGCTAAATGAATCAATACATCATATTTTGGCAATCTTGGTATGTTCACCCTAAGTAAATCAATCTCTAATATCTCTACCTTTTTATTCTTAAAATATTCCCTATTTAGTTTGTCAACATTCCGGATTAATAATAAGACTTTTTTAATTTCGCTATCATTAAGAAGTTGCGGTATTAGATGACTTCCAATAAATCCTGTTGCTCCTGTTAGAATAATTCTCATAATTAATCGGTAAGCGCTTTTAGCTTTTTTTCATATAATTTTAAATGATCTATAGTTGTTAAAATTGGCTCGAAATCTAGTCCGCGTATCCAAACCAGACCAGCTTTGAGCGGATTTATTTTATTTTTAATTTTAGGTATCTCACCTTTAAGAGCAAGTTTGACATATATATATGGCATATTTAATCCAGCCTTGGTAAAAAAATAGTGGGTTGTGAAAAATCTACCAATGTTTATTTCTGTTGGATTAGGAATCCCTTTTTTATTATAAGTGAAATCAACACTAAATATCCCGTGTGGTTTCTTATCTATTGCTTTTATGGCTTTTATGGCTAGTTTATCCACTAACTTATCCTTAACCGTTATTCCCGCACCCGTCAAGCCCGTCACGCCAGAAGGAACTCTGTTAGCAAATTCCCAGTAAAGTCTTTTTCTACTTTGAGCAATTATCAAGTTGCCCTTATACCAAATTGACTGCCAAGTAACCATTCTTTCTGCGTCTAAAAGTTCTGCCGCACTAAATTTCCCCCAACCTTTGTGAGCATCAATCCAAATTGCTGCTTCCTCAAAAGAATTAGCTGGAAGGGATCCTTTCCCAAAAGCTCCCTTAATCTCTCTTATCCATATTGGTAACCCAAATTTCCTGATTGCTTTTTTTAAATCATCCCCATTATCTATAAGGATTGTATTTGGAACAGTCATCCCTGCTTTTTTCCAAGCTAAATAAGAAAGGTGCTTGTTTTGACAAATCTTAACTACTTTTTTGGACGGCCAAAAGGTTTTGACTCCCATTTTTTCAAAAATTTCTCTATTTTCAGATAAGACTTCAATTTCCACATCCACTTGAGAATAGATCAAATCGGGCTCAGTTTTTCTGATAATTTTTTTTAAGACTTTTAAATAGTTCTTATCTCTACATAAAGGAACCAGATATTTTTCATCTGCTTTTGCTCTTTCTAAGGAATATTTATCACTGTCGCATCCAATAATATAACATTCTTCTCCTGAATCTTTTAAAGAGTTTACAAACCCCAAACCAGCTGATCCTCCTATCCCTGTAATTAATATTCTATTCATTGAAAACCTATTCTAACAAGATCAAGTAGCTTGTGTAAATAATCTCTGCTAATTATGGTATTATTGTAAAAATTTTTGAATAAATATGAAAATGAGCAAGTTTTTTCCTCCGAAAATAAAAACAGCTGTAATAGGGGTAGGCTATTGGGGTCCAAATTTTATAAGGAATCTAATGGGCCATGATCAGGCAGAAGTTATTTGGGCCTGTGACTTATCTGACGAATCTCTTAAAAAGATTAACAAATATTATCCTAATATCAAGTTAACTAAGAATTATCAGGATATTTTATCAGATAAAACAATAGATCTATTGGCAATAGCAACACCTCCCCAAACTCATTTTCAGATTGCTTATAATGCCCTAAAAGCTAATAAACACATAATAGTGGCAAAACCATTAGCCACCAAGTCTCAAGATGCAAAAAAACTAATAAATTTAGCACAAAAGAAAGGACTTCTGCTGCATTGTGACCTAACTTATTTGTATACGGGAGCAATCAAAGCCATTAAAGATCTTACTCAAAATCGATCACTACTAGGGGAACCTCTATATTATGATTCAACCAGATCAAACTTGGGACTTATCCAGCAGGATATTAACGTTATTTGGGATTTGGTTCCTCATGATCTGGCTATATTGATTTATTGCTTCAACCTTAAACCCACTAAAATTTTCTGTACGGGTTCTAAACATCATGGGGATAATACCAGAGAAGAAATGGCTCATATCACCATAAACTATTCAAATAATTTTATAGCTCATATTCATGTTTCTTGGATCTCTCCGGTTAAGCTTAGAACTATTTTAATAGGGGGGACAAAGAAAATGATTTTTTATGATGATGTAGAACCGGATGAAAAAGTTAAAATCTATGATAGAGGTATCAGCTTGCCTACAAATACTGTAACTCCTTTTAAACCAATTTATCGAAGTGGAAAAATAGTTATCCCAAAATTGGAAAACGAAGAAGCATTATATGTGGAAATAGATGAGGTAATCAAGCAGATCTTGAACAAAAAAATTAGTTATGAAAATGCCAAAATGAATATTGAGATTATTTCTTTACTTGAGGCTTGTGATGAATCTATTCAAAAAAACAAACCAATTATTCTAGACAGATGACATATTCTATTTCCGCTGTAATAATTGCTAAGAATGAAGAAAATTCTGTAAAAAAAGTTATAGAGGAATCACTGGATGTACTATCCAAATTGACCAGAAATTGGGAAATTTTGGTAAACGATGATGCTAGCAGTGATAAAACAGGTCAAATATTAGATTTTTACTCTAAAAAATACCCCAAAATAAAAATATTTCATCAAAAGAAACCTTTAGGTATTTCAGGAGGACTGGAGTTTCTTTACAAAAAAGCATCTAAACAATTAGTGTTTATAAATGCAGCTGATGGTCAATACACTATTAAAGATCTGTCGAAAATGCTTGATAAAGTAGATGAGAGATATGATTTGATTATTGGAAAAAGAAGAACGAAAGTCTACTATGGAATTTTCAGAAAAGCTCTGAGCTATATTTATAATATACTTCCGGAGATATTGTTTGGTGTTAAATTATATGATGCCGGAAGTAATAAAGTTTATAAAATGGAGGTTTTAAAAAAAACTACACCAATCTCTAAGAGTGTTTTTTCTGAAGCCGAAAGAATAATCAGAGCTCAGCTGTTAGGCTTTAAGATAGTATCTGTGCCTATAAGTTATTTTCCCCGTAAAGGCGGCAAAGCAACTGGAGCACATTTAAAATCCATCATCGGAGCAATGATTGATATGCTAAAATTACGTTACTATCTAAAATGACCTTTAAACATAATTTTTTATCATTTTTACCTATCCTATTTGTAGTCATAGTGACTTTTATTGTTTTATATCCTGCACTCTTTCATATCCTTCCTGATCCAAGTCATGAGGATTTAAGCATTGTTAAAGGTGAGGGGCATTTTGGCAGAAATGTGAGCTTTCTGCATCCTTCACCTCTTTATTATTTTCATCAATATGGTACTCAATTTACCTCTTTAGCTATTGCCTACCGCTTTTTTGATTTTAACTCTAAATATTATTTTATTTTAAATGTGGTCTTGAGAATTTTAGCTGTTATATCGATATATTATTTTGTTGTTAAATGGTCAAAAAATAGAATAACAGCCTCTATTGCTGCACTCTTTTTTGGAATTAATACTGCAGGAATTCAGTCAACTACTCGAGTATCTCTTTTTCAAATATATACAGCAATAATAGTTTTTTCATTTTTTTTGGGAAAGTGGTTTCAATTTCACCAACACCCCACCAGAAAAACACTTATAGGCTCAATTTCCTTTTTTTTATTAACCGTTCTTACTCATCCTGTAAGATTGGTAGGTACTGTTCTTTTGACTTTTGCAGGAGAATTTTATTGGTTTTTCAAAAATTATAAAGAGAGGGGTAGGAGAATCAGAGTTTATCACTTTCTTACCCTTATCGCTGTCATTTTTTTGCTTATCTTTATAACCGGTACATTAAGTTCTACCCCTGAATTATCATATAAAAGAGTCTCTCCGTCCATTTTATTGCTGGCCCTTTTTACAGGGTATCCTCCAGTTATACTTTCCTTATGGTTTTTTATCAGCAACCTAATTATCTCACCATTCTCTGTAAATTATGGCTATATAAGCACTACCCTGATACAAAACTTACCACAGATTATCCCCTTATTTGCGATACTCTTCTCATTTAATCTCTTTTTAAAAAGGAAGTTTTTACTGGTGTTTTTATCAATCCCAGTAGTGATCTTCTCGCCTCTGGTAGGTTATTCCTTAAAAAATCTTGAAGGTTGGCAAGCCGTTTGGATACCAATTACTCAGTTTGGCGGTACTTTTTTCCTCCTATCAAATCTAGTACTTATTAAATATTGGAATCGGTTTAAAGAAATTTCTCAAATAGGCCTTTTGGGTAGTGGCATTGTGCTTGCTAATCTTTTGATACCATGGTTAATATCTCCAGAAGTTTCAGGAAATGATCAATCAGCATTTACCTATATACATCGTTATTACACTGTTCCAAGTATAGGTATGGGTATGCTAATAGGTTCGGTACTTGCCATTTGTTTTTATTCAATTAAAGATCGTCTACTGCAAGTAAAAAGAAATTTATTCCAATTATCGTCCCTTTTTAGTTATTTCACTTCAATTGTTTTTAGTTTCTTTCTTATTGTAATCGGTTTGTGGCTCATATTTATTCAGGCAATTTCGACAAGAGAATTTCTGATACAAGAAGGTCATAATATTAATGCTTCTAAGTATGACTCTGTATGGATTATGCTTGAGCCTACTATTTCTCAGCTCCTGGCAAAGGAAGAAGTAACTTATATTTATTTAGAGCTTGATAAGGATTTTGATGAAAAAATAGCAAATGCAGTATTTAAAAGGAGAGTACCTATACATTTAGGAGAAATAAATAATCCGCCTCAGGTAAACTTTATATTTAATAGAGAAGACATCAATAATATCCTTAATGAAGAGAAAGAAGATCTTATTGCCACTAATTCATTTTTTGCATTTCGTATTGAGGGCACAAAGCTTATTGATATAAAAGATGATGTACTTGAGTCGCATACTGAAAATAAATAGGTTTCACTTAATTAATAAACTATTAGTAATTATAATTACTATAGTGTTTACATGGACGATATTTGTTACTGCCAACCCAATTAAACCACAACGGTTAACTGAGCGGTTTTACGCTTGTGACCTTAATGATATTAACTCTTGGGTTGACGTAATAAAAAAACCTTTCCTGATCTCTAGTACCAAATCTTTTAATGATGAAGTGGAATCACATATCCAGTTTACCTACAAGGATACTACTCATTTCATGATACAGTGCAAAAAGAGAATCCCAAAAGAAATATTATTCCGCGCTAAAACAATTAACATCAAAATGGAGGTTAATCAACCTATAAAGTTTGATATCGGTATACATAGAGTAGGCCAGGGACCCGGTTGGCAACCCCAGGATATTGGTACTGATGAAATTAATAATATCATAACATTAGATTGGCAAATTGATAGCGGACAGGTCGAACAGGAGAAACGGCTTAATTGGCTCTCTGGAGATTATGAAGCAGTATCAATCGGAGCAAAGGAATTTGATGAAAATAAAGATTTAATCATAACTATATATTCGGTCTTTTTAGACTAGTATTTTAATGAAAACCATAAAGTATACTGCTATCTTTCTTTTAGTTTTCTTTTTTTTGTATATAATCTATAGAACAGGAGACCCAATAAAACCTGCACCCTTAAATATCAATTACCATATATGCGCCATTCCTAATCCCACTATATGGCAGTATACTAGACTATTTCCCAGTAGAGTCGTACCTGAATACGGTCTAGTTACCTCGGATAACTATATAGAATTTACTTTTATCAATCTGGACAAAACTCCTTATACTCCTTTAATTGAATGTAGGGGAGAGATTTCCCAATATATATTGTATAGGGCACATAACCTGAAGGCACTTATTAGTGTAAATCAACCCCTTGATATATTCTTGTCAATCTACAGAAAAGGATGGGGTCCTGGTGGGCAGCCTATCCATATAGGCTCTGAAGATACTAATAAGACTGTTCTATTAACCCAAGATCTAGATGTTGTGGAAAGAAAGCTAAATTGGATTTCGGGAGACTATGAAACAGCAGCTTTTGGTTTAAGCAACTATGATCCTTCATTCGAGCTTAAATTTAGAGTTTACCAGGTATATCTGGAATAGCAATTAAATCTTTTCGGAAAGTATATCAAGTGTATCTATATCCTGTTGAATTAGCATCCAAAAACTTGAGTTAGCTTTAAAATTTTCTCTCAATTGATCGAGTAATTTTTTATATTTGCTGAACTGATCCTTAATTTCCTTCTTACCTTGTTCGGTGTAATCTTTTTCTGCTTCCTCAACTAAGATCCCTGCTTGATAAGCAAATCTTTGTGAACCTCTTTCTAGTTCCGATAAAACCCTATCTTCTACAATATACTTTAATTCAGAGGCTCTTTTTTTAAGAAGATTTTTATGTAAATTTACTTTACTATCTTTAGAAAACATAAACATATTTTGTAGATTCTCAATATATCTCTTAGCAGGGTAATAGAAAGAGTCAGGATTGACCAGTTGCTTCTCCAGTTTTAAATCCTCAATCTCATCCGCATAAACCACATTAGGCGTAATGGCAACTAAAATTGAGGGTATAATTAAAAAATTGATGGCGAGAAAATATACTAATCTTTTCATTATTTATGTTTGGTATGTTATTATTCTCAAAATTCATCATACTATGAAGTCCTACTTATATCAAGATCTATACGAGTTAGAAGATATACATTGGTGGCATATTTCAAAAAGGAAAATAGTACAAAATATGATTAAAACATATATTAAGATTAAAAATCCAAAAATTTTAGATGTTGGTTGTGGGACGGGTAAAAATATGGAAGGTCTTCAAAAAATTGGCAAAGTTTGGGGGCTTGACCAATCAATTGACGCTATTAAATATTGTAAGATGAGGGGATTGAAAAATGTTCTCGTCGGGGATGCTAAAAAAACAAATCTAAGTCCTGATAATTTTGATGTTATTACTCTACTTGATGTATTGGAGCATACTGATGATAATAAAACTTTAAAAGAGATGCAAAGAATTTTAAAAAAGGATGGCATAATTATTATTACGGTTCCAGCTTTCTCATGGCTCTGGAGTAGATGGGATGAAGTTCTATTTCATAAGAGAAGGTATACCAAAGAAAACTTAATCAGAACCCTAGAGAATACTAATTTACACCCCCTAAAGGTAACCTACCTTTATTCCTTTTTAGTCATACCATCACTAATTATCCGTAAGATCAAAGGGATGTTCTTTAAAAACAACTACCCATCAGATTTTAGATTGTCAAATCCATTCTTTAATGCATTATTAAATCTTATGGCAAGCGGTGAATTTTATCTTGCAAAACACTTTACTATCCCTTTCGGCACCTCAATTATCGCTATTGCAAAGAAAGAATGAAGAGAAGAAAAAAAATTGATATTCCTTTTTTATCTATTATTATTCCCTTTTATAACGAAGGGGGAAGAATTGCTAATCTCTCCTTACTTTTTCATTATTTGAGACAAAAAAAGTTCTCAACTGAAGTTATTCTCGTAAATGATGGCAGTACAGATGAAAGTTTAAAATTAATCAGAAAAATATTGAAGCAACTACCTCCTCATCATTTTTTCGAACTAATTTCTTATCAAATGAATAAGGGCAAGGGATTTGCAATCAAAACCGGTATGCTTAAAGCAAAAGGCGATTACCGGCTTTTCACAGATATTGATTTTTCTACACCGATTGAAGAATTTGATAATTACCTTCCGCATCTTAAAAAGTTTGATATTTTGATTGGCTCAAGGAAAAAAAGAGGGGCAAAATTATTGATGCATCAGCCGAAAATTCGCGAGAAATTAGGTAAAGGATTTACAAAGTTATCTCAAATTTTCTTGGGCCTTAATCTATTGGATTTTACTTGTGGATTCAAATGCTTTTCAAAAAAAGCAGCCGAGGAAATTTTTAGAAGGCAAAGGATTGATCGTTGGGGTTTTGATTCGGAAATACTTTTTATAGGCAAGAAAAGGGGTTTTAATATAAAAGAGATGCCGGTAACCTGGAGAGATGACTCAAATACTAAGGTGAAACTGCCTCACGATATTATTACATCTTTATATGATCTTTTAAGGATTAGATTAAACAATTTTAAGAAATACTATGACTAATCCAATTAATAATTTCCGGTAACTCTTGCTCAAATTTCTTTTTGGGTTCCCATTTCAATATTTTTTTTGTTTTTTTTGAGGATGGTACTCTTCTTTTAATATCGTATTTAAAGCCTTTTACATATTTAACTTTAAATGGTTTGTCTGCATTACATTTTCGCCAGAGTAGCTCTGCTAAATCTAGCATCCTCATTTCTTTCTCCGAGCCAATATTGAAATCATCATTAATTGCTTTATCAGATTCCATGGCCAGTATTATTCCCCTAGTAATATCTGAAACATGAGTAAAACATCTGGTTTGCCTTCCATTTCCTAAAAGTTCCAGCGGATATTGGCCAGACAATATTTTTTTTATTAAATCCGGGATAACATGAGCATAACCTATCTCTTCTCCTGGAGCTTCATTTATGCCATAAGCATTAAAGGGTCTTATGATGGTGTAAGGGAGTCCATATTCGTCTCTAAAAGCTCTGCAGTACCACTCCCCCACTAATTTGGAGAAACCATAACTTGAGACCGGAGGGGGAATTTTATCCAAATCACTCTCTTTACTGGGAAATCTATTAGTTGATTCAAAAACCATGGATGAGGATAAATAAATAATTCTTTTTATTTTTTTGGCAACCGCTGCTTCAAACACAGCAGAGTACATTTTATTATTTTCGGAAAGTATTGTTGCTGGATATTTATGAAAATAGCCAATCCCGCCAATTTTGGCTGCCAAATGTATGCAATAATCTATCCCTTCCATTGCCCGTAACGCTGCTTCTTTTTTAGTCAAATCAAGCTTCAAGAACTCACATTCTTTAGGGACTTTAGCCTCTTTTTTTGATAAATCATCAGCTACTCTGACTTGGTACCCTCTTTCAATAAGTTGTTTTACAACCTCACTACCAATAAATCCCGCCCCACCTGTCACCAGTATCTTTGTCTTCATACACCTAATCCAGGGCGTTCCGCCTTCCTTTTTTTACTATATGGTCTAACCTCCCCATTTGATCGAATCCCATCCTCTGATTTAGCAACCACATCTTTTAAATAAAAGATGATTTTTCCGGTGTTAAAGATATTCCAGATATCACAGACCAAACAATCATCAGAGACCAATTTTTTTAAATAACCAAAATCCAAATTTTTATAAATATCATGATTTATACCAATCACCAAGATATTTGTCCCTTTTAGAGCACCCTCGATTGGTTTAGAATCTATAAAAGGATCCGAAACAGAAACATCTGCCCCTTCTGCTAAAAAATATCTTTGCATTTTTGGAGAAAGAGAATAGCGGATATCATCAATATTTTTCTTAAATGCCAAACCTAAAATAGCCACTTTCTTCTTGTGTAAATCCTTAATTTCCGACTTAATTTTGGAAAGTAAATATCCTGGAATATTCTCATTAAGTCTCCATGCTGCCGTGACCAGTTCCATAAAAGGGCTCTTATCTATCAGGAAAAAGCCGTCCTTAACAAGACACGGACCCGCAGTCAAGCCGGGAGCTTTTAACCCAGCCCTTTTATAGTCATTATTAACTAAATTTAAAACTTCATAAATATCACATCCATAATCTTCTGCAATCATCATGAATTCATTCCCGATGGCAAAATCAATATAGCGATACATATTGCAAAATAATTTGGCAAGTTCGGCAGAACGGGGGTTAGTAAATAAAATTTTGGGAGCAATTTTTTCAAAAACTTCCGCTGCTTTTTTGGCACTTACATCATCCAAGCTACCAATTATTTGAGGGATTTGTCCCAACTCCTCAACTGATTTTCCCTCAGCAATTCTTTCCGGGCAATAAACAATAAATAAATTTTTCCCAACTTCTAGTTTTGTCTGTTCTTCTAACTGCCTTGCTAATTGTTCAGTAGCTCCAGGGGATAAAGTGCTTCTAAAAATAATTAGATGGTCATTCTTTATTGAAGGTGCCATACTTCTTAATAAATCCTCTATTCCACCAAAGTCAGGACTGTAGGTATCATCAATGGGAGTACCTAAAGTTAAAATTATTATATCGTTCTCAGATACTACCCTATCTAAATGTTGTTGGGAAAAAATCTGAAAGTTTTTACCAGAATGTTTTTCTAAAAGAGGTTGTGCCCCTTCTTCCAAAAAAGGCATGATTTTGTGTTTCAAAAGAGAAATTCTATAGGGATCAACATCAATTCCCGTAACTTGAAATCCTTTATCAGCCAAAACTAAAGCAAGCGGAAGTCCTACTCTGCCTACCCCAAATATAGCAATTTTTTTCTCGTCCATGAAGATAAAAGGATCCTACTAAATTAAACTTCAAAAATCAAGAAGAAAAGTTTTAAGGTCTGGCCTTATAGAATCTATCAAGTGCTTCCTCATAACCAAGTACTGATGCAAGAGCATCTACCACTCTCTCCCTACCAATTCCATGCCACCTAAAGCCTTGTGGATTATAAAAATCTCTGAGAAGTTGAGATGGCTCATCCAATGGTAAGGTCCAAATTGGTTTTTCAGGATTAAACTCAGATCTATCCACCCCAAACTTAGTCTCGTCTATTTCCTCGGATTCTTCTTCACAAACTCCTAACACTACAAACCCCACTGCATTAAACTGCGGTTCTAAAACCATAGAGACTAATCTGATATTTTCGGGTCTAACATTCAGTCGTAATTCTTCACCTCTTTTTAATTTCGGTGAATATGAGACAGCCCTTAAATATGTTTCGATAGGATCATCATCTTTATCTCTATCTATTTGCTCCTCAAAAGAGGGTGAGACTGTTCCCTGATAATACTGTGCATTAACAGCTCTTGTTGTTAAAACTAATTTTTTATCTTTGGTGGTAATAATACCTTGGACAACTGCATTATTAGGAGGTTCACCCTCAAAAACGTATCCTTCCGATCTTAAGGTAGGCAATATTCCATCTCTTAATGATTCAGGTAGTACGCCTATATTGACATCATTATTTAGTTCCATCCCAGACCAGCTAAAGTCAGAAACTTCAATCTGAAGTTCACTATCTGTCAGAAATGGAGAGGATCTTCTGACACTGTATTTTGCCCCATCTCGTTCTCCTCTAGTTTCCATATCTCTTTTGTGAGCTTGCCAAACATCATAAAGTTGTGAATCTCTTCTGGGTACCTCTAAACCAGTTCTAGTCATGACCACTCTATCTTGCGAATATCTAAAATTAAGCGTTCCATTCATCTCTTCTGCAGTACTTGCCATAATGAAAGCACCATCTAATATTTTAGGGTCAATCCATTGGCTTCTTATCTTAGCCTCATTTCTTCTATACCAATTCTCTACAATACCGGGAGTAGGTTGATTATAAAGCCATCTTGATTCTGCTGGTTTTTCTGGCATGGGAGTTTTATAGCATATTCACCCGATATTGACAAGTATTTTTATATAGGATAAGCTAGCCTCTAGAATCATGAAAAGAAAAAAAATGGTCAGTATAATTTTGACTTCTTACAATGAGGAAAAAAATATTGGTAGGACTATTAAGGATTGCAAAGTTCTGAAAAAGTTTTTTCCAATAGAAATTATCGTAGTTGATGCTGCCTCCAAGGATGAAACTATCCAAATTGCTAAAAGGATGAAAGTGGATAGAATCTTAAGATTTCCTTTTAAAAGAGGTAAGGGGGCGGATTTTTGGGCAGGTGGACTTCTTGCAGCAGGCAATTATATTGTTCAAATAGATACTGACCATCAATTTCAGCCTCAGGAAATTCCTCTTTTTGTTGAGGCATTAGATAAAGGTGCTGATGTAGTAATTGGTACCAGATTTAGTGGTCAGGGAAAAATTGAGAAAGGTTCTATTAGTTTTAGAAACTATTTCGGCAATTGGATCATGTCTTTGGCTACATCCATCGCTTGTGACAGAAAAATTACCGATGTGATGGCAGGATTTAAAGGGTTTAAAAAAGATGCTTTTCTAGCCCTGGATTTAAAAGAAAGGCATTTTGAATATGAGGCGGAAACTGTCACTAAGGCTTGTAGAATGGGGATGAAACTGGTACAAATTCCTATTACTTACACTAGAAGAAAGGGTGGGGCATCAGGAATCAGAGCTTTAAGAGATGGTTTTAATGTTTTAAAAGCCATTTGGAAAGTTTATTTTTCCACTTTGCCAAAATACTCCGACCTCCATAAATAAACCTGACCATTTAATCCCCTCCATATCAATTCTGCACTGCAATCACAAACCTCATGTGAGTCAGTTTTATTTCCCAAAATTAAAAAATCATATTTAATATCTTCTTCGGGGGTCCTTTGATTAATTTTTGCCTCAACATTTAAATATACACCTGACTGAGGATTAAAGTATAAATCCTTATTTCTTAACATAAATATGATTGGTCTTCTTAAAAAATCATACTTAAAATTTTCCTCATTGTCTATATAAATTTTTTCCCTTTTTAGTAATTTTTCCGATAATTCTTCCAGGGTACCGCTTAATTCTTCTCCATTTTTTAAGTATTCCTTTTTTATCTTATAAATTTTTTCCCAATTATTTTGCATATTGGAATTGTCAAAAACTTTTTCGAAGTATTTATCATCATCTAATTGAATCTTTCTTTTTTGGTGCAACATCTGGTAAAAATCTGCATCGATTAGCAGTAGAGAGATTTGTAATTTTTGCAAAGCTAATGGGCTTAATGAATATGCTGTATCAATATATTCCGGAGAGGCTTCAATAGTATAAGCTCTAAAGTTACCAGTAAAAACCGGTGCAAAAATTCCTGCTTCAACTAAAGCACGCGCCTGACCACTGGGATGAGGTGCATTTTTATCTAAGACCATTACTCTGTTGGAAAAATTTGCATTATTTCTCAACCACAGAATCCCAGGACTGCTTATTGACTCGTTGGGAATTAGCTTGTTTTCTCCAAATCTAGTTTTGGAAAGAAGTGTCAATGGCGGCAAAACCGTTGGTAAGAAAATCCAACTCACCACAATAATTATTAATAAATAGTTAAGGGGTGATTTTCCTTTCAGAAAATTGCCTATCCAGTTAGAAAGGGAGTAAAGCAATGCTAATGAAAAAAATATAAATGCAAATCCTAAAAATCTGTTACCATTTGCCGCCAAGAGCTTTGGCACTATATTATTATAGGCAATTAAAGAAAGGGCTCCGCCAAGAAATAATGCGAAAATTATCAGCCTCTGATTTGATGTATATTTTATGAAAGTAATGGATAAAGTTATAAATAGAATTAACAAATCAACTCCCACATGAATCCAAGTGAAAGGATACCAATTTTTTCTTCCTTCTAATGCTTTTGATATTTGTTGATGAAGATGATAAGCGTCTATATCTCCCTCAATTTGGCCTTTCTTTGGAAAAAAAATTATTGATGATTCAATTGCATCATTTTTTACCAAAATATTCGTTATTACCCCCCCTTGAAACAAAACAATAACCCCAAAGATCAGGATAGATACTGAAACAAATTTAATCTTTTTTAAAAGAACTTTCTCCTTAAGCAAATAAATTAAACTTATTACTATTAACGAGGAGGCTCCAATAAATAATGATTCATTTATAATAGCTAAGGAAGCCAAACAAATTAGGAAAACTGTAAATCCCAAATATATGGTTTCCTTTTTGAGATTAACTACTAAAGCTAAAAGGGCTATAAATATGGAAATTCCAAAAATATGAAAAATGAAATAAATTAGACCATCCAAATTAATCGCGGCTCCATATACTTCAATTGACTGATTAACAGTAGGCAGGTTTCTGATATATAAAAAAAACTCATGAATCGAGGGTATATTTGGAAATTTTAAAGGAAAGACGGGAATCACTATTTTAAAGAAACCAAAACTGATAAAAATTACAGCAACTGCTAAATTTATTATAGTTACTGAAATGAAGGACTCATGTCTTTTCCAAAGCCAAATAATAATCTGCGAACATGCAAGAATCATAATAGCAGAAAAGAAAATATGTAGAAATTGAAACGGGAGATTTGTAAAATAATAAAAAGCACCTAATAGTTCAAAGGTTCCAAGATGATAAACTAATGATAGATCCGGCTGCCATGGCGTTTTGGGAGGGAAATTACCATTTAAGAATGTATGCGCAACAGAATAATAAAGATTTGTATCGCTTCCAATTAAAGCAAAATTACCTTTCCAAATGAATAAGCTTGTCCACAATAAAAGTGATAAAAGGTAGACGAATAATATCTTACCATTGAGCAAATCCCACTTATCAAATTTACAAACTCTCCAAAAGATAAATCCTATCATGGGAAAAATTATGTAAGAGATTAAGATGCTCCAAGGAGGAGTTAAAATATATGACAAACTGTTTAAGAAAAAAACATATAGGGAAAGCCCCACTATTAAGCCTACAGGAAGGACCAGCTCGACTCTCTGTCTCTTAACGATAGATCGAACCACTATTATTCCTGTAAACCAAATGGGAATCAAAAAAACTATAATTTTAATCCAAGCGATTGTTGAATAATCCAACATTTTTTTAGGAAAATAACTTTTTTCTAGAGGTAATTATATAACTATTACTTTTCTGTTCCTAATTTTTCTTGCATTTTCTTTCTTTTTAGGGATATCTTCACCATTTGCCTTACTTTTTTTTATTAATTTTCCTTTATCGATTTGCGATTTAATCCAAAAATAAGTCTGTTTTAATCCTGCTTCCAAAGGAATCTTAGGTTCCCAATCAAATAGATAACGAATAAGATCATTGTTGGAATTCCTACCGCGTACTCCTTGAGGTTTGGTTAAATCATATCTTTTTCTGATATTTTTCCCAGCGATCTGTGAAATAATTTCAATCATTTCATTAATGGAAATCAGTCTATCAGATCCGACATTAATAGGTTTTCTTACATCGGAATTCATCAATCTATATACCCCTTCTACACAATCTGATACAAAACAATATGATCTTGTCTGGTTACCATCTCCCCAAACCTCAATTTCCCCATTGTTTTCTGCCTCTGCAATTTTTCTACAAAGGGCTGCTGGAGATTTCTCCCTACCACCTTGCCAAGTACCTAATGGTCCATAAACATTATGAAATCTGGCAACTCTAGTTTCCAAACCAAAGTCTGTCCAATAGTTATAGCAGAGGCGTTCAGTAAATAATTTTTCCCAACCGTATTCATTATCTGGATCAGCAGGGTAAGCATTAAATTCTCTTAAACCAGTATTTTCTTCTCCCTCTTGAAGGTATTTTGGATAAATACAGGCAGATGAAGCAAAGAAGAATTTCTTTACTCCATTCATAAGGGATGCTTCTAAAAGATGCGTATTAATTAAAACATTATCCCTCATTACTTCAGCATGAACAGTCTCAATAAAGCCAATTCCGCCCATATTGGCAGCAAAATTATATACATGATCGATACCTCTTGTTACCTTTAGAGTATTTTCTTTGTCTCTTAAATCCAAAAGTAAAAATTCATCAGCGACAGTAGATTCAAATTCCGGCTCCTTAATATCCACTCCTCTCACCCAAAACCCTTTTTCTTTGAGGAATTTGACCATATGGTGACCAATAAATCCACCTGCTCCTGTTACGAGTATCTTATTTTTCATCACCTTTTTTGCCCCTCCATTATTAAATAAACTCTATCCCTTGTCAATCATCTCAATCAGCTCTAAACTTTTTTTTACAGCTTTATCCCAAGAAAAGTTTTCACTCCAAAGAAGGGCATTTTTTCTGATCCGATCATATTCTTTCTTATTTTCCAGCAGATTAAAAATATTTTTGGCTAAATTTTCTACACTATTATCAGAACAGAGAATCCCAGTTTTATTATTAATAATTGAATCCCTAAGACCCGGAACATTAAATGCTACAGTAGGTGTACCCATTCTTGCAGCTTCAATTACCACCAACCCCCATCCCTCCCTAATAGAAGGATTTATTAAAATATGAGCCTTTGATAAAAATTCAAATTTTTTATCTTCCGAAATAAAACCAAAAAATTTTATTTTACTTGAAAGACCTAATTTTCTTGATAAACTCTTGAGCTTTAACATATATGGTTGATCTGACTTTCCTACTACCCAAAATTGCCAATCTCTCTCTTTATTATTAATAATTGAAAAAACATTAATTGCCTTCTCAATCCCTTTATCCTTACTGATGGCCCCCAAAAAAATTATTGTCTTTTTCTTTTCTTTAGCCATTGGTTTAAGCGTTTTAGGAACTGTAACGCCGTTATGTATGATTGTGATATTTTTATCCGGAATCCCCCAACTAATAAGATCTTCTCTTGTTGAATGCGATACCGTCATAAAGGGAATATTTTTATAAAGTTTAAATACGTAGGACTCAAAAACTTCACCTAAAGTTGCAGGAATTAAGCTGAAATTTGTTTTCCAAACATCTTTTGCCACCTCATGAATAAAAGCTAATTTTTTTACTCGGACATAAAGTGGTGTAAAAAAAGGTATCCCATGGAACTGATCAATTACAATATCAAATTTGGGGTGATTACCAAAAAGATACCAGGATATTGCTCTTAGATGTACTCCTAGAACTTGCTCACCTTGTCTAATTATTTTAATTCCATCTACTTTCTCCTCCTTCTTCGCACCTATATAATAGGAGGTGAAGAGTGTTACCTGATGCCCAGCTTTTATCCAACCCTTGGCGTGTTCATGAGTTGAAATTTCCGCCCCCCCAGCATGTGGATGCCCCGGTCCTCTCCAAGATAAGATTAGAATATTCATATTATTTAGAAATATTTTTGTAAATACTAATTTCTGAATTAGAATAAACTTTTTTTAATTGCATTATTTTATCCAAAAAAATTCTGCCCTCATTGGAAATTATATATCTAATATTGTTATTTTCAAGAAAATTAAATTTATTTTCTTCTAGCTTGTCATCAAAAAAATTCCTTAGATCTCTATCCCGATCATCATCATTTATAAGCAAGAGATTCAATTGGGTTGAATCTGCCATAAATACTGATTGTCCTGATAAAGCCGGAATCAATGAATCCTGATAATATAAAGGGTCTACCACAACATTACCTTTATCTTGATTCTTAAGAAAAAAAGATGCATCAATTAAAGCTGAGCGGTTTTGGATAGAAGATTTATTTGGGGAATATAAATCTAAAGTATAGAAAACACCAGGAAGCAAGGTTCCCCAAATAAAGGCGAGAATTATTAATGTGATAAGTTTTGCTCTTAACAATAATCTTGAGATAAAAAGTGTGAAAAGCAGAGAAAGCGAAAGGTAGGAATAATAAAAAAATTGAATGGTATTCCAAACTATTCCCTTTTGGAGAAAGATACAGGGAATTAAAGTTCCAAAAACGGATACCAATGTCAGAATTATGATTATATCAATTTTATCTTTTTGATATTTTTGAAATATAGTTAAAAAACCCGCTATTTTTCCTCCTAAATTTCCTAAAAGAAAAACTATAATTCCTTCAATGTAAAGGGTACCTATACGAAGAAAGTTATTATCCTGAAGATAGGTTTGTCTTTTTAATTCCCATATTGAGTAATTTAGATGATCTCCAGTCTCAAACATATTTTTGATAAACCAAAAGGGCATAAAAATGAAAGGGAAGTTGCTTGAAGAGATACTATTTTTATAAATAATAAGTGAGAAAAAAATACTTGCTAAACTAAGCTTTAAATAATTAAAGCTTCTTCTATAGATAAAAAGAATTAGTAACGATAGCATAATAAGTATGAAACCGTATGCTTTGAATCCTAAAAGGGAGGAGATGATAATTGATAAGATTAATGTGATTTTCATATAAAATTTTTCTCTGAAAATAAGCATTAGGTATAGAACAGTGAGTATGACTATATAGGATGCCAAAAGCTGTAAATTGGTCATCCTAGTAGCAAATTCATCCACCCAAAATACAGAAGGGGTAATTTTGGCATTTTCATAAAATATTCCTATTAAATAATATAGATTACTGCTCAGAACAGTTAAAAGAATTGCCATGTAGGAGAGAATCTTATTGGCAGTCAATCTTAGAGAAAGAAGAAAAACCGAACCGCTAAATAGTATAAGCAGAAATGGTCCCATTATCTTAAAATAAATGCCAAGAGTTGATATACTCGTAAAATTTGAAACAAAAGCCATAAAAATATCAGTGAAATAATGATAATTAGTTAATAAAGTCCCTGAATAAATTGGGTTTTCCGGAGGTATTTGTATTTTGAGATTATTTATTAGACTTATGTGCCATAAACTGTCATGAGCATGTCCTGCTGTTAGCCTAATACCCTCTGGAAGAATTTCGCCTGAATAAAAATTAAGGGCTCCCTGTAGTATGACAACAGCAGCAATAATAATTAAAAGAACAATGTCTAAACTTATCTTTTTACTTACCAATTTAACAAAAAAATTAGATCTAAATATTAATAGGTGAAAAAAGGGTAATAGGATTAATGCCGGAAGAATATTATTTATTCCTATTAAACCCGCAATATAGACGACCAGAGTAGTAAAAATAAAACCAATATTTGTTGTTATTAAAAGAGTCTCCCAAAACTTGCCCCTAAAACCTATTACTCTTAAGACTAATTCGCCCACTGGAATAATTATCAGAAAGCAAAATACAAGGAAACGTATGTAGTCAAATAAAATCATCCGATATTTATTCTGAAATTTAACTCCGGGTCAAATTTCCATCTTCTCTTATTTTTGTCGGAATAGTATCTCAGAATTTTCAACCTATAAAATACTGCCAAAGTATCCCAAAACATAGCCAAGACTGTTCTTAAGAATTTTTGACTGGTAATGGTAGATGCTCCCCCAAATCTCAACTTGATATCTACAGGTGCCTCGAAAATTCGATTAAACCCCAAGTATTTGGAAACGGCCAACATCTCTACATCAAAAGCATATTCTTTTACCAACAATCTTGGCAAAACTTTTTTTAATACTCCTCTTCTAAAAAATTTCATTCCCACCTGTGTGTCTCTTACCCGAAGACCAAACAATAATCTTACTAAAATTTGATAGCCAAGCGAAAGGACTCTTCTTTGCCAAGGATAAATCACCTTAGAAACAGGGTGTCTTTTAGAACCAACAATAATATCGGCATTGTACCATTCAAAATGCTCAAGAAGCATCGATAATCCATTTGGATTTAAATCCATCCCCGCATCTATAAAGCCCACAATATCCCCCTTACTTTCCGCTATGCCATAACGTATGGCATAACCCTTACCCTTATTTTTCTCGTATCCCACTACCTTAATACGGGGGGATTCTTTGGCAAACTTGGTGGCTTTCTCAAAGGTTCTATCCAACATGCCGTCAACCACACAAATAAGTTCAGAGCTATATCTTAGTTTCTCAAGAACTTGATGTATTTTTTTTAAATCATGAACTATGGTTTTTTCCTGATTAAAAGCCGGAACTATTATGGAAATCAGGCTAGTTCTTTTTTGAGCCTCCCGAATCATAAAGAGAGTATATAATCAAACTTACTAGTAGTAAAGCAGAGATTACTAGAGAAATAATTATTACCTCAAGTAGAGTTTGATGATAAAACCAAATCATTATAATTTGTAAAAAGGCAGCAATCAGGGGAAAAATAACAACTGAAGTTCTACCCAACGAAAGCCCATAATTAATAATTAGAAATGATAGTGTAAAAAGAGTGATAAAAATTCCAAACCAAATTAATAGACTAGTAGCCTCTAAATACGCAGAACCATAAAGTAAGCTGACAGCAAGCTCTGGAAATAACCAATATATTAACAATACTCCACTTGCTAAAAGCGATGTACCCAATAAACTATAGATAAATATTTTTCTATAATCCTGTCCCTGAGATTGTCTTTTGGAAACAAGTGGGAACATTACTGACCCAATTGGCGCAGCCCCAAAAAAAATAATTTTTCCTAAAGTTGAAAGGGAAGCATAAATCCCAGCGTCGTGTGATGTAAAAAAGTGTTTAACTAAAAGTACATCTGACGAATAAATGGAGGATGTAGCCAATGATTGTAATATAACGGGAATACTAAACATCAGCATCTTTTTAATATTGGGAGAGTATTCTCCTTGACCCTGCAAACTACCTTTCAGATAAACCGTTGTCATATACCATCCTAGGAATACAGAGATTGCTAAAGCCAACATAGCTCCGCCTACTCGAAACCCGATAAATATTAACACCATACTGCTGGCTAATTTAACAATTGATTCTGAAAGAATAGTCAACACTGTCTCTTTAAACTTTAATAATCCCTGAAGAATTGATCTATTAATTAAAGTTTGAATGGAAAATAAAAATGATACAGCAATTAATATTAAGTAACTAATCTTACCTATATGTAAAAAGTTGGCAATTATGGGAGATATGATTAAGGTAAAACCAAACATAATCATTGACACTTTGATACCTCTTGCTTGTAGCCATTTTATTAAACTGGCCGTTTCTTTTTTATTTTTTGCGGCAGAAACATACTTGATAATTACTAAGCTAAGAGAGGAGGGGATGACCGCCAAAAGACCCATGAAAGAGATAAGGGCAGCCAATTCTCCATAAAAGGAAGGTCCCAACATTCTTCCCATGAGTAAATGGTATAAATAGTTGAGAACGTTTATGGCATTGCTTCCAATCACCATAATGGCACTTCCAGAAAATAACGGATGTGTGATTAATTCTTTGATATATCTTTTCATGCGACCCAATATCCTCTCAGAAAAAGAGTTGTTTCTACAAATAACGCAATTGACATTCCTAAAAAAATAATTAATCTTAAAACTTGAGGCAATTTTTCAAGCCATAAAGCAATAATCAAAAATGACGGAAAGAAAACAATTACATACCGCGGTACAGATGAAAAACTACCCTGAATTGATGGCAGTAAAAAACCTACCATAGCATAGAAAAGATAAGACAGTTTCACCTTTTTGAAATATCCGTAAATTGGTAGCAGAAAAAATACTATCCCCACAACAAATTCTAATAGAATTGTCTGATAGATGGGATTCGCCATATCAACAGTTAAAAGCATTTTAAGGTATCTAAAATATACCTGCGGCAGAATAGTTAGCCCAGACTGATGTTGTTCTCCTACTATTTTTTGTAGATGGTAAAAAGCCAAAGGATCCCCCACTGTTAAATTTTGATATAACATATATACTCCCAGGCCCAACGGAATAATGAAAAGCCAGACAATTTTCTTAAAAGGAATTCTCCTCTGATATGCTTCTATTAACAGTGCGGGTAAAAGTAGCAATCCAAAGATTCTGGTGGCCGAAGCTATAAAGCCAAAAATAGATGCCATTACCCATTTATTTCTTTTAGCAAAATAGAATGATAGTACCGATAAAAGTAGGAATATCGACTCACTATAAACCGCTCCGAAATAGAAAGAGGTAGGGAACAATATAAGAGCAGTCAGTGTTAAGAAAGCAATATTTTTAGAATAGTCTATTCTGATTGTCTTCCACAAAATTATTAATGCCAAAAAGAAAGCCACACTGGATATAATTATTCCCACAACTGTTCCAAATACTAATGATGAATAAATATCATTTACAAACGGTTTACTCAAAAATGAAATTAACATAGGATAAACCGGGAAAAAGGCTTGTTCCAAACCTCTATAACCTATATAGGCAATGGAGAGATAATGTTCTCCGTCAAAATTAGCCCATGAAAAGAGCTGCGGAGAGAGGGAGTAAAGATTAGCTCCTCCCCCTAAAAAACGATCCTTATAACCTAGGGGTACAGATGTAATAGCAAAAAATAAAAAAAGTATCAATAACACTCTCCATGTCAAAAAAATATAAATGATTTTTAAGAGATCTTTCTTCATCCAACTATCTACTTCCTTAAAGCTTTTAGATAAACATTTTTTGTTTCCGCCGCTACTTTTTCCCAGGAAAATTTTTTAGCCTGCTCCAAACCCAAGATGGTTAATCTACTTCTTAACGACTCATCATTAATTGTTTCTTTTAGTAGTGAACTAAACTGTTCTAAATTATTCGGATCAAAATACAGAGCAGTTTTTCCCCCTACTTCCGGCAAAGATCCGGCACTGGAAGAGACTGTCGGAGTTCCGCAAGCTAAAGCCTGTAGTATGGGTAAACCAAAACCCTCGTAAAGAGAAGGCTGAACATAAACTGTTGCCAGATTGTAAAAAGCCACCAATTCATCCTTTTCCACAAATCCTGGTGTAATTACTTTTCCTTCCAAATTTGTTTCAATAAATTTTAAAGTGTCTTTTAAACTATTAAGTTCCGGGTGATCTATGTTATCTAATTTTTTTAAAAAAACATCTGAAATTAGCACTAATTTAATATCATCATACCCTTTTATATTTACTAAATTTTTAAAGCCTTTTACCAAAAAAGGGAGGTTCTTAGTCCAATTGGCATCGCCCGAGTACAGGATAAATCTCTGTGGTAAATGATATTTTCTTCTTAAACGAATTAATTGCGATTCATTTATTTTTTTAAATGATTCATCTACTGCCAAATATACAATAAATATTTTTTCGTCTTCAATCTTTAGGTATTTCTTGATATCTTTTTTAGAAGCTTCAGAATCAGTGATGATGGCCCGACAATTATTTAGCGAAATTTTTTGCAAAAAGAAATTAAACTTACCCTTAATACCGACTGGGTAATTCTTCCGAAAAATAAGTGGGATCACATCATGAATTGTCACGACAGTCGGAAATTTATTTTTTATTGGTAAGGTATGGGAATACAGATCAAACCAGGGATAATGAATTACATCTGTATCTTTTACCTCAGATTGATTGACAAATTCCTGAATTGAAATAGATTTATCTTTTTTTAGCTGATCTATAAGATTTTGCGTATAGTAACCAATACCTCTTTTTTTATGGGCACTTATTAGCGGGTACTTACTTATGGCTACTTTAATCATTGGTTAGATATTTAAAATATGATACAGGAAATCTTAACGAAGAAAAAAGAGCAAAAATAAAACCAGGAAATCCATCTTCAAAACCTTTGTGTCTAATGTATGCTTTCATAAACCAGATCGCAGGCTTTAAAAAAACAAAATTAAAAAAGGACAACAACTTTCCATCTTTTCTCTTTTTCAAATCATTTGCCATTAAGTCAGTATATCTATTAAATCCGTCCATATAAGTCGAGAAGTTTTTATCTCGAATATGTAATAAATCATTTTTTAAATAACCTACCTTACCTTCTACCTCGGCTTGCTCATGCACATCTTTCGCAGGAAGTTTCCCTTTACCCTTTTTATATAACCTTAAAGTATAGTCAGGATATTGACCACCTTTTTTTAAAAATCTTCCCAAAAAAAAGTTTTTTCGTGGTATCCAATAACCGTTTACTTGCTCATTTTTACCAATTGCTTGCCTTATCTCTCTTTTTAACTCTTCTGTCACTCTTTCATCAGCATCTAGCTGAAATATCCAATCTCCGACTGCTTTATCTATGGCTTTATTTTTATTAATATGAAAGTTTTGCGGATTATCAGTTATGGATACCTTTGCTCCATACTTTTTGGCAATAGCAACAGTTTTATCTTGAGATGCTCCATCTACTACAACAATTTCCCAAGCAATATCACAAATACTCCTTAAACAATCTTCTAAGTTTTTTTCCTCGTTATAGGTTGCCAAAACTACTGAAAGTCTATTCATAATTTAACTTTTTTCTAGTTTCCACTCACTATAAAGAAAGCGTCAATTCCGTTAGGATATTGAACTTTCTTTCTTATATCAAATTTACTTTTATATTTTAAACCATCGTACTCATAAGGAGTTAAGATATATAATACGTCCTTTTGTGGCACACTTTCTGCTGTATCCCATCCTCCAAAAAAATATTTATCAAAATAAGATACCATACTATAACTTTTGCTTTCCGAATTATTATAAACGACTCTCAATAAATATTCAGGTAGCGGAGTTTTCAGGTAATACAAAAAGAAGATGTAAGGTTGAAATCTACTATCTGTCATGTATATATAATTATATTGAGGACTAGTCTTAATAAACTCTACTACTTGTTTCATTCCATATTGCCAGTCGATTGCATTTTCCCTAGGATATTTTTCAAAATAATATTTTAGATGAGTTATAAATGAAATAAACAAAATAAAAAAGGTTACTGCTATTAAGCTATGCATAAATTTTCTACCTTTTAATTTGGTAAAAATTATATAAAAACCATATACTGAGACTAGATGCCAACTTCCCATCATATATAGTGCTCTCCCTGCATGAGGAGCTTCGTTAGTTAAACTAGAAGGAATCGGTGCTAGTAAAGCCCAAGAAAGCAAAATTATTGATGTCCTTGTTTTTTTTAATACTAAAGCTAAAAAACCTACTAATAAGAAAAGGGCGTCAATCTTATAAAATTCCCCAACTTGGTGAGTAGAAAATTTAGTATTTTCTCCACCCTTAATAAATAAATATTCCGGATTAAAATGAGACAGGTAATTTTGAACTAATCTTTCTGAATAACCTAAGTATTGATTTTGAAAAAATTTATAAAGCTTGGTATCATTAATATCTGACTGAGGAAGAGCAGTTTGTTTTGCCCTTGCTATACCCAACAAAGTAGGATTTAAAAAAATTAGCCCCAAAAAAAATAGTAGAAAAACTATACCCAAGAAAAAATAAATCCTCATTTTCCAAAGGTTTTGAAAATACATCAATATTAAGATTAATATGAAGGGAATAACAACTACCTTAGCACTATGATAACTTAACAAATCTAATCCAAAACTAATAAATGAGGCTGTAAGTAACCATTTTCTTCCTTCTAATCCTCTAATAAATGTTATTAATCCCAATAAAAAGAAAAATAATGCAAAGTTTAATTCATGATTAAATCTGGAAAATTGGATATGGTATGGTGAAATGGCAAGAAATACTGCTGCCATAATTCCTATCCACTCATTTCTAAAAAGCAATTTGCCTAAATAAAATATTAAGAAGATATTGAAAATTCCAAAAAGGGCAGCTGGCAATCTAGTAGTAAATTCAGATAAACCGAAAAGTTTTACAGAAATGGCAGTTAAGTAAATGTGGACAGAATGTTTATCATCTCCAAAAGATTTAAATGTTAGGGGAAAGCTTTTCCCATACTCATCTTTGCCATACTCACTGATCGTCCAGGCATTGTAACCTACTGCTGCCTCATCCCAAGAGATTGAGGGAGGAACACTATCTAAACGATAAATCCGAACAACGGCGGAAAGAATCAATATCAGGATTAATAATATCTTAATTAAGTTATTTTTCATTATAATCCCCAAACTCAAAATTAGAAAAACTTTTAACAGTTGAGAAACCCCACATATCGACACTGTTTCTTTCAACTTCTTCTCTGAATTTTTCCGGATTATACTTTAAATAAAATAGAGCAAAAATATATGGTTGTCCTTCCTTGTCAGATATATAAATTTTGTTTTCATTTTCAGATTGAAGTTTTGAATCTGTAAATATTTTTTTATAATTAAATTGCCACCAGCCTGCAGACTCTTTCGGATAAATAGTTATGAAATTAATAAAGTAATTAACAAAAAAGATTAAAAATACAGTAACTAAGGTTAGACTTATCAGCATTTTTTGCCTGAAGAATTGTGTCAAATAAAAAACTCCCATCGCTGAAGTAATATGAATGAATGGCACCATGGATAAAGACCTCAAAGCATGTGGTGACTCCTTGGTAATTGCAGCAGGAATGGGTGAAATAAAAATTATTATTAGGAGAATCCACCTATATTTAAATTTACTCCTAAACATATAAATTAATCCTATTATAATAGGTGCAAGTTCCGGAAAATAAAGTTGTCCGAAACCAGCTTGCTGATGCCTTAAATTATTATCTCCCTGGATAAATAAAAAAATCGGATCAAAATGCGAGAGATAATTATTTACTATAGTTAAGGTAGACATCTCTCCAACCGTTTGGAATCTAGCAATACCGGCATCAAAAACATATAATCTGAGAATTGGTATAGCAGCTAAAAATAAAAGGATAATTGATGTAAGAAAATAAACTTTGTTCTTGCTTGAAACTTCCTTCAAGTTACCGTACTCAAAAATAATCAGTGCCAAGAGCGTTAATGGTGAGATAATTCTAAAACTATTGTAACTATAAGCACTTAGAATAAAACTAATTATGGAAAAAAGGATAAACTTACCTTTATTTTCGGCTTTTAAAAAGAGTACGATTCCCAAAAGATAAAACATCAGTCCTGCAGTTACCTCAAACCCTATTCTTGAAAAAATAAAAAACCAGGGTGAAATGGCAAGGAGGAAAGCACCAAATAATCCAACAGTTTCATTTCCTGACAATTTCTTTGCCAATAAAAAAGTAAAAATTATACTTCCCAATGAAAATAAAACTGCAGGAATTCTAACTGAAAACTCATTTAGTCCGAAAAGTTGTACGAAAGCCACTACAGAATAAATATATACAGGTAATTTAAATTCTCCAAATGCCCTAAAGTGTATCGGCAAAAAATCCCCCCATTCATCTTTTCCAGTCTGGGCAATGGAATATGCATTATAGCCAATTGATGCCTCATCCCAATAAACTGAAGGTGGAATTTCACCAATTTTATATAGATGTGTAATGAGAAAAAGAACACAAATTATGGTTAATAGAATTGTTGAATTCTTCATCTGACCTCTACAACATCAAAGGCATTATCACCATTTAAAAAGTCTATGGACAAAAGTCGTGGCATTTCTTTTGGAAAATCTCCTTCTCTACCAATAAATAACAATTTCTCTCCCGGATTATCCCTAACAATATCTGCAAATTGAGTTTCTCTATCTCCTAAATCAGGGAAGTAGTATTTATCAAATCTTAATACTCTCACCCAATCATAGGTTTCGAATCTGACTAAATTCGGATCAGTTTGGTATTTCGCTGGATCATAATTTAGGTAGAATAAAGTAAACATATGCGGTTCTCCGAAATGTCTGGTAAAAACAATCTCGTCATATTCATCTTTGTGTACCCTTATATATTCCAGCACTTGCTTATAACCATACTGCCAATCTCTGGAATAATTTTTGGGATAAATGGTGTAGTAATTTATTAAGTAACTTATAAACTGCCATAATCCTATTGTTACCACTATCCCCCATAATAAAAATTGCCACAGCATCTTTTTATTTTTTATCAATAGATAGGCTTGATATATGCCAAAAGCCGTAAGAAGTTGATAGACTGGTGTAGCTATGGCAGACCGCAAGGCGTGAGGAATACTATCATTAGTCACGGACACAGGTATATAAATAAGAAGAATCCAACTCATTATCAACCATCTAAATTCATTTTTCTTTTTGAATAAAAGAAAGAATCCTAGAAATAAAAATGGCGCCTGGAACCAATATAGCTGCCCCATTCCCTGTACATGATGCTGTTTATGAGGTGCGCCATTAATGAATAAAAAGTCCGGGGTAAAATGAGCTAAATAATTTCTGGTGAAATAAAATGACACATAGGTTATTCTGTTATGGATTAATCTAGTCAGAGGAGAGGGAAGAATTGAATTATTTCTTCTTTCTTCAATTCTGGGAATAAGTCCCGGATCATCTGTTATGCTAACCAATTTATATCTGGCGCTCCTTTCCCCACCAAATAGAAATGGGGTTAACGGTAATATCAGTATGGTAAAGACTATCATAGAGATTAAGACAGTTCTTTTTACTTTTATCAAATGATGTCTATAAATAATGGCAACAGCCATCAAAAATAAAGGAGTAAAAATCCTGGCACTGTTATATGTAAAAACTGAAGCTGCAAAAGGAATCATGGACCATATAAACCACTTTCTATCCTCAAATCCTTTAATAAGTAACCACGTCCCGAGAATTACCCAAAAAAGAGCAAATGACGATTCGTAAGAGGCACGAGTTAACTGGATATGCCAAGGAGAGATGGCCAGAAGAAATGATGACAAAAGACCAACTAGATTATTTCTAAATAAGACTTGTCCCAAAAAAAACATTATCAATACTGTCAAAGTTCCATAAACAACCGGCGTAATCCTTACCCCTAACTCATTTAATCCAAAAATGGTAATTCCTGGAATTGAACCGTAAACTTGGACTGGAAGTTTATATTCTCCGTAAGCCTTAAAATGTACGGGGAAAAATTGTCCCCACTCATCTTTGCCGGTTTTTAAAATAGAGTAAGCATTATAGGCAATGGATACCTCATCCCAGTTTAAAGATGGTGGGATTTCGTTTACTTTATAAAACCGTAAGATAAAAGAAAATAGTAAAATTAGCCCAAGAAAGAAAATGAGAAATTTTCTATTCACCAATTAATGTTAACAATTTGGAAAGATAAAAGCTAATTTCTACAACTTTATAGCATAAAGGGCGGGCTGACCATCATATAAGGCGAACTCATGTATTATTTTAGCCTTATCAAGTTCATTAATTGGGATAGTCCATTTACTCCCTATTATTAAAATATTTTTCAAATTTTTATCATTTGGCCAATAAATTTGACGGATTTTAATCTTTCCTATACTCATCTGTCTATCTTTTAGATCTAAATACTCAGATTGAACAAAGATAGGCTCTAAATTTCCATAGTAAGCTATATAATATTGTGCTCCTACTCCTACAAAAGGTTGAATCGTCCCAAATTTGGGGTCGAAAATAATATTGTCAAAATTACCATATTGTGACCAGATATATTGAGATACCTCCTTAAAAGGGTACTCTATATATTGAGATTTTTCATAAGGATAACTAAATGCGTATATTCTTATGAAGTAGGTTAAATTTAGGGTTAAAATAAGCATAATAATTCCTAATAATACTGACTGAAACAGTTTATTCAATTCGGATGTAATAATTACATGAATCAGCCAATATAACCCAAAAGCTGAAATGATACTAAAGAGGGTAAATGCAAAGACAGACCTATGGGGACTGAAATCATCAAAAGTTATAGATGAAGGTATCATAGCAATTAAGATTAGAAAAAATAAAAATTTTCCTTGAAATAGGAATTCTTTATACAAAAATAGAAAAATAAAACTCATGATAATAAGCGGAAATTGAACAATCATTAATGGGCCAGAATCCAACATAGTTTGATTAGTAAGCGACAAGCCATTTACAAAAAGGAAAACGGGATTAAATTGATTTAGATATTTAACAAACACTAGGTCAAAGTATGCTTTTAATGGGTTATGCGTTAAACCGATTAATTTACCTAAATTAGGATCTTGCGTTAGAAAAACAGAAGATGCGCGGAATCGCAAATCATTGTTGGTAAAAGTAATAAAAATAAGCGGAAAAATACAAATAAGCCAAAGGGTAACTATCCTAAAAAAACTATTTCTATTAAGATTTGCCTTCTTCCAATAAATAAAAAATATCAGAAGTAATGTTAGCGGAACGGTTATTACATAAGAGGTGTATACATACATCGCTAAAGTCATTATCAAAATACCTATATATATAAACGCATTCAGTCCTCTAAGAGTTAGGCCTTTTATTAAATAGAACAGACCAAAAAGATTTAAACATACTCCAATAATACTTTCGAAACTTTTCCTGGAATAGAAAATCTCAGAAGGAGTAATAGCTATTAAAAATGACGCCAGTAGTGCTACATGCCAATTTTTGGTAAGAATTTTTACAAATAAAAATGTTCCCAAAATAGTCAGGATTCCGAAAAAAGCTGCAGCAATTCTAATTGTTACTTCCTGATCCCCAAATAAAAGATACGGAATCATACTTATATAAATATAGTGGCCAGGTTTATAATCACCTGTTGATGGAAATGCCAAAGGATAAGAGTTGCCATAGATATCTTTTCCCGTTCCAACAATTGATTTAAGATCATACAATTGGCTAATCTCATCATGATTAAGTTGTACTGGTATATTATCTAGTCTATAAAACCTTAGAAACGAACCAAAAATTATTATTAATAAAAGAATTAAAATTTGTTTATTCATTGTTTCAAGCATATTGACGATTTATATAGATAAACTCTATCCTGATTAAAATTATCAGCATAAATCCTCTCAAATTTAGTATCAAAATTTTGAAAAGTTGTGGCATTTTTCTCGAAAGTTTTTGATTCGTCTTCGTTAAGAAAAAAATAATTTATTTTGTCGCCTTTGCATTGATAAGAAATTCTATCGGAATTGATAATTTTTATTGCTCCAATGTCTCTTTGAATTATTTTATATGGGAAGTTATCTTTAGAAGAAATAGGCGGAGCTGCGGATGTATACCAAAAAATGAAGGGAGCCGGATCCGGGGCTATTTTATCCGAGAAAAAAACTTGAGCTACTTTTGAGTAATCATATGCTTCATTAACTATTTGCTTTATCCAGAAAGGACGATCAGTATTGGAAATTTTTACATTAGAAGAGATAAAAAAAGAATTAAGAATTGCCTCAAAAACTATGAATACTATTACTATGTTCACAAATGCAGACTTAAGTTTTGACATCCCGAATGCAGAAATCAATATCAAAAAGGGCAAAATGATAATTAACACACCAATTTCAATTTTCGGATAAATAAGTGCACCAGGAATTGATAAAAGTATGGCAAATAAAAAAAATGTAAGAACCTTTTTGTTTTTCTCTTTTATTAAATGAACTAATCCAATAAGAAGGGGGATGATAATGATTTTAGACAATCCTCCCTGGTTGAGAAAGCCAAATTTACCACTTGCATCTATCTGTCCGAATAAAGACGATGGCTGAAGATAAGACAACCAGTGAAAAAAGGAGGCGATAATTAAAAAAGATTTATTTAGTAAAATTCTATCTAAAAGATTAGGCCAACCATCAATTTGCTGACCCCTTAATCTATCTATCCCGTTTTTGATGCTAAGATCATTAAGGATAGAAAAATTATTTTCTATTAAACTCCTCCCTCCCTGTGGGATATTAAGAAAAATATAAACCATCAATATATTTGGGATACTGCCTAAAACAATTAGGTTAATCTTTTCTCCTCTACTAAGATCATTTCTTAAGAAAAAGCTTAATAAAATAATGGGCACGGTGATAAACCATGCCAACTTAGATGTCATAAGCAGTAAGATTACGGCTGTAATGATAAAAAATTTATTTATCTTCTCTTGCAGAAGTAGCAAAATTAATATCAGCATAAGAACTATTAATACAATATACTCATTGGGAATTTTAGAAAAGAATACTAATCCAGGGGAAGCGACTGCAATTATTGCTGAAAAATAGGCCAATTTCTTATCTTTAAATAAGATTTTCGAAATAAAATAAATTAATATAACTATTAATATACCAATTAAAATAAACGGTAGCCTTACCCCTAAGTCATTATTAGAAAATATCAGTACTCCAAATGCTGTTATATATGAGGTGAGTGGCAATTGATAATCATAGGAGGAATTGAAAATAAAGGGAAGTTTTCTACCCAATTCATCTGTTCCGTGACTAATTAGAAAATTGGCACGGGATGCTACTTGTGCTTCCTCTGCGCTAAATTTGGGAAAATCAATATTTATGAGTCTGATAATTAAAGCCAGCAGTATAGTAATCAGTAACAAATTATTTCCGACAATGGATTTTATTTGTTTCATTATGATGATTATTTTGCAACAAAAATGCTAAAACCTTCTAGTCCTGAACTATAGTTCACTAAATTTTGTTTCAAGCTTTGGGGAATAACATTAGGATCAGCAATAAGTAACGCCTTGGAGGGTAAGGTTTGATTTGTCGACCATTTAGATGATCCATCTGGAAAATAGGCTTGTTCAAAAAAATTGACAGTAAAATCACTTTCCGAAAAAAAATCTTTCTGGATATATATTTCAGATTGATTTTCCTTTAGCAGATGTTGAGCTCTATCAAAAACAATATGAATGGGCTTTGCAAATTGCGCCCTCACCCTTTGGGGATATTGATACCAGTAATCCTTAGTGAAATCAATGAAATTTAACAAAATCAAAAATAAAATTGCAGTTAGAACTAAGAGTTTTATTGCCTTTTGCTTAATTTCATCAATTAATTGAAAGCCAAAACAGGAAATAATAATATAGGGTGGGACTAGCGCCAAAAGTCTACTGGCTCTATGTATGGTAGATCCCAAGCCAAAAAGAATAGGGATTAATAAAAAGGTGATCAGGCAAAGAACTGAAAAGGAATTCCTTTTTTTTATGGTACTTATAATACCAAGAAAAAATAGCGGCAAACTTGCTAGAAGAAACATTCCTCCTCTTCCGGTAGAGTGATAAGGTGTTGAATCGCCTAAGATATAGAGAAACGATAAATCAAATGATGATAAGAATGGTAAGAAAAATGATTGATAGTCCTGGATTTCAACTGCTCTGTATAACCCCAATATTGCTCCCGGATAAAAAGATCTTGAAAATATTAGCAAAATAGAAAATGGGATAATACCGGAAAGAAACCAAGTTAAATGATTAAAAATTAGGGCACGTTTTTGACGATTTAAGTAAAATATGTAGCCCAAGCTTATCAATATCAGTATCGGAGTTATCATTCTCATCCCCAAGTAAGAGAAGATACTGACTCCTAAAGATATTCCTGCAACTGACAAAAAGATTTTATTTCTCTTTACTGTATAACTTGCCAGCATTATTAACCAGAAAGCTACGAAGGGAACTGGAGCTATATTTTCCAAAGCCAAGTGCGATTGAATAAAGATGATTGGAGTTGATATAAACAATATCAGCCCCCCGATTGCAATTCTAAATCCCAGGATTTTTTTAATCAAAAGAAATATAATTATTCCTCCTAAAAGCGCCACCGCCACACTGACACTTCTTAGGACAAGAAATGATGGTCCAAATAGTTTAAATGCCAGTACAGTTACATAGAGAGTAACGGGCTGCTTCCAATCATTTGAGTTAGGTACTCTGGTAAAAAGAGGTAAGAATTTTCCAGTTGAATCATAACCGTTCTTCGTAATTAAAGCGGCATTGTAACCAATGATGGCCTCATCACCATTTATTCCCGGAGGAACATCCAAAATTTTAAAACTTAAGAGAAACCAACTTACTATATAAAATAATACTACTAAAAAAGTTTTACTTATTAGGAAATTATTTTTGAAAAGCATTTTTGGGAAAATTTCTAACAATCAAAAGAAGTGCAGATGCCGCAAAAACTGTCTGAAGAATAGCCCTTGAAAAATTGTAATCCATTGATATTCCCATCATTATCCAAATGCTTGGTAAGTTATTTAGAAACGGGAATAAAGGTGCAAATAATCCGATTGTTAAAGAAGGGTCAAAGAAGAATAAGGAGATAATCCAACTTATCAAGAGTAAAAATTGAGCTATCCAGTTTTTGAAGTCATTATTGATTAATTCCAAAATCAGATATGGGAATACCCAAATTAACCACTGAGGATGGAAGTGGGTCAATATAAAAAATACCAGTAATGGTATCAAATAAACTTTCCATAAATTCATTTTATTAGTTGCCTCATTCCAAATTAAAAGGTAAAAAACTATAAGCATTGTCGGAAAAAGTAGTATAGATTCCCCCCCTGAAACTGGAATTGAGGCATATAGACTTTTTGAACTCTGGTTGGCAAATAAAGCATTTGTTCTAAAATTAACTGACGAAAGATAAGGCAATACGGAAACTAAATAAGGCAAAATCGTCAGAATTATTATTTTAGCCCTCATCCACCATCTTTTACTTAAAAGAATTAAAGGAATGATCAAAAATACCGGATATAGTTTAAACGCTATTCCACCCCCTAAAGCCAATGCAGCCAAAGCTAATTTATTCTTAATTGCTAAATAAATGGAAAGCACGGAGAAAAAAGTAGGAATTATATCAAATTGCCCCATCATATAGGTGGCGTAAAGACTGATAGGATTAAACATCCATACTGTAAAAGCCAATAATGCCTTCTTTGGCTCAACCATTTTATAAAGTAAAAAACCTAAAAGGAGATCAAAAATAAGATAAGGGAGTTTAAGAAGTCCGAAAATCCCATTAAAGAAGAGATCAAAAAATCCAAAGTACCAATAGATTAAAGGGGGATAATTTAATACTAAAGTATCAGAACTGAAATCATATAAATTCAAAATATGCCCGCTGGCGATAAATTGTCCACCATTTGCTAACGCAGCAATATCAGGATGATATGTCGCCAATGATAAAAATATTCTTAGAGCTATTGCTAAAATTATAATAATCCAAATCTTACTCATATATTTACAATTTCTTTAATTTTCGCTTCAAAGATACTCTTATCGAAATCGGCAGCTTTTTTAACAGCCTCTTGAGACATTCTAATTCTCAGTTTGTCATCATCCATCAATTGCAAACTCTTATTTTCCAATTCTGAAAGGTTATTCCAAAGAAAACCATTTTTACCATCATCAACAATCTCAACTTGGCCGCCCTTTCCAATCACCACCGGCACTGACCCTGCCGCCATTGCTTCAACTGTCGATATACCAAAATGTTCCATTTTAGTTGGATTATTCTCTCCATAACCTGAAGCATGCCAGTAAATACTGGATTTACCATAAACTTGAATCAGTCTATCATAATTTAAATTGGGGTAAAATATAATAGGTAACCCCCTCGATAATTTTTTCAGTTCATTCACATATGATGTATCTCCTTTGCTTGCTGAACCAACCAAATAAAAACTCCAATCCTTGATTTTCTTTTTAGTATAGAGATTTCTAAAAGTTTTGATTAAGATTGAGTGTTTTTTATCTTTTAGAAAACCAAAGAATCTGCCCACTGATAAAATATACTTCTCCTTTTTTAAAGGTTCTATTTTTTTAATATCAATAGGAGGGTAGACGACTTTCGATTTAATCGGCCAATTATCTTTTGCATACTTTTGAGTAAATTTAGAATTATAGATTATCAAATCCCACCCCTTTAATTTAATTTTTCCTAAAGTGCTTTTTGCAGGCTGGCCAATCAAGGGTGATTGAATATGCAAAATATTTTTTTTTGCAGTTGGATAAAAAATACTTCCATCAGTTAAGTAGAATAATACATCATATTTTTTTAAAAAAATAAATCTTGAAAAAAAGTCTGAGCCTTTACCTATTGGGGCGCCAGTAAAATTCGCACTGCTCAAATTGAGATTAAATCTCTTTTCTAGACTACTCTTAAGCTCTTTAAAATCAAGCAAATGTTTATCAAGCAGTATATCTACCAAGAAGCCATTTTTAAGAAGAATTTCCGCAATTGTCATCATATATTTCTCTCCCCCACCTAAAGTATCAAGATATGGGGAATAAATTGCAGTTTTCATCTATTTATATTGAAAAGCATCTTCGATTAGTTTTTTGTCTATCTCATCATAAACTTTATCCAGGGATTTTGGCTGTTGCAGCTGCCATAATCTAACATAAGTTATGTACATGCTAAAAGCTTGCAAAAGGGAGTCCATTACACTGGCGGTCCCATTAAAAAATCCTCTTCTTGCAATACCCTGATTGAAAATTTCAGTAATAAAAATTCTTAAAAACCTCCAACCATTCATTTTCGGGTGTTTGGCATCAAATCTTAATTTGGCGTCAATCTTAGACCAATCCAGACTTTTTAAAACAATCTGATCTATATCTCTATGTGTTAAGTGTAATAAGGAATTTTTGGTATAACCCAAATTCCCGTTAAATTTTGGGTACTCATGAACCATACCTACCCATTCTATGAAATCAGATCTTTTTATAAGTCTTACTACCCAATCAGGCCAGAATGGAGTGTATTTTACTTCAACCCCAAAAATAATATTTTTCCTGGAGATGGCAAAAGCTGATTCTTTTGAAAAAGATACAAGCGTCTCAATTTCATTTTTTAAATCAGTTAATACTCTCTCGTCAGCATCAACATATAGAACCCAATCTCCTCTAGACTGCTCAAAAGCTTTATTTCTTAATACGGCAAAATCAAGATCATTAAATTTCAATATTTTATCGGTGTATTCTTTGGCAATTTCTAAAGTTTTATCTGAGGAACCATTATCAGCAATGATAATTTCATCAACCCATTTAATGGATTCTAGACAGACTTTTATCCTTTCTGCTTCGTTTTTGGTGATAACGATTACGCTTAACATAGGTTATTTAGCAAAATTTTCTTTTATTTTTTTGAAAAGTCCTTTAACACCACTTCTTGAAACATGTTCAAACCACCAATTAATTTCTCGGCCTGATTCATCTCTTAGGGATTTAGCTTCACTGATATCGATCTCCTTTTGGTCAAATTTTTCCATTTCCCAGACTCGGAGATAAACAACCAGATGTGAAAAAGCCTGGAGTAAACTTAGACCTAAACCATGTAGGCCATCTTCAAAACCCCGATTGGCAAAAAATCTTGATAAGAATTCACCCAAAGGCTTTTTGATAAGATCTTTCCAGTCAAAATTATATTCCTCTTCTTTTAATTCTTTTGCCTGAATCTTTGTGTATTTGATCATTCTTTCTAAAAATTGAGAAACTGAATCATAGTGATGGTGGATAATGGCAAACTTTTCATCTAATGGCAGGTCTATGCCTTCTCCTATTACTTTTGGTGGTCTATGAATTTTATCACTCCATTCTACTTTTCCTTTTTTGAAAAATCTAATATTCAAATCCGGCCACCACATTGAGGCTTTCATCCATTTACCAAATATTAAATTCTTACGGGGGATTCTAATATAATCCATTTCCTTCATTTTTTTTGTAATTTCCTTTAACCTATTATCTAAGCTTGGGGGGGTCTCCTCATCTGCATCTAAAATTAATATCCATGGTCCCTGTGCCTTGGTAATTGCAAAATTTCTGACCGGTTCCACATAATCCTCTCTTTTGCAAAATATCACCTTAGCCCCCATTTTTTCGGCAATTTCAACTGTATTATCTTCCGAGCGCATATCACAAACTAGAATTTCATCTGCCCAGGCTACACTTTTTATGGCCCGTTCAATATTTTTTTCTTCATTATAGGTATTGATTACTACTGAGATCTTCTGATGCATAATTTAAATCTTAACAGTTAAACCAAATGATGTAAAATGCTAGACAGGTACATTTTATGAAAAAGATTATCCGAAAAATTTATCTCGTCACTCAATCTAGGTACTTTCCTTTTTTAGTTTTACTACTATTTGCTGTAATTATTTATTACAAATTATTTTTATTTAATCAGATTCCATTTCCCGGTGATTTGTTAGTTGCTAGCTACTCCCCCTGGTTTGATTATTATAAAATTCCTGTTCAAAATCCCCTAATTTCGGATGTTTTTTCCCAATTTTTTTTATGGAAATATCTCTCAGTTGATATAATCAAAACTGCTCAATGGCCACTCTGGAATCCTTATTCATTTGCCGGCACCCCTTTTTTGGCAACTTATCATTCTGCAACGCTTTTTCCCCTAAATTTCTTACTAATTCTTCCTAAGTATACCGGGTGGGGACTCTTTATTTTTTCCCAGACATTAATTTCCTTAATAACTATGTATTTATTATTGTCACTTTGGACTAAATCACCTATTGCTAGAATAACAGGCTCAATCATATTTGCTTTAGGGGGGCTTATGACTACCTGGCTGGAACTTGGCACAGCCGGGCATGCTTTATCTTTTCTTCCCCTAAGTTTGTTTGCAATTGAGAAATATTTTTCAGATTTTAAATCAAGATACTTATTCCTACTGATATTTGCTCTATCTTTAATAATTTTAGCTGGACATGCCCAAATTTCCACCTATTCTTTTATTATTCTGTTTTCATATATTGTTGTTACTAAATTTAAAGATAATCAGTTCAAAAATTATCATCTAATAACACCAATTATTGCCATTTTAACTACCATCCCACTACTTGCGATACAAATCCTCCCTAGTCTAGATCTTCTAAATAAATCCATCAGGGTAAGTGAAACTTATATAGAACAAAGCAATTTTGGTCTTTTACCTTTACAGGATTTTTTAAAATTTTATATGGCGGATTTTTTCGGACATCCCGTTACCAGAAACTACTGGGGATATTTGAATTATTCTGAAACCAGCGGTTTTTTGGGAAGTTTATCTATTCCTTTGATTCTACTTGCCTTAATTTATCTCAAAAAGGATAGAAGAGTTGCTTTCTTTATTTATTTATTTATCTTTTCCCTAGTTTTTGTCTTTGAAAATCCTATCTCCAAACTTATTTATCAGTTGGAAATACCTATTTTAACTTCTTCTTTTGCCTCCAGAATGCTTTTTATAATATCTTTTTCCGGCGCAATTTTATCCGCATTTGCATTGGATTCAACCTTAAATAGTAGGTCACTAAGTAGGTTAACTAAAACTTCGATTTGGGTATTCTCGGCCATAATTGGGGCGATTTTAGGCATTATTTTATCTTACTTATTCCTTAAGGTCACTATCATGCTCTCCCCTTCCGACTCTTTGGTTAATCACCTCCAATATGATATTACCAATTTTAAAGTATCTTTAAAAAATTCTATCTTACCTTTTAGCTTAGTTTCTTTATTCGTTTTATTCTTGTTGCTAAAACAGAAAATAAATTTTTTTCATAAATACCAATTCAAACTAATAGGACTAATTTTACTTTTTTTGGTCTCTTTTGATCTGGGTAGGTATTTTATAAAATTTAATCCGTTTGTTAACCAAAATTTAATTTTTCCCGAGATTCATGACCTAACTGTTTTAAAAAAACAGCCCGGCATATTTAGGGTAGGGAGAGAGCATGCGGAAGTTTTCCCTCCGAATACCTGGATGGCATACGGAGTCCAATCTTTTGAAGGATATGATCCCATATATTTAGAAAGTTACGCCAAATTTATGAATTTTTTAAATACTGGCAATTTCCAAAATGCGGCAGTAAGCCGATATGCCGAACTTTCTTCATCATATCAATCTCCTTTCCTTGATATCTTAAATGCCAAATATTTTGTAGGGATATTGAGGGATAAGGAAGGGCGCATACCCGGCGATGAACTGTACTATAAATTTAAAGATACAGATTATCAAATTATCTATAAAGGAAAATCGTTTGTCATATTGAAAAATCCTAACGCTTTGGAGAGAGCCTACTTTGCTAAATCAATTATTATTGAACCTGTTAATGCAGAAGGATTATTATCAAAGGCGAATTTTAATCCCAAAGAAATTACTGTCTTATCCGAGAATTTAGACGTTACTGATATTACAGGCGATGGAGAGATTAAAATTACCGATTATTCACCCAATTCTGTAAGATTAGAAACTAAAACCACAAATGAAGAAATCTTGATATTAGCCGATCAATACGAAGATGGATGGAGAGCCACCCTAGACGGGGAAGAGACAAAAATATCAAAAGCGAATTTGATCTTCAGGGCTATTAAAGTTCCAGCCGGTCATCATGAAATTATTTTTTCTTATTTACCTAAATCATTTGAAACCGGTTTAATGATCTCAATCTTAACTATCATCACTCTTTTGGCCATAACTATTATTTCAGTAAAAAGAAAGTCCTTTTAATTTAATCCGGATGGGGAGAAACTACCAGAAGCGCCAAATTTCCATTGGTTAAGTATATTTTTTTCAATATCTCTTCCTCTCTAATATCTTGAAGAGGCAGACTCCAGGGGCTACCTACAAATAAAATTCCCCTTTTTAATCTATCTTGTCTCCAATCAATCCTTCTAAATACAAATTTATCGAATTTGAAAATCTCACCCTGATTTTCCTTTTGTTCAGTTTGAAATTTAACCGGATCATACTGAGAATAGAATAAAACGTACATATATGGAATATTAACAATATTTTGAGCCTCTATTCCCCGATATGGATCAAAAACAATTTCCCGGTATTTGTCCTTGTTTTCCAGTGCATACAAAACAGTTTCTTTTGTTCCCTCCATGAAAGCCTCGCCCCGCTCATTTGGAAAATAAACACTAAATACCAAAAAAGCATGGACCAAAGAGATAAACGTTAAAAGAGTAAGCAATCCCAATACAGCAGTTTTTAGAAAAATATTTGATAAATTCTTAACTATTTTAAAAAAATATATGGTGCCCAAACTTATCACAACGACCAAGGCTGGTAAAATAAGCAGGCTCCTACCAGCACTCTGCTCATTGTTGGTAACTGAGGCAGGCACCAGTCCTATCAAAATCCAAAGGATAATTAATTTTTTAAAGTTTGACTTTTTTTGTATCAAGTGAATAATCCCCAGTACAAGCAATGGAAACTCAAAGAGATGCAAGACTCCCAATCCCAGGGTGCCGGGGGAAGTCATATTTAGACCATTGAAAAAAAGAAAATCCGGCTGAAAATAATTCAAATATCTTTTTGCCCAAAAGAAAAATAAAAGAGAATTCTCTCCAGATTTTTCAATATGATCAAGTATGACATATCTGGTGTAATCAATATCTTGTGATAAAAATACCATTTGCGCTCTGGTATTAAGGGGGCCAAATAATGTTAAAAAGATCAATGGCAAAATTAAAACGATGAAAATTGCTAAAAATGCTTTTATATTGGGAGGTCTGATTATCCTATGATTAAAGATAAGAACTGATCCAATAAAAAGCGGTATAAAAAGTCTATGCGAATGATATGAGTACATAGAGGCAGCTAAAAAAATGGCTGCCGGCAACCAGACTTTAAATCCCGCGAGTAACTTATGGAAGAAAATGAAACCCAGCATCAGAAAAAATGTCCCCATCATGTGATCAGAGGCAAATCGCGAGTAATAAATATGCCAAGGAGAAGTTGATAAAAATGCCGCTCCAACCAATGATATCTTAAAATTGTGAGTCAGGATATTTATTAATAAAAAGATCAATGGTATAGACAATACTCCGGCTAAGACAGTGGTGAATCGGACGCCAAATTCATTTAATCCAAAAAGGGCAATTGAAGGAACTAATGAGTATATCAGTACCGGACTTTTGTAATCACCAATTGATCTAAAGGCTATCGGCATAAATTTACCATTCTCATCTTTACCGGTTTTCAAAATAGAATAAGCGCTATACCCGTAAGCTACTTCATCAATATTTAAACTGGGAGGGTTGTTGGTAAGATTGGTAAATCTCAGTACTGCACCTATAATAGTTATTGCTAGCAATAAAAGAATAACTTGTAGCTTGATCATTTGATTTCAAAGTTTATACCAGATGTTTTATCAAAACGTATGGTTTCTCTAAGATAGATATCGGAAATTGTTACAAACATTTGAATAAATACTAAGATAATTGTCAAGAAAAGGATTATTCTAAAAGAAAATTTCTTACTTCTATAAAGATTGATAAGACCATAGCTTATTGCATAAAAAATAATAGGGGAAAAAATTACCAGTCTATTTAAATCCACTATTTGTTTTGACAATAGAGAAGGAATTATCAGAATTAAGGATAACCCCAGAAACTTGGCTGATTGAGTGGATTTTAGCAGTGAATAAAGGCCAAAAAGAAATGGCAATATAAATCCCAAAAAGATTGGCGGGCTGAAGGAAAAGGATGCCAACTTTTCTTGAGGTGTAAAGTAGGTCGCAGGAGTTAAATTTTTAATAATTTTTAAAGAAGCATATTTTGCAAAATATACGTACCTGTTCTCGGCTACTTTTGATAATAGCCTAAAACCTCTTTTTTGCGCCTGCCCCTGAAATTTATTTACATCATTTAGAAAACCCTCTTCGCTTAAAATAGTGACTTCGTTTCTATAAATATTTTCCCATCCCACAGAATTTTTAAAAATGGCCATAAAAAGAGGTACACAAAATAAGATAATCCAGAAAGATAATTTTTTTATTTCATTCTTAGAAAACAATCTTAAAATTATAATTCCAATTACCATCAAGGGGAATATAATGAATATTATAAGCGAGCTATAGAGAAGTAAAACCCCTGCAAAGATTGAAATTACAGCACCTATCCAATGATTTGTAGATTTAATAAAAATAAATCCCAAAATCATTATCAAAATTAAACTGGCAAGATATATATAAAAGGAATTAAGAGAGGCAAGATAGGGAGTCCAGGGGTTTAGAACATACAAGGCAGGTAATATCACCCATTCTCTACTGCCCCAGATTAGTTTACCGATAAACGATAAGCTCAAAATATTAATATTAGTACAAATAATAATTAACCAATAAGGGATATGGAGTGGTTTGCTTAATAAATCAAAAAAGAATAGATTCTCTTCCATAAAATGAATAGGGTAAAGAGTTTTTATCAAAAGAGCTAAAAAAAGTATATGAATGGAGATTAAAAATAGATTTAAAGATAAGAAAAATTTATCTATCTTTGGAATATGCTTCATTAATTCCTATTCTATGGATAGTGAATCAAGATGGTATCTTTCTTATCCGGACCTTGTAAAGTTTCATAAGGTTGCAAAAATTTTGCATCACTTGGTAAACCTATATAAAAATAGCTTCCACTTAAACTGCTTAAGAAACTGCTTATCAAGGTATCCGGGATATAACCTATATATACATTGTCAAATTTTTTGAATAAATAATCATTTAATAAGACCCTATCTTTATTTTGTGAAATTATTATTTTCGGATCTACTTTTGCATAAAGTGGGTAGGCAAATTCAACACTATCTATCTTATCAGCAACAATCACAAAGTCATATTTATTTTTGTTATTTATTGCAGTCTCTGATGCTAATTTTCCAGAATAAGACCAGAAATTGCTATATTCATAAGGAGCAAGAAAGTAAAGCTTTTGTATGAAAAATGTAAATTGGACAATAAATACTATACTTACTATTGAAAGTATAATTTTTTTCCTTTGATTTATAATCACGTTTAAGCCAGTAGCTGAGAGAAATAAAAGAGGCGGCAGCATAAAGGCACTCCTTAAAGCATGCGGTTGACCAACTATCGCTGTAGAAACAGGCGATAAAACGATCCAGAATAATAAAAATAGAGCAGTTCTTTTGTCTTCTTGCCAAATAACTAAAAGACCAGCCAAGATTAAAAATAACTCAATTGCATAAAATTGACCCATTGTTGCCATGTTGTGTCTGGGATTCTTATCTCCGTGTAAAACTAGAAAGTCTATTGAGAAATTTTGTAGATAGTTTTCTATCAAAATTTTCGTATATTCAATTGGTTTATTATGAAGATATCTTGCAAACCATTGTGGTAATTGTGTTAGTTTCCTTTCTGAATTTATCTTCTCCTTAATTGATACTTGTAATTGACTTTGAGAGAAGATATTTATATCGGAAAATCTTATTTCAGAATCAGCTACAAAGGTCTGGCTTAATGCAATTAATCCCAAAAATAAAAATATCAGAATTCCTGTAACCAAATATTTTAGATCGCTTTTAAAAGAATTTCTTCTCCACCTATACCAAGCAAGTAGAGGTAAAAATAAAAATAAAGTTACTTTATATGTTGGATAGGTATGCAAGGTTAAACCAAAACATATGGCAGAAAGTATATAGGTTTGGGGTTTTTCTTCTGCTTTAATAAAAAAATAAATTCCTAACAGGGCCAAAAAAAGCGCAAAATGAGCTTCAAATCCTCCCCTGCTTAAAGATATATCCCAGAGAGAAACAGCCCCAATGGCGGAAGAAATAAGTCCCACTCTTTCTGAAAAGAGTTTTCTACCTATATAATATAGGAGCAATATAATACCCAGGCCTGAGAGTATAGACAGCATTCTTACTCCCAGGGTAGATGGCCCGAAAAGCGCCACAAAAGGAACTGAGCCGTAGACATAAACACCTGGTCTGCCTGCTCCCATTTCAAAAGTTAATGGAAGGAAGTTGCCCAGCTGGTCATGTCCTGTCTTTAAAATTGAATAAGCATCTAGGTTAATTGTCAGTTCATCACCATAGAGTGAAGGGGGATTATTGTTAATGCCGACAACTCTAAAAAAAAGCCCCAAAATTAAAATAATTGTCAGTACTAATTTAGTATTCATCTTCTTACTTTAAAAATTTTAGCATCTTTATTTTCAAAAATTAAATCAAGATTGAGTAAGCCAGAGTCGGTAGCCAATTCTTGTTTCCAGGAGAGATATATGTAATCTATATTAAATTTATCTATAAAATTACTCATCATATGATAATCATTGCTGCTAAATGAAAGTTTTCTTTCTTCTATCAATTCATTTAGCTGATACCCCATGATATTGACCTGTTCTTCATCCGAAATAAGAGTCCTTCTGGAGGAAAAAGCAGAGACATAACCTGTATCAAACCAAGCATAAATCGGGATTGGAGGATCCTTATATTTGTCTCTCTCATATTTATTAAACGGCATTGTCAGAATAACTGTCTGATCCTTTGTTTCATTTTTTAAAAATTGAAGACCCTCTAGTTCATTATATGTAACTTTTGACAAGGGGGCATTGGAATAGAATTGCCAAAGAAGACCAATTTGAGTGGGAATTGCCAGAATTATTATTAAAGATGCGATAGCAATTTTAATAGATAAATATTTAAATTTGGTAATAAGTGAGTCCACAGCTGCTCCTGCTAAAAAGCCAAAAAACAATATAAAATATTGATTAAACTGTATCGAGTTCCACGCCACCCCTTTTTGCAAAAATAAATGAGGGATTACAAAAGAGGCTATAATAATGGCTAAAAAGAAAATACTAAATGAATTTCTGAATAAATTATTCTTGATCATTATAAAAATAGTCCAGAATCCCAAAAACCTCATTCCTAAATTGCCTATAAGAAAAATTAAAAAAGCTGTTAGTTCAAGCTGAAGTACTCTAAGGTAAGCATTCCAGGTCCCCTGGGCCAAGTAATGTTGCCGCCTTAACTCTAGATCTATCCAGTTAAGACGGTCGGGTACCACTACCATGGTCCGAATATACCACCAGGGCTCAAAAATCAAAAAACCTTGAGAATTTTGACTGTTAGGAAAATAAATACCAAAAGCGCCAGCTGAAGTTACCATGAAAAGCAATATTGTCTTTAAGCGTCTCTTAGATATTATCTCCCAAATGCCAATGACCAATAATCCACCCAGGATTAAAAGCCCACCATAGACTTTAAATTCAATTACTACAGCTCCCAGCAAAGCACATAAAATAAAATAATTCAGCTGATAATTTTTCAGATATTTTAGAAGGATAAAAAGAAAAACAGTTATTATAATAAAAGCTGCTGCATGAGGTGGATTTCCCAATACTGAATGTGTTTGTGACAACCAGAAAATGGCCTCACCACCCAAACTACCATGAGTGGGTACATAAAGTAAGTAGCCAAAACTACCGGCAAAAAAAGTGAAAATCATTGCCCAAATTCCCGCGAGTTCCTTACCTGTCCATGCCCGCACAAATATAAAAGAAGTTAGTCCCAAAAGTAAAGAAAATACCACTGGCATAAATCTAAAATAAATATCTAAACTGGAAAATTGATAAAGCCTGCTAAATTCGGACATTAAAAGATCGACAAAAAAATGATAATTTTGTAGCTTCTCCCCTGCTACTTCCGGATTTTGGAAGGGAAAGATATCTTTTTTTAGCTCTTCCATTAAAGCAATATGCCATATCCCATCATGACCATGTGAGCTCCAAAAAAATATTCCATCTTGATAGGGCGCCCCTGATGGAGCATTAACAGCAACTTGGGCAATTATGCCGATTATTAAAACTAAAAGGAAAAATATCTTATATTTAAGTTTAAAATCAATTTTAAGATCATTCTTGAATTTAAGGACAGACCAAAAACCAAGAATGGGAAAAGACCATATTAGAAACCTTAGATGGATTGCCGATAATACATAAGCAGTTAGCGTAAATAGCACCAATCCTAAGACTGAGGAGATGGTAAATTTTTCCCAAAAATCTTGAAATTCTATTTTAAGTTTCTTTAAGAAGAATAATCCTGGCATAGTCAGCGTAAAGAAAGCCGCAAATAAAAATAATATTCCCAACAATAATTGTGATAAAATATATATCATTTATTTATTTTATAAATAACCACCTCTTTATTCTCAAAAATATTAGAAATATTAAGAACATTTTCATCCAGTCTTAGATTGTGAATTTTGGGAAGATAGATATATTTGATATTATTTTCAGAAATAAATTTATCTCCGTATTCTTTAAAATTGGCATAAAAATCTTTGGATGCAACCAATCTCTTTTTATAATCGGTTAAAAGAATATTATTCTGTTGCTCATCTTCAATGTAGACGGATTTTTCTGTTAGTGCGGAGACGTAAGCGGTACTATCATATATTATGATGGGCCACGGTTCCATAAATTTATTCTTCAGTCTCCCGTCATATGGATAGGTCAGGACTATTCCATCCTTCTGTGACTTTAAAAACTTTAATGCCTCCAATTCTCCATTACTGATGAAACCATGCGGTTGATTAGTTAAGTAGCTATTGGCTGTGGCCCAGGAATTTATAGGGGTTAGGGCGATGAAAAAAAGCAGTATCGGTACACCTATCATCTTAGGTAAATTCACAACTACTTTTGCTATAACTACTCCTCCTACTACTGCTGAAACATAAAGAAAATAATATAAAAATTGAATTGTATTCCAAGGGTTTCCAGCTTGAATAAAAAGGATAGGAATAAAAAAGGCTAAGCTTGAGAAAATAAAAATAAACAGGTAATCGGCTCGTCGGACAATATATGGGAATTTAATGAGGGAGAGTAGGGCAAAGACTCTAACTCCTAGATTTCCTACAATAAAAATTATCAAACTTATAGCCTCTACTGAGAGGAACTTTAACCAATTGCCTTTGGTGAGACCATCTTCCCTGGCCAGAGTTAATCTGATCCAACCAACTCTGTCTGGTGAGTCAATCATGGAGTGGATAAACCAAAATGGTGAAAAAAGCATTATTTTATTATTTAGGGAAAAATTAGACAAAAATAAAAACGTAGTCAAAACTGAACTGGCTATGAAGATAACTAGATAATTTATCGACTTCTTTATTAACCCCACCAAAAAGAAACTTGCCAATATAAGAATTGCCGCGTAAGCTTTAAAAGCAATCAGCGGACCAATCAGAATAGTAAGTACTGCAACTTTAAGTTTTGATAGTTTATTTAAATCTAAAAGCTGAAGTATGGCAATCACTATGATTAAAGAAATTGCAAAAGGAGGATTTAAGTTAAAAGATATTGATTGATTTGCCCAAAAGTGCGACTCACCTGAAAAATTTTTTTCTCTAATATATGAAACAATCCAACCGAAACTACCGGAAAAATAGACCAGATAAAGCCCGGCTATAATACTTAACTTGGATTGCAGATTTTCCTTAATATTAATTAAACCCTTTATTAAATAGAAACTGCCTAAACCTAGAAGTGATGATAAAAGAATTGGATAAAATCTAAAAATTAAATCTATGACAGAAATACCTGTAACATATATCGTTGCAGCGATCGTTAGATCATAAAAATAGTGATAATTTTTTAATATTTCTCCTCCAAAAATAGGATTTTCTGGTGGAACATGTTTTACCAACTGGTTAATTAAACTAATATGCCACATGCCGTCATGAGTATTGGGTCCCCACAATCCCATACCATATGAGTAAGTCAAACCGTTTTTGAAAGTGGGTATAATCTGAAAGACAACCCCCACCATAATTAAAAAAATTATTATCAGGTTAAATCTATTTATATTTACAGGTATTTTTAGAAATTGCTTAAAATTTTTAATAAAGAGAATAAGATTTATAGAAAGATATAGATAAATTAATTGTTTAAGATTTATTAAGCTAATAAAATAGAAAATCAAGCTAAAAAAGCTTAATCCCAAAACAATTCCTAAAAAAGTTATTTGATAAAACGAATTTTCTCTTTTTAGTTTTTGAATTATGAGAAAACCGGGTACAAAAAAAGCAATTAATATAAAGAGTGTAAATTTGAAAATTTTAAAAATTACAGACTGCAGGGTCCAATTAAATAGTCCACTGACAATTTGAGCCTGATTTTTTTGATCCAAATTATGCTTAGTAGCTTCCAAAATAGCGGTATCAATTGAGGATATTTCTCCATCCACACTAATATCCCTTGGTAAAAATTCAATGACCCTATCGTTTCCAGCCTGATTAAGATAAGTTAAGACTACCTTATCATCCATCTTTTCTATTTTAAGATTACTAATTTCACCATCATCTATAATCCATTTATGTCCAAAGGAAACTTCATCCAAAACCCTCACCGCTGAAGTGGCAAAATTAACCGTTTCACAACTTTTATCGAAACAGAGTTCCTTATTTCCTCCTACATATTGGCGGATGTCCCTAAAAACTGAACCATCCTGATTAAAAAACCAACCGGCCCGATAATAGGGGCTCATAAACCAGACCACTCTTTTATTTGTCCCTAACGGATCAGAAGCTTCAATAATTTGTTCCGGGGAAATTTGGAAATTGCTCTGATACCAATTGGCAAAACCACTCATGGTTACCAGAGAAAATTGACCGCTGTCGCTTTTCTCTTTAAGTATTCTCATTTGATTTTCATATTCATCTGAGTATTTATCCCAACTATAAGTATTCTCCAATCCCACTATCAGGTGGCCAAACTTGTTAAACTTTTGCTTGGTATAAATATCAACCAATTTGGAGAAGTAGGAAGCGCTCAGGTCATGATAATCTATATAATCATTAGGTTGCATACTAAAGGTACTGTCCTCTACCCCTTTCCCATAACCATTCACTGGGTCTCTAGCTGCCCACTGCACCACTACAATGGGTAGCTTATCTTCCATACTTTGGGAGGGTTGAAGGGCGTGATTTTTGGAAGGGTAATAAGGAGTAGACCAAAACTGTCCCCAAATTTGATAGTTATCCGTGGTATATTGGTCAGCCACAATCATGGCAGAAACTATTCCATATTTTTTCTGCATAAAATCAAGGGAATAGGCATCTATCCACCAGGCACCAACTGATGTGGGAAATTTACCAAATACTTCCTTAAATTTTTCAAAGGCTGTATCAATTAATTTTTCTCTCTGGTCAGGTTCGTAACCGGTCAATAGTACGCTTTTGGCAAAATGCCAATCTTCCGATTGGTTGTAAACTACATTTGCTTTATCAGTCCATGAGGGGGTAATTTCCAAAAACAGACCGACTTCATGAGAAGGTTGATCCTTAATAAGATTTACGAGTTCTAAATTTTCTAGCGCATCAAATCTTAATAACCAAGTTGGTCTTATTAAATATTTTTCCAAAATATTTATTTGACCAAGGACTACAGTTTTAGGATCCTGGTTTTCAATATCCCAAAAATCGCTTCCTCTTACAGGATTTACCACACTGACAAATGAAGAAGACTCGGCCAAAATCTTTTGGGGATTTAGTAAAAATGATATAAAAAATAATAATGATAAGAAAATAATTTTCATTATAAAAAAATTTGATCATCTTTTAAAAACTTTAAGGATTAAACTAATATCAGAGATGATTTTTTGTCCTATCAGCAAATAAAGAATAATAATATAGATCGAAACCCCCAGGATTACTGATATTATTACTGAAAAAAATGCCAGCGGCAGGAAATTTGCGCCAATATTCACAAATAGTCCCATTAAAAGTGCTGCCGCTAAGGGTTTAATAACGCTCCCCCAAAAATCTATTTTGATTACTTTGGAAGCAATTACTAAAGCTACAATCGAGGTTAAACCTACTATGGCATAACCTATTCCTGCACCGTTTACTCCGTAAACAAAAGAAAGAATTGGTATCAATAACCAACTGATAGTTGTCCACATGATCATTAGTTTAAAAGTGATGGAGATTCTCCCTGTGGCATTAAAAAAATTTGTGATGGGGGTGGCAACTGAAGCCCAAAGCGAATTAAAACTGATAAAGACAAGTGCAAAAAGGGCTGGTTGCCATTTCTCATATTTGGGAATAATCTCTATTAGTTTTGGTGCCAGAATAACCAGACCAACCAAAAATGGAAAGGTTAGAAGGCAGATAAAGAAAATTGACCTGGATAGAGCTTTTGATAATTCCTCTCTGTCATGCTGCATTCTGGAAAAAGCTGGAAAAGTTACCCTAGTGACCGGATCCATAAAAAAACGCAAAGGTGATTGAGCCCACTTTTGCGCCCATCCCAAAAAACCAATTCCTTGCGTTCCAATAATCCCTCCCAACAGAGCAATTAAACCATCATCCTTAAAAACAGCCAAAAAGGAATTTAGCTGATAAGGCAATCCAAAACGTAGAAGATCTCTGGTAGCTGACACTGACCATGCCAAACCTATTTGCCATGGTCTGATCAGATAGATAATAACAAGCCCGGAAAAACCTCGCAGTAACACTGCCGCAGTAAAACTCATAATGCCAAATCCCTGCCAGGCCATATAGACAACTGTTGTGTAAAAAATTAATGTTTCCACAATCTGAGGAATAACTAATTTTTCAAAACGTAACTCGCGCTCAAGAAGTACCGAGGGAATAGATTTTAGGGATGATAATAAAAGGGAAAAGGCTAATGCCCATAAAAGGTAAACTGAGTCTTGCGATAAATTATACCAACTTTTCAAAAGAGGGGTGATGGCCAAGATTATAATTATCAGCCCTAAAACTAATGTTTGCTGGATAGTAAAGGTGGTCCGAAGTTCCTCTTTTGTTAGGGCATCTCTCTTTTGTATTAAGGCTGCTGCCAAACCAATATCAGAAAAGTAGGCAAAAAAATTAATTACCGCTGATACCAAAAAGAAGGTCCCTAACTGAGTTGGTTCTAAAAATACGGTTAATAGAAATACAGCAAAAAAAGAAATTATCTGCAATAGAAATGTTCTGCCGGCCAAAATGGCCACCCCTTTGATGGCACGCTTTTTAATAACTTCGATTGTGACTTCATCTCCAAAATCTGCCATCAAGCAATCCTCTCCTTATAATATTTAATCCAACTTCTTGTGATCGGAATATGTAAAAGCAAGAAGATTACTACTATGAGAGCTGATACTGAAGTTAAAAGGTTAGCGATAGTTCTAATTGGAGTATCATATAATCTTCCTTCCACAATATGATTTCCTTCTCCTAAAATTATTGTCATTAAGCCCAAGCTGTTATTTTTATAGTCGATTAGAGTTTCTTTACCGTCAATAAAGATCTTCCATTTTGGAAAATAGTATTGAGAGAGTCTGATAATAGTATGTGTATTAGTATTAGTCTTAAATGAAAACCAATTAGACCCTTGCTTAAAATCATAGATAAATGAATCCCCTGTTAGAAGCTGATATCTTTCCCTGGCTAATTCAGCCGGTGGCTCACTTGCTGATTTAGGAAGATAATCAAGAATGGCTCTTTTGATCTGTCTCTCCCAATTGCTGCCTGTTAAAAGATCTTCATCTGAAGTTTGAATAAATTTTTCCGGACGAAAATAGGAAAAATTTAATGTCACAACCAAAATAACTAAAATTAACCATATCAACTTTTGCTTAACTTGATCCTTTAATATTAAAAAAACTGCCCCACTAATAAATGAGGCGAGAAAGATGATAATAAGTAAAAATCTCCAAGGAAATTGCAGATACTTTAGAGGTTCTACTGCCTGCCAAATGAATATTGATCTAGGATTGACCATAAAAACTGCCAGGGCAATGATAAATGAGGAAACAATTATTATGAGGCTAACCCTTTTTTCTTTTTTCCGTAAAATATAAGCGCCAACCAGAGCCAAAATCCAACCTAAAAGATGGACCCAACCGATCTGATAAGACAGTCTATCTCTCTCCCCTCCTGGTATCTCTCTAACTGAAGCCCCATATCCCCAATCTCTTTCTAAAAATAGCTTTTTAAATCCTTTGAAATGCTCTGTATAGGAAAAATAACCATAAGTAGTGGTCTCAACATGAACCAAATCTCTTTCAACAAGCACAGGTAGTAAGTAGAATGAAGATAAAAAGATACCTATTAAAAATGCTGCAAATCCGTATAACAGAAACTTAATTTGCTTTTTTTCTATAAAAAGTAAGAGATACAATAAAAATACAATGGGTAGAAAGATCATGGCCGAAAGGTTATGAGAAGTAATTAATAAAGCAACAGAAGTAGCTAAGAGCAATGAATTTAAGATGCTCAATTTGTCTTTCAGCCTGATCAGTAGATAAACAACCAAAGGAAAAAACATTAATGCCCACATCTCTCCCATGGCTCCTCTAACGTAAAAATCTAGGCCGTGGTATGGGGCAAAACTATAAAAAATGGCAGATAAACTGCCGCCCAACTTTCCCCAGAACTTTGCTCCAAAAAGATACATAAAAACATAAGCTCCCAAAAAGGAGACGACAAACATTATCTTGACTGAAAAGATTAAGTTGCCACTTAAAAAGTAAAATATTTCTCCAAAATAATAGGGGAGGGGGGCATAGTAATTAAAAAGAGGGTAACCATACAAATTTCCCAAATCAGGTACCCACCGACAGGGTATCTGACCATCCTTAATACATTTATCCATCTCATAAAGCCTGATGATGGTTGTATCATCATGATGGCTAAATAGAGGAGCTGCGCAGAGTGGCCAGAGAAGACTGCTGGTCAAAACAAAACCCACCCAAAATTGCCAATTATTTTTTAATATATTAAAAACCTTTTGTTTAAATTCCATAGAAAGATACGCGGATACTGTTAGCTATCCTCTAATTTTAGTTAAATTATGTATCTGAAACAAGCGTATTGGCAATCTGTTTTTAAATATTAAAAACAGTGTAACAATGAAACTAATAAAGGAAATCCAATTCAGAATTAACCGAAATCCGCTCTCCTGATAAAAAATCTCTATTTGATGCTCTCCTTCATCCACCAGAATATTTATCTCACCAAAGGGGGTGCCTGGTGTAATCTCTGTCAAGATTCCATCTACCCTTGCCTGCCAACCCGGAAAATAATACTTGTTGTAAGTTAAAATAAATTTATCATTCGATTGCGTATTAATTTCTGTTTTTAAATCATCAATAAAGGTTATATTCTCAATCTCTTCACTCTCAGAAGATACCAGTGGATAATTCCTATCAGGCCTAGCATAAGTATTTTTGGGCAATCTCAAATATTCCTCTTGAATTTCTAAATACTCCTGACTGGCAAGAGGGGTAGGTATATAACGGTTTAGGTAATAATCATCTTCCCTTCCTAAGAAATCTTGCGGTCTAAAGCTTGTTGCATTTAGACCTACAGAGAGAACAATGATAGATAATGCCAAATAGTTTTGATATTTAAACTTTGATAAAACGATCACCGAAATTGGCGTTGCTAAAGTTACCATTACTAAAAATCTCCAGGGGAATTGAAAATATGGTAACAGGGGTAAGTTTTCCCACAAAAAAAGAGAGCGATAATTCATCATAAATATTGATGAAAATATTACTATCATTGCCCAGATTGTCATTACCATTAAATCTTTTTCAATCTTTTTCCTAAACGCAATCAGTATTAAAATTGTCCCAATTATTAGGGCTATATTGATAACCCCCATAAAAAACGACATGCCGTCATAGGGACCGGCCACAGATGCGCCATATCCCCAATAAGGAGTAACTAGTTGTAAAATAGTGGGGAAATGGTCTGCCACTGCAAATACAGTGTCATATTTCATAAGATTGCTCTCCACCATTGCCGGCAGCCAAAAATATAAACTAATGGAAACAGCCAAAATTATTGATATAAAAATTCGCTTTATAGAAACTGTCGGATTTACGGAGGTAAAAAATACCCTTAAAATTATTAACAAAAAGAGATACGGTAAAAACATAAAGGCCGTAATATTGTGCGACAACACTAGGGAAGCAAGTGAAAGAGCTCCAATCCCTATCCAGAAATTAAATTTTTCATGATCTTCCGTTAGTTTAATAAAGGAGAGTACTATCAGTGGCAAAAATATAAAGGAGACAATCTCCCCTATCGCTCCTCTGACATAAATGTCTGTTGATCTGTAGGGCGTATAAATGTATATCACTGCCCCTGCCATACTTAATATTGGAGAAATAAATCCTCGCAAAAGTAGGTACATGAAAATACCTGAAATAGGCAGACTTAAAAGAAATAAAGTTTTAATACTGTCTACCAGGCTGAAACCTATCCGGTGAAAAATATCTGCAATATAGAATGGCAAGGGAAAAACAAAATTAAATAATGGATAACCAAAACCGAAACTTAAATCCGGTACAAACCTGGGGGGAATTTGTCCCAGCCTTAATACTTTATCCATCTGATGGAGCCACCCGATATGCAAATCATCGGATGCTCCATAAAATCCTGGCACCAAAAGCGCCCAAAAAGCAGGGATGGATAAAATAATGATCGTAAGCCACCAGTATTTATCTAAAAAATTTTCGATTCTTTCCATATAAAGTAATGAGTCCCAAAACTATTATTGATATTAAGGTAATGGTATTACTTAAAGTCCTAATTGGAGTATTTTCTAATTTTCCCTCTACAGCATGTTCACCTTCAGTTAACTCGAAGGCGATTCTTCCTAAATAATTTTTATTATCATGGGCAATTTTCTTTCCATCTACAAAAACTCTCCATTTGGGAAAATCAAAAACAGGTGCTTCTATTCTAGACTTTTCATCTACATCCACATTAAATTTCCACCTACTAGATCTGTTCACAAAATTACTGATATTGGCCTGTCCATTTATTATAAGGGGATTTGCCGGTGCGCCTTCTCTAGGTTGAACCCCAGTTTGGGGTAAGTAATCCAAAATGGCAGCTTTTTGTTGGGTCTCCCATTCTTCGCCTGATAATTTTTCTATGTCACCAATATTTGGGTAAAATATTTCAGGCTTAAAATAATTCCAGTTCAAGATTATTGTTATGACACCGATAAGAATTGTTAAATAAATTTTGTATTTATTATTTATATTACTTATTAAATATGCTCCCAATAAACTAGCTGTAAAAATGGCCGCTGATAAAAATCTCCAGGGGAATTGGGCAAATCTTAAAATGCCAATTTGCTCCCAAACAAAGGCAGACCTAATATGTGTCATAAAGATTGCTAATACAAAGATAGTAAAAAATAATAATGCCATTTTTGAGTTTGCTTTTTTAAATGAAAAAATGGCCCAGAAGAAAGAGATTGTCACAATGGCCCAATGCGGCCAACCAATCTGCAAAGAAATAGTATCGTTAGGCCCCGGGAAAGAGGCCCCATATCCCCAACTTCTATCTAAAAAGAGTTGATTGACTGTTGCAAAGTGTGCACGAAAATCTAAGTCCAGTCTGGTTAAGTTGTCAATTTGGACCAGATCTTTCTCAAAATATGAGGGAATAATAAAAAAGGCAGCCAACCCCAATCCCACTACCAAACTAAAAAGTAATAGACGGATATTTTTCGATTTTTCAAAAAATATCGAAAAAATACAAAAGATTAAAAGTATCGGCACAAAAACCAAAGTCATAATATTATGACTTATCAGTAGAGCAGCCAAAGACAAACTTAATCCCCAGAAATAAACCTTTCTATCTTCCCTTAAAAGTTTTATGACAAATAAAAAACAGAAAGGAACAATACCCAAAGCAAAACTTTCAGCCAGGGCACCCCTCACATATAAATCCAAAGCTTTATACGGAGCAAGCTGATATAAAATCGCCGCAACCATTGCTGGCTCTTTGCCAAAAATTTCTTTGGCCAAAAAAAACATAGAAACACCCCCCAAGAAAATGGCAATTAAAAATAAGGCCTTGGCAGAAATTACATAACCTAATACAAAACTTAATATCGCGCCCACATAATAAGGAAGTGGGTTGTAATAATTGAATAAGGGATAGCCGTTGCCATACCCCATATCCGGAACCCACCGACAGGGGATTTGTAAATCCTCAATACATTTTCTCATCTCAAAAATTCTCATTACCTGCAGATCATCATGATGAGAAAAGTAACCGGGCAAAAATAGCGGCCAACTTATCATAAGGGAAGCAACCATTACCAAAATGAGATAAATATTATTTTTAAATATTTTTGCCATATTTAATTTTTGCGAAAGAAAACACCACTATAAAGAAACTTACTAAGGTAATTATATTCCCTATCGTTCTGACCGAGGTATCTTTAAGTTGAACTTTTATCATATGCCGTCCTTCCGGGATAGTAAAGCTGATCAGTCCAAAACAATAATCCTCTCCTCTACAGTCATCATTTACATGATTAATCACTTTACCATTAAGCGTGACCTCCATTCCTGGAAAATCAAAGAGCGGCAGTCTGAGTGTGGCTTCTTCCAACACCTCCACCTCCCCTATCTGGTAATTGCTACCCTTCTCGTAACTAAAGATATTTACCTTACCCTCTAAAATTTCCGGAGCGGGGGGAGCTTCATGGTTGGGAGGAAGCTGGGCATAAATGGGCAGATAGTCAAAAATTGAGATAGTCAACTGTTTCTGCCAAGAATCTTGGGAAAATTTATCCTGATCAGAAATATTCAGCCACTCTTTCGGTTGAAAATTTGAGCCATGCAATAGGATTAAAACCGCAATCATAGTAACTGCCAAAATTCTGACATATTTTTTATCCAAAAGCTTTTGGAGGAAGAAAAAAGCTGCTCCCCCTAAAATAGACAGGAAAAAATAACTTGCTGCCAAAAATCTCCAGGGAAATTGCAGCCACCAGATGGCGGAAAAATTCTCCCAGATAAATGATGACCTCTGGTGCATTAAGAATATCACCATAACTTCTACTGTTGCCAAAGTCAGTATGATCCCAGCTACTTTGGGATATTTTTTAAAATTTAAAATAGCTAAAATAACAGCCATAAGTCCCACTATCCAGTGGGCAATGCCCACCGAAAGTGACAAATCATCAATTGGCCCTAGAAATGAAGAACCATAGCCAAAATGATTAGAGATAAAAAGCTGATATAAAGATACAAAATGCTGACGGTAGTCAAAATATCCTCCCAGTAAAGTTTCCAGATGAACAAATCCTCTTTCAAAAATCAAAGGCAGTATAAAAAAAGAAGCTAGTCCAAATCCTAATAATATCCCTCCAATTACTTTGGGTAAACTGATCCATTTTTTCTCTGCTAACATCCAATAAATAACCCAGACTAAAAATAAAGGGGCAAAAATAAATGACATTAAATTATGGGTAATCAGTAACAATCCCCAACTCAAAGCAAGTAAAATAAGATATTTTATCTGAGAAGTTTTGATTAATTTATATGAGGACCAAAATATAAATGGGAAAAAAACTTGGGCCCAAAACTCCGATAAAGATCCTCTCACATAAACCTCTGTTGCTTTAAAAGGGGAGTAGCTAAAAAGCAAAGCACCCACCATGCCAGCCCAGGCGCCAAAAAGTTCTTTAATTAAAAAAAACATACTAAATGTCCCCGCCAAAAATCCCAAAATAAATAAAATTTTTACTACATCAATAAACTGGAATCCTATCAGATGAAAAATTTCCCCCAGGTAATAAACTCCGGGAGAGTAAAAGTTAAAAAGTGGATAACCATAACCGTACCCTGCATCCGGTATCCACCTGCAGGGAATTTGCAAATCTTTAAAACACTCATGCATCTCATACAGCCTAAAAGCCTGTAGATCATCCTGCATGGGAAAAAAACCGGGCCTGATTAACGAATAATATAAAGGTATAGTCAATACTAGAGCTAGCAGTAGAAAGCGGAATCTAGATAGAAAATTTTTAATTTGCATCTGGGATAACCTCAAATAGTTGAATGGCGTCTTGTTTACCGTCCGGACTTTGTGCTTTTGGATATTCCTTGATAAGTTTTAACTGCTTGGTATATTCCAGGAGTCGAGATTTATTAGCCACAAAAAAGGTTTGGTTTGTTTGAGCTGCATCAAGAAGTTTAGCAGAAACTGTGGCTTGATCCGGTACCACTTGAATTCCGGCTTTATCCAGATAAATATATAAACCATCTGGCAAAGTGCCAAAATATCCTTCTGTTCCCACTGTTACAGGACCCTCCTTTTTCTTTTCCATCAAAAACTGGGCAATTTCAGAAAACCCATATCCGGCAGTCCAATCCTCAAAATAACCAATCCTCTCCTCTCTAGGTAAAGGAGCTTTTTGAGGATTAGTCAGAAGCAGATAATTAAAATATAGGTTGGGCAATAATAAAGCTACAAGAATAATCCATGTTATTACTATATTTGAAATTGGAAATCTTGTCCCGAGCGAAGTCGAGAGATTGAAATTGGAAATTTTTTCTACCCCGTATCCTGCAACTACCAAAAGCGGTGGGATGGTAAATAATAAATACCTGGCAGTAAAGGTCCTTAAAAATGCCATTTCTATAAGCAATGGCAAGAGTGCCCAAAGTAAAACTAAGATTCTTAATTTATTCCTCTCGCGAATAACTCCAAAAATTCCTACAAATCCCGCCAAAATCACCGGCCATCCTAATAACTTAGGGAACCAATCCGCCATATCTTTAAGGTGTGGAATAAAAGGATCTAAGGGTCTGCCGATAAGCTCTAAAGGAGAAAAAACATAATCAGCATTTCTAGAAGATAATAGGTGAAAATTTGGGCCTAATCTCAAACTATTATACATAAAAAGAGCAATCCCAATAGCCACTCCCCAAAATAAAACTAACCTCACTAATTTATATTTATCTCCCCCCACTCTTCTGAAAGCTAAGAAAGATAGAGGGACTAAAAAGAGGCTTAACATTCCCGGAGTTTTAGTTAGAATCCCTCCACCTAAAATAAATCCCAAAATCATGGCCAGATCTAGTCTAACTTTTTGGGCCAGCCAAATGGCAAAAAATATAGACCAAATACTAAAGGCAGACAAAAGAGAATCCACTAAAGCCATTCGGTCAAAAAAAATAGTGTAAGGCACGACTACATAGATCAAACTGGCCCAAAGAGCCACTCTTTTCCCAAATACTTTCCAACTTAAGGCAAATACGCCTAAAAGAGTTATCAAGCCGGATAACACTGATAAAAATCTACCAGCAAATAAGGGATCCTCGAAGAATTTAAAAAAGGGAATCATGGACCACATAAAAAGGGGGGTTTTACCATCAGACAGAGGTAAGAACCTCAAAGTAGGTTCGGATTTCATCACCTGTGCCCATCTAATATAGATTGCCTCATCAGCAAAAATAGGCTGCAAAGTTAAATTCGGTAATCTTAAAATAAAATATGCACCGATTAAGACAATGAGGATTAAAATTTCTCTTCGGTATCTTAATAAAAGGTTCACTATATCATTATATCAGCTCTAAAGCCTCATATGTCCAGCTCAAACTATCTTCTGATGACTAAAATTTTATCCCTATCTTTTTTGATAATTTGGTAGCTGCTTTTGCTAATATCTGCTCCATCTAATCTCCATTGGTAAGTAAACAGAGTGAATTTTTTTCCGGTATTAAATAACGGTATCAAATCTTTAGCCCTTAATCTGGTGACTATCTTTTCAGAATAAAAAGCAGCTGCTGCTATTGATTCCGAATCCACATAATAATCAAAAGGATATTTTTTTGCCTCACGAGATAAAATTTCCTCATCCGAGATATATCTGGGGATTTCAATAAATTGATACCAGATACTGCTTATTTGAATAAATGAAAAATAAAAAGCTATTCCTAAAATCATAATCCCAATAATTACTTGATTTCTAATATATCTTTTCATCAATACATAGCTGAGTCCAAAAAAAGATAAAATCATTACCGGATAAAGCGGGATCAAATGCCAGATATGGCCCTTTTGGGAAAAAATAAATGGCAGGAAAAAAATAATAAAAAAAGAAGAAAGAATAATGAATCTTTTTTCTTTTAAGAGTGGGCTAATAAAAATGGCTAATGTAGTAGGCCAGAACCACTTTCCCACTCCTGCGTGAAGATATTCTTTCATCAGTCTCAAATTATTCCCGTAATCACTTTGCATATTTACTCCTGCCAGCCCAATCAAAAAATAATGATTAAGAAAAAGCGGATCTTGAGTGAATTGAAAAATAAACCAGCCAATAAAAATTAATACAGGAAAAACTAAAGCTTTAATATAATCTTTGTCTTTCCTTTTCCAAAAAATTAAAAAGAGCGTCGGAAAAATGGTAAAAGGAACTAATGTTTTCATAAGTAGTAATACAGCTAGACTCACGGAAAAAAGAGGAAGGAATCTCTTATTTTTAACAGAATACAAAGCTAGAAGCAAAGTTAATAGGAAAAAGGCTGTTAAGGGCACATCCAGATTTCCGGATCTGGCTCTAAATAAGAACCAGTAGGAAGAAACAAGTGCTAGAGCAGAGGCAAATCCTACTAGTCTGCCGAATAATTCTTTTCCTAAAAGATAAACCAGACTCAAAGATAATAAACCCAAGATTGCTGCAGGTAATCTAACTGAAAAAGCGCTATCTCCAAATAAATTTAAGCTGGCAGCTATAAATAAAAATCCGATAGGTGGATGATCGTTGTAGCTTTGCCCGTTCCAAATCAGATTGATTGGATCCCCACTTTTTAAAATATTTTTGGCAATAGAACCATACCAGGCTTCATCAAAAGAAACAAGTGAACTTTGACCTAATTTGTAAAAAAATAAAGGAGACAATGTAGTAAGCAGCAAAATTATCAGCAGATCTTTTCTTAAAATATTCACACTTCTATTTTACACTTACTTCTTTTTGTCATGTCGGCTCAGAAATGATGATTTCTTTTGCCACAACATAAACTGTTCTGCCATCTCTTGTTTGAGGATATAGAAAAACTCTTGGCTCTATTCCTTCTGATCTGGGAAAATTCATTAACCATTCTTTCTGTAACCTTCGGTATTCCAAAACTGCAGAGTCAGGAGCAGGCGGAAAATGATTATCCTCCCCAAAAATAGGGATAAAAACTTGTTCCTCTATAGTTTCTATTCTTCTCTCACCCATAGAACCAGATTATATCAAGGCTAAATTATGAAGTCAAAAATAACTTTGAAACAAATAAACATTTAATTGCTGAAATTTTTCTGGGGAAATATCAACCATAAGCTCATTATATAGTTGATAAAATCTCACGGAAATTGGGTGGTAGTATAATTTTGGAAGATTACACTGTAAGTCAGAACATCTTCTGCTAATTTTTGTTTATCTTTTTGGTTTAATATTTTAGGTAAGGATTTAATAAACTTTTTAAGATAAAGTTTTACTTCTGATATTTCAATCTCCTCATTCCTTTTTATTGCCTCCTCTGTAAAACGCCTGGCCATATTATCAGATCCTCTATGATAACCTAAGGCTACCCTTTTTAAATCCATAGATAAAGACTCAATTGCTAATTTTGTTCTGTTCATATAATCTCCTGAAAGAAATACTCTGTTAGTTTTTTATACTGCTCTCTTATATTAGCATCCTGTATCTCATTACTGGTATTGTTGTCATTGGGCCTGATATTGATAAAAGAATTATAATCTATTAGCTTAGTTTCTAAATCTATCCCTCCGCCCCAAATATTGGATTGCTTTGATCCATTTTCTAATAGTATCTCTTCTGATTCAAAATGTCTGTCGCATCCAGCAGAACAGATTTTTTTCTTAATATCTATAACCGTCTTTATATAAATATCAAATACCTCAAGAAGTTTTTTAATCTCATCCTTTGTAAAGGGAACTGTTTTGGTAATAATCATGGGTTTGATTATACCATCTCGTCTAAAATCCCAATGTGTCGAGTCAAACTCGACTACCAAGTTTGACCAAGTCTGACTTGGTTTGACGTCCTTCCGGCGTTAGGCCGTAGAGTTTACTATTCTGCACACCTCCAAGGTGTGTAAAGGTTTTCGCTATTTACTCAAACATCATTCTTTTATAGATTTTTCTGGTGAGTTCGACGTCTCTCTCACAATATTCACAAATTTCTTCAATCCTTCCGTCTTTGTATGCTTGGGCTACATCTTTCCCTTCAATACCACCATCTTTTGAGGTGGGCAATCCAAGGATCTTTGCAAGTGTATCCAAGGAGATAGAAGTTGTCATATTCCATCTTTTCCATTCGTGCATAATGTCATATATAGGATCATTTCTGTATCTTGCAAAATTCAAAACTTTTGTTGGTTTTACTTTTAACACAATCGATCTTTGATAAATAAATCTCAAGTCAAACTCCATTATGTTAAACCCAATAAACAAATCTATATCTTTTGCAACTTTCCAAAACTTTTGAAGTATCTCAGTTTCATTTCCAGTTAATGTTTCAATAGCCTCATCATTTATCGAATAACAGATACAGACTATCTGACCAAACCCGCCATCAAAAGAAGTTTGGGCTAAATATTTTTTAAAGTCTTTTTCTATCCTTGAATTTTTCTCTGTGTTTTTGCGGTGGATTTCACGCAGGAGTTCATGGTTATTCTCATGAGCAGGAATTGTTTCTATATCTAAAAAGATTTTATTCATAAATAATTTGTAAAGCTTGAATCCTTATCATATAAATTTCTCTTACGATTTGGATTGTAATATTGAGACATAAGTTTATTGTAACTTTTTAGGTTTGCTTTTTCCTGGTAGCTTAAAATTTTCTCCTGAAACAACTTTTTTACCGCTTCTTTGTTCCAATTCCAGTCTGGCATTTTTAGCAATCCGTCCGCCTTTTTTGGCCGGAATTTTATTTTTCTCCAAGCCCTTTGTTTGCATATTTTCAGCAATCTGCCTGGTTGATAATTCTGCCAGTGCCGTAAAGATGAGTTCTGCCTCCGTCATATGGTCGCGCAGGTTCTCTGTTTTTAACCCTTTTAAGTTCTTATGGTCTTTAACTGATAAATCACTCCATTCCTGATGAATAATATTTGTTAAAATTGCATACTCATTCTCTTTCTTGACGTCATGGGTTTTCCAGTAATCCGTAAGCTTATTTCTGGTTTCCTGACCCATCATTCTTTGCTGAATCCATTTCTGGCTTCTGCCTAATTTCTGCCAATTTGTTCTTCCTCTGTTTATGGATTTTTCTGGATCGGCTATTTCTTGCAACCTCTCATATCCTACTTTCGCAAGCCAAAGTTTAATTGGTTCTGCTTTTGGACTTGGTACAGACTGGATAAGTCTGAGGAGCGTTTCTACATCAGCAACATCAGTCAAATATTTTTTCCCGTCCGGTGATTCGAGTTTCAGTTGTACGATTTTTTCGTACACCTCGCTTCCTTCCTGAATAAGTTTGTTTTTCAGATCGGACCAGTATCTTCGGGGTATAGTACTATCAGTGAGAATCTGAATTACATCCACCACCGAGAAGAACCATTTCTCGGTCTTCTTATCCCATTGCCTGCGGATTTTCTTGCCTTCAAAAACAACTAATTTTGCATCCATTGATTTACATTACCCCAAAAATTACCCGAAAGTCAAGATACGAAGAGCTACTTTAAACCTTCTTCCATAATTGCAATTTCTTCCGGCGTTAGGCCGTAGAGTTTATAAACTTCTTCATCAATTTTTTTATCAAGTTTTTCTATTTCATCTTTCAATCCTTGCCATTTATTTGAGTCTTCAGTTTCATTATGAAGATTTCTATAAATATCCAACATTTTTTTCGCATATAATGAGAGATTATTATAATCTTCTCCCTGCTTTCTATCTGAATGATCTATCTTATATATGTTGAAACTTCGTTCTTATTTCCTATATTCCATCCAAGAATTTCGAATAAAGGTTCAATGAAACCCTTTTTTGTATCTTCTTCACTATAACTTTTTAATTTTCCAGAATCTTTAACTTGTATATACTTATCGATAAGCTCTTTAATTTTTTGTTTTGTCTGTTCCATATTTTTAATTTACAAAGTAGTTGTAGTAGTACTGGCAGTACCAATAAAACTTGAGTTTGTTATTGTATAGGTTGGTGTGAATGGTATTTTAACGGGCTCATCGTCTATATTATTACCTTCCAAGAAGTGTATTAAACTGCCTACACCTACAACAAGCGTTAAGACTGTAGTTATTAATTTTGCTCTTGTATCTGCTTCATTTAAACTCATATTTTCTTCCCATATTAAAGCATACTTCGATGACACTCAGTACTATAGCACTTCGACTATGCTCAGGGTAAACATTCATGGCTTATTTTAGCAAAAAGTCATGTTTTGAGATACCCTCGTTCTAAAGTTTCGGAAGTATGGGTAGGGACTAAGGGCTAGGGTATAGTTAGTTATCGATATAATACTTGTCAAGGAGGGCTAAATATATCACCTTGAGGTTATTTATTTGGTATATACTGATATTTCTTAAAAAGTGGTATTATAAGAATGTATTCGAGCTCTCTATAAGTGAAAGCAGGCTTCATGCCTTGCGTGAGGAAACTCACCTAGCTTATAGGGGGCTTATTTTTTGAGTTTACGAAAAAATCAAGACTGTTTATAACGGGCTTATTTTGTTTACATCAAATTTATTTTTTCGGTAATGTTCTTCCCATATTAAAGCACAAAAGAAGTTATAATGTAACCATGCCGTATAATCGTTCACGATTACATCGCGAACTTCTTGTATCGCATTCGCGATATAACAAACTAACTCCTCAGGAAGAAGATATTATTGAGGGAAAAGGGACTGAGACTCCGTTTTCCGGAGAATATGATAGCTTTTATGAGGATGGAACTTTTATCTGCAGAAAGTGTAATGCTCCGCTTTTTTCATCAGAAACCAAATTTGATGCAAAATGCGGCTGGCCCTCATTTGATGAGGAGTATCCAAACTCTTTAAAAAGAATCCTTGATGCTGATGGGGTAAGAACTGAAATTCAGTGTGCCAATTGTGGAGCTCACTTAGGTCATGAATTTAAGGGGGAGAATATGACAGAAAAAAATACCAGACACTGTGTTAATTCTCTTTCCATAAAATTTATTCCAAAAAATGAAAAATTACCGCCCGTACTTTCCTCTTAAATCATTTATTCTGATTCTAAACATATCATAGATGGCTGCGGCGGCATCTTTTATTACCTGTACTCTTTCCGTATCTACATACTTCCACTCCACGTCCACTTCGGCAATTTTAAAACCATATTTTTTGGCCAAATATAAAAGTTCCACATCAAATCCGGCATTTACTGCCCCTCCCTTAAAATGCACCACTCCCCATTCTTTTTTAATTTTAGGGATAATCTTATCAATTGATTTTTTATTAAAAGATTTAAAACCACACTGGGTATCTTTGAAGGGCAACCCTAAGATAATTTTTTGCAGTAGAGAGAATCCCCATGCCGCAAGCTTTCTAAAAAAGGGCGCTCCTTTTCTGCCGGCTCTGGAGCCAATCACTATATCCCAGCCAGAGGCTGGTCCGCCTTTGGCGGAAAATTTGGGAATAAATTTATCCAGTTGATCAATGGGAGTAGCTTGATCCATATCAGTAAAAAGTACAATTTCTCCCAAAGCTTTTTCCATCCCGGTCATTACCGCCATAGCTTTGCCCCCATGAGCATTTTCAATCAATTTAAATTTAGTATTTTTTGAAATATAGTTTTTAACAAATTCCTTACTGCCATCATCTGAACCATCATCAACAATCACTACCTCATATTCCAGTCCACTCCTTTCCAAATAATCCTCAATCTCATCCAATACTCCTTTTTTCAAGTTTTCCGACTCATTATATGAGGGTATTACCACCGATAATTTAGTGCTATTCATAAGTTTCCTTTGTCATCCCGTACTTGATACGGGATCCATAAATAATTATTAGTATAGATTCCTGCTTCCGCAGGAATGACATATTACTGATTCTCCTCCGGATTATGAACTAATTTATAAACTCTCAATCTTTCCACTTCCCACATTTTTTCAACCATAGTCCAGCCAAAAGCAGCAATCTCATGTTTGGGACTGTAGATAGGATCGCAAACTTTATCTTCACAAACCACAAACAGTTGTTCTGTTTTTTCAAAAGGAAGTACTTTGGGTTTTTGACCACACTGATCCAGATAAAACTGATAGGCTGAGTCGTAATTATTTTCTGAAAGAAGAGCAAAATTGAAAGGCTGGCCCTCTGTCTGATTAATAACAAACTTAGCTACCTCTTGAGTTCTTTTAAGCTGATTATTGGGAGAAAACTTCAGAGGATTTTTTTCCAAGTTCAATAAAGTAAGCGAAGTAAGAAGAACTGATACTAGAACAATCGTTATCCACTTATCAATTTTTAATTTGAGTACTTTAGCAGATGAATAACCGATTAATAAAAATATCGTCGGATTTAGAAAGCCCAAATAATGATCATATATATCCTGATTATAGAAAGAAAGGCCCAAGAGACCAACAAACATCCATACGAAAAGAGCCAAGATAGGCCAGTTAATTATTTTGGTTTTAAACCATTTGAGCAACTCATAGAAAAGAATAAATACGACTAAAATAACTATCGAAAAAGTGATCACAGTATTTTCTGCTGTCACATATCTTGAGACTAAATTTTGACTAAACAATTGCGGCACCCGAACTAGACTCATCAGGGGGTTTGGTTCCACAGTATTACTTTGAGTAAGTAGATGGGTTACAGCTTTATAATTTAAAAAATCATGTTTTAGATCGAATATAAAAAGTGGGGACATCATCAGAAAAAATACCAAAATCCCTATGATAGTTCCGGAAACTAAATTTTTAAAATATTGTTTTTTAGACAATCTGTATAAAATTTCATGAAAATATAAAATTCCTCCGATGGGGATTAAAATAAGCGCCAGGTAATGCATCTGTAAAGCAACGGCAAAAGATACTCCCACTAAAATAAGCCACAAAAAGTTACCACTTTTGTGCATTTTATAAAGTCCAAAAATTGCGATCAAAGCAAAAAAAGGAGCTGGATTGGGGTTCCAGGAAGAGCGGGAATAAGTAATGGTCACAGGAGAGATGGTATAAAGAAAGGCAGCGATCAGAGCCGCTACCCTAGTAAACCAAACTTTCCCTAAATAATAAATTAGTCCCACAGTTAACACCCCAATCAAAGCATTCATCCCCGCTGCTGCTACAGGATTTAGCCAAAATATTCCCATGGGAATAGCCATCATATAGTAATAAAGAGGACCCAGATAGATGTTGCCAACTGAGGTAGGTGGACCGATCAGAGGGAAATTAACTCCGGTCAAAATATCTTTAACAATAATGGCATCTCTGCCCTCATCTCCTAAAAAGGTCATATACTCCTCCAATCTATAGAATCTTAAAAAAGCTGCCAGTGTTAAAACCATAAGCAGCAAAATGAATAAAATTTTTTGATCTTTTAGCTTCCACCACAACCTTAATAGATCAAAATAAGATCTTAAAATTACGTTCACGCTGGCTCCTGTTGGTTTACCGGAAAGACGAGGATAGTGATTCACTCCCACTTGGGTAACTTTAAATCCACCTTTTTTGGCTTTAATGGCAAGCTCTGCATTAATCATGGCACCCCTGGTAGACTCCAGATGAGGAATATTTTCCAAAAATTTGCGAGTCACCATCTTAAACCCGCAATCAACATCCTTAAAAGTTAATCCAAAAAAAATTAAAAGAGATAGCTTCCAGCCTTTTTTAAAAACTATTCTAAAAAAGGGGTCCTGTCTTTTGATTCTGTAACCTAAGACCAAATCATGGTCTTCAATTTTTTCTAAGAATTTTTCCACCTCGGCAAAATCAAATTGACCATCACCATCCGTATAAACAATAACGTCATATTTGGCATTATAAAAACCGGACTTTAGAGCCTCTCCATAGCCTAAATTGGTTTTATGATGTATTACCCTAACTCTTTTATTTTCTTTCACTAATCTTTCAGAAACCTCACCTGTTCTATCATTTGAGCCATCATTAATCAGAATAATTTCATATTCCAAATTTAACTTTTCCAGAACTTTGACTGCTCTTTTTACATCTTCTACCACGTTCCCTTCCTCATTATAAAGCGGGAAAAAGACTGATAGATTTTTAATGGACATGCTAATATGCTAACATCAAATTATGCACAAGACAACGAAAGATTTCCTCATAATTGCTTTTTTAACCATTGGAGTTACCTTTCTTATTTGGCTGCCCCATCTTTTGGCTTTGCCTTCCTTCTGGGGACTAAATTTTTCCAATGGCTTTGCCACCATTTATAGAAACTTTGACGGATTGGAATATGTTATTATTGCCAAAACTTGGTACGACCCAAACTTAATTGCTTCCGTACCACAACTTCTTCCTGCCAATTATTTTGCTTCCCATTTCCCCGGATATTCCATACTGATTGCCTTGTTTGCACCAGTATTAGGATTTCTAAAATCAATGCTTTTGTTATCTGTTGGCTCAACTGTTTTGGCTGCCTGGGTATTTTATCTTTTAGTAAAGGATTTTCGTCTAAGTTCTCATCCCTTAATTCTCACTGCTTTATTTTTAATTCTTCCTGCCAGATGGTTAATTGTTCACAGTGTGGGATCTTCAGAACCTACTTTTATTTTTTTTATCCTTGCCGCCGTTTATTCTTTCATGAGATTCGAACAGTCTCGCAAAGCTTTATTTATTATCTTAACAGGTTTGGCAGGATTTGCCGCCCAAATCACCAGACCACCTGGAATATTACTTTTTATTGCTTTTGGATTCTTCATAGTCTGGAGAATGATCTCACAAAAAATGCAATTTACTTCGATTATTCGAATAATTGGTAAATACTCATTACTTATCTTTATTCCACTCGCCTTACTTGCAGTATTCTTCTGGTATTCCCTTACCTATCAGGACTTTTGGGCTTATTTTAAAAGCGGTGATAATATTCACCTAACATTGCCTCCTTTCCAGGTATTTAATATTAACCAATTTTGGGTGGGGGATATCTGGCTGGAGGATATAGTCTATATATTTATTCTGGGATTTTTGGGTGGAATAATGCTATGGAAACAGAAACTCTACCCTATGGCCTTTTTTGTCTTAACATATCTTTTGGCTTCAATATTAATTGCTCATCGTGACATCAGCCGCTATGTTTTACCTATAACTCCCTTTGTCTTAATAGCATTTGAAAAAGTTTTAACGAGCAAAGAATTCAAAATAATCCTACCTATTATATTAGTAGCAATTTATCTTTATGCCCAAAACTTTATTCTTTCAAATACCGCCCCAATACCAAATATTGAACTTTTTGATTAATCCTTTTCATTTCTCCAGGTAAAAAAGTGGTTCATTAAAAAATTCCATGTCATAACAAAAGGGATGGTGGCAAAGAAGTAAAAGTTATTGTAGGCAATCGGTCTTCCTAATACTTCTATAAATCCATCACCATAAGAAGTATGCAAAAATTTAACAATCAAAACGCCCATGATTAATCCTCCTAAGCTAACTAAATTAAACATTCCCAATTTCTGCCAGATATTGGTTTTGGTCTTTCGGTATTTAAAAGTCCAGAAATTATTGAGCATAAAATTATTGATGATGGCAATCTCCGTTGAAAATCCCTTGGAGGTGGCTGGTGGCAATCCAAAGTAATTAATGAAAATCTTATAAAAAATAAAGTCTACTACTGTTCCGGTAAAACCAACCATACCAAACTTTACCGGGGTTTTAGCTCTTCTGCTTATATGGTAGATTGGGAATTTAAATCCTAAGCTATTGAGTCTGGCATCAATTGTATAAGTAACCACATCATAGGTATAATTAAAAACTTTATTTTTGGAATATCCTTCCAGCCTGTTTTTAAAAACCAATGGCACTTCCTTATATTTTGCACCTGCTAAAATTGCCTCATGCAAAAAAGCCGGTTGTACTATAAATGTTTGTTCTTTCCAGGGAAGTCTTTCCAAATTTAACCTTTTAAAAAGGGCGGGGGTAAAGGCTCTGGCGGAGTTGGTAAACTCTTTTATGTTGAACGGTCCCATCATTATTCGACAAAAAAGGGATGCTCCATAAGTAAAAAGTCTTCTTCCGAAACTAAGTTGATTCCTTCCTCCTTCTACAAATCTGGAGCCAATGGCCAAATCATATCCTTCCTCAATAGTTTTTACCAATCCTATCAAAACATTAGGAACTACCTGGCCGTCTGCATCAAGTTGAGTCATAATATCCGGCTTAAGATTTTTAAGAGAATACTGATGAGCAGTAATCAAGGCTACCCCCAACCCAGGTTTAACTTTTAAAAAATGAACTCTACTGTTTTTCTTACTTATTCTTTTAACAATCGCTTCGGTATCATCAACTGTTCTAATATCATCCGCCACTAGAACATGAATTTCAAAACCATCCAAATATTTTTCTTGTTCCAAAACTTTTTTGATGCTGGACTCAATATTTGCCCCCTCATTAAAGGTTGGCAAAACTACCACCACTCTTTTCATTGTTGTTCGATTGTAATGGAAACTAGGAGAACTTAGCAAGATCGGCATTGACCATTATCTCAACCAATTTTTTGAATTTAGTTTTTGGCTCCCATCCTAATATTTTTTTGGCTTTCGAGGCATCACCCATAAGGGGTCCTGTCTGAACAGGTGGAACAAAATGAGGATCACTCTCAACATAATCTTTCCAGTCCAAACCGACAACTTTAAAAGCCTCTTCGGCAAATTCTTTGACTGTATGGGTCTCGCCGGTAGCAATAACAAAATCATCCGCCGAATCTTCCTGTAGCATCAACCACATCGCCTCTACATAATCAGGTGCATAACCCCAGTCCCTTTTGGCCTCCAAATCTCCTAATTTTAATTTATTATTCTGGACAATAGGTTCACCAATTTCATTAAGCGGTATGCCTTCTTTCTTTTTATTTTTAATACAGGCAACAGCAACTGAAATCTTTCTGGTGACAAAATTTATGCCTCTTCTGGGACTTTCATGATTAAATAAAATTCCGCAAGATATAAATTGAGGGTCTTTGCTATCTTTTCTGGAAATAACAGCCATCCGGTGAGCATATTCTTTAGCTACGGCATAAGGATTGGTGGGATTGAATGGAGTACCTTCATTTTGCGGTACCTGACTTGGAGCACCAAACATCTCAGAGGTAGAAGCTTGATAAACTTTGGCATCCGGTACTATCTGTTTTGCCCTTTCAAAAACATGCAATGCTCCCACCCCTGTTATCAGAATTGAACCCAATTTATCAGAGAAAGAACCTAAAGGAGAAGACATAGAAGCCAAGTTATAGACTTCATCCGGCTTAAAATCAACTAAGGCCAAGGCAATAGATTCCGGTGAAGTTAAATCGCCATAATAAATTTTGATTTCATCTCTGACATGTTTGATGTTGCCCAGCTCTCCCACCGCATTTCTTCTCATCAACCCTGCCACTTCATACCCTTTATCTAAAAGAAATTCTGTTAAATATGAACCATCCTGCCCGGAAATTCCGGTTATAAATGCTCTTTTTTTATTTGCCATATTTTTCAAACTATATATGATTGTGACTTACTTCGTCAACTCCGATTAAATCGGTCAAGTTGTTGATTTTTAAATATTTCTATACTTTCCTCGGTAGAATGCAGTATATCATCTCCAAATTCTCCAATGAATTTAGCCGGATCAAGCCAGGAATATCTTAAGATTCTGACTTGCTTTTCTCTATTATATTCATCTAAAGTAGTGGATTTTATCAAAGCTTGATCCAGATTAAAAGATTTAGCAATTAGGGTAGCAAAATCAAATGGTGTAGTCCAGGTTGTAGATACTACATGATATATTCCCTCCGACCCTTTTTGGATTAAGGCATATAAAGCATTGGCCACATCATCCACCAAAACAGGAGTGATTTTTTGATCCGTGATGGCAAAAATCTCCTTCCCATCTCTAAGCTGACTTAAGAAAATTCTGGCAATATCTTGTTTTAAGTCAAAGTGGGAAGAAAACGGCATGGAAATACGAACAATGATAGATGAGCATCCGCTTTCTATCACCTCTTCTTCCCCCTCATATTTTGTTTGTCCATACCAATTATGCGGATTTGGAGTATCTTCTTCCACATAGGGTGCAACAGCCTTTACCCCATCAAATACATAGTCAGTAGAAATATGTATTAGATGGGTTTTATAACTTTGACATGCCTTTGCCACATTTTTTGCTCCCACTACATTAAGCTTATAACATAAACCATCCTTGTCACCTTTTTGCTCCTCTGCTCCTTGTACATCTGTAAAAGCCGCGAAATTAATAACCACATCTGGTGCAAAATCTTTTAATATTTCTAGCACTTGGTCTTCTTTGAGAATATTTACCTGATCCATATCTGGAGATTTGATATCAAATTTTTGACCATGTAACTTAATAAGTCGAGAGCCTACCAGACCACTGCCCCCAAAGATTAATACTTTTTCTTTCATTTGAATTTCTCCGGAAATAACTCCCTTAATTTTGGATTATTCCGATCCCTTTCTGAAATTATCGGATTTTTTATTGGCCAATCAATTTTAAGGTCCGGATCATCCCAGGCAATTGCTCTGGTATCTGTACCATCATAGTATTGATCCACTAAATAGATATAATCAACTGCTACATCAGAAATAACACATAGAGAATTTGCCAACCCATTGGGGATGAAAAGACCGAATCTGTTTTCGTTATTTATAGTAAAGGTTTCCACTTTACCAAAAGTTTCTGTATTCTCTCTAATATCTACAATCGCCACAAAAACTACCCCGTTTAAAGGATAGACAATTTTATTCCATCTTTCAGCATGGATCCCTCTTAAAACTTTCGCTTCTGAGTGAGAATGATTCACCTGTAAAGTCTCAAATTTCATACCAGTCATTTCTGCCAATTCATTTTGACGGAATATCTCTCTGAAAAAACCTCTCTCATCTTTAAATATCGGCCTTCCCAAAATTAAGAGGCCTGGTATTGAAGTAGTTTTAATGTATTGGTTCATATGCTTTTTGCACCTTCCTGTCAATATTAGGTCTTCCATGCTTTAACGGCTTCCACCACCACTCATTCTCTTTATACCAGCTGACAACCTCTTTTAAATCTTTTTCCAGACTGTGTTCCTTTTCCCAACCCAAAGCTTTTAATTTAGACCCATCATTAGCATATCTGAAATCATGACCAAGTCTCTCTTCAACATATTCAATCATATCCTCACCCATCCCCAAAATTTTAAGAAGCATCCGGGTTATTTCCAGATTAGTTTTTTCTTCTCCTTGAATTAAATATGTTTCCCCCAACCTTCCCTTTTGCAAAACCAAATCAATAGCTTTTGAATGATCTTCGGTATGCAACCATTCTCTGATATTTTCCCCTTTGCCCATAAGTGGCACTTTTTTACCCATTAATAAATTGGTAATAAAGCGGGGAATTAATTTTTCCGGATCTTGAAAGGGGCCAAAATTATTAGCACAATTAGTAATGGTAACCGGCAGACCATAAGTTTCAAAATAGGCTCTAACCAGATGATCTGATCCTGCTTTGGAAGCAGAATAAGGTGTTCGTGGATGATAAGGAGTATTCTCAGTAAAGGCAGCATCCTCTGGTCCTAAATGTCCATAAACTTCATCGCTTGAAACATGATGAAATCGTTTCACTTTATTATCTAAAGCCGCTTCCAAAAGTTGGGCAGTCCCCAGAACATTAGTTTTAACAAAAATTAATGGGTCAACAATGGAGCGATCAACATGTGATTCGGCAGCAAAATGAACTACTGTCTCTACTCCCTCCATCCCCTTTTTGACATCTTCGGAGTTGGTGATATCACCCTTAATAAATTGATAGTTCTCATTGCCTGCTAAATCTTTTAGAGACTCCAAATGCCCGGCATAAGTTAGTACATCCAGATTAACTATTTGATCATTCGGATGATTTTTTAACCGATAATGGATGAAGTTAGATCCAATAAAACCGGCACCTCCAGTAACGAGAAGTTTCATTAATGAGTTAATTTTACTTGAAATAATTATCAAAGTACACTACTCTTAAGACGTTATTTCTTTAAAATGAATAAAGGCATCATCGTTTTTATAATTTTGGCATTTATTTTAAGAATATTTTTTATTTTTGATGGTGGTCTTTCTTTTCACTATGATATGGCCCGGGATGCATATCAAGCTTTGGCAATCTGGCAGGGAGATTTAAAAATCCAAGGACCCCCTACAACAACAGATGGGCTTTTTAGCGGAGTGGGTTATTATTACCTGCTAAGCATTCCTTATGGTTTAAGCGGCGGAGACCCAAGGGTAGCTGCCATTTTTTTATCTTTGATTAGTTCTTTATCAATTATTCCCATTTTTCTTTTGACAAAAGATTTATTTAAATCTATCACTTGGGCATATTTGGCTGCTTTTCTTTTTGCGATCTCTTTTGAGGCCACCCAATATGGCCCGTGGCTATCTAACCCCTCCCCCGTAATTTTTACTGCCGCTTGGTTTTTTTATTTCTTAAGGAGGTGGCAAAAAGGTGAGCGGTGGGGCCTGCCTCTTACTTCAGTTTTTGCCTCGCTTTCTGTACAAATGGAACTTTTTACATTATTCTTATTTTTTGCCATAATTGCTTTTAAATTTATCTTTAATATAAAAGTCAGCCTTCAGCAATTATTTACCTCTATCCTTATTTCCTCATTAATTTTAATTACTTTCATTATTTCAGCCATTAAATTTAATACCATAAACCAAATATTTAATGGTTTCTCAAATATTTCTCAAAGCGCAGATATTAATTTCCGTATCAAGTTTAGCGATTTATTGTTAAATTACATTGACCGGTTTGCTAATTTATTCACAAACAATTTTTTTCCTTCCAATATTTTTTTAGGAGGAATCTTGGGGTTAATTGTTTTAATAATACTTATTAAATTTATTTCACAAAAGAAATCCATCAATAACATTTATGGGTTTATTCTTTTTTGCCTATTGTCAAATTTTCCCATCTTTTTATTCGGTGGACAAAATGCCACCTATACTATGGTAGGAATAGTGACCCCGGCAATCTTAGGAGTTTGTATTCTTTTGCAAAATTTTCTTAGGATAAATCGCTCTCTTACTTTTGGTCTTATCTTAATTATGATATTGTCCAACCTGTATATGATTTTTAAAATTGCTCCCCAGGGAGAGATTATACTGGTAATACCACAAGATATGAATTTAAAAAATCAGCTAAGTTTAATTGATGAGACTTACCGGCAGAGTATTGGCCAGCCATTTTCCATAAATACCTTAACCCTGCCTCTTTGGACTAATACCACCTGGGCCTATCTATATTCCTGGTACGGACAAAAAAATTATGGTTATGTCCCTTCATTTTATGGCAGAGACCCAGTAGGACAGTTGGGAGAAAATTCCCTGCCAAAAACACAGAAACCATTGGCAGAATCATTCTTTATTATTGAACCGCCGGAAGGAATACCATCCAGATTTTTTGTGGAAGAAATCCAAACCGAAGATAGCAAAACCGAGCTGATCACTGAGACAAATTACAACTCACTTAAACTGCAGAAAAGAGCGCCTTTACATGAGTAAAAATATTAATTTATTTATCATAATTATTCTCTTGTTAGGAATTATCTTTAAATTATTCTTAACAGCAAACGGTAATTTTCTTTTTAATATGGATAACGGACGGGATCTGGTGGATGTTAGAGAGATGGTGGAACTTAAAAAATTAAGATTAACCGGACCAACCTCCGCCATTGAAGGATTATTTAATGGCCCAGCCTGGTATTATCTATTGGCCATTCCTTACATCTTCTCTGATGGTCATCCATACTCCACTATTATCCTGCAATTTGTGCTTTGGGCAATTGGTGGTTATTTTTTACTGAAACTGGTTTCAGAGTTTAACAAAATATTAATTATTCCCATTGGGCTTCTTTGGATTGCCTCTGACTATATTTCTCTTGCTACTGTCTATGCTTTCAATCCCAACCCCGTCACACTTACTTCCCCTTTACTCATTTTCCTTATATATAAATATTTAAAAACTAATAAATTAATTTATTCTATATCGAGTTTTTTCCTGGGGGGATTATTTTTTAACTTTGAAATGAACTTTGGAATTTTTGTACCCCTAATTATTACGGCGTCAATACTTCTCAACAAAAAATTCCACTACTTTAGAAGCAGAATTTTTTGGCTAGGTTCTCTATTTTTTATCCTTTTGTTTTTACCGCAAATTCTTTTTGATATAAGACATGATTTCTTAATGACTAAATCCGTTATTAATTATTTAGCTAACCAACCAGAATCTTCATATAATATTTCTTTGCGGCTGCAATCACTTACTAGAAGTTTTGTCGATGTTTTCTCTGCCACCTTAATGAATCATCGAACTCTCAGTTTAACAATTATTCTTTTGTTTATTCCCGCATTAATAAAATTCGTAAAAGGTAAACAAAAAAATGAAATAGTTATGATTTGTTTAAGTTTTATTTTTATACCCTTTATCATATTTCTTTTTATACCGGTTTCTGTTAACCCCTGGCATCTGGGGGCAGAAACTTCTGCTGCCATCATCTTAACCGGATTTTTATTAATGCAACTTGCAAAGTTCAATATATGGGGCAAATTGATTGGTATTTTGATTGGTAGTCTTATTATCTTTTTTGCCGCCACTAATGTAATTAATTTTTTTGCCAAGGATTTCGGAAAACCTAATATGGATCCCTCATCATATAGAAATGAGATTGCGGCAATAGATTTTGTTTATACATTTGCCGGTGGCAAAAATTTTAAAGTTTATACATATCTGCCCTCAGTAATTGATTATCCATATCAATATTTATTTTGGTGGTATGGACAAAAAAGATATGGCTATATTCCTTTTGAATATGCTTATCATCCTAATGTCCCCCCATATATTAGCAACAAGGAAAAGTTTGAAGGGTCAAAACAAAATTATTCAGGATTGGTATTCTTAATAAAGGAGCCTGATAGAATTAAAATGAGAAGAGCCTGGGAAGATAATTTTGATAATTTGGAATTGATCAAAAAGGAAATGGTTGGACCATTGGAAGTGGAAATACGTCAAGAAATCATTTAATTATTAATTCTCTCTTTTCTTTATCTATTTTGTTGATATTAATAATGATTGCATCGTTTGGTAAAATCTTTTTTATTTTCTCCACCCATTCTATTAATACTATGCTACGGGGATCATCCATTAGATCTATCAGGCCCAGCTGTTTGATATCGGCAGTATTTTCCATTCTGTAAAGATCTATATGATATAAAGTTTTATCTGAAATTGGAATTTTGTGTTGCCTTATTAACACAAAGGTGGGAGAGATAATTTTCTCATTTATACCCAATCCTTTAGCAAATCCTTGAGCAAAAACAGTTTTACCTGCTCCCAACTCTCCACTCAAACCAATTACATGGATCTTCCCCAAATTTTGGGCTATATTTTTGGCAATCCTTTTTGTATCTTTCTCAGAATGACTGATATATCTTTTCATAAACTGATTTTTTTGATCCTTCTGTATTTAAAAAAATAAGTGTAAGAAAATATCCCCCCGCCTAAAATAATAAAGCCAAACCCCGACCACAAAATCCAATTAATATTATTTTTACTAAAAGATTCTACCATCTGAGGGGCGGTTTCGCTCACCCCGGCTACAGTGGCAATCTGATAATCAATATCGGATGAAGAACCCTGTGAACGAGATCTGACTACTGAAGCATTGTTAAAACTATTTGTTGATGTTGATGAAGTATCAGCTTCTTCATTCCTCTCATCTGTTTCCGATTGAGACTGCTCATTATCTTCACTTTTATCTCCAGTAATCTTTATAGTAACTTCATTACTCCAGGTTGGAGTAGAACCAGTTGAGGTATATCTACCCACTTTAAAAATATAATCTCCTGAGCCTTTATAGTTTGAATCATTTGGGTCGGGTTTAACTTCCAGATCTCCCTGCCAACTACCAGAATTGTTTGTGGTTAATTTATATCGATTGGAGCTACTAGTGCTATATTCTACCCAACCAGAGTCAGTTTTAGTCAACCCAAAATACCTACTTCCCTCAACACTCTTAAAAGCTCCGGTTAAAAAATATTCTGTATCCGGTTTAGAAGGTATCGATAAATTAATTGACACACTAAATGATTGATCCGAATTAATCTGAGATGGCACTCCACTGATGGAAAAATCAGATGATGAAGCTGAGGAAACGGGGGTTGGTGTGGGAGTGGATGATGGAGCAGAAGTCGGGGTCTGGGTTGGAGAAGCATTAGGTTCTGTATTTCCATTTGACAAACCTTTTGTGGGAGAGATCCCGTTAGTCCAGTTGTTTCCATCTGGAATTCTGCCAATCGAATTATCGATTCCTGGATCAGAGGAATAAGAATAGTTATCTATTATTGTATCTGAAGTATCTTTGAGAAAAATTTCATCTCTTCCATTATTTAACCTATTAGTGACCTCAAATACTAAAAATCCGCCAGCCTCTATTATCCCATTCAAGTCTTTGATCTTAGATGTACTATCAACAAAAGACCAACCATTGATGTCTAAATTATTAGATGTTGTATTATAAAGTTCAATCCAGTCATTACCTGATGAAGGATGAACCATGAACTCATTTAAAACTACAGATGAGGCTAAAATACTTTTCGGTATGAAGAATGATACAAAAAGGAAAATTATCAGTCCGATAATCTTTACTATCACCACACTTATAGTATATGCCAATAAAGGGTAACTATGCCATTTTCATGATCTATAACCACGCCTTTACCCATAGCACTCCCACCGCTCATCATTTGACCGGTACAGGAATTCTTAACATAGCAACTACACGTAGCCGATGTTGAGTAAGCAATCCCTTTGTCCACGGCATAAATAGCTCTGCCTAACCCTCCTCCACCGTTTGGTGCAATATCTAAACCAGTATGGGGTGGGAAGTTTGGAATATAGTACACACCAAATTCTGTTGTAATTATTGTATCACCAGGTGGGTATCCTTGTAGAGGAGAACCTAATTTGCCATTATCAAGATAATTATGGGGATTAACTGGATTTGGTCTAGTATTTGTTCCTTTGATGACAATAGCATTATTTTTTACTTCTGCATTTTCGTAAACTTCAAAGTGAAGATGTGGTCCTGTGGAGCAACCCGTACTTCCCATAGCAGCAATCGTTTCTCCTTTACCAACGGGCCCAATTTTGGCCCCGACATTTGATATAGCTTGGGCAATGGAAGCAAGTTCTGCCTGGAGTTGAGCAATTAATGATTGATATCTGGCTTCATCATTTTTGGTAATTGTTAAAAGATTTTCTTTATCTGCCTTTTGCCGGGCCAGCTGCACTTTATAAGATTCCAACTCCTTGTTTAATCTTTCCGCCTCTTGCTGTCTTGTTTCCTTATCCTGTTTTTGCTCATCATAGGCAGTTCTCGTAGCATGAAGTTCGTATAATTTTTTCTTATCATAAGCTTGTGCTACCTGAATATATTTAAGTCTTTCTAAAAGTTGGGCTACCCCTTCTGAGGAAAAAATTAAATCAAAGGTGGTGGAAGTAGAGCTATACTTGTAAGTTTGAACTATTCTTTTTAAGAGGATGGCTGATAAGGCATCCAATGATTGGGAAATCCTGTCTATCCTGCCGGAAAGGGTAGTTATTTCTCTTTCCAGTTTCTCAATCCTTAAATTAGTTTCTTCAATCTTTAAACTGGTGACCTTTGTTTGACCATCAATAATTTCCAGTTGGGAGTTTAAAGTTTTTTCCTGTTTACGGGCATCAGCCAGGTGTGATTCTAATTTGGCAATTTCCGCTTGTTTTTCCTCAAGCTCCCTTGTCAACTCATCTGGTGACAAAGCATAGGTAGAATTGAAAATTGAAAGGCTAGGAGTTAAAGCTAAATAAATAAAAACTACCGCCCACAGGATAAGCTTCTTCATAAATCATATCTTTAAATATCGTCTGACTGCTCCATATGATCCAAGCATTCCCACAAAAATTGAGATAACAAGACTTATCCCCAAAAGTATCAACATCAAAATCGGATCAATTGGAAGAAAACCAATTTCTTTAATAAACCCTTGCATAAAGGGAGTGAAATACCAAATCAATGTATAGCTAAAAACCCAAGCAACAAGAGCTCCTGTAACTCCATAAAATACACCCTCCAGAATGAAAGGCGTTCTAATAAAAGAAGGTGAAGCCCCAATAAGTCTCATAATTTCAATTTCATTCCTTTTCAATCTAATTTTAAATCCGGTCACCATCAAAATCACCAGAGCGGCAAAAATAAGTAAAAAGCCAACAGTGGATATTCCCACAACTCTAATTACTCTGGTAACTGAAGCTAGTGTTTGTACCACATCCTCCGGTACAATCACATCATCAATGGCCGGTTCCTTTTTTAAGATTTGAGCCAGCGCAGATAAATCTTCCGGGTTTTTGGCTGATATTTCCAAAGATGAGGGTAAAATATCCGGTGTAACCAACTCTAAAAGGGCAGGGTCATCTTTGTTTTTTTCATGATAAATAGCTAAAGCATCTTCTTTGGAAACATATTTTACATTTGATACAGTTGGTTCTTGTTTTAAAGCATTTTCTAAAGCACTCACATCTCTTTGAGTGGTACCTTCTTTAAAAAAGGCGATCACCTGCGGCTTGGATTCAAAAAATTGCAAAGCTGATTGAAATCCCAACGCCAAAATGGAAAAAGTGAGCAGAGCAAAAAAGGTCATAAACATTACCATGGATGCGGCAATAGCCTGATAAGGAGTTCTGCGGATATTCTTTTTGGCATAATCTATTGATCTATTCATCTATTTAACTTCATATCTCCCTTCTTTTGTATCGGAGGTGATCTTGCCGTTTTTTAGAATCAAAACTCTTCTTTTTAAAGTATTCACTATCTCCTGATTGTGGGTGGCCATAATCACCGTGGTACCCCAAGAGTTAATTTCGTTAAGCAGCTGAATTACTCCCCAGGCAGTTTTAGGATCAAGATCTCCGGTTGGTTCATCTGCCAAAACTATGTCCGGTTTGGAAACGACCGCCCTGGCAATAGCTGACCTTTGGGCTTCTCCCCCGGACAGCTGTCTGGGAAAAAGATTTCTCTGCGGCCAAATTTCCACCAGTTTAAGCGTATGTTCTACCATTTTGGAAATTTCCTCATCCGTTTTGCCCAAAACTTCCAATGTTAAAGCTACATTTTCAAAAACAGTCCTATCATCCAACAGTTTAAAATCCTGAAAAACAAAACCAATCTTCCTTCTTAATTTAGGAATATCATTAGTTTTCATCTTGATGATGTCTTGATTACCAACCAAAATCTTGCCGGAATTGGGCAAGGCTTCACGAGTGATAATCTTAAGAAGTGTAGATTTGCCGGCACCGGATGGTCCAACTATAAAAACGAACTCTCCCTGCTTAATCTCAAATGAAACATCATCTAGGGCTTGGGTTGAACCGAATTTTTTATTAACATTTTCAAAGGTAATCATAGCTATCAGTCATCAGACGTCAGTCGTCAGACAGGATTAAAAAAGCTGAAAGCTGAAGAATGAAGACTGTCGACTACTCTAACTCTTCTACCTTACCTACATCCATCAGCCAGCCTGCTTCAAGTGCTTTCTGGGTTTCGCCAAAAACTTTTACCTTTTTCCCTTCAAATTTAGACAAATCAACCACAGATGAAGTCAGAGCCACCGGTACAGCTCCTTCTCTTTCTAAAGTATGTGTTCCTTCATAATATTGGGTGGGATCTTTTGGTGTAGGACGGGGTTTAATGACACCTTCGGCAAAATCTCTAAAAGTCCTGGTATCTTGACTGGCTGTTTTGGGGGTGGTGAGTTCCCCTACTCCACCTGGAGTAGAATTTCCAGAAATTATATATCCGGTAATGCTTCCCAAAACTAATGTCACGCCTACCACAATGAGAAAAAGTTTGAGGGGATTCTCCGAGGCAAAATGCATTAATTTAATTCTGCCGGAACTACTTTGTGTAGTTTTTTCTTCCATAGTTTATTTATCATAACAGAAAAAAAGTTTATTTGTCCAGCTATTTAATGTAGGCGCCTCACTTCAGCCTCTAAAAATTGGTCTAAATCTCCATCTAAAACACTCTCTGTATCAGAGGTTTCCACATTAGTTCGAAGATCTTTCACCATATGATAGGGATGTAAAACATAAGATCTGATTTGCGTTCCCCAAGAAGCCTGAGTGGCGCTACCTTTTATTTGCTTTTCCTCACTTTCCATTTCTTCTTTTTTCAAAAGCCAAAGCTTACCTTTTAACATTTTTAAAGCATTCTCTCTGTTTTGCAGTTGAGAACGTTCAGTCTGACATGTTACAGTAATCCCCGATGGGGTATGCTTGAGTCTTACAGCTGTAGAAACCTTATTAACATTTTGTCCTCCAGCTCCGCCTGATCTGAATGCGGAAAATTCCAAGTCTGCCTCATTTATTTCCACTTCTTGGGGATTTTCAATAACCGGTAAAATCTCAACCAGTGCAAAGGAGGTTTGTCTTAAGTTATCGGCATTAAAAGGAGATTGGCGAACTAACCTGTGTGTTCCCCTTTCCCCTTTTAAATATCCGTAAGCTAAAGGTTCATGAACTATCATAGAAAATTCCTTAAAACCTGCCTCCTCCCCGGCTATTTCATCTGTCACCTCATAAATCCAGCCTTTTTTCTCGAAATATCTCTGATACATTCTGGCAAGCATGGCAGCCCAATCCATGGCCTCTACCCCACCTGCACCTGAGTGAACAGAAATGATGGCCTCGGATTCATCATGTGGATTAGATAAGAATAACTTAAGTTCAAATTGATCTAATATTTTTGCCACCTCGTTAATTTCTTCTTTCAGCTCATCCAACATGGATTCTTCTTCAGAAATTTCCAAAGCATTGTTGATTCTGGTTTCCAAATCTTCCAGAGTGTTAAGCGTTTTCTGTTTATCTGAAAGCTGACGACTGATAGCTGATGACTCCTTCGGATGATTCCAAAACCCCTCCTTCATGGTTTGAGCCTCAAGTTCTCTAATTTCCCCACGTAAAGTTTCCTGATCAATTTGATCATAAATTTTTTTAAATCTTTCATTCAACTGATCTAACTCAGATTTAATGCTTTCCATCTAGAGGAATTATTATAACTCAACGTAAATTATATAACTTCAACTATTTACAGGAGAGGGCTTAGTAGAGTTTTGAGTATTATCATCTCTAAAAACTTTAAAACTTATAGGGGTTGGTAAACTAGATTTACAAGTTCTGGCATGTAGCCATGCGCTTACATTATATGCGGGAAGGTTACCTATGTGATCAGGAAAGGGTTGCTCTCTATAAGATTCTGGTATCCCATCAATTACAAAATGAGGTGCTTTGGGATTTTCTGAACCATCAATTATAGCTACTCTCAAATCATACACAGCATTTGGAATTGTATTCCAACGAAATGTTGCTAATTGAAATGAATAATCTGAAAGACTACTCTTTGAGCCTGGATTAATATCAACAGTAAGATTTTGTGGGGCAGGAGGGACTGGACAATCTTGAGCTTTTGCATCTGCTGGAATTAAATTGGAGACAGCAAAAAGAGTCAAGGTACCTAAACGAGGAAGTACTTTTTTAGCAGAATATATTAATTGATCAAGTTCAATTTTCATTATGCGCGTATTATACTATGAAACCTATAGTTGGTCAATCATCTTAGTTTTATATGTTAAAATTAAGAAATGATTTTGTATATTAATACTAAGGATCAAAAGAGGATAACTGTTTCCTTAAAAGAAAACGGGAAAGTGATTAAAAGTGTCAGTCGGGAAAATAAATATGGCTCACAGGTTTTATTACTACTTATTATGAAATTACTACGAACTACGAACTCTGAACTCCAAACTCTCAAAAGCATCGAGGTGGAAATTGGACCTGGTTCTTTTACAGGATTAAGGGTAGGTGTTTCTGTTGCTAATGCATTAGGCTTTAGTTTAGGAATTCCAGTTAATGGTAAAAAAAATGAAACAAAGCTGATATACTGAAATTAATGATCTGGCAAAGAATTCACCATTGGTTTACTTCCAAAGGAAGGAACTGGTTCATTCCTCATAAAGAAACGCACAAAAAAGCTCATCTAATATCTTGGGAGGCCTTACTGATATATATCTTTATTTTTATGCTGCTTCAGGTAGGATTTTCCATATTAAGTTATACTCAGCCGGGAATTTTGGGAATTTCCGGCAATATTGATCAGCAAAGACTAATTGAATTGACCAATATTGAGCGTCAAAAAGCTGGTCTTCCCCCTATTTCTGAAAATTCAGCCTTAGACCAAGCAGCAGCTTTAAAAGCCCAGAATATGTTTTCAGAGAATTATTGGGCTCACTTTGCTCCCTCCGGTAAATCCCCCTGGGATTTTATCTCCTCTTCAGGTTATAAATTTGTCTATGCAGGAGAAAATTTAGCCAAAAACTTTTATTCTTCTGATGATGTGGTAGTTGCCTGGATGAATTCTCCAACACATCGGGATAATTTATTAAACCCCAAATATAAAGATATTGGTATTGCGGTAGTGAATGGTACTTTGGATGGTCAGCAAACTACTCTCATTGTACAAATGTTTGGCACAACCACTCCACAATACATTACTCAAGCTGCACCTACTACTCAACCAAATCCTCCTCCACAAGTTGAAGAGCCTGCTCCACCACAAGTAGCTACTGTCGCTGTTTCAGGTAAAGAGATCGCTGTTCCAAAGGAAGAATTGGCTGCACAACCAATTTTAATAGGTAGTTACTCTTTTGTAGATGGTTATGAAAAAATCACTAAACCACTACTGGATCCCTTTAAATTTTTTAGAGTCAGTGGTTTTTCTCTGATTGCTTTTATTGCGACTCTTTTGGCCCTGGATCTTTTTATAATTTATAGAAGAAGAATATTCAGAATTTCTTCTCACCATATCGCTCATATGTCAATTCTATCCATTGCAGCTGCTAGCTTGTTAACATCAAGTCCGGGAAGTATCCTTTAGAAAGTAAAAATGAAGTTAGAGAGATATAAAATATTTAATGCACTATTTATATTGAGTGTAACATCCATTATTTTAATCTTAATTGTAACACAACCTCATAAAACTTCCGTAAAATTATATGCTCTTTATATTGCAGTTATTATCTATCTTGTTTGGGCATTAATCTATCATAAAATTGATAAAAGTTTGACTTATCTTATTTTTTTGGAGTATCTTTTAACAGCAGGCTTAATTTTAACATTACTTATGGGGACACTCATACCATGAAGGCTATAATACCAACCGGTGGTCGTGGCACCAGAATGCGGCCATTAACTTTTTCTGCCAATAAACATTTTATTCCAGTTGCTAATAAACCCTTAATTTTCTACCCCATTGAAACAATTGCTGATTGTGGTATTAAAGAAATTGCCATTACCTACAACTCTGAAGGTTTGACGGAAGCAAAATCTTTTTTGGGAGATGGATCTCGTTGGGGATTAAAATTTAGCTATATTTTGCAGGAACAACCTTTAGGCCTAGCCAATATTTTTCAGGTCTGTGAGGAATATTTAAATGGCGAGGAATTTGTTTTGCATCTTGGGGATAATATCTTTATAGATGGCATCAAAAATTTCGTCGATCACTTTCTAAGAGAACGTCCCAATGGTTTGGTACCGATGGTTCATCATAAAGAAAATACCCGGCTGGGAGTACCCTATTTTGATAAAAAGGGCCATCTTATCAAGTATGTAGAAAAGCCGGAAAATCCTCCTCATGATTTTGCCATACCAGGATTATATTTTTTTGACAAAGAGGTATTTGAATGTTTTAAGGGAAAAGAGTCCCTTAAACCCTCTAGCAGGGGTGAGTATGAAATTAGTGCCCCATTCCAGTGGCTAATTGATCATAGGTTTAGAGTAGATGTATTAGAGTATAAAGGGGTCTGGCTTGATCCGGGTAAATTTGATGATTGGTTGGAAGCCAACAAATTTATCCTAAAAACCAAATTAAAAGAAACTAGTGAGAGTAAGATTGATTCCTCATCTAAAATATCAGGCAAAGTTTCTTTAGGCAAAAATTGTACGATAGTTAATTCCAAAATCAATGGGCCGTCCGCTATCGGAGATAATGTGAAAATAATTGATTCCGAAATTAAATCTTTTACTTCAATTTCTGATAATTGTGAGGTTGTTTCGTCCAAAGTAGAAAATTCTGTTTTGATGAGCGGAGTGAAAATTATTAATGTAAAAAAGCGCCCCATTTATGAAAGTTTAATCGGAACTGATACGGAAATCATTGGTAAAGATGGCTGGGGCGCTAAAACTTCGCTTTTTGTGGGAGAAAAGTGTAAAATACAACTTTAAATTATGAGTAAGGAAATATTAGTTACAGGAGGAGCTGGATTTATCGGCTCCCATGTCACAAGACTACTTCTTGACCAAGGTTTTGGGGTTACTGTAGTCGATAATTTGTCCCATGGCAATAAAGAATCTTTAGATCCTAGAACGAAGTTTGAACAAGTTGATTTGTTAGATCAAGAAGGATTGGAGAAAGTACTGCCAGGACACGATGCAGTTATACATATGGCATCTCTAATTGAGGTAGGTGAATCCGTTGAAAGACCTATTGAGTTTACCCAAAATAATATAGTTGGTACTGTCAGTCTTTTAGAAGCAATGAAAAATACAAATGTGAAAAAAATTATTTTCTCATCTTCTGCCTGTGTTTACGGAGTACCCAAGAAATTGCCAATTATGGAAGACGCCCCATTAGGAGAACAGGAGAATCCCTATGGTATTACCAAAGTGACCATGGAACAATTCTGTATGTTTTATCACAGACGCAATAATTTTGATGTTACCATTTTGCGTTATTTTAATCCCTATGGTCCGGGGGAACTCCACCAGCCTGAAACTCATGCCATCCCCAATTTTATTAGGGCTGCTTTAAATAAAAATCCTCTGCCGCTTTTTTGGAAGGGAGAACAAATAAGAGATTTTATTTATATTGATGACCTGGTTTCTGCTCATATTTTACCGCTCAATTTAGGAGGGCTACATATTTTTAATGTAGGTACTGAGGTAGGTGTTAAAGTAACAGATGTGATTAGAAAAATTTCCGAAATTTTAGGATATGAAGTGGAAATTGAGGATAAAGGTGAACGAAAAGGGGATGTCCCCTCACTTGTGGCATCATCTGAGAAAATCAAGAAAGAGCTAGGATGGGAAGCAAAAATTGATTTAGATGAGGGACTAAAAAGAACTATTGATTTTTACCGCCACCACCCTTCTTCCACTTAACTGATTTTATCAGGGTATAAAACATATCTTCTTGGGCCACTATATCAAATGAATCATCCTTAGATGAGGGAATCCATTCATGATCAATAAACGCTAAATTGGGTATATCCTCAATTATGGCAACTGGCTGTTGCTCAATACCTTCCCCCATTTCCAGAACAGCTGCTGATGCTAAACTATCGGGAAGATTTGATAGTTCCATTTTAAATTCTCTTCCAAAAATATCTTTAGTTTTTCGATAATCTTTCAATGGTTTAAAACCAAAGTAACCAATCGATATACCAACCACTCCCCTCCGCAATGGAATTAACCTGGAATCTGTGATAATTACTCCCAAATTTTTTACATGATATTTTTTTCGTAAAAATTGCCAAATATATTTAGCTGAAAACTTTGGATCCTTTGGCCACAAAATATAAAAACCTGCCCCATTGCTTTCATCAATACCGGCTGAAGCAATAATCATATTATTTTTAATGGTCTGGATTACCAATTGCTGATAAGACTTATGTCTCGGTATATATTTATCTGCTTCACTGATGATTAGTTGATCTTTATCCGAAACCTTATCTTTGGCAATACATCGCCCTTCTGCTATTGCTACTACTTTTGATGTCACAGCCACAATTGAGTTTTCCTTTAAAAATTTAATGTTTTCTGATAAAAGTTTCCACAAATCATCTTTGGGGGGCAGGAATTTTCTGGTTTTAATAGCTATCACTTTCATATTTAGATCCTTCGTCGCCTTCATGGCTCCTCAGGATGACACTCTTACTTTCGCTAGAGTGTCAGTTTACCAATATCTAATTGCACAATCAAATCTCAGCTGTTACGATGCATTTAGTGAACAAAATTTTAAAAAATTTCAAAAAAAATCCTAATATTTTTATTTTGATAACCATACTGCTTCTGGCAATTTTTTTTAGAACCTATGCAGTGGTAGATAGGTATGAATTTTCCCATGATGGAGATTTATATTCCTGGATTGTTAAAGATATTGTAGTAAATCGGGACCTCCGCCTGATTGGCCAGGAAACTTCTGCCCCGGGAATTTTTATTGGTTCTTTATTTTATTACTCCATAACTCCATTTTTTCTATTAACAAACATGGATCCGGTCGGTGCAATTATCCCAGTCACCATTATTGGAATCCTTACAGTTTTTAGCTATTTTTTTGTCTTTAGCAAATTATATAATGTCCAAATTGGTCTAATTGCTTCCTTTCTTTATACAATACTTTTAGAAACAATCCAGCTTGATAGAAGAGTTGTTCCCTCCACCCCAACTAATCTTTGGGTAATCTGGTATTTTTTTACCATCATTATGTTAGTCAGGGGAAACTTTAAAGTTTTACCAGTACTGGGCATTTTAATAGGTCTGATTTGGCATATTCATATTGCTTTGGCTCCTACTTTAATTGCGGTACCTGTTGCAATTTTTCTCTCCAGAAAGATACCAAACCTAAAACAGATACTTTCTTTTGTAATATGTTTAACTATCACTTTTATTCCTTTAGCTTTTTTTGAGATTAAAAATAACTTTGTTCAAACTACTAGTTTGATTGATAATTTCGGAAAAACTCCGGAAGGGATCGCCACTGGTTTTTATAAGATGCAGTTGGTTATGGGAATGATAATAAAAAATATTCATAATTTATTTTTTGTCCCTCATCATTTCCCTTTTCTCCAAAATATAGTTTTGTTTTTCGCAATCCTTTTAACTGGACTGTGGGCAATCAATAAAAAATTGATACAATGGAAAGAATTAGCAGTACTCTATAGTTGGATTTTTGGGGTTATTATATTTTTCTCGGTATCATCATCAATTATTTCCGAATACTATTTTTTCAATCTAAATGTAATATTCATTCTTTTAACAACTTTACTTATTTTTTATGTATATAAAAATTCAACGCCAGGCAAGGTGATTGTTATTATTCTTTTCTTAATTATTACTCTAAAAAATATTCACTTCATGATCACTCAAGATTACTATCATAAAGGATACCTGGAGAAAAAGGAGATTGTCAATTATATTGTTAATGATGCCAAAGGTAAATCCTACCCTTGTTTTTCTATAAACTATATCACCTCACCAGGAGAGAATGTTGGTTTTCGATATTTTTTCTATCTTAAAAATGCTCATATTGGTGTGGCCGGACGAGGCAGCCCGGTTTACAGCATAGTTATTCCGGATGAATATGCCAAAGATGAAATTGAGGCCAAGTTTGGTCATATTGGCATTATTACTCCCAAGAATGTTGGGACGAGGCAACTCATCAGTGAAGCCTGCTCAGGAGCTAATACCAATTTAACAGATCCGATGTTGGGTTTTGTAGACTAAAGTTTTCTACTGTGGCCGTTTCTCCAGTTTTAATATAAAGGTTAAATATGATGGCATGACCTGATACTGAGCAGAAATAATTAAATTAATCTCATCAGCCACATTTTTGGCAATAAATCCTTCCAGTCCGCTACCCATCTTTAGATTAGTTGACTGAGCCAGACTCCCGTAATAAGGAATAAATATTTCCTGAAGTTGTTTTTGTGAAATAACTGGGGAATTAGTCCTTATTATTACCTCCACCTCTCCATTTTTTTCCTCAATAAATATGATTACTTCCGGTGAGCTTATGCCAGAACTTAAAAGAATCGCTACATCAGTTAATTTTTGCAAAATTAAACTTAACCATTTCTTATCAATTGGTACTGCAAAACCTGATACACCTGTCGCAGATGATAGTTTATTTTTTTGCTGAAGATTTATCTGGGCCATCTCTACTTCTTTACTCTTAGCTAATTCAAATCTCAAAGGTACCCTAAATTCATTTGCCAAATCTTTTTTAAGGTCGACCACTTCACTGCAAACATGAGCTACATCAGTTAGAGAAAAGATTTGTTTTATTGGATGATCCTCTATCTCCATCATAGTTAAAAGATCTTCCTCGCTTTTGGTGAAAAGCTGTTCCTTTATTACCAAATCAGGCATTCTGGCATCCATTAAAGCTACTTTAAGATTTTCTCCTACCTCTTTATGTCTGATGATAGCCTGTTCTAAATTGGGATGTTTGAAAATACCGCTACTAAGTTGGGCCTCAGTTAGGACAAAGACAATCTGTTCTACTCCTCCTTTTTCATCTTTTATGGGGGTAACTTGTATAACCATTTTGCCGGATTGTTTGACAGCAGTGGTTAAATAGATATCTTGAATAAAGTAAGTAGCTTTATTGACAATTGCCTTATCAATAGATAGTTTCTCTTGAGTTAGGGGATTCCCTAATGAATCTCTCATGGGGATTGCTTGTAAAAGTTGGTGACCTGCTACTTCCTCAGATGAGATCCGCAAGAGTTTTTCTACTGCATTATTAATAGAGATAATCCCCAGTGAAGAGTCAGTCACAATAACCATCTCATTTAAGCCCCTTAAAATTGATCTTTCTCTTGATTCACCAATTTTTAGATATTTTTCTAAGATTTTAGATACAGTATCTTTTAGTTGGTAGTTCTTAACCAGAAGTTGTGCCAGCGGGATTATTACTATAAACGAAACAATATAGATAGCAGCAGTCCCCGGATCATTTTGGAAAATATTTAAAACATCAAGGCTGATTAAACTGGCAACAACCAAACCGGCCACAGCAAAAATTAAAAAAATTATTCCAGACTGTAGATTTAGTAGAAATGAGGTTCCTAAAGTATAAAGGTGGAAGAGTATTAAGAAGGGAGAGTAAAACCCTCCAGTGGAAAAGATAAAAATTTGTATTAAAAATGCACTTAAAAATAAGGTAAGTAATTTAAAGCTAATGCCTAATTTTGTAGTTGTTTTAGCAAAAAAGAATCTGGAAAAAAGGATTAAGACTAGCAGTATGACAACTGTAATTTGCTGCAAAGAAACAATGGAAGCTTTCTGGTAAATTAGATACAGCGTTAAGATAGACGAGAGTAGGAAAGTCAGAGATTCTACAAAAAACATCATATCTTTTATCGTATCACATCAGAAACACGACCGGTCGTGTAGTCCAACTTAAGCAAGCTGCTCCACTGCTTCAGTTAATCTTGACTGAAAGTTAATAGCATCATCTGGAAAAAGTAACATTGTGTTTCTTTTTCTGTCTTGTCCTTCTTCAACAAATCTAGATTCTGTTATTTTTAGATAATGCTTGTTGTTGGATGATAGATAAATATCAAAAAAATATGTTCTTTTCCCACATTTTAAAACAGAAGATTTAACTGGTTTTTTCAATTCACTTTTACTGTTATCCATTCCCATTACTCACCCCCTTCCTTCGGTCCGCCGAAGCTTTAGCGTAGGCGACCTTTATTACTCTTTTCCCAAACCTATGTGGAATCTGAGGTTAATATTAACATACCCCAATAAAACCCATATGTCAATACCTCAATTTCATTCGGTATTGACTCTGAGCGAAGTCGAATGGGTCAACTGGGACAAACTATATCATATCCAAAGAGATGAATGTACACCCTTGAATGTACACCCTTGGGGTGTCTTTGTATTGAGTGTCTTTGTATTGACACCTGCGGATATTTAAAAAAACGTAGATTCAAAGTGCTAGAAAATTTAGTAGGATTTAATAATTTTAATTTGGGTAGTGACAGCGCTTGTATTTCTTACCAGACCCACAGTAGCAGGGATCATTTCTACCCACTTTCCCGTGAGGCTTGGTCAGTTGTCCCTGATCTCCATAAGTTTCTTGGGCTACCACCTGGCCCCCTCTTTCAATAGTAACTTTAGTAGTACCTCCTTCTGATTCTAAAACTTCATTTAGAGACTTACCTTCTGCCACTTCCTCTACTTCTTTCCCTTCAGTTTTTACTCCCACTTCTATTTCCGGATGTTTTTCCACTACCACTTGTGGTTGTTCTCGAACCACAGGTGCCTGACCCTGAACAGCCACCTTAAAGATCCTATGCACTATTTCATAATCTATTGTTACCATGAGCTTCTCAAAAAGATCAAAACCTTCTCTTTTATATTCAATTAACGGATCTCTCTGAGCATAACCGCGAAGACCTATTCCGGAGCGCAAATCATCCATAGTATCTAAATGTTCAATCCATAAAGTATCAATAGTATTAAGAAAAACAAAAATCTCCATTTCCCTGGCCAGATCTCCTCCCACCTGATCTTCTCTTTTTTGATAATAATCATTTGTGAGATCAGTCAGAAATTTAGTCAATTCTTCCATTGAAGAATATGCGCCGATTTTTTTAGTCAGTTCACTCTTGCTTGTCTCATCAAAAGGTATAATTGTGGAAATCTCCTCAGATATTTTTTTTGCATCTATTCCCTCTTCGGAATATATAGTCACTACATTAGCAACTTCTCTTGTCATTTTTTCCAAAATCTCCGTCTTTAATCCTTCTCCTCCCTCAGCTGATTCCAATACCTTTTTTCTAATCTCATAAATAATCTGCCGCTGCTGATTCATCACATCGTCATATTCCACAGTGTGTTTTCTGATATCAAAATTGTGAGTCTCCACTTTTTTCTGGGCCCCCTCAATAGCTTTAGAGACTAGGGGATTTTCAATCGGTACATCTTCCGGCATTTTCAAAAGATTCATGACCTTGGAGACCTGTTCTCCCCCGAAAATTCTCATCAGATCATCTTCCAGGGAGACAAAAAAGCGCGACTCTCCCGAATCTCCCTGACGTCCGGAACGACCTCGAAGTTGATTATCAATTCTTCTTGATTCATGACGCTCAGTACCGATCACGAAAAGCCCTCCCAAACTATCAGCATTTTTACCCAAAATAATATCTACACCCCTACCTGCCATGTTAGTTGCCACAGTTACCGCCCCTTTTTCCCCTGCTTTAGTAATAATTTCTGCTTCTTTTTCATGATTTTTAGCGTTCAAAAGGGCATGTGAAATTCCCTTCCTTTTAAGGAGCTCTGATAAAAATTCATTTTTCTCAATTGAGGTGGTACCAACTAAAACAGGTTGGCCTTTTTCATGTAAGCTTTCTACTAGATTGGCTACAGCTGTATATTTGGCACTACCGGTTTTATAAATTACATCAGAGTGATCTTGGCGGACCATCTTTCTGTGGGTAGGAATAACCAACACTTCCAGCTTATAAATTTTATGGAATTCTTCAGCCTCGGTGGCTGCTGTACCGGTCATACCGGAAAGTTTTTCATACATTCTAAAATAATTCTGAAATGAGATGGTGGCCAAAGTTTGGGATTCCTGTTGGATGGGCACCCCCTCTTTGGCCTCAATGGCTTGGTGCAACCCTTCTGAATAACGTCTGCCCAGCATTAACCTGCCGGTAAATTCATCTACAATAATCACCTCTCCATCTTTAATCACATAATCTTTATCTTTTTCAAAAAGGGTTTTGGCTTTCAAAGCCTGTTCCAGATGATGCAGAGTGGAGAAATCTTTTTCATATAAATTATCCACTCCCAACATTTTTTCCACCTTTAAGATGCCGTGTTCTGACAAATGAGCTGTTTTTAATTTTTCATCTACCACATAATCTGAAGTTGAAAGCTCGTTAACCATTTTGGCAAATTGATAATATTTTTCTGTGGCCTCCATTGATGGCCGGGAGATAATCAAAGGGGTTCTGGCCTCATCAATCAGAATTGAATCTACCTCATCTACCACTGCAAAAAACTGTCCGCGTTGAACTTGGTCAGATAATTTAAAGGCCATATTGTCCCGCAGATAATCAAAACCAAACTCATTATTAGTACCATAGGTAATATCTGCCCCGTAAGCCTCTTTTCTGGAAACAGGCTTTAAATGTTGTAATCTTTTGTCTCCTGAGGAAGTATCTTTATGTTTAGGATCATAAATAAAAGCCTGCTCATGGACAATGGTGGCGCAACTGGCCCCCAAAGCATAAAAGATTGGCCCCATCCAACCACAATCCCTTTTGGCCAAATAATCATTAACGGTTACAAGGTGAACCCCGCGACCGGCAATGGCATTTAAAAACATAGCCGGTGTGGCGGAAAGAGTTTTTCCCTCACCGGTTTTTTGTTCGGCAATTTTGCCCTGATGCAAGGTAATCGCTGCCATCATCTGTACATCAAAATGGCGCATTTTAAGCTCCCTTTGTGAGGCTTCTCTCACGCAAGCAAACACCTCGGGAAGTAGTTCATCCAAGCTTTTTCCTCTCTCATGTTCTAACTTAAATTCGGCAAACCTGCCGCGTAGCTCTTTATCAGTTAATTTGGATACTTTTTTCTCTAAAGAATTGATCGCTTCAATAATTGAGGATAATTTTTTAATCTCCCGCTCATTTGAATCTAAAAACTTCCCTAAAAAACCCAGCATAGTCCCAACATTATATCCCAGATTTAAATTGAGAGCCAGCTGTATTTGATCGATTGACAAGTAGTTAGCTCTTCGATAAACTAACTTTAACAACAAAACTGCCCAATGGATAATCCTAATAACCCAAACTCGCCAAATAATCCAACACCAACCCCTCCCACTCCACAGGATATGTATCCACCTCCCTCAGGAAGTGATCAAAGTGCCTGGCAACCAGCTCCAGTGGATCAGACCTTGCCAACAAGTAACGTTGACCAGGGATCTACTCAACCACCGGTTGATCCTCTTAATCAGCAAACTGCTAACTTCCCACCTTCTCCACCACCCATGCCGGAAGCAAATCCCTTTGTACCATCGGCTCCTCAGTCAACATTTCCTCCTGAACCTACTCCCGCAATCGATTATCCAGATCTAAATCAGCAGCCACTAACTCCCCAGATGGAACCTACACCATCCAGCCAACCGCCTGATCAGTTACTGCCAGCTCCGCCACCTCCAATGGGAGGAAATGAGCCTCAACAAACCTGGCCAAATCAACTCACTAATTTGGAACAACCCGCCGATCAGGCTTTCAATCAAACAGGCGGGACATCTCCTCTTGATAATCCGTGGGGGTCCCCTGCTCAAACTCCTTCTATTGACGAAGGAGGTGAACCTCCTCTAAACCCTCCCCCACTATCATCTGAAATGCCTCAAGGTGAAATGCCAGCAGCTCCTCAACCTGATCAATCTGAGATGGGTCCAAATATTCTTTCCTCTGAATCTGCTCCCACAGATTTATCCCATTTAATTGGCAATAATCCTCTCCCTCTGGAAACTTCGGCCAATCCTCAGGCTAATGTTACAGTTCCGGAAAATTTGATTGTTCCTCCAGGTTCTTCCACCCCGGATGTACCTAATATTCCTTCAGAAGAGCATAAAGGAATACCAATGTGGATTATCGGAGTAGGGATAGGATTGCTCTTGGTGGTAGCCGGAGCATCAGCTTATTTTATTTTAGGGATTGGACAAACTCCCTCTGAAGAATCTACTACCAGTGTACCAGCCACCACAGCACCCAGGCCAACGGTTGCACCAACTGTTGCTCCCACCTCCACTCCACGGCCAGAGGCCACCGGTTCGGGAAGTTTTGGAGAACTTTCTACTTCAGGAGGAACTCCACAAGCCACCTCTGCAGCAGATCTAATCCGCCAAAGACAACAACAAGGACAATAATATTGCCTGTCATCCCGACGAATGTCGGGATCCAATTAAACATTTTAGTCTGGTTTTTAATTAGATTCCTGCCCCTCGGTCCTGAGGACCTCGGGATCGAAGGACATTCGCAGGAATGACAAAAATATGGAATTTACTTTTTGTTAATATATCTCAGCCAAAAGCTTTTAAAAATTGGCACTGATGCTGTGGATAGGACAAAAGCTAAAGCAGGAACTATGGCACCAGTAAAAGGCTGAGACACTCCAGCAAATAAAAAGAATGAAGAAATAACCAAATAGGTAAGAACCGCCACTACTATTCTCCTGGTCCAGAATGTTTCCCAAGCCTTTTCTGTTTCCACCCGTCTGTTTCTTTCCTTAATTTTATTAATTTCTTCTACTAACTCTTGAGTTATAGCCATAAATTTACCTACTAGAAACTCTTTCAGGAATATCTTTAACAATAAAAAGTCCTATTAAAATAAATATCGCCATTGAAGCCATCGCTATTTGATAACGTAAACTACCTAAATCAACTAAAACCAGCGTAATCAAACCCCAAGATAATGGACCAACTAATGTTGAGAAACGCTCAAACATTGTATAGTAACTAAAGGCGTGGTTAAGCTTCTCAGGCGGGGAGAGATATACCATTACAGCCCTGGCAACAGTCCAGGTGGAACCAAATACAAAACCTAAGGCTACTAAAACAATAGTAAAATAAGTAAAATTAGTCGTTGATGCGAGCAGAGGGAAAATAACTATCCAACTTCCTAGTATAAATAAGAGACTCTTTTTTAGACCAATCTTATCTGATATCCAACCAGATACAAAAGCACCAACAGCTGAGGTAACAAGAATTCCCATCAAAAGTATGGACTTAGTTGTATCTGTAACTTTAAATACCTGCTGCAAATAAATCGGGAAGTTATTAACAGTTGTTATCATGGCATCATTGAAGAAAAAGTAACCTAATAAAAACCTACCCAACCCAGGTCTTTTACACAGTACAATGAAATTATGAACATAATCCTTATATTCATTCATTAAATTAATGTTAACTTTTTTAAATTTGGTGCTTTCTTTAAAAAAAAGTATCATTGGTAAGGATAGGGCAAAAAATACTATTGTAGCTGGTAAAAACGTTTGCACTCTCCCTGGTGAGCCAATAAGTACTATTGCCCCTGTTGCCAAAGGCAAGGTTATTAAAAGTCCTGAAATTTGACCCAACCAATTAAACGACTGTCCTAATCCTGATACAAACCCACGTAATTTTTCAGGCGCTAATTCTTTTAAGAAAGCATTATAAAAAACAAACTGAAATTGATAAAAATAATTGGCAAATAAAAATAATAGTGCAGCCAAAAATATTACTCCTGAGCTAACCGGAGCAAATAAAACTAATAAACTTACTCCTAGAAGAGCAATAAATTGTAGAAATGTTACTGTTGTTAAAAATGGCATCCTAACACCAACCTTATCAGCAATCATTCCCACCACTGGAGCAGTTATTAAAAGAAGTGCTGTTCCTCCTGTAAAAAGCAGGTTATACCAAATATCCGCAACCCCATTATCGATAACCAACCATTGAGAAAAATATAGGAAGAAGACAATTGTGGAGATGGAATTTGCAAAATCATACAAAGTCCAAAGAAAAATATTCTTTTTGTTCATTTCGGTTTAATTTCTGAAAAGCCGGTATATTTTTGTAAAACTTCCGGGATTTTTATAGATCCATCATCCCTTTGATTATTTTCCAAAAGGGCAATTAGGATCCTGGGGGATGCTACAGCGGTGTTGTTTAGGGCATGGCAAAATTTGGTGTTGCCATCTTTGTTGCGGTATCTTATTTTTAACCTTCTGGTTTGAAAATCTGTCACATAAGAATTGGAGTGAGTCTCTCCATAACTCTCTCGCGATGACATCCAAGTTTCTATATCATAAGTTATGGCAGCTTTTTTCCCCATATCTTCCGATGATAAACAGACCACTTGATAGGGGAGACTCAGTTCCTGCAATATTCCTTCGGCATTATCTAATAAATTCTCAAAGTATCCCAAGGCCTCTTTTTCATCTGCCTCACACAAAACAACCTGCTCCACTTTATAAAACTCATGCACCCTGTATAAACCTTTTGTATCTTTACCATAGGAACCAATCTCCGTTCTAAAACAAGGGGACAGGGCTATATATCTTTTGGGTAGATCAGCTGCATTAATTGTTTCATCACTATGAAGCGCCATTAAAGGAATTTCTGCAGTCCCCACCAAATATTTATCATCCCCTACTTTATAGGTATCCTCCTCCCCCCAGGGAAATTGTCCCCCACCTAAAAGGGCAAAACCGCGATCAATAACTGGCGGCACAACAATCTTGAATCCTTTTTGTGATATATAATCCAGGGCAAAATTCAGGATCGCCCAATGCAACCTAGCCCCTTCATTTTTTAAAAAATATCCTCTGTAGCCTGCCACCTTGACACCTCTTTCAAAATCAATAATATCTAAGTTTCTCCCAAGTTCGATATGATCTTTTGGGCTAAAACTAAATTTGGGTAACTCTCCATTTTTCCTGATAATTTTATTTTTAGTGGCATCCCCTACTGGCACCTCCTCCATTAGGATATTGGGCACCTGATACATTAATTCCTGCCATTTTTTCTCTGTTTCATTTAATTGCTTTTCTAAACTTTGTAATTCATCCTTAACTCTTGCTCCTTGATTTTTATCCCTTACTTTCGCTGCTTCATTTCTTTTGGCCCGAAGTTCGTCAACTTTGGATATTAAATCACGTCTTCTTTCATCTAATTTCAAAAGCTGATCCAAATCCACATCAGATTTTCTATCCTTAATGGATTTTTTCACTTTATCCAAATTTTCTCTAATGTAGTTAATGTCCAACATATTTAGTGTTTCTGCCATTCTCTGGCTGGTTCTACTTCAGATGATAGTATCAAATCCACTGCCCTTTTGTGCCAGTCAAAGCGGGTAATGTGATAGACCTCCTTAAAATATTTTAACGCATCTTTTGCCCCAGGTACACCTTTGGCTTGAGCCAAAGCATCCAGATTATCTGCAACCTTAACCACCCTTGCCTCTAAAGTTTTTCTGCTGTTATATTCTGAAACTAAAGAGATAATCTCATCCTTGGAATCTAATTCATCCACTAAAGCTTTTACCCCCTCTTCTTCTATATTTTTAAATACTCCTCCTGCCATCCCTTTAACAAAAGTGCCCACATCCCCCACTATTGTTTCTCCAATATCGTGAACAAGTCCCATTTTTAGAACTTTATCTGCATCTATTTTTTTTCCTTCTTTTTGTAGTTGTTTGGCCAAAAAATAAGCTAGGAGGGCAGTGGAAAAAGAATGGGCAGCCACAGAATCCGCCTCATTTCTTTTAAACCCCATGGCAATAAATCCCTGCCTGGGCAACTCCTTGGCCCATTGCAAGGTAAGAAATACCTTTAAAATCTTTTTAAGATCATTAATCTTCATATTTCTGTCATCCCCGCGTAGGCGGGGATCCAATTAAACAATAGAAATATATAAATCTTTCCATTTTGGATTCATCTTATTAATCAGTTTTATTTTCCAATATCTTTTCCACTTCTTCATTTGTTTTTCTCTTAAAATGGCCTCATTAATGTCTTGGTGTTGCCCATAATATACAAGATCATGTATATCGTACTTTTTGGTAAATCCTTCTACCAAATCATGTTTATGTTCCCAAACCCTTCTGACTAAATTATCTGTAACACCTATATACAAAGTGCCATTTATTCCACTTGCCAAAATATAGACATAATAATACATCTGTTAATTGGATTCCTGCATTCGCAGGAATGACATAATCTAATTAATTTATATGCTTCATCCTTAGTCATTAATTTTTTACCTTTATTCTAAGCGGTTTCTTTTCGGGTTTTAGCATAGGAAATGCTATCACATCATAAATTGTGGGAGAATCTGTCATGACCATTATCCATCTATCTATCCCCGGACCAATACCGGAAGTTGGCGGCATACCATATTCTAAAGCCTGCAAAAAATCCTCATCCAGTTTTTGTGCTTCCGGATTGCCCTTTTTGGCTTTCTTTTTCTCTGCCAACCAAGCTTTCCTTAATTCCTCAGGGTCATTCTGCTCAGAATAATTAGTTCCCATTTCCATCCCAGCCACATATATATCAAAGCTCTCTACCAACTTTGAATTATCTTCCTTTCTTTTGGCCAAAGGATAAAAATCTGCCGGATAATCATAAATAAATGTCGGTTGGATTAACTGATCAGTACATTTTTTTTCAAATATTTCCAGTAAGATTTCCCCATCAGTCATATAATCCTTTATTTCCACTCCTAATTTTTTAGCTAAGGAGGTGGCTTTTTCCAAAGTATCTATTTCAGAGAAATGAACGCCGGTATATTTTTTAAACAAATCAGTCAAAGTGACTCTAATCCAGGGCCTTTTAAATTCCAAACTTTTTCCCTGATAGTTTAACTTAGTTGTTCTAAAAACCTCTCTTGCCACATACTCAAACATCTCTTCAATTAAATTCATATTATCCATATAATCCGCATAAGCTTCCATGGTTTCGAGCATTGTAAATTCCGGATTGTGCATCCGATCCATCCCTTCATTTCTAAAGGTATGTCCAATTTCAAAAACTTTCTCAAATCCCCCCACAATTAACCTTTTTAAATAAAGTTCGTTGGATATTCTTAAATAAAAGGTAGTATCTAGGCTGTTGTGATGAGTTTTAAAAGGACGGGCGCGAGTCCCACCGTAAATTGGCTGCAAAACAGGAGATTCAACTTCTATGTAACTTTTTTTATTAATTAAGAAATCACGGATGGCGGCAATAATTTTTGATCTTTTTTCCAAAATACCGGGGACCTCAGGATTCATAATCATGTCTACATACCTTCTGCGGTATCTTTCCTCAACATCTTTTAGTCCATACCAGGAAGAAGGAAGGGGACGTAAAGACTTACTCAGAAGAGAAAAATTATCAATATCAACCGTAATCTCTCCAGCTTGAGTCTTAATAATTTCCCCACCACATTCAATAAAATCCCCAAGATCCAAATTCGACAAAAAATCATATTTCTCGCCTTTTAACGAATCTTGTCTAAAAAGCAGTTGGATTTTGCCTGAGGCATCTTCAATGTCGGCAAAGGTAATCTTGCCATGAGGTCTTAAAGATCTAATCCTTCCGGCCACAGCCACTTTCTTACCCATCATTTTCCGGGCAATGGAAATAGTATGCTTGCGGTTGGATTTAGCAGGATACGGATTTATCCCCAAACGCTTAATATTTCTTAACTTCTTAATTCTTTCCTTTTGTAAATTCTCCAAAGCCATGGGTAAAGTATATGAGAATCAGCTAAATTGTTCAATGCAGGAAATCAACCGGGTAAGATGAGTGTTCCAAAATAAAATTTTCTAGCTCTGATTGACTTGCATAATTTGTCAATTCAACTAAGCCTTTAAGATAGGCATCCATCACCTCCCGGATTTGATTTAAATCACTTATGGTGTATTTACCATCACTGCTTCTTGTAATTGCCCTCTCATTAAGTAGGGTATTAATTTTAGCGGCTGCAGCATATGGATATGGATCAGTTATATCATCTTCTTTTCTACGTTTATCAATTGATGATTCGTCAAAGGCCAAATCAAAATAAACTGCTGATGGTAGTTGAGTTCTTGATATAACGATCTCTGGATATTTAAGCACAGACCACAGTTCAAATGCATCCGAATACATCTCCTTCAAAACTTGATACCAACGACCTAACCTAAGATCAGCACCTTCTGGAATCATATGAGCGGCATGTCCCACCTCGTGACCTGCTGTAATTGCTCTTCTAACTCTGTCTAAAAGACCGTTTCGGGAAAATCTGTCAAAAACCTCCTCAGGAGCAATCTGTTCTAATTTAGGCTTTACATCTTTGTTTGTCTTGTAGGCTGAAACATTATCAAAAAAGTTTAACAGATACCCAACTCTTTCTCCTATTTCCGGCTGTGACGGTTGAGTATTAGCCTGCCACTCCATTACCGCTCCCAGCCCTGCAAAACCGGCTGCATCAACAATCATAATATCACTATTTGGATATCTGCCCATACCTCTAAGGACTATCCTCATCCATGTATTAAAATCTTGCGATAAAGAATCCTTTTGAACTGTACTCCAAGCTTGTAAATCAAATTTTAAAGCCCGTTCCCTATCACTCAATCTGTCCAAAAATCCACCCCAAATTCCATATTTTGGATGACGCCTTAAGTTTAAATAGTCTTCCATTGCCTTATCAGTATCCCCACTCCTAAAACCATCGGCCAGTACCCTAACTTCTCTAGCAATCAAACTATGATCAGGCAAGCTTAGGGATTGGGCTGTTCTGCCTACATCTACCAATCCTTCGGCAATTTCATCAAATATTCCTCTAAAACTACTTTCTCTCAATAAATCTCTATAGGAAACTGCAGTTAAGCTGTTACCTAAAAGGCTTCTTCTAACTAAGGTATTATTCTTAGCCAAATCAGTATTTTCTCTAACTGATCGCTGCCATTCTTCCTCGCTCATCTGAGGAGGATAAAATCCAACTTGTTTTTGTCTTCGGAAACCTGCCTGGACACTTTCCAGTACCGCCATATGTTTTTCCCCTAAATCACCCGGAAACTCTTCCAGCACTCCAGGAAAAAAAACTACCCCGCTTGAGGTTTTTTCTGGGCAGGATCTACATAGTTCTTGTATCATAGTTTTCCTCTTATCCTATTTGGAAAGGTCTATTTTAGCATAAACTGAAAAGAATTTAAATATTTGGGGTTATCAATTTTAAATTTCTGCCCAAACTTTCGAAATTTTCCAATGTTGTATGTTTCTTAATGAATCTTTCTGCCTCTTTAAAGCTGCCCTTTTGAAGAAGATAAACCAGTTGATCCGCCACTGCTTCGATTTCAAAGAATATTTTAGAGAAATTAGGCCAGGATATACCACCATACTCTCTCAATGCACCAGATTTAAGATAAGCATTAAGAAGAATGGTATCACCTGCAACATAATTAAACATTTTTTGTTGCTTAAGATTAAGCAACCAGTCGACAAACATCCAAGTTATTTGGATAATCATGATAGCCTCAAGTTCATCTTGTAAAATTAATCCTTTAACGACTAGGTGTTTCGCATGTTGAATTCCCGAGGCAAAACCATTGGCCTCATCAATTGGACCATATAATTCCTTTAATCTTTCTCTGGCACTGGAAAATTTATGGAGTTGCCTGCCCAATTCGTAGAGTAAAATGGTCCAACCAGTGGCTTTATAAAGCAGTTCCTTAGAATATTTTGAGGCAAACCGTCTCTCAAAAAGTATCTTAAAAATTGGATAGTGAAGTTTATCGAATTTATATTTTAATTGTGACTCATAAATTAAAATTCTGGAGCCATATTGTTGCATGATCTCTAAATCAGAAGGGAAATGTTCACCCGAAAAGACAACATCAGACATGTATCCTGCTGTTACCGGCGTCTGCTCAACAAAAACATTCACTCCCTTTTTGGGAATATCGGTGGAATGATATTTTTCATAGCTTAATTTAGCACTACTATATAAAGTTTCCTTGATCTTTTCCGCCTGTATCGTTAGATTTTTATTAATAATTCCAACGTGTCCTTGGAATACTCGCTTTATGAAAAGTATTTTATCTAGATATCTTTCAAACGGCCCAATACTGAAATCTATCTTCGAATTTTTAACATCTAGCCAAGTAATATCTGCTTCTCTATAACTACCATCAAGTAAAGATTTCGCTCTTGCAAGAAGATAGTTCTTGAAAAATCTATTTTCACAAAATGCAGCAGCTTTTTCTATTTTACTTGCTAAGGGTTTAAGTTTTGCTTCATATAATTTATGGTATGGGATCGCTTTAAGCTGTCCATTTTCTCTTTTAACATAGGTGAAGGGGGATAGGATTTCTGGATTATTTTTATTAGCCTTCTCTAACTCTTGTTTGGTAATATCTTTTGGATAAAAACCATCTTTAAGTTGAAGTCTATATATCTCGCCTACCTCCTTGACTACCTCTTCTAAAATCTTTAAGATTTGTCTTTCCGAGATGGAAAGCTCTTGATAATATTTCTTCTCAATTATAAATTTTCTGTATGTCATATTTATTTTATTTCCAATACTTTACATTTATACCTGACAATTGGTGTTGTTACCTCAACTTCTTCCCCTTTTCTAGCTCCCAATATAGCTGAACCCAACGGTGATTCATTGGAAATCCTCTTTTTGGAAGGATCTGCCTCCACCCTTCCCACAATGGTAAATTCATCTACCTCTCCATCCATTTCCACCTTTACTGTTGATCCAATCACCACAAAATCAGCCTCATGTTTTTCCGAGATTACTTTAACACTTTTTAAAATATCTTCAAGCTCGGAGATTCTGTTTTCCACCAAAGCTTGCTCTTCCATGGCCGCATCATATTCTGAATTTTCTGTTAAATCCCCATATTCTCTGGCTGTCTGGATTCTCTGAGCAATTTCCGCTCTTTTGACTTTCTTTAAATGCTCCAGCTCAGTTCTGGCTTCAGATAGCCCTTTAGAAGTTAAATATTCGCTTTTAGCACTTGCTCTTTTTATTTGTTTGACCATTTCCTTGAGCAGGGTTGAGCAATTCTATTTCAAATTATCCATCATGTCAATTGCGGCGCCAGCGGGACTTGAACCCGCGATTTTCAGGATGAGAACCTGATGTCCTGGACCACTAGACGATGGCGCCTTGAAGCTAAATTCTAACATTTCTTGACCCTGATATAAAGCTTCTGGTACGCTAGATCTAATGCCCGAAAAAAAACACAACCGAATTCTGCATATAAAACTGATCTTAATTATTCTGATGGCAATTTTTCTGCCTAGTGGTTTGGCCATTTTGACAGCTTCCACAAATCCCCTTATCTCTGTGGGAGTGGCAACACTGGTGGCCTTAATTTCTGCTATCAGTCTTTTCATTTTACTAAGCCCATTGGATACTTTATTGAAGGGAGTAGAAAGCTTCAGCAGCGGCAATTTAAATATGCGGATTGATTTGCGTTCTGGAGACGAATTTGAAGAGATGGCGCGCTCCTATAATTTAATGGCGGAAAAACTATCTCACGCCATCCAAAGCCTAGAAAACGATAAAAATATTATTTCTTTTGACAAGAGTAAATTAATTACCATCTTATCCTCAATTATTGACGGCATTATAGCAATTGATATGTCAAGAAATATCGTTATGGTAAATAAAGCGGCTGAAAATATGATTGGGGCATCTCAAGATCAGATGGTGGGAAAACCACTTGAGCAATTTATTCACCTTTTCTCTGATACTGAAGAGGTACCACCCAGTCTCTACTGTAAAACAAACACCATCCAAACCCTTAATCTGATCAGGAGTGATGGAAATAAAGTTAAAGTTAATCTAATTGCTGCGCCCATTGCAGAAGGTATACAAACCAATCTAAACTGCATATTAATTATGCATGATTTGAGCCGCGAACAAGAGCTAGAGCAGATGAAATTTGATTTTGTTTCCATGGCTTCTCATGAGCTTAAAACTCCCTTGACCAATATTATCGGTTATTTATCAGTTTTTATAGACGAAAATAAAAATAAAGTTTTACGGGAGGAATTGGAGCTTTTGGAGAGATCGCTTATCTCAGCGCGCCAGTTACATACATTGGTGGAAAATTTATTGAGCGTTAATAAGATCGAACGAGAGCAAACTTTTGTCTCTAAAGAAATTGTTGACTATACCCCTATTATTCAAAAAGGAGTAGAGGATTTACAAAATCAGGCCAAACAGAAAAACATCTCTTTAACTTTAAATCTGCCGCGAGAATCTCTGCCAAAAGTATTTGCAGACCAGATTAGGATTACTGAGGTTATCAATAATCTTATTGCTAATGCTATTAACTATACAAATGCTGGTGGAAAGATCAATGTCTCTATCAAAGTTATGCCCACTGAAGTAGTCACAGCAGTTGAGGATACCGGCGTTGGTATTCCAAAAGAGGCCATTCCACATCTTTTTACCAAATTTTTCCGGGTTTCCAATAAGTCTCAACAGGCCAGTAAAGGTACTGGATTGGGCTTATATATTTCTAAATCAATTATTGATAAGTTGGGCGGCAGAATCTGGGTGGAGTCGGAGGTCAATCAGGGTTCTAAATTCTATTTCAGTTTACCAATTGCACCGCAGGAGACTTTGCAAAATCTAGATAGGGAAAAATTTATTGGTCAATCTATCCAACAAGGCTATTTAAACTATTGAAAGATGAAAACTTTCTGTTACAATTTAAAAACAAATGAATCCACAGAAAAAGAAAATCTTATTGGTAGAGGATGAAGCGTTCATCAGAGATTTATATCAAAGACAACTTACCAGAGAGGGATATGAAGTAGCGGTGGCAGCAGATGGTCAGGAAGGGATTAATCAGCTGAAAAATCAAATCTTTGATCTTTTGCTTTTGGATATTATGCTTCCCGGCATGAATGGATTACAGGTTCTTAGGGAATTTAAAACTCAAAATCCTAACTCCCGTATGATTACTATACTTTTAACCAATTTAGGACAGGAAGAGGTTATTAAAGAAGGGTTTGAGTTAGGAGCCCAAGCTTATCTAATAAAAGCATCCTATACCCCGGAACAAGTAGTAGCAGAGGTAAAAACCGCCCTCTCCGGCGGCCAACCCATTCCTCCTCAGAATCCAGCACAATAATCTTTTTGTCATTGCGAGCGTAGCGAAGCAATCTATTTCATGTAATATATCACTCCATTATCTAGGAGTCATTTCAAAACCTCTTTTGTCATCCCTGCGAAGGCAGGGATCCATTTAATAAAATCTGTTAATTGGATTCCCGCATACGCGGGAATGACAGTTTTGAAATAGGCTCTAGATTGCTTCGGAACTAAAGTTCCTCGCAATGACACCAGGAGTAGTAGCTCTTCTTCCTAAATCTTCTGGACTTGCAAAAGGAAAGAGTCTATGACCAATTTCTAATCTTCTAGCTAAGACTTGCTCATAAACTTGATCAACTTCTGCTTCAGTCATAGTCATCAAATCTTGCCCATCATCCAACAATTCTTCTACCGACTGTCTTACTGGCTTGTTATATTCCTCCCAATCTTTTTCCCAAGGACTTCTCAAATCTAATCCTTCAAGATCTACTGACCCAACCTCACCTGTGAAAAATCTTTCATCCCTTAACATATATGCCCGATATTCTGGTTGTTGATAAAAATCATGCAAACGCTCACCCATAGTTAGGTATTATCTTAAAAAAGGCACTAAAAGTAAAGCAACAATATTAACTACTTTAATCATGGGATTAATGGCGGGACCAACAGTATCTTTGTACGGATCTCCCACAGTATCTCCGGTTACTGCCGCTTTGTGAGCCTCAGAACCTTTACCGCCAAACTTACCGCTCTCAATATACTTTTTGGCATTATCCCAGGCTGCTCCTCCGGTGGTCATGGAAATGGCCACAAATATTCCTGTCACAATAGAACCAACCAGCATTCCACCCAGTGCCACCGGTCCCAATAAAAATCCCACCAGAATTGGAGCCAAAACCGGAATTAAAGCAGGAATAAACATCTCTTTTTGAGCGGAGGCTGTAACAATTTCCACACATTTGGCATAATCCGGCTTGGCTGTTCCCTCCATAATTCCTTTGATTGTTTTAAACTGACGCCTTACCTCCTCTACCACTGCTCCGCCTGCTCTTCCCACAGCCTCCATGGCAAAAGAGCCAAAAAGGTAAGGTAAAGCTCCTCCAATAAATAGCCCCACCAAAACCATTGGATCCGATAAAGAAAATTGCAGTGGTCGTCCAAATGCAGAGAACTCCTGAGCGTATACAGCAAATAATACTATCGCAGCCAGAGCTGCTGAGGCAATGGCATATCCTTTGGTTACAGCTTTGGTGGTATTTCCTACAGCATCCAAAGGATCAGTAACGGCACGAACTTTAGCAGGCAAATTTGCCATCTCGGCAATCCCGCCGGCATTATCAGTGATCGGTCCAAACGCATCAATTGCCACTACCATCCCTGCCAAAGAAAGCATAGTCACTACAGCCAGTGCCACTCCATAAAGCTGGGCCAATGCAAAACTAATCAGTATTGCTGCAGCAATCAGCAGCACCGGCCAAAAAGTGGAGCGCATGGAAAGTGCCAAACCGGAAATTATATTGGTAGCATGACCGGTTTTGGAGGAAATAGCCAAATTGACAACAGGCGCATATTTAGTACCAGTATAGTATTCAGTAATTAAAACCATCCCAGCTGTCACCACTACCCCCACCAATTGAGCAAGATATAGATTAATTACCCCATAAAGTCCGTTATCACCCACTATATATTGGGTAATGGGGTAGAAAAGTATAGCGCAAAATATGGCCGTGGCAATTAAACCTTTATAAAGGGCAGACATGATATTTTTATTGGAGAGCGACAGCTTGACGAAAAAAGAACCTCCAATTGAAGCAAAAATGCCTGCTGACATAATCATGAGTGGAAAAGTCAGAATCTTCTCATACGCCGGAAAAAGTAATTGGCCCAGGATAATGGCGGCAATGGCTGTCACCACATAAGTTTCAAAGATATCAGCGGCCATACCAGCATCATCGCCCACATTATCACCGACATTATCGGCAATCACTGCCGGATTTCTGGGATCATCTTCCGGTATTCCTGCTTCGAGCTTCCCCACTAAATCTGCTCCCACATCAGCCCCCTTGGTAAATATTCCTCCGCCAAGTCTGGCAAAAACAGAAATTAAAGATCCGCCAAAGCCTAATCCCACCAAAGCTTTAACATCCCCACCACTCCATTGGTAAAAACCAACAACAGAGGCCAAAGCCAATCCCACCACTAAAAATCCTGTCACTGCTCCACCTTTGTAAGCTAGATCAAAAGCTTCTGATAACCCTTTTTTTGCCTCCTCAGCCACCCGCACATTTGCTCTGACAGCGATACTCATGCCGATAAAACCAGCTAAAGCTGAAAAGACAGCCCCAATTAAAAAACCTAAGGCTGTATTTTGACCCAGAGTGTAATAAATTAAACCTGCCATGACTGCCGCCACCACTGAAACCACCAGATATTGTCTTCTTAAATAGGCTGCTGCCCCAATCTGGATGGCGGAGGCAATCTCCTGCATTTTTTCATCTCCGGCATCTTTGTTTAAAACATTGACAATTAACCAGACTCCATAAACAATAGCTGCCAAAACAGAGGCCCAGATAATATTTAATGTGTTACTTATAATAAAATCCATGAAAAAATTGGCGGCAGCTCATTAGAATTTACAATACCCTCCCTCACTTAGTCAAGAGCGGCTTTAGGCCAGGTATGCCGGAGTGATGGGGACTGTTTTATGCTGGACTGGCTTGGGAGAATGAATTAAGGCTACTTTTAAAACATCATCCATGTGTTTAACAAAAACAAATCTTAGATCTTTTTGTATAAAGTCAGGAATATCTTCCAGATCCTTCTGGTTATCTGAAGGTGCAATGATAACCCTTACCCCGGCTCTGTGAGCAGCCAAAACTTTCTCTTTAAATCCGCCTATTTCCAAAACTCTGCCGCGCAAAGTCACTTCCCCGGTCATAGCCACTTCTTTATGAACCGGAATTCTACTGAAAGCAGAAACAATGGCTGTAGTTAAAGCAATACCAGCTGATGGGCCGTCTTTGGGGATGGCTCCCTCAGGTACATGCACATGAACATCTACCTTATGGAAAAATCTCTCAGACAATCCCAACTCTCTCCAGTGAGCTCTGACATACGACATAGCAGCCTGTCCTGACTCTTTCATAACCTCACCTAATTGTCCGGTTAAAAGCAAGATACCTTTTCCTGGCATCAGAGTCACCTCAATAAATAAAATCTCTCCCCCTGCTTCTGTCACAGATAAACCAGTAGTCATACCCACTGTATCTTCAATCTCAGCCAGCTGTGGTAAGAATTTAACAGGACCTAGGAATTTATGAATATCATCCGGATTAAACTTTTTCACCTGCCCGTCCGGCTCGCCTCGCTGAAGCTCCGGCGAAGCGGGCAGGCGGGCCTCTCCATTACCTTCAGCTATTTTTCTGGCCACTTTTCTCATCACCGCAGAAAGCTCTCTTTCCAGATTTCTCACCCCTGCCTCCCTAGTATATTCTCTAATTACAGAATATATCGCTTCGTCGCTAAACTCAATCTGGTTAGTTTTTAATCCATGATTGTCAATCTGTTTGGGAATTAAAAACTTTTTAGCAATATGGAATTTCTCGTCTTCTGTATAACCCGGATATCTGATTACCTCAAGTCTATCTCTTAGAGCTGGAGGGATGGTGTCTAAAATATTGGCAGTGGTAATAAACATGGCGTTAGACAGATCAAAAGGCACTTCCAGGTAGTGATCAGAGAAACCCTCGTTTTGCTCCGGATCCAATGCTTCGAGTAATGCGGCTGATGGATCACCCCGATAATCCAAACCTAATTTGTCAATCTCATCCAGCATAAAAACCGGATTAACTGCCCCTGCCTGTTTTATTCCCTGAATAATTCTGCCTGGCATGGATCCCACATAAGTTCTCCTATGGCCGCGGATTTCCGCCTCATCCCTAATGCCTCCCAAAGAAACTTTGACAAACTTCCTTCCCAAGGCTCTGGCAATGGATTTACCAATGGATGTTTTCCCTGTTCCTGGGGGTCCCACAAAACAAAGGATTGGTCCTCTCATTTTGCCTGCCAGTTTATGAACAGCCAGATACTCCAGAATCCTTTCCTTAACTTTTTTTAATCCATAATGGTCTTCATCTAAGATATTTTCAGCAATTTTAAGATTAATTTTGGCCTTTTTCCCCATTTTCCAAACTAAATCAGTCAACCATTCCAGATAATTTCTAATGTAGCCTGCCTCAGGATTATAAGATGACATCTTGGCTAATCTGGATAGCTCTTTCTTGGCCCGTTCCGCCACCTCTTTTGGCATGCCGCTCTTTTTAATTTTTGACTCAAATTCGTGAATCTCCTGATTTTCTGATCCTTCCCCTAACTCTTCTTCAATGCTTTTCATCTGTTCTCTCAAAATAGCCTCTTTGGTCATACGGGAAACTCTCTCGTTAGTTTGAGAAGAAATTTTTTGGGAAATCTCCATCACTCTAATTTCTTTGGCTAAAAGCTCGGATAATCTTTGTAGTCTCTCCTGCGCAGATACCATTTCCAAAATCTGCTGCTTATCTATGGTTTTAAAATCAATTACTTGCGCAACTGAGTTAACCAGCTGGTTGGGATCATCTGTGTAGGTAAAGATGGACCAGTTGGTAAAAGCACTCTGATCAAAGAAGGGATTGCCGCCAAGCTCCAGATATCTTTTAACTTGTTCTTTGACTGTTCGAACCTGGGCCTCTGTTTGTTCTGATCTTTCGTAAAGCTCGGGGATCTCCTCAATTTCTGCCTCAAGATAGGCTTGGGTCTGGGTAAAGGATTTTAAATAAACTCGGGATAATCCTTCTGCCTGAAGGGTATATTCACCCTCCGGATTTTTTACCACTCTCCTGATCAAACAGACTGTGCCTACTTTATATAAATCTTTTTCGCTGGGATCCTCAATTTTGGAATTTTTTTGAGTGACAAAAACAATCAATTTATCAGAATTCCAAGAAGCATCCAGGGCAGCTTTGGACTTAGGTCTGCCGGAAATAATTGGTACGGAATTGCCAGGAAAAATTACTGTATCCCTTAAAGGCCCCACGGCCATGGTTGGTTTGAGCTTAATCGGCGATTGTGAAGATAATGATGGTTTAATAAAATCAGTCATTATAATTTAGCAGAGTATCACAGCGAGTGCTAAAAGTCAATACCCTGTTTTGCTAAAATTCCCTTCTCAAAAGGGTGTTTGATCGGTTTCATCTCAGTAACCAAGTCAGCTAGATCAATTAATTTTTTAGGAGCATGGTGACCGGTTAAAACCAGATCTAATCCTTCCAATCTTTCCTTAATTAATCTTATCACTTTGCTAATTGGCAGTAAACCAGAGGAAACAGCTCCCACAATTTCATCTGCCACTATCACATCCCACTTACCTGATGTCATTTCTTTTTGCAGCAGTTCAAAGGTTTCTTTGGCAGCTTTTTTGTGCTCAGAAAGAGGTAATTTATCCCCTAAAATCTTAACAAATCCCTTACCTCCCTGAATTATTTTTACCAAAGGCTCTAATTTTTTTATTCCAGAGATTTCCCCCGTAAACCAAATCTTGCCAAACTGGATAATTAAACACTTCCTGCCGTATCCGGTGGCCCGCAAAACCAAACCCAACGCCGCCGTAGTCTTCCCCTTCCCTTCCCCGGTATATAAAATAACCAACCCCTGATCTTCATTGATGTCACTCATGTGCCCATTCTAACAAACCTTATCTGACATTGTATGTACACCCTTGGGGTGTTTTTGTATTGACACCTGCGGATATTGAGAGTACGATAGGTTCAAATGCCTTCCAGAATTTTTCCATTTGTTAACGGTCATTTTTACCATATTTATAACCGAGGTGTAGAGAAAAGAAGAATATTTGAAAAAAATTGGGATTATTCAAGATTTATTAAGACGATCACCTATTACCAATTATTAGGACCCAAGCCAAGATTCTCCAGATTCTCACCAAATTCTATTATTAAACCCGATTCAAACAAAAAAATCGTGGACATTATCTGCTATTGTCTAATGCCAAACCATTTCCATCTTCTTATTAGACAACTTAAAGATGGCGGAATTACTGAATTTATCAGTAAACTTAGCAATAGCTATACCAAATACTACAATGTTAAGTACAGAAGAGTTGGGCCTTTATTACAGGGGGAATTCAAAGCTGTTTTAATTGAATCTGATGAACAGTTAATTCATGTCTCACGTTATATTCACTTAAACCCGATTGCATCACTTCTAGTGAAGGATTTAAAAGATTATCGTTGGTCTTCATATCCGGAATATGTTGGACTGGTAAAAGATGGCTTTTGCGCTAAAGAAGAAATCCTAAATTTTTTTAAATCCCCCGAAGATTATAAGGAATTTGTTCTTGAACGTGTGGAATACGCCCAAAAGTTAGAACTAATAAAACATCAGTTGTTGGAGGAGGAGTAAAGTTTATATTGTATGTACACCCTTGGGGTGTATCTGTATTGACACCTGCGGATATTTGGTTTTCTTAAGGCTCAAACAACCGTTATCTTCCTCTTCTCTTCATCAATAGATATAATCATTAATCCTTTTTTAGAATCCACGAGAAGATTTTAACATATAAATCAGCAGGTATTTTTATTTTTTAATCTTTCTCAATAAATTAAGTTTTTCTTCTATCACATCTTTAACCCATTGAGGAGCATCGTTTTCCAATACATCTGGAATTTTATTAATCCAATGATACGGGATTTCTGATTTTTCTATCTCTTTGATTTCAAGAACGGATACTGTCCCCGTTGAGCTAACCGTCCACATATCAAAGTTAAGTGGTTTTGGATCATTATCGACCCTACAACGAACTACAGTAACATCTGTAACATCAGTTTGAGATGTATCTGAATTTCCTTTCCATGCGTAAAAAACCGTAGCTTCAGGGGTTGAGATTTCTGGGATTGGGGAACTCATTGAGAACTTCCATATAGAATCACTTACATTATTTTGAAATTCATAACAGGTAATTATTTTTTTTCATATTTTGAATGATATAAGAGAAACTAACACATGGAATATCCGCAGGAGTGGCATTTTTTACAGCCTTCTTCCATCACAAATGAGGCTGAACCGCACTCCGGACATAAATCTACATTAGTAGCTAGTTGGTAATTGGTAGCCGGATCAGAAACAGACTCAGAATTAACCTCTTTGGCTTCTCCATTAGTCAGATTTAAGGGCACTTGTTCCACCACTTCTACATCAGCAGAAACTGCCAAATCCTCAGCCAACACCTTAGCAATAGCATCAGCCAAACTCATCACCCTATTTTTCCCAAATCCTACAGATGAAGCTCCGCCAATTCCTTTCAGCTGAGAAGCAATCTTTTGAGCCACCTCCCGAGGATCAGTTGATCCGCCATTTCTACCTAGCCTTAAAGAAAGAGAAACCAGTCTTCCCATGGCTTCCGCATCTGCCATAGTATGCATCCCGCCCTTACCCACAGTCACAAAGACTTCAAAGGGCTGTTCGTTTTCATCTCTGTTAATGGTAATATACGCCTCACCCACAGGTGTTGCCACTTTATAAGTTCTGCCCCGAAGTATCATGGGCCTTTGGGCAATTGGTGCCGCTTCTGCTGACTCCTCCGTCTGTTTCTTTTCCAAAGTAGATGAGACATTTAAAACTTGGGTACTTTTGGAACCATCCCTATAGATGGTGATACCATTACAGCCGGTCTGATAAGACATCAAATAAGCAGTTCTCACGTCATCAACCGTAGAAGAGTTAGGCAGATTAATAGTTTTAGAGACTCCATTATCTGTATGTTTTTGAAAGATGGCTTGCATTTTAACATGTGTGATCGGGTCAATCTCCGGTGCAGTAATAAAAACTTTTTGCCACTCATCCGGCACCTCCGATAACCCTGTTACAGAACCGTGTTCTAAAACTTTTTGGGCCAAATCTGGAGAATAAAAACCCTTTTCTTTGGCAATCTCCTCAAAAGTCTCATTGGCAATGGTCAAAACCCTGTACTGATCCCCCACTGATTTTGCCCTATGAATATAGGCAAGAGCAAAAACAGGCTCAATTCCGGATGAACAATCTCCGATAATGGAGATAGTACCGGTAGGAGCAATGGTGGTGACAGTGGAATTTCTAATCGGTTTTCCCCCCTGATAAGCATACACAGAAGCTCTATTTTTAAAGGCAGAAGATTTAGAATCTGCATAAATTGAGTTGGCCCAACTAGGGAAAGATCCTTTTTCTTTCGAAAGCTCCTCTGACATTTTGTGACCCTCATTGTTGATAAAACTCATCACCTTTTCTGCCAACTCCAAAGCCTGATCAGAATTATAGGGAATTTTCAGCTTGAAAAGCATATCTGCCCAACCCATCACCCCCAAACCAATCCTCCTATTTTGGTGAACTTCATCATAAATTTGTTTTAAAGTATAAGGGTTGGTCTGAACTACATTATCTAAAAAGTGAACTGCTTTGCGAGTTACCTCTTTCAATCCCTCCCAGTCCACATCAGAGCTGCCATCCGCCAGCTGGCGGACAAACTTACCTAAATTAACGGAACCCAAATTACAGGCATCCCAGGGAGCCAAAGGCTGCTCGCCACAAGGATTGGTACTCTCAATAGTTTCTAATTTGGGCACCGGATTGGCCGGAGAATCATTAATTCTGTCTATAAAAATTAATCCCGGATCACCGGTAGACCAGGCTCTCTCCACTATTTCATCAAAAACCTCTTTGGCATTTAATTGCCCCACCACCTCGCCTGAGTGAGGATCGATCAAGTCATAATTTTCGCCTGCCTCCAAAGCCTCCATAAATTTTTCTGTAACTGCACAGGAGATATTAAAGTTGGAGATCTGCTTATCTAAAAGCATGGTTTTAAAATATTTTTTGGCCTTATCATCAGGCAAAAGCGGAGCAATTTTTTCAAAAACCGGCCTATTCATATCATCCAACTCTGCTTTGCATCTGATAAATTCCAGAATATCAGGATGATCAATTCTTAAAATCCCCATATTAGCACCTCTCCTGGTACCGCCCTGTTTGATAGATTCAGTGGCAGCATTAAAGACCCGTAAAAAAGATACCGGCCCGGAAGCCACTCCGCCGGTGGTGCGGACTACTGAGCCAGCAGGTCTAAGGCGGGAAAAGGCAAATCCGGTTCCACCGCCTGTCTGGTGGATTAATGCTGCGTACTTTACTGAATCGAAAATTTCCGGTAAAGAATCTCCCACCGGAAGTACAAAACAGGCAGAATACTGCAGACCATTTTGTTTACCTGCATTCATAATGGTGGGGGAATTGGGCAGGAACTGTTGCCTGACCATCATGGTATAAAATTCCAAAGCATTTTTATAAACTTCACTCTCACTATAGCCAAAATCAAAATCTCCCGAGGCAATATCATAGGCAATATGCCAAAACCGATCAGAGATACTCTCTACCACCTTAAGATCCCCGCCTTTAAGAAGATATCTCTCCTGTAAAATTTTATTGGATGATTCGGAAAAAGTAGGAACAGGCAAATCTTTGGGCACTGGGGGCATTTTTTTATACCTGGGAATGAATCTGTCTTCAAATCCTCTGCCGTCTACCCCGTGACCATTAGTTTTATGTTCACCATTAGTTTTTTTCCTGCCAAACCTTTTTGGCATGGCCATAATTTGTAAGATTGGTTTGTTTTGTCTGGTTTTTGTTTTTTTCATAAGATTTAACTTAATGCCTCCAGTTCTTTTCTGAAATCCCCCGGTCCGGAAAATGTTCTGTAAACCGAGGCAAAACGCAAATAAGCCACCTGATCTATTTTTCTCAACTCCGCCAAAACCCATCTACCCAAAACTTGTGATTGAATTTCCTTCAAACCTCTAGTCCTAATTCTCACCTCTATTTTATTTACAATTTGTGAAGTTTTTTCAATACCTGGTCTCTTTTCTAATGCTTTAATCAGTCCCAACCTTAACTTATCTGCCACAAACAGTTCTCTTTTACCATCCTTTTTAATAACCATCATCTCTAAACTAGCCAGAGCTTCATAAGTGGTAAATCGTCTACCACATTTTAAACACTCTCTCCTTCTTCTGATTTCCCCACGACCCTCGACTCCCCGTTTATCAACCACCTTAGATAGGACACTTGCACAAAAAGGACAATGCATTGATATTAAAGTCGAAACATAATCAACATAACATATTGGTATTCTATTGTGTCAATATACAAGATATTGAGTAGTTCAGTTAAGGGGTTGGACCACCGCGGTTTTGATTATATCCCCCGGAGTTATCCTTTCCACCACATCCATACCCAAAAGCACAGTTCCAAATATTGTATAGTTTTTAGAAATTTCTATGTTATCTGAAATCACAATAAAAAACTGAGTGGAGTTGGTATCCGGACCCCTATTGGCCATAGCTACAATTCCCTTGGTATATTCCCGAGTGACAGGTTCATCTTTGAAGGTATACCCCGCGTCTCCAGTTCCGTCTCCTTTAGGATCTCCACCCTGTATTAAAACTCCTGGTTCCACTCTGTGAAAAGTTAAATTATCATAAAAACCATTGGAGGCCAGAATTAGAAAATTGGAAGCTGTCAAAGGGACCTCAGGAAAAATTTCCATGACTATATTGCCTTTAGTGGTGACCAGAGTTACAGCTTTATTTTTAAGCTCTTCCTCGGATAAATTGCCAGGGAATTGACCTAAATATTTTTTATTTGCCAGGGGTAGCTGGGAAGCTTGGGGTAAGCTGGATACTTGTGGACCAGCCCTTTGAGTTTGAGGTTGGGAGGAAGCAGTGGGAGAGGGAGTTAAGACAAATTTTATTTCGGGAGTGGGGCTGGGTGTAGCAGGAGGACTAATAACATCATATCTGAATTTTAGAAAGGTAAAATAAATGGCAGAACCAAAAACGAGAGTAATAAAAACAAAAGTTAAAACTTTCTGATTGGTAAACATCTTGCCTGTTATATCATAAGGAGGTTGATTTGGAAAGAAGGCTTAAGGATAATAAAAATTAGTGAAAAAACTTCTAGTATTTTTTATACTATCTTTTTTGCTAGTAACTAATCCTCCTCCAATCTTTGCATCCACCATCCCTTATACCATCACCACCGGAATTCCTGCCATTCCGGTCTCTTTGTTTGAAACTTTTTTTACAACTGAGTTTATTATCAATTACCAATCAGGGAATATTCTGTTAAGTTCTAATCCAGATGGATCAGGGAATACTTTAGTTGATGATATAGTGCATCTCTCAGTCCTGGGACCTGATGGTAGAACCAGAACCTTTAGTCACTTTTATGCAGCTCCTCTTTGCCAATCTCTAACTGAACATATACCCATTGATGTAACCAATTTATTCAGAGCGGGAGAAAATAGGATCACTGTAAACTTAAGTGACGGCTGTGGGGCTTTTGGTAGCAGCACCCCGTTATATTTGGTAAATATTAATACCCCGGATCCAACACCTACTCCCACACCTACACCCACCCCAACTCCTGCTCCTTCTAAAACTCCTCTAATTTTAATTCCGGGAATTGGAGGATCTGAATTAAAAGTAATGGAGAATACTGTCTGGTCTGAGGATAACGGACACGGAGGAATCTTTGAGCATACATACTTAAAAGATGAAAAGGTTTGGGTAAATGAGGGGGAGGCTGCCAAGCCGGGAGAAGATGATTATTTTGATGTGTTAAAGATGAAGGAAGATGGGATAATATCTGAGGCAAATATTGGATTAACAGATCAGTTATATGCCGGAGCATATCAGGAAGCTATCAACTTCTTTATAGATGATGGATATACCCTAAATCAGGATTTCTTTGTTTTTCCATATGACTGGAGAAAAGATATAACTCATACCGCCCCCTTATTGGATCAAAAGATTGAGGATATAAAAAGTCAGACAGGCAGTGAAAAAGTAGATATTGTGACCCATTCCATGGGAGGCCTGGTGGCCAGAAATTATATAGCTGATCCAACCCGTGCCCAAAATGTCAGCAAATTATTCACCTTAGGTGTTCCACATCTGGGGGCGGTGGAGTTTTTGAAAATCTTAAGATATGGCGGATGTCTTAGATTTGAGATTGGTCCATTTTGTTTAACGCTTGCCCCTTCGGAAGTAAATGATGTACTTCAAAATATGATAGGCGGTTTTGAATTAGCTCCATCCCAATCTTACTTTGATTTTTACTCCGGAGAGGATAATCAGCATCTCTATCCCTACAGAACAGAGAATGGAACACTAGGTTATTTTCAAATTAAAAACCTCTTAACACTTTTCGGTCATAATGCTACCTTATTTGATCCTAGTGAAATTTTTCATTTTATAGATTCTAATCTTTCCAATACTAATGGCGTTGAGGTAATCAATATCGCAGGTTCAGGTCAAAGCACTTTGGGACAAATTATCGAGGAAAAAACAACCTCTCTCCTAGGAATTCAAAGCATTAAGAAAGATGTAATTAGTATAAATGGAGATGATACAGTACCGTTATATAGCGCCTCTTTAAACGACCCATTTAAAAATTTCTCATACCTTGGTTCGGCAAAACTTTATTATACTTCTCAAAGACATGGAGATTTAGTGATAGATGGTCCAGCATTAAATTTAATTAAAAATATTTTGGAAGATAATGATGAGATTCCTGAGGGAGTTTCCAACCAACCTTATAAATTTAGAGGCACTTCTTTATCGGTACACTCCCCAGTTAATATCCATGTCTATAATGCAAATCATAATCATACGGGACCCACTTCTGATGGACATTTTGAAATCAATATCCCGGGCTCAAGTTATAACAGTTTGGATGATGCTAAATTTATTTTTCTGCCAGATGAAGGAGTATACACCATCAATTTTGAGGCCATGAATCAGGGCAGTTTTGATTTTAAAATCAGAAGATTTGAGGATGATATAAACACGCAAACTATTCTTTATGAGGATATACCAATTTCTGTTGACACCACTGCAAATACTGTCTTTGACACGCAGGCTATCCAACCTCCTGTCATTCATGTTGATGAAAACGGCGATGGTACAACTGATGCTGAGATAACACATTTCAGTATCTTAGAGGACGAAGCTAATTATGATCATACTTCTCCCCAAATTTCTTTTGATGTCAATCCAAAAACTATCTGGCCGCCAAATGGAAAAATGGTTGATGTTAATGTGATCGGAAATGTTGTAGACGAGAATCCTTATTTAACAACTATTGTAGTTGACGATGAGTATGATTTAGCGGAACCATTAATCACTACTTATTACCAAAGGGAATATAATCAAATCATCAAATTACCAGCTGCCAGAAATGATGAAGATAAAGATGGCAGAAAATATATTATTAGAATATTTGTCCAAGATTTAGCCGGCAATTCTACTTACCAACAATTCGAGGTAATTATACCCCACGATCTAAGATAGCGAATAATTATTTATTAAGCAGTCTTCTTATGCCAAACCAGATCACCAAGATAACCGCAAACCAAAAAGCTATATCTATGAAAAGCATCAGAAAATCTGTACTCTCTTTAAAGAAATACGATGAACTGAATCTTAAAGGAAAACCTATTTTGCCAGCCAAAAGACTGTTTCTTTGTATCGCATCCATTACTGCTACTCCATAAGTTACTACCACACTTAAAATCAAAGTCATTACAAAAACTTTTTTGGGCATATTCCTAAAGTACCACAAGTTTCGTCTGACCCACAAGATCTCAGCAACCTTATATAAACACTACACGTTGTCATGCTTTTAGATAATAAAAATTCTAGGGGGTTGCAAAATGGACTTAGATTATGTGAATAATTATTTAGTAAATAATTAACAATGTTATACAAAATATATGCTACTCTAGTATTACTAACAGCTGTATATTTACTTATCCCTGGCTTAGCGATAGCCAATGCAACTTTATCTGACAACTTTGACGATAACAAATTAGATCCATCCAAATAGTTTAGTTTTGAACTTGGTGGCCCAACAATCACTGAGGTTAATAACAGGCTAGAAATTAATATCCCAGCAGATTCCACGGATCCTTTTGGTTTTATAGGAGAATATGTGAGTGCCTGTGTATTAAATGGAGATTTTGATATACAAGTTGATTATCAACTACTTGAGTGGCCGGCTAGGAATGGCGTTAGAATGGGTATAGCTACTGGACCAGATGAGTTTGCAGAAATTATAAGAATGAGTTGGGGACAAAATGAATCGAGTCCCAGCTTTGATCCAGCTATACCCGAAGTCTATCTTACCAATCCAAATCGCGCAGTAATTGGCACAAATGACCTTTCTGGAAAACTACGTTTAACAAGAATTGAGAATGTAGAAACTGGTTATTATTATGATTCGGTAATAAGTAGTTGGATTCCATTATCTTCTAGTGGATATACTGTTAGTGATGTCCATCTGTATCTATATGCCTTCTCTATTAATGATCTTTTTGGGGATCAGGAGGTGAAAATGGCTTTTGATAATTTGATTGTTGAGGGGAAGAAAATCTGTAAAGGACGGTTCACGCCTGCCAATCCTCCTTTATTTTAATCCCGAAGTTATTAAATGGATTTTCTTATGATAGACTACTTAAATTAGCGCTTCGCTGAGTAATTCTCGCCACGCTTAAATTATGGGGAAAACTTTAAAAATTTGTTTAGCTTTATTTTTGCTTAGTTTTATTATCTATAATTTAAATTTTAGTCCTTTATATACAACTGGCAAAGGAGATACCACACCGTCAAGGCTTTTACCATTTAATTTATTTTTAGGTCATGGATTTTATTTTGATGAGTTATAAAACTATATGCTCAAGAGCCTAACTCAATTTATTTCTTCCAAAAACCAAAAGGTCACTATATATCAACTTACCCTTATTTGCCTGGTTTAATTTCAGCACCTATTTATCTGCCATTTTATGCATTATTAAATTCAAATGAAAGAATGCAGCCAGGATATCTTTTTAACCTGTCTTTTACTTTAGAGAAAATTAGCGCGTCAACTTTTGCCTCTTTAAATGTAGTTTTGTTCTTTTTATTAATTTTTAAACTCTCTCAAAGCATTAAAACAGGTATAGCTTTCGCTTTTATATTTGCATTTGCTACGCAAACATTTTCCATAAGCAGCCAATATTTATGGCAACATGGAATTGCCAATTTATTTATGACCGTAAGTCAGCTTTTTCTAATCTCCAAAATTTTCATTATCTCCTCTCTTGCCTCGTTATTAAGTATCTGGACCAGACCTCATTTTCTTATATATGGAGGATTACTGCTTCGGTTGCTTTATCAGCTAGATAAGAAAAAATTTGTATCATATTTAACCATTCTAGTTGGCGGGTTAATATTGTTAGCTTCATTCAATATATATCTTTATGGTTCACCTTTTGGGGGTTATTTTGACCATGTCAGCGTATACGGAAAAACAACCTTTATAAAAAATGCGATTGGCTTATTCTTATCACCTGCAAGGGGGGTGGTTTTTTATACACCTCTTTTTATTCTCGCTTGTCTTACACCTCTATTTTATAAAAAAATTGGTCAATTACCTACTCTTCAGAAAAATATCTATTATCTGAATTTCTTCAATCTTCTGGGGGTTATATTATTAAATTCATTCTGGGGAGAATGGTGGGGAGGACATTCCTGGGGTAGCAGACTTTTGGCTGATGCTACTGTATCTGCCATAATTCTGGTTTACTTTTTATATATTTTTAATAAAAGTATTCTATTTAAAGTAATTTTGACAATTATCGTCATATACTCTGTTATTGTACAAGCAATTGGTATATTTTATTACCCCAGGGCTTTTTGGGATTTTTATCCCAAGGATGTAAATGGCTCTACTGAGAAATTGTGGGATTTTAAGGATAACCCGATTATCAGACAGCTTGTAGCGGGACCGCAACTTGAAGGGGTATACAATTTTATTAATTTTTCCAAAGGTCTCAAGAATAGAGAGTATATATTCTCGGAAAGAAAATGTTCACTTGAGTATATTGGCAAAAAAAATCTCCTTGGTTATGAAGTACTGGAGTTGTATTTTATGAATAATTCTCAAGTTGATTGGCTTACTACCGGTACACGAGGGTATCTAAATTTAAACCTCAGGGAGGTTTTTACACGCGAGGGAAAATTATTTGACTCACCAATTACGTCTGCATTGCCTCGTGTTATTAAATCAGGAGAAAAGGTCAAAGTTAATTTATTGATTATTCCACCGAACCAAAATAACTATAACCTACTTGTTTTCCCAACTCAAGAAGGTATCTCACCCTGGATCAGTTCATGTAAGTTGATAATTTAGCTTAAAGGTTTAACCTCTATTACATCCTCCAACGGTATTTCTACTGATGGATGTCCATCTCTTATTTCCTTTTCCTCATATGTTTAAACATTTCAATCTGCCTTAATCTTTTTTCCGCCTGCTCTTTTGTTGGATATGTCCCCATGTTACGTCCACTTTCCGCCACCACCCTATACCCTTCTTTAACTTTTCTGATCATACTACCAGTATAAACTTCCGCGATTTGTAAGTCCGCGGTTTTCTTTAATAAGTTTACAAGAAGTAGCAGAAAACCTTAATTTGATATACCACCGTGCCCATCCGCGGAAGGCTGTAATCGCTACGCATTCAACCCCGCTTTAAGAAAGCGGGGTTTTCTGCTACGATTATAAACCATCATCTTTACAAATTCACAATAACTTGCAAATTCCTTTAAATGTGTTAAAATACTACTATGAGTCTTATTTTGGAAACTCTCAATAGAGGTCATGTGGAAAATTTTGGCTTTGTCTTTGACAATACCAGAATCCGTCTTAGTGATGATTTACCTGCTATATCTGTCCCACAGTTCTGTGAATTTTCCACTGGTGCCATAATACAAACTTATAATTATGTGGATGCTACCCAAAAATCTACTGTCCAAAATCTTGCAAGGCTATTGAGATCTGAAACTGCTGGCTTAAGGGTAATTCATTACCAGGATCCCTCTTCTGAAACCGAATTAACAACTACTGAAGAAGTTCAGGAATCATCTGAAGATATCCATATCAGAAGATTATCATATGCGCCACAAATCGCGGATGATCTTAAGAAAGCCCTGGAAGAGAAACAATTATCTGATGAGCTTGCCAGAAATTTAACTGCCTCTTATAGTGAGGCTCTTGGAGTATCTATCCATAATTATTCGGAAAATCCATTCAGACGAAAGGGTGTAAATATTGAAATTGAGCATATGTATGAGATTTCATTACCTGAATTTAGCGCATTTACATATCATATTTTAAGGGGAGGTTGGTTTGGTTGGGGTGGTCCAGATAAAAAAATAATACCGGATTGTGCTTACAATGGAGTCCAAAAATTATCAGCAATTTTAAATAATTAACTTCCCAGCTTTTTAAAACTATAATCCAAAAGTTCTTTGGCTTCTTCTCTTCTGTTTTCCGAGCCCAGAAGTACCCCCAAAACTTCCTGCCCATTCTTTCTGGCCAAAGTAATTAATGTTAATCCTGCCTCCGGGGTATATCCTGTTTTAAATCCCACTACCCCCGGATAGGTAGTTAATAAATTTATCCCGGAATACATATCATAATCCTGATGGGTGGCTGTTGCCGGTAAAATAATGTGCTCTGTTTGAGAAATTTCCACCACTTCAGGATAATTTTTAACTAAATATCTGGTCAAAACTGCCAGATCATAAGCTGTGGAATATGAATTTCCGCTATCTTCATCCAGTCCGGTGGGATTAACAAAATAAGTATTTTGCATACCTAATTGTTTAGCTTTGGCATTCATCAGTTGAATGAATTCCTCTCTATCCCCTTGCTTGCCCTGAGCTTGCTTGCCCTGAGTCATTCGAATGGGTCGAAGGGTTCCCTCAGCTATCACCTCTGCCGCATCATTGGCAGAGATTAAAAATATTCCGTATAACAACTCCTCAAGCGTCAGTTTTTCCCCGGGAATAAGAAGCATCTTATCCGGCTCCATCCCGGCAGCACCATCACTCACTAAATACTCATCTTCCCAATCTTTGTATTCCAAAGCCACCAAAACTGTCATCACTTTCACCAAAGAGGCAATAGGTAGTTTTTGGTGTGGATTTTTAGAGAAGAATACTTTGCCATTTATACTATCTATAAAAAGGACTCCTTTGGCGTTAATCTCCATATCAGAGGCCTGAACCACCAAATTCATATTTGGTATCCAAATATTAGTTCCTAGAATTTTCCCTCTTTTTGTTAGAGGGGAAGCTAACTCAGAGTTAAACTTATGAATAGTATCAAAAATCAATAGTGAATCAAATATTATCAGTAGTATCGCAAGAATAAGGTATTTTTTCATAGGGCTTTTCATCATAATAAAAAATGCCTCTTGACGTCCATATCAAATTTGGCTCACAATATTATTGTGCTTAAGACGGAAGCATGATCCGCTAATTGGGCGGAAGACTTATGCTTCACAGACTACTGCCATTACTTTTAATAGTTACCGTACTTTCATATATCCTTTTCAATTTTCAAACAATCAGGCGTGATCTGGTTTATAAATTAGGGATTGCCAATGATCCCACCAGTTCTTGTTGTACAGAAGATCAGATTCTATCTTCAGATGGAAGTTTTGATGAAAAAGAAGGCACGGCTATTTTTAATAACGAGCCTATTGATTATCCCAAGACTTCTTTAGCATACAGCTATTATCAATCAATAAATCAACCTCAGGACCAGGTAGTTTTGGGGACTACTAATACTTCTGGTCAAGAAAAATGGATCGAAGTTTCTTTGGATGAACAAAGATTAAGAGCTTGGGAAGGCAATGTGGTGGTGATGGAATATCCCATTTCAGGAGGTAAATGGGCTCCCACCCCTAAGGGTACTTTTTATATTTGGTATAAAACCCGCTCACAAGTAATGTCAGGTGGATCAAAGGATCTGGGAACCTACTATTATCTGCCCAATGTACCCCACAGCATGTTTTTCTATAAAGGCTACGCCATACATGGAGCTTATTGGCACAACAATTTTGGTCAACCCATGAGCCACGGTTGTGTTAATGAACCGCTAAATTATGCTGCTCAAATTTTTGAATGGGCAGGTCCGGTAGTACCTGCGGGACAAAATGTAATCCGCGCTACAGCCGAAAATCCCGGCACCAGAGTTTACGTTCACTAAGACAAATCCCGGTGGGTTTTATACATAAAGGCAGCTTCTTTATTTAAGTGTTCCAACTCATCAGTTACTTTATTAAAAATTTCGTGGCTAGTGACTTGATTCTTATCTCCCATCCACTGTTTTACTTCTTTAGTTACCAAATTGGCTGTGGCTTCTGCCATCTCCTCATCTGTATGAGATGCTAAACAAGCAGCATAAACCGAACCGTATATTTTTCTATCATCAAACTCCTGCAGATGTCCTTTTCTCTTAACAATATGTGTCATGTTTATCCAAAATTAATTGTCCCATTGGCAATCAAAATTAGCAACCAGCCTAAACCAACCAACAGTAACCCTATGGCCAGTCTCATTAACCCTCTTGCTTCCTGTTTCCATTTCTTTACTATATGAAGTTTTAATCCGCCAGCCACAAGAAGTAGGATGACAATAAGCGGTAGAACAAAAATAATATTGTATAAAATCAGCATCAAAAAGGCTGCCATATTAAAATTAAGCGATAAAACCGTGATGATAGCCAGATACGGTGCTCCGGTACAAGGCAGTTCTACTCCTGCCACAAATGCCCCCAAAAGCATTACTCCGGGAACAGTAGTATTATAAGCAAGTCTGTGAATCTTATCTGTAAAAACTGTGGGAACCCCCAGAGAAAAACCTTTTTGGTACCAGAAAAAATCTTTGATTTCCACCAATCCAAAAAGGATTATTAATCCTCCTACTCCGATCGATAAATATTCTGTTACAAAAAGAGGGATTGATGCCAAAAAATAAAGTATTCCTAGGCCTGCCAGAAGATAGGTAATAAAAATAGAAAAAATATACAAACTTCCCAAAAATAGCATTCTCTGCAAAGATTTTTTTCCGGCCATAATTACAGAAATCATCAAAATCAACACCCCTATGGCACAAGGGTTTATTGAATCAATGGCAGCAGATCCTGCCACCAGTCCCAGAGTTGGCAAATGTATTTCAATTCCCATTGTTAATTTCTCCAGTCTCCTTCTTTAATAAGTATTGTTCACACAATTTATCTGTTCTGTCTTTAAGAGCATCTAATTCTAAAATTACACAATCACCCGGTGGAATGTTACCCTCAGGAGAAATAATATAATCTTCCGGGTTTTCAGTTATTTTTTGCTGGAAATAACGTTCACCTTTGGTTTGATAAACAAAAACTTGGAAGAGCGCCGGCCGGCCGTTGCATAAGTCTCCATTTTGTAAAGTCAGAAGACTTTTGTTAGTTGATACAGTAAGATGATTCCCATCCATACTCCCCCCCAATTCTGCAAAAAAATGACCTAAAGAGGCATCATGTTTATCCAAAAGCACTCCTTCTATGTGAATCCTGTCATCTCCATGCTCATGAATAACATTGGTACCTACTTTATTGGATAATCCTTCAGGATCCTTCAAATCAATTTTCTGTCCACATCTATATATTTCAAAATCTGCATGATAGTGAACAGGACCGCCGCTCTGAGACTCCTTATTTAAATAAAGAGTGGAACCAATTAAGTAAAGAGTATTGCCAAGAATTACCAGAATAAAGCCTAAAAATAAAAAAATCCTCAAAGAGGGCCATCTTTTTAAGATAATTGATAAAAAAGTCAAAGCAGCCAGAGCCACAAAAGCCCAGATAGTATAGTTGATGGAGTTAGTACGGATAACCTCATCCAGTCTGAGAACAACTACCTCGACAACTTCTTCCCCTTCATGAGCCAGCACTTCAAAAATATTCACTATACCATTCTACACATATCATACATACTGAGCGCAATATCGCTTAGGGACGGTCCTCATAAAGCTTGGCATAGCAACCTAAAAATGTCATAGTTTATTTAATGCCTAGAGGGCCAAGATTTGTTTTTGAAAATGCTTTTTATCATGTTTTTAATAGGGGTATTAATAAGCAGCCTGTATTTCTAAAAGAGGCAGATTATCATTTTTTCTTAAATAAGCTTTATCGTTTAAAAAGTAAATATGACCATTCCATATACGCTTTTTGTCTGATACCAAACCACTTTCATATCTCTATCCATACTCGTAAAATCCCCATCTCAAAAATTATGTCCTCCCTAACAACCAGTTATTCCATGTATTTTAACCGTACTTATAATCACTATGGTCCTGTTTTTCAAAATAGGTTTAAAAGTATTCTAATTGAAAGCGATCCTTATTTTATCCAGCTTTCTCAATACATTTATCTCAATCCAGTCAAAGCAGGGCTAATTAAGGACCCAATGAAATATCCATATAGCAGTATCAGAGAGGCTGTGGGTCAAGAATCGCTTTATTTCCTTGATGAAGATATCATCCGTCTGGTTGGAGAAACAAAAAAGTCGCAAAAACAATATGAAAAATTTATTTATGATGGGCTTAAACAAGATTTCTCAGAAATTGAAAAATTATTTGAAAAGGAAGAGGCGGTTTTGGGAACGAATAAATTTTCAACCAGAGCCCAAAAGAAATATTTGAGAAGAAGATATAAAAAGAATGCTAAGTTTAGATTGATATAACAATAAACCTCAGGACCGTCCCCTTCAAGAGTCAATAAGAAAATGGTAGTAAAATTTTCCCTAGGTGTCAACCTAATCAACCTCCCATGTTGGATAGTTCGTTTTATGGATTTGTTGAGGGAGGCGGTAGAGGTTGCTCCGGAGTTTGTGAAGGATTTGGGTATAGTTTTGGGGCTAAGTAAGAAAGTATTCTGAACATAGCCGCTGCTCCCTCTTTGAATTCTCTATCATCTAAGGCTATTGCTCCTTCTGCAGTTTTATTAACACAATATATCAAATTTAGATGCTGTTCAGGAATTCTGGGAGTGCTTAGGACACGCCTCAGAAGAGATACATCTGTGTTAGTTGGTAGGATAACCTCTTCCATAATTTTTCCCATTTCAGACAGATCTTCCTCACTTAAATCTTGTACTCGGGAAAATAAGTTTCTGCCGCTGTCAATCTGATAAGCTTGTACGACAACTGCCATCCCTTTTGAAGCTGCGTCTGCATAATCACCTATCACCCCCCCCCATTAACATTCACATATCTTTTTTCTAATACTGAACTTAGAATCTCCACAAATGCTTTATTGTAATCAGCCAGTCTACTGAATACCGACATCATCCAATCATCTATGGCCATATAAGGGTTTACACCTCTTTCGCCGGTTAGACTGGAGACTATCTGTCGGGTCTTTTCATCTTTATCCAATCCGAGTTCTTCTAAAAGATATTGCCTGGTCTCATCAGAAATAACCGGCAGAAAAATTGGCTTGGGTTGTACTTCTTCTTCCATAACTTAATGGTACACATTTTCCATCTATTTAACAATTGAAGAGTTGTTTACAATGGATGTACAGTGGAAAAGGCATATCTGAAATCAGTTGAGCAGACCATACAAGAACTACAAACTGATCAACAAAAAGGCTTAACAGCTCAAGAGGCAGAAAAAAGACTTACAAAATATGGTCTAAATATTTTACAAGAGGAAAAAGGTAAAAGTGCTTTTCAGATTTTCTTTTCTCAATTTAGAAGCTTTCTTATTATTATTCTGCTAATAGCCTCTTCAGTATCTCTTATTTTGGGCGAAACTTTAGATGCAGCCTTGATTTTGGCAATTGTTATTTTAAACGGCATTGTCGGTTTTATCCAGGAATACAGGGTTGAAAAAACTATCAAACAGCTTAAAAAACTGGTGACGGTTCAAGCCAGTATTTACAGAGACGGAGTGATCCAGCAGGTTGCCAGTTCCAATTTAGTACCCGGCGATTTGATTGTTTTAGAGGAAGGACAAAAAATTCCTGCTGATATTAGAATTATTCAAGCCTTTAGTCTGGAAACTAATGAAGCCTCACTCACCGGGGAGTCGACTCCGGTGACTAAAGATCCTGACACTTTAGCTGAAGATGTAATTTTGGCTGAGCGGAAAAATATGCTTTTTTCAGGTACCAACATTGCTGCGGGTCGAGGTATCGGCATTGTCATATCCACAGGTATGAGCACTGAGATTGGTAAAATTGCCCATTTGGTTTCCCAAGAGATAGAACCACCCACTCCTTTACAGCTTAAACTTAACAATCTGGGCAAATTAATTGGCAGGATTGTACTTGTTATTGCAGCTTTAATTGGAATTGAACAATTTTTGTTTGGACCCAGTCAGACTGGGTTTGGACAAAATGTACTCGATTCTTTAATTTCGGCTATAGCTTTAGCTGTAGCAGCTATTCCGGAAGGATTACCGGTGGTGGTGACTATTTCCCTAGCCTTAGGAACCAGGAGACTACTTAAACAAAAATCTCTGATTAGACATTTGGCAGCTGCAGAAACACTGGGATCAACAGATGTAATTTGCGTTGATAAAACAGGAACTTTAACTGAAGGGGTAATGAAGGTAACAGAGATCTTCGGGGAGAATAAAGAAAAAATCTTAACCTTTGGTTTACTTGCCTCTAATGCCAGAATAAATGGGGGCTCGCCTCGCGGCGAAGCGGGCCAAATAATTGGTGATTCAACAGAGGCTGCCTTAATTCAGGCAGCCGTAGATTCGGGTTTAAACCAAGAAACAATTTTAAAAACTTATCAAAGAATTTCTGAGATCCCTTTTTCTTCTGACAGAAAGATGATGTCAGTAATAGTAAAAAACAAAGAAGGGCAAATATTAATTAGTAAGGGGGCCACTGAAGTTATTTTGGGAAAGTGTTCAAATTTGACTGAGGAGCAAAAGATGAAGATTCTTAAAGCAAATGATGAAATGGCCAGGAAAGCTTTAAGAGTATTGGCTATTGCTTATGGTTCTTCCGAAAAAGAAGAAAACCTCACATTCTTAGGGCTTGTCGGGATGATTGATCCACCAAGAGAAGGGGTGAAACAGGCAATCGAGGTTTGTCAGAAACAGGCGCAAATCAGGGTGGTTATGATCACAGGTGATCATCTCTTAACTGCGCAGGCTATTGCCAGCCAAATTGGCATTGAGGGTAAAAATATCACCGGTCAAGACTTGGATAAATTATCCGATGAAGCATTAAAAGAGCAGGTGGAGCAAATTGCAATTTATGCCAGAGTTAACCCGGAACACAAAATCAGAATTATTAAAGCTTTGAAAGCACACGGGCACCAGGTGGCCATGACAGGAGATGGGGTTAATGATGCTCCAGCCCTAAAGGCTGCTGATATTGGGGTAGCCATGGGTATTACCGGGACAGATGTGGCCAAAGAAGCCTCTGATATGGTCTTACTGGATGATCATTTCTCGACAATTGTTGAGGCTATCAAAGAGGGTAGGGCCATTTTTGATAACATCAGAAAATTTGTTAATTATTTACTCTCTTCAAATATCATGGAAGTTTTGGTCATATCTTTGGCAGTTATTTTAGGAGGAGGACATCTACCGCTTTTGCCAATTCACCTTTTATGGATTAATTTAGTCACTGATGGTTTACCAGCCATAGCTTTGGGGGTTGATCCACCCAGAAAAAATATTATGGATCTTCCCCCGCAAAAATTCAGGGAAGAAATTGCCGGAGGCAGATTTTTAGGACCATTAATGGCGGTTAGTGTTCTTTTGACCATTGCGATTCTTTTGATCTTCTTTATCTATCAAAAAGATCCCATTTATGAACAAACTATGGTTTTTACCGCCATTGTTTTTTATGAAATGTTAAGGATTGTAGCCATCCGCTCAGAGTACAAACTACCCTTTTTCTCCAATCCATTTCTAGTCTTGGCAATAACAGGTTCCCTGATCTTACAACTTTTAATTTTGTATCTGCCAATCTCCTTCGCCGGGGTAACTTTACAGCAACTTTTTAAAGTCCATCCATTAACTCTTATGGATTGGGGACTACTTTTGGGAGTAGGTATATTCTTACTATTTATTATGCGTATGCTCGTTGTCACACCTATCTTTAATCTATTTAGAAAAAGTTGACCACGTTCAGTTTACATGAACGTGGTTGACAGAAATTATTTATTTAGTTTACTATCAAAAGTATGGCCAAAGACACCAAAGAACATAGATGTCACAGGTGCGGCAAAGTTATCAAGCCGGGTCAGTCATATACTAAAGAAGGAAATGAATATTGCTGCTCAACCTGTTGTAACAGAAAAGACCAACCAAAAGCGGCCTGTGAATTCTGTTAAGATCGTTTAAACCACCTACTCATTAATTTTCTAAATTTATCATGATCTACAATTAATTCTGAAAAAACAGCGAAAGGAAATGCCACAAAAAAGGCGATCACGAACACTCTTAAATCAATCTCTTTCTCTGTGGCCAGTGAAATGGCAATCAAATCCTCTAGAACCCCTAAGATAAGTCCGACAATAAAAAACTCTAAAAATCTATTTAACATATTCTCATCATATCACCTTAGCAACTGAGGCAATCATTAAAATTCCCACAGCATTTGAAATATAAGAGATCAGAATGAATCTTGCCTCTGAGATTTTAGAGATACCTAGTAAGGAAACCCCCATCTCATCAGGTAAGGGGGAGGCAATAATAAAAACACCAATGATCGGTAGCGTCCAGGCAATGTATTTTGAATGAAGCAGATGTTTTATGTGCGATGTCTCTTGCTTTCCAAAAAGCATGGCCAACTCTTCCTGCAAATGACTTCTAACAAGTTTAAAAACCAAATAGTCGCCCATCACAGCTCCCACCCCACCAATTAACGCCAAAGCCATAGGGTGAATATTTTGGGTCATGATGGCAATGACCACTGTTGATATTGCCACAGTAAAGGAAGATACAAACAGCATACCGGCAATAATTGCACCAATATATTCCAAGGAGCCCAAGTTAAGCAACCAATCTTTAAAAGCTTGATTCTGTGCCAAAATAATGGCCACGAAAATGCTTATTAGGACAGCAGTCAGGTACGGATATTTCCATTTTTTCCAAAAATCCATCTTAACTACACTTTAACAGGGGTTAAGGGGGGCTGTCCAGAAAGGACGGCTATAATATTTTTGGCTGCCAGCTCTCCCATGGCGGAGCGGGCCTCATTTGTGGCTGAGGCAATATGAGGGGTTAGTACTACGTTGTTTAATGCATCCAATCCCGGGGCATGCTGAGGTTCTTTTTCATATACATCCAAGGCTGCTCCCTTAAGAGTTCCAGATTTTAGGGCTTCCACTAAAGCTGCCTCATCCACCACCGGTCCACGGGAGGTATTTATTAAATAAGCTGTCGGTTTCATCATTTGCAGCTTCTCAGCATTAATCAGGTGTCTGGTAGAATCCAAAAGGGGTACATGGATAGAAACTACATCTGCTTCTTTTAGAACTGCTTCCGCAGATTCTCTTGCCTTCGCACCAACTTTCTGCTCCAATTCCTGGTTTTGTTTATTATTATCAAAATAAATAACATTCATACCGATGGCATATCCCAGCTCTGCCACCCTGGAACCAATTCTGCCCAGTCCCAATACACCTAAATCCTTTCCCTTAAGTTCCGTCCCCAATAGCACTTCCGGGCCAAATGCTGGAGGTGAACCGGAACGGGATAATTTATCAGCTTCAGGTATTCTCCTCACGATTGCCAAAATTAAAGCAAAAGTATGTTCAGCTACAGCCTCAGTTAACACATCCGGGGTATTGGTAGCAACAATATTGTGCGACGTTAGGGTAGGGGTGTCTAAATTATCAAAACCCACTGCAAAATTGGCCACAATTTTTAAATTTGGGCCGCAGGCATTAATAAACTCCTCATCAACTTTATCCGTCAGCTGAGATAGTACCCCATCTGCTCCTTGAATAAAATTTAAAAGTTCTTGCCGCTCCAGTGGTCTATCATGAGGTGAAACTACCACATCATACCCTGCATCCTGAAGCATTTTTACTCCATTCCCCGGAATTTTCCTGGTAACAACAACTTTAGTCATACTTTTACATTACCATTATTTATTCACTCTTGCTACATTTTTAACTATTTAATCTAGAAATATTGAGAATTAATTAAATATATGTTATATAATAGTTCTATGGAGAGAATCCCAGTAAGAAAATTTGTAGAAACAGGCGCAGCGCTTTTACTTTTAGGTGGGGTTGGACTAGGCTGGGCTCATGCTGAACGGGAGGCTCAAAAACCTCAACTTATAAGTAGAACTGGGGTAATGGAGATTTTTATAATATGTAACCCGCCAAATCAAACTGAAGTGTTAACTGCACGAGATATTATAAATGATGAGCTCTTCATTAGTAGCCCAATTACTGCATATACCTCAGGTCTCAAGGAAAGGATGCCGGCTGTAATGGTAAAAGTGGCAGATTGGAAACAAAGTGAGATTTATGATCTTAAAACATTTGAACAAACCGGTATTGCTAAAAAAGTTGATATACGAATTAATGAATCTAAACTTGGTAATTATTCGACATCAGTTCTGAGCACAATCACCCAATATAATCCTGATTATATGGATTATTTGAAAAAAAGAGATGTAATGGATAGAATGATGCGAATGATCTCGCCCTCACATAGTAGCATTGACAGTCAAACAAGTCTGTTGGATATGGCTAAAGTATCTGCTTTCTGTCCTACCCGTATTCCTGATGGAATAAAAAGACTGGCATCAAACTTTTCTTATGTAGTAAGAAGATTTTTCTCGGGAAATGATTCAGGAATTGATGTTCAAAATGAATTATCTTTTATACCTCTACCTTCAAGCTAAATTTCTTTTGCCACAATTTGAGAATTTTCTTTTAGTTTTTCCTGCATACCCTCATAGGTTAACAATCCTGCCTGGGGACCGATTTGTTCCACCACTGAGGCTCCATTGGCTGCTCCCCATCTCATCGCCTCAACTAAATCTTTTCCATAAAAAAATCCAGCTAAAACTCCTGTGGCATAAGCGTCCCCTGCCCCTGTCATTTCTAAAAGTTTAGCTGGAAAAACTTCCAAATGATAATACTGTTCTCCTTCATACCCATATGACCCTTCTCCCCCATCTGTAATAACTACTCTTTTGGGACCTAATCCCAACAACCCTTTTAGTAATTTTTTAATATCAATTTTGGCAGATTCATCAAATCCTAAAATTATTTTTGCCTCCTCCGCATTTACAATAAATACTTCTGTTAAAAAAAGAAGCCTGGGATATTTTTTTACCACTGCTTTAATTTGAAACGTACCCGGATTGTAGTGAAGTTTGGCTCCAGTTCTTTCCAAGTAATTTATTAGCTCCCCTACAATATTTGATTTAGTAAATGTTGGACCTAGGGAAGTAAAATAAACTCTTTTGGCCGAATCAAAATCCGGCAGAGAGTATTGCCAAGGTTGATGATAAATTAAAATGGTTCTCTCCCCTTTAAAATTTAAAACTATGTGATGATTAGAAGGTAAATTTTTATCATGGGTAATATATTTGGTTTCGATCTTTTCTTGTTTAAATTTTAAAACAATTCTTTGATCATATTCTTCATCATCTTTATCACCCACATGAGTATAGATGGCAGTTTTAAGATTTAATCTGGCCCCTCCAACTGCATTATTAGCAGCATTTCCTGCTACCAAAGATGTGGAGGGTCCTACTGGAATTTTATCCCCATAACGCATTGCCAACATCCGCTGTCCATCATCACTTAAAACTTTGGCATCCTCTAATGGAATAAATGTATCAACTACTGTGTCACCAATGGAAATTAAATCAAAAGACATAACTATTTAAGTATCGGCTATTTTACTATTAAGTTTCAAGAGGAATTGCAGAATAGCCTGATTTTTTGATAGTTTCTGAAATAACTTGATCAGTAATTTTTTCAGAATCAAATTCTATTTCAGTTTCTCCTTTTGCATAACTGGTCCTGGCAAATTTCACTCCCTCCAAATCTTCCAAATCCAAATCTATGGTTAAAGCACAAGAGCTACAGTGCATATCCGTAATTTTGAATTTTCTCTTCCTCATATTACCTCAATCACCCCCCGATACATCCCCATAGAGCAGCTAAATGGGATTTGGCCTGGTTGAGTGGGAACAAAGCTGATTTGCTGCACATCATTTGGCTGCAGATTCTTACTGATGCCCAAAGAGGGAATCCTAAAAGCTAAAGCACAGCTGAAAGCATTGATACTTTTAAGCGTTAAGTTGACTGTTTTACCTTGCCTTACTCTGATATAGTTTGGGCTGTAGCCGGAAGATGTAATAGTAATTTGGGGGTTTTGTGCAACGGAAATATCAATCTGGTTCTGCGCTGAATATCTACCATTGCCACTTAGGTCAATTGTTATAGATGGCAAGCTAACAGGTGATCCTGCTGCAACTAAAGCGCCATTTGCTGAGATAACACCTAAATAAAGTACAGTCAGCCCTGCAATTTTTAAAAATCTGCCCTGAAAATTATCACCCAATATTGTGGTTAAAAAACCCACCCCAAAAAATACAGGTATAGTGCCCAAAACAAAGAAAAACATAACTGCTGCACCCAAAATTGCATTACCGGATGAGATTGCCAAAGCCTCCATTGCCAAAGTTGTACCACAAGGAATAAAAATTGTCATAGCACCTAAAGCGGCCGGGGCAAAAAGATCCTTACTCCTGGATTGATTCCTTACTATCCTGGTTAAAAATCTGGGGGGCTGGATGACTACGTATCTAAAGATAGGGTGGACTTTTAACAAATCTAGCGCAATGAAAGCCATATATAGTCCTGCTAAAAATTGCATGGCAATCTGGACTTTGGGAGAAATATTTAATGCCCCTCCAAAAGCCCCCAGGATAAAACCTAAAAAAGTATAAACAATCAACTTAGTTACTAGAAAGGCAATTGTTGCCCAGAGTGTGTGTTTACGCCTGTTACCGCGTTCGATATCATCTTCTTCCCTGGCCGCAATAATTGAGGCCAAAAGTCCTCCCTGCACTGCCAGACAAGTTAAGCCCCCAACAGTTAAACCGGTTATAAATATGAGCCACAAATTAATCATAGTTTAACCCTTTTTAAAAGCAGTGAATTTGAAACTACAGATATAGAACTGGATGCCATAGCAACTGAAGCAAAGATTGGATTTAAAAGTATATGGAAAAATGGATAGAGCGCTCCCATAGCAACCGGTATTAATATAATATTATAACCAAAAGCCCAAAAAAGGTTTAGTTTTATTGTTCTCATGGTTTTTTTGGAAAGCTCTATTGCTGATACCACAGATGTTAAATCTTTATTTATCAAGGTAATTCCTGCCGACTCTATGGCCACATCAGTTCCAGTACCCATGGCAATCCCAACATCTGCAGCAGCCAAAGCCGGAGCATCATTTATTCCATCTCCCACCATAGCTACTTTCTTTCCTTCTGTCTGAATCTTTTTTACTTCCGCCTCTTTTTGATCAGGCAAAACTTCTGCCAAAACTCTTTTTATACCCAGCTTTTTAGCAATAGCATTGGCAGTTCTCTGGTTGTCTCCGGTAATCATAACTACCTCTATCCCTTTTTTATAGAGCGCTTCCACTCCTTCTTTGGCAGTCTCTTTAATAGTATCAGCCACAGCAATAAGGCCTGCTAATTTCCCATCCACGGTCAACATCATCACTGTCTTGCCTTCATTTTCCAGTTGTTCAATTATTCGAATAATCGGAGTAAAGTCAACATCATTCTTTTCCAGCAACTTTCTATTTCCCAGAACCACTTTTCTCCCATCAACAATACCTTCTACCCCATGCCCTGGAATGGCTTTAAATGCTTCGACTTTGCTGAAGTTAAGTGCTTCTTGCTCGGCTTTATTAACAATTGCCTCTGCTAAAGAATGTTCTGATCCCTTTTCCAAAGATGCTGCTAATACCAAAACATCATTGCGAGCGAACTTTAGTTCGCGTGGCAATCTTGATTTGGAAGATTGCTTCGTCGCGTTCCTCCTCGCAATGACGAATGGAACAACGTCGGTCACCTCCGGCTTTCCCTTAGTTAATGTCCCTGTTTTATCAAAAATAACAGTGTTTATTTTATGAGCAGTTTCCAAACTTTGAGCATCCTTAATCAATATTCCTTTGTTCGCCCCAATTCCTGTACCCACCATAATAGCTGTTGGAGTTGCCAAGCCCATGGCACAAGGACAGGCAATTATTAAAACAGCCACCATATTAAGCAAACCATACAAAAATGAAGGGGCAGGACCAATTACATACCAAACTACAAATGTAGCAATGGCCAAAATTAAAACTACCGGTACAAAATATGAAGAAATTAAATCAGCCAATCTTTGTATCGGGGCTTTGCTGGCTTGAGCCTCTTGTACCAATTTAATAATTTGTGAAAGCATTGTATCTGCTCCCACTTTGGTGGCTTTATATAAAAAGGTTCCTGTTTTGTTGATAGTGGCACCAATTACCAAATCGCCTTTAACCTTATCAACCGGGATACTTTCTCCTGTTACCATGGACTCATCAATAGATGACTGACCCTCTAAAATTTCTCCGTCAACCGAAATTTTTTCACCTGGCCTGACCCTGATAGTATCTCCAATCACTACCTGATCTATCGGGATATCTACTTCCGAGCCATTCCTTACCACCCTGGCAGTTTTAGCCTGCAGACCTATTAACTTTTTAATAGCCTCTGAAGTACCTGCTTTAGCTTTGGCTTCAAAATATCTTCCTAGTAAAATTAATCCGATAATAATAGTGGAAACATCAAAGTAGGGCTCTGGTTTTACTCCAATACTTTCCACCAGTTGAGGAAAAATAGTCACGACAGCGGAATAGGAAAAAGCAACGGTAGTACCTATGGCCACCAGTGTGTCCATATTGGCAGTTCTGTGTCGCAGGGCAGGAATTGTAGCCCTGTAAAATTCCCAGCCTGCCCAAAATTGAACCGGTATCGCTAAAAGCAGTTGTACCCATGAGTTTATTAAAAAAAGTGGGGCAATATTCATAAGACCCGGAAAGCTTCCCCAAAGAATTAATGCCCCCAAAAATAAACTGATAATAACTTTATTTCGTAAATCTTTTAGTTCTTTTTCCTTCTCTATTTTTTGCTGATCTTCTGTTTTTAACTCACTCTCCAACCCTGCTTTGTAGCCAACATTCGCCACAGCAGATACCAAATCATTATCTGTCACTTTTTTTGGATCATATGTAACACTTGCTGTCTCTGTTGTCAGATTTACTACACAATTAGAAATACCCTCAACTCTACTTAAGGATTTCTCCAAAACCCGTACACATGATGCACAGTACATACCCTTTATGGGAAATGTTTTCTTTATTTCTGCCATATTTAGATGCAAAGCATCGCAAGCTCTGCTTATTTAACAATTATCTTGCCATGATACATGTTCATAGCGCATGAATATCCAAACGCCCCCGCCTTTTGCGGGGTAATTTCTACTGTTACTTTCTCATTTAAAGGCAACTGCCTTTTAATTTTAAAATCACCCAAAACCACCTCTGATAAACAGTCAGTTGGATCAGTCCTTAAAAAATTTATCCTGGTAGTTTTACCCAAAGGTACGGAGATTACCTCCGGCGAATATCCACCGCTTACTTTAATATCCACTTCACCCACTGCTTCCACCTCCTTTTCTTTTTTCATCAAAAAGAACCAATAGGTAAAAATTACTCCGATAAGCCCAAAAATAATAACTAAAACTTTATCTATACTCATAAAACCTTAATTATTTCTTCTGAATCTGCTTCCAAAGCCAAACGCCCAAAAGAATCAGGTCAATTAAAATCACCAGCCAAAAAACTGTTGCTAAAATCCCAAAACCTGCACCCATCATTCCACTATAGCCATATCCCCAGTTTCCATAACCCATCATTTTTATCACCCCCTTAACTTAATCTTACAGCTTTTTGGCAGCCCAATAAATAAGAGCGATTACTGTAATCAGGAACAAAACATTAAGCAGAGGATTTGTGCCAAAAATACCATTTACATTATTTAATGTGTTTGTAATTGTTTTGGTGAATATATCCATATTTTCAGCAGAAAGCCTGCCCGAAACTGTCAACCCCAGGGCCGCCAAACCTGTGACTAAAAATACTATTGAGGCCACAAGATTACTTACTACCACTACATAAGTTTTTCCAAAAAAATTTAAATCAGCAAACGGTTTCCTTAAAAGAGCCATTTTTGACATCTTTCCGGACAGGAAAATGGAGATAATCAGAAGCGGTATTACCATACCTAAAACATACATTCCTCCTATCAAAATGGCCCCAAAAAAACTGGGCGAGAGAAAAGTCAAAGTTAAAATCCCGATCAAAACCGGAGCGCAACAGGCGCTGGTGATACCGGAAAAAATCCCTAATATAAAAATTGACAAAACATCTGTCCTGCTCCCGATATTTGTCCCGGGCAGATTTGGCATTGGCAGCTTTATACCCAAAAAAGTGGTTACGGCAACTCCAATCATAACTACCCCACCCAGAATATAAATAAAATCATGGTAGCGGAAAAGCGCTTTAGAGATCAAAGCCACTCCTAAAACTGCCGGCATAAGTGTGACAAAAATTCCCGCACCGAAAACTAAAGTCATTAAAATCACTTTTTCTTTTTCCTTAAAAACGCTGCCAAGATACGCGGGTAATAAAAAGGTAATACAACAGGGGGCAAATAAGGCTACCATCCCTGCCACAAATGCGGCAATCAGCGAGGTTTGAAAAAAGATATTTTCCATTTATGTTCCACAACCTCCTGTGCTTCCACCAACCCCGGGAACAGATTGAACGGATTGTTTTATTCTTTGCGCGCCTTGAGATGATGAATAAGCAGAGGACAAAGCCAGTTTTGGATCAACATCTTTCCATTTAGTCCCTTGCTTGTCAAAATAAACAGCCATATCCACATAATTTTGCGGAAACCAAAAGGAATTAAATGCTAAAAGATCTTTATAAATTTGATTTTCCGAAAGCTCGCTTGAAACTGCCAGTTCAATATAACCTAAAGCTGCCATGCCGTGATTGCAATCGGGAAAGTAAGTGGAATTGCCGCAACAAGGACGGAAAACGTTTTCGGCAATCCTTTTAACTAAATCCTGCTGTTCATCAGTCAAGGGAATAATGGAGACTGAGGAGTAAAGCTCCATGGCTCCCTTAGAGCCTAAAGTCCAGCCGGCAGTGGAGGCTAAATTGGCAGTATCCATACCCTGTTGCCTCATTGGTCCCTCATCCAGCACCTTGGATTTGTTAACCAACCCCAAGGCCCAAAAAGTATTAACTAAAAAACGGCCATTTGCCTCGTTGATTATGATATTCTCATCCCAAGATCCATCCATATATTTCATATGATCTGCCCCATCTGATTGATAGGTAAAGATTTGTTCATACTTTTGTTTGTCAATTGCCCCGGCCTCCACCAATTGTTTACCCAAATCCTTCCATTTTAAAGAAGTCATATAACCTTTCTGGGGTAAAACTTCCTGCTTTAATGCAGCCGCCATTTGAGCAGGATCTAGACTCTTAGAAAGTTCTTTGATATCTTTCTGAAGTTGCTGTTTAATCAGATAATATTGAGCTACACCCATCACCAGGGTGGAATTTAAAACTACCAGTAACACCATCCACAAAGGCACGGCTTTAGATAGAATCCCTTTTATCTTCTTTGTCTTCATTGTTTAACTACCGTTCCTTTCAATAAAAATTCCAATTTTGGGTTGGCTGCATCATTAGTCTCAATTGATATCAAACGCTCTACCGCTCCCACTCCGGTGGGTCCATGAAAATCCTGGTCAAAAATAACAGTCAGTTGCGCCTCTTTACCTGGAGGAACTTCACCTACCCAGGAAGAGGTGGTATGCATATCAAAGCTGGGACTCACCTCGCCATCAATAGTGACTCTGGCATTAGTACAGGCACAGGAAGTTTTAACATTGGTAAGTTTCAATACATCAGTGCCGGTATTTTTAATAATAAATGTTTTGGTGGCATCCGGACCACTATAGGGAATTTCACCCCAATCATAAGTCTTTTCATCTAAAGATACTTTGGCGTTTTGTGAGGAAGTAACTTGAGTAGGACTGGTAGAGATGGCGCTTAACACATAAACTCCACCCCCCAGTATTAAAAGGGTTAAGACCACAAAGCCAATAATAATTTTTTTGTCACTCATAAATTATTTGTTTTTCTTAAAAACATTCATGATTTCTGCAATAGACGCATCTGATTCACCTTTTTTAATATGGTCAACCACACAACCTTTCAGGTGGTTTTCCAAAACCAAAGAATCTGCCTCCTTCAAAGCTGCCTGGACTGCCTGGGATTGATGGATTACATCAATACAATATTCCCCGTTTTCCACCATATTAAGAACCTTTTTAAGATGTCCCTGGGCAATCTGTAACCGATGAGTAATTCGTTCTTGTGTATTTTTTGGTCTATACATAACCAATACATTATATCCCCCCATAGGGGATATGTCAAGCATGTTTTTGATTAATTCGCCCATATATGTTACCTTGAGATTAGTTATAAAAATGAAAAATAAAGCTCATCCTTATAATTACTCTGAAGATAAAAATATGACTCAAAGATTAATTGATTTCGGGGTACCGTTTCTTCTTTTCTGGCTGTATTTCCAATTTTATAACTTTGGCCAGTTCAATCCAAAGGAAATGGTGAAAACCACTGGACTTTTGGCGATTGCTCTTTTGTCTCTCACATTACTTATTGGGCCTGCCAGCAGATTTTTTCCTGCCCTAAATGCTTTAAAAGCCAACCGCAAATTTTGGGGGATCTTAAGCTTTTTTATTGCCCTAGCTCATACCATACTAATTTATATTTTCTATGTTAATTATGACTTAGCCAAATTATTTGATCCAACCAGTCCCAAATATTTTGGCTTACTGGCTGGACTGGCTTCTTTAGTAATACTTTTGGCAGTTACTTTAACCTCTAACAAGCTGGCTTTGAATTCTTTAAGTCCAAAGATTTGGAAGATTATCCAATCAACAGCATATTTGGCATTAATTTTGGCAGTTTTACATTTTTACTTAGTTGAATCACAAAATGGAGTTTTAGTTATCAAAAGAATAGTTGGACAAATTACCTTTGGTTTTACGGCGCTTGTGGTTTTACTAAGACTTATTGTAGCGTTTTTTCCAAGTAAAAAATAAGGCGTAGCTTGGTTAAATTAACGATCCAGATATTTTCGAACTAATCCCACCATCGTACCCAGCAAGTGTGGATTAAGATCTTCTGTACCGGGAGTTACTATATGAGTATTAGCCGAAAAAAATTTAGCCATTGGATAATCTAAGATATTAAGAGGTGATATGCCGCTTGATATCCCCAGTGGATGATCACCAAGCGGTTCGCTTAGAGAATACATCTTACTCAGAGTCGGCGGAGTTCCTCTCTCAACTCCACCTGTCATTACTACATCCATTGAATGTTTTGCATTAACTGAAGCAAGATTATATCCATGAGTTCCTGGGTCATGGAAAGCAACTCCTCCAAACAACAGGACGCCTGAGTATTGACGAGCTTGATTTATCACCTCTATATAGGGTTGTTCTATACTATTTTCTATAAATTTAGAATTTTCAACGAAAACGGCTGGTACCCTTAAATAGAGTAGCCTACTGAAAAAATCACTCAAAGCAGGCAAACTTGACGCTGGATTTTGATCGTTCCATCTTACTGGCCAATCAAGTAAATTAACACCTATAAAATAACCTGGATATTGCCTGTGGATCTTTGCATATACGGCCAAAAAATCTTCCAGTGACTGCTCCGTACTACCATTCCCACAAAATAAAAATATACCATCACTGCCAGATTTTTGTGCAACTTCTATATTTTCAGCCGCATGATCCACTGATTGAGGATGAATAACAGGAAGAATAACTCGAGAGTGTTCAAACTCAGTTAAGACTAACGACATAATCTGAAGGGATTATATCCCCCTGGGGGAATTTGTCAAATGGGTTATTAGGAAAGTTAATTTTTCCTTAATCGTATTTAGTGGATAAAATCTGGCATTCGGGGAAAGAGACACAACCATATTTAATCACCTTTGACATGGCAGATAACCTTTTACCTAAAATTCTGGCAATTTTTTTATCTGCCTCTGAAATCTCCTTCTCACCTTTATGTCCTGATACATAAATTGCTCCATATGGAGAACCTGCATCAAAGTCCGACCCCTCACCCTGAATAGGATAAGGTACACCAATCGGCAACATTCCTAAATTAAGAAGCGGGATCATTAAAGAAAGTAATGCTGCTTCTTCTCCTCCATGCATACTGCCGGCAGATGTAAAAAAAGCAGCAGGTTTACCTACCACGGTACCTTTAACAAAAATGGGAGAAAGTTGGTCTATAAATTGTTTAAGTTGCGATGCAAAAGAGCCAAAATGAACTGGTGTGCCAAAAGCCACCCCATCAGCTGAAATTAAATCATCCAATTCAGCAATAGGAATATCGGCAAAAGATTCTCTGGCTTTTTTTAGATCAGGATTTTTTTCAATCACTTCACTTGGCACGAGTTCCGGCACCTGTTTAATAACAACTTCCGCCCCATCAATTTCTTTTGCTCCCTCAGCTATATATTTGGCAAGTTTGGCAGTATTCCCTGTAAATGAATAGAATAAAATTAGAATCTTAAAATTTGTCTCCATGTCTATAAATTCAGTGTAACATTTTTTCTTTTAACCAAACAATAGATGCTGCCAAGAGTTGAGTTAATATAGAGAAGATAAAAGAAAATAAAAAAATAAAGCCAGTTGCCAAAGAGGCTATTGTTTCACTACATAATCCACAGCCCATTTATTTTCCTTTCATTCTTAAAACATAAGTTACACCCTTGACAATTGCTTCTTTAGTTAGTCCAAATTTTTCCAATAGTTCATTTGGTTCACCAGACTCACCAAATCTATCTTCCACTCCGATAATTTTTATAGGCACCGGGAAATTTTGTGATACCACCTCAGCCACAGCTGAACCTAAACCTCCATGGATTTGATGTTCTTCCACAGTTACAATTGCCCCACATTCTTCTGCAGCTTTTAGTATAGTATCTTTATCTAAAGGCTTAATAGTGTGGCAATTTATTACTCGAACACTAATTTTGTGCGATTCTAATGCCTTCGCAGCTATTAAGGCTCTATATACCATTTGGCCACAAGCAATGATGGCTACATCTTTACCCTCGTGATAAATTTCAGCTTTGCCAATTTCAAAAGGAGTCTGCTCTGTGGTAATTACCGGCACTTTCTCTCTGGAAAGTCTAATATAACAGGGTTTGGCAAGGTGAGCAATTGCTAGTGTGGCTTTTCTGGCCTCAATTGTATCAGCAGGACAAATTACTACCATATTGGGAAGTGCTCGGGTAATAGCCATATCTTCCAGGGCTTGATGGGTGGCTCCATCCGGACCTACAGAAATTCCGGCATGGGAACCGATAATTTTAACCGGCTGGTTGTTATAACAGATGGTGGTTCTAATTTGTTCCCAATTCCTGCCGGGAGAAAACATGGCATAGGAGGTAATAAAAGGGATTTTACCAACAGCAGCCATACCAGAGGCAATGGTGGCTAAATTTTGTTCAGCTACCCCCATTTCCACAAATCTATCGGGAAATTTATCCTTAAAAGCTTGAGTTCTTGTACTTTCAGTTAAATCTGCACAAAGTGCCACTACATTTTTATTTTCCTCCCCAGCCAAAACCAATCCTTCCCCATAACCATTCCTGGAGGGTACTTGTTCGCAATCCTCATCAAACAATTTTGGATTAAGATGTGGATCACTCATGCTCGCTCCTAATCTTACCTTGCAGGGTTCTTAACTCTGATAAAGCTTTTTTGGCCTCTTCTGCATTCGGTGGTTTACCATGCCATTCAAATTTATATTCCATAAAATCAACTCCTTTACCTGGGATGGTGTGGGCAATGATTAAAACCGGCTTTTCCACAATAGCTTTGGCTTCATTGCAGGCATTAATAATAGCCTCCATATTGTGTCCGTCTATTTCCAGAACATGCCAGCCAAAGGCCTCATATTTTTCTTTAATCGGTTCCAAAGGCATAATATCCTCTGTAAACCCATCTATTTGGATATTATTTCTATCCATAATGGCAGTTAAATTATTTAGTTTATATTTTCCTGCAAATAAAACTGCTTCCCAGGTATTTCCGGCATCCTGCTCTCCGTCAGACATTAAACAATAAACCCATCTTCTGGAGTTATCCATCCTCAGTCCCAGAGCCATTCCGCAAGCTTGAGATAATCCACTGCCGAGAGGACCTGAAGTTGTTTCTACTCCAGGTAAAGCCCCTCTGTGAGGATGTCCTTGCAGCCTAGTACCCAGCTTTCTCAATGTTTTTAGTTCCGTAATAGGGAAATAACCGGCGTGAGCCAGGGTGGCATACCAAACCGGACAAATATGGCCGTTGGATAATACCAGCATATCCCGCTCCTCCCAATCCGGCTTGGCCGAGTCATGTTTTAAGATATTAAAATATAAAGCAGTGAAAACATCAGCCATGCCTAAAGGTCCGGCGCTATGACCTGATCCAGCTTCCAGAAGCATCCTGATGATATCCTCCCGGATTAAAACGGCCTTCTCTTCTAATTTATGAATATCTTGGGCAGTAATTGACATAAGTTACAGGGTAAAGGACCCTTCCCCTTGGGTATCCCCCACAATTCTTAAATGTTTATGAATTCCCTGTTTAATTTCTCTTTCAAATTCTACTATAGCACTTAGCACTTCCTGAGGGGAATTGGCATATTTAAAAACCATGAGTTCCTCTTCTCTGATTTTCATATTTTTCTTAAGAGTTTCTATAACCTGGGGCCAAAATTGTCCATATAAAATTAGCGGTTTATGATGACCAAAATATAATCTGGCCAATCCCCAGGCCATACCAAATTCCGAAATGGTCCCGGTGCCTCCATTAAAAATAACAAAAGTTTGTCCTCTTTCTAAAAGCCGCAAGGTTCTTTCAACATAAGAGTGGGTTATTACCTCCTCATCAATTTCATTTTTGGGATCTCTACCTTCAAAATTCATAGCGGTTTTGGGATAAAAAGTCACCCCAATCACCTTTCCTCCGCCCAGTTTTGCTCCTCTTGAGGCAGCCATCATTACTCCCGGTCCTCCTCCGTCCACCACGATATAGCCGGTCTGAGCCAGCGCTTTGGTCACCTCCACCACCGAAGTAAAAAGTTCATCTCCTTCTTTGGCATCAGCATAGCCAAAAATAGCCACTCTACTTATACTTTCTGCTTTCAAACTATTTTGATTATCCATTAATTACTCCCCATAAATTCTCTAAATTTTCATTAATGTCCCCTTTAAAAAGATACGAGCCCACTGCTAAATTATCCACTCCTGCTTCTACTAAACCCTTCACTGTCTCAGGGTTGATTCCCCCATCTTCTCCAATTAGAAAATTATATTTTGATTTTAAATCTGCCAGCTTTCTAATTTTATCTAAAGTTTCCGGTATGAACTTCTGGCCTTGAAAACCCGGGTGAACTCCCATTACCAACACTAAGTTTATTTTATCAAGAAACTCAAACAGTTTATCAACATCAGTATCAGGATTAATTGATAAGCCTACCTGAATTTGATGAACTGTTATTTTTTCTATCAGTTGGTCAGTATTTCCTATTTCAATTGGAAAAATAATTCTCACAAATCCTAATATAGCTAATCTGTCAATCCAATTTTGGGGCTCTGCCACCATAAGTTGTGCTTCCTTTCGTGAATTAATAGGGTATTTTGCCACTATATCAAGATCAATACTTAAGTTGGGAACAAATTTATTGTCCATCAGGTCAATTTGAACCCATCCATCTTTAAAGGCACCGCTTAATTCTACCTGATGGATTTGTTTCTTGTAATCTTCTTCAGTTTTAGCAAATATCGTGGGTAAGATTTGAACCATTAGTGAGACTCTTCTATTTTTTTAATCTTCTTAATTCTTCTGATGTGTCTTTCTTCATTGGTAAAAGAAGTATCCAAAAATAATTTAACAGCTTTCAGGGCATCTTCTTCCGTAACAAATCTGGCTCCCAATGATAAAATATTGGCATCATTATGTTGACGGGTTAATTCTGGCATCTCCAGTTGTCCACCATAATAAACAACAGCCCTCACTTCTGAGAATTTATTGGCAACCATTGCTTCTCCCTGGCCTGAACCTCCCAAGATTATGGCCTTAGAATCCGGATTTTTAGAAACGGCTTCGGCAGCTTTGGAGATAAAATCAGGGTAATCATCTTCTGGATCAAGCTGATGTGCACCACAATCTACCACTTCATACCCTGAATCTTGCAGAAATTTTTTAACTTTTTCTTTTAATTCAAGCCCTGCATGATCTGTTGCCAGATAAACCACCATAGACTCATTTTAAATAGTAAAAACCCAATAGTAAATAGATGATCCGGTTTGTTATACTTGACGGGAAAATTTCATTCTGTTATAAATTTTGTTGCTTGTATAATAGCAAGTTTGCAAGAAAACTCGCCTCGCGCGAGTTTTTTTGTGGGTTGATAGATTTAGATTATTTAAAACTCCGTAATAGTTGATCAATGCTTTCCCCGGTTACCCGGTGTTTAAAATTCCAACATACCCCAACAATATCTGTCCAATGAGAAATACAATCCTGTAGATTATTTGGGTGGTCTTTGTTAATAAAATATTGTCTATCTAAGTCGAAATTTATGCAATCTTTGCAAAAATCCTCTTGAAATTCTTTTTGCCATTTTCGTAATATATCCCAAGATAGGCCTTCCATACTATCCCTAGAGTCTATAGTCACATCAAATCCTTTTCTTGTTCTCAAAATCCACTTATTAGCTATTTCTGGATTTATCACTTGTCCAGTGTATCATAACTTCATAATTTCAGGTGGCAAATTCAATCCTTTTGCAAAAATTACTGGGTATATTAACCCACACCATTAAAATTACATACCATGTGTGTCATAAGATGATTTTGTCAACACTTTTGTCAACACCGGGTGTTGGTTAGCTTGAAACATCAGGATTTCGTAATCTTGGCTGCGGGACTTGGATTCGGACCAAGATAAACAGGTTCAGAGCCTGTTGTCCTACCATTAGACGATCCCGCAATGTGTCAATTTTAGCACAAAAAATTTAGAACTTCTGGTATAATAAATTCAAATAGATATTCCATTATCAGTTACCATAATACTTTCCCATATAACACCTTGGGCAATACCTTTGAGTGTAATTATGTTAATAATAAGTATAGTAATTGATATTTTTAAGAAAAAGTTTCACTGGTCAAAATATGCTTTAATTTTTCTTGTAGTTACTGTAGTTTTATTGATTATCCAAATTAAGTTAATTTATTCAGTTACTGGAAATATCTTAAATAATCCCTAAATAATAATTTCCAATATAATCGACCAGAACTAACTGATATTTTAATTAGGGAATTTGCGGAGGCCCCAGCCGGCAATGAGGGCTGATACGGAAATTACGCTCCAAAGATATAGAGGGAATCCTGTTTTTGGCAATTCCTCCACCCCGCCTTTGGATCTTTGGGCAATTGCATCATATGCAGATTTGGGAGTAGGAGATGCTTGAGACACTTGCGCATCCTCTCCCAAAACCTCTTCTTCAGCATTTTCAGTTTGAGCGACTTCTGTTTGTTGCTGCTCCTCAACCACGTTCTCCTGTCTGGCAGAAAATCTGCCGGTGACAATAAAATACCCCACTACCAGGGCTGTCAGTACAAGACCGATAGTTAAAAATCTAAGCCAACGTCCGTCTTCCATATTGGAACAATTCTACCACAAAATAGCAAATTTAGGAAGAAGTAACAAACCCTATAGCTTCTTTTACCCTGTTTATAGTCTCTTCTTCCTTTAGAATTTGGATACTTTCAAAAAGGGGCGGAGTAACCAATTGGCCAGAAATGGCCACCCGGAGCAGTTGAAACATCTGAGTTACTGAGATTTTTTCTTGCTCTGCCAGTTTTCTGAAAACTTGCTCAAAATTTTTGGCATTCCAAGGTTTTTGCATATTTTCCAGCTCTTGAATAACTTTATCCATCATTAATCTTAAATCTTGAATTTTTAAACTTTCAAATATTTCTCTATCATATTCAGGACTCTCCCACAAAAAGTCAGTTAAGGGTACGAAATCTGATAATTTTTTTATTCTATCTTTAACAAGAGGAATAACCGATTTTAATTTTCCTTTGGCAGGATGGTCTACTAAAAAATCATCCAATCTCTTCTCTAGTTCCTCATTAGACATATTCCTAATGTATTCACCATTAAGCCATTCCAATTTTGTTTCATCAAAGAAAGCAGAGGATGGGTTAAATTGTTTAAAATCAAATACTTTAATCATTTCCTCCAAAGAAAAAATTTCTTTTTCCTCAGGATGAGACCAACCCAACAGGGCTAAAAAATTGATAATGGCCTCTTTTAGATATCCATCTTTTTTATACTCCAAAGCTCCTTTAGCCCCATGTCTTTTGGAAAGTTTGGCCCGATCGGCTCCCACCAAGACAGGTAAGTGGGCAAACTGGGGTGGAGTCCAACCAAAAGCTTGATATAACATCAGATGTTTGGGGGTGGAAGATATAAATTCATTGCCGCGAATAACGTGAGTTATTTCCATTAGATGATCATCTACTACATTGGCAAAATTATAGGTGGGGTAACTATCTGATTTTATAATCACAAAATCTTCCTGGGTGTTATTGGGAAAAATAATATCTTTATCCCCCACCAGATCATGCCATTTAGTTTCTCCTATCTTTTTAGTTTTAAACCTGATGGCTCCTTCATCTTCTAAGGTTAAATTTTTCTCCTTTAATTCTTCTGCATATTTTTTATAAATTTCTAATCTTTCCGATTGTTTATAAGGTCCAAATTGTCCTCCTATATTCGGTCCTTCATCATATTCAAAGCCTAACCATTTTAAGGTTTCATAAATTTCTTTTTCAGACTCGGGAACATATCTTGCCTGATCAGTATCCTCAAGCCTTAAAATAAACTTACCACTCATTTTTTTGGCAAAGACATAATCAAAAAGCGCCTGCCAGGCAGTGCCAATGTGAGGTGAACCGGTTGGTGATGGCGCCAATCTGACTCTAACTTCCATATGATGGGAATAGTATAATTGATGTGTGACTCTAACTCAAACTGCCATTATAGTTAAACAGCTGATATTTTTTTCTATTATCTTTTTAATCCTGGCCATTTCAGGCTTTTTAGGTTACCGAATTTGGACCAATTATAATATTTCCCAAATTCTCCCACCAGAAGAAAAAGCAGATCTGCTTTTTGGGAAACTACCAGAGCCAAATTTTCCTAAAGCCTCAGTTTCCAGTTCCAATTTTAGCTATTCCATAGATACTGTCACCGGCAACTTACCCACTCTAGGAGAGGATCCAGGATTTGATAAACTGATTAAGGTTTTTTTTATTCCCAAGCCTTATGCCACTTTGCTTGCTCCGGATAAAAGCAAATTTTTGGCTCAAAAATTAAATATTGTCTCTGAGCCTCAAATTTTATCTGAAACTCAGTATCGTTTTGAGGATTTGGGGAAAACATTAACAGTTGATCTGGATAGCGGAAATTTTAAATTTACCAATAATATCTTGCCTGAAGATAGTGAGGGATTGGATCCGGATGAACAACTAATAAACGATTTTAAAAAAATGCTTAATAGTCTTGATACTCCCAACCAAAATATTGGAGAGGAGGCAAAAGTAATTGCTTTAAAAAATGAGGCCGACCATGCCCAAATCTCTTTATGGCCTAACGCTATTGATGGAAGAACAATTTATACTCCGGATTTTAATAAATCCTTGGTAAATGCTACTGTCAAAGGATCTGCCCGGGAACTGGCAAATTATCTTTCTATAAACTTAATTACCTGGCAAATTGATGAAACAACTTTTGCCACATACCCGACTAAACTTCCTCAACAAGCGTTTGAAGATTTAAAATTAGGAAGAGGGGTAGTGGTTATTGAACCGGACAAGTCGCAAGTCTCAATCACTTCCGTCTCATTGGGATATTATTTAACTGATGAATATTCGGCGTATCTTTTGCCGATTTATATATTTGAGGGTCCTCAATTTGTTTCTTATGTTTCAGCTATCCAAGATTAAATTAAGGATCTGGCCAAAGATAATTAGAATACGTCCATTCAATAATATTTGTTGATTCACCAAATCTATCATCGCTTCCCAATATCACTACCAAAATTGGATGTTTTTCTCTTTCCACCAAAGTAATCAGATTTTCTTTGGCAGCTTCAGTTTTGCCGGTTTTTACACCCAATACCCCTTTTACTTGAGACAGCAGTCTATTTAAATTAACCAATGTATGATTATATTTTTTATCTAATGAAACAATTTCTGTTTCTTTGGTGGCAAAAATCCGGGCAAGTTGAGAATCTTTCAAGGCAGCTTGGGTAATTTTGGCTAAATCCGAAGCTGAGGAATATTGATTGGGGCTATCAAAACCTGCCGGATTATCAAAATGAGTGTTTTTTAAATCAAGGCCAGCTGCTTTTTTATTCATGGAAGAGATAAATCCCAAAATTCCACCCGGATAGTTTTCAGCAATGGTAAAGGCTGCATCATTACCTGAAGAAAGTAACATCCCATAAAGAAGCGATCTGAAATTTAAGTCTTCTCCTTCAAATAAACCCACCTTAGAACCATCAATTTGGGCTCCATCCATCACAGTTAAAACTGAGTTAGGTTTAAAATATTCAGAAGCCACCAAGGCTGTCATCACCTTAGTAGTAGAAGCAGGTGGCAAAGGAATATTGATATCCTTCTGGTATAGAATGCTGTCTGTTGCTAAATCTTTTATCAAAATTGCCCGAGCACTACTTTGAGGGAAAGGCAAATTTTGAGATACGGGCAGAGTATTAAATTTTTGAATGCCGGCAACTGCAGAATTATTCTTGGGAATCTGAAAACTGATTAAAGTTTCTTCTGTCAGATTGACTACCACAGGGATGGTGAGGATAATAATAATGGCTATCAAAATTAATCCAGTAGAATAAAGGTAGGTTCTCACTTTTGAGTTTTGAGTTTTGAGTTTTGAGTTAATCTTATATCCACTCTTTCCATATCTCTGGGAAAAAGAGATGCTTGTCTAATATTTGCCAAGCCTAAAACATGCATGGTGACTCTTTCTAATCCGAAAGAAAATCCACCTTCTGGAGGCATACCATACTTAAAAGCTTGTAGATACATTTCAAAATTTTCAGGATTCATTCCACGTTTTTTTATACTATCCAAAAGTTGCTGATAATCATTAATACGCTGACTACCACTTAAAATTTCCACTCCTCTAAAAAGTAAGTCATAACTAAGCGAATACTCCGGATCCTTTGGATCTGGTTTTGTATAAAACGGCTTAGCAGAAGTTGGAAAATGAGTCACTGTTACAAAGTCAGATTTATGTTTTAGTAAAGCCCACTTACAAAGATCTGTTTCATCTTGCGGAGTTAAATCCTTCTCTTTGGTATTATCCCGTCCAAATTCTTTTTTTATTACCTCCTGAGCTTCTCTTAATGTCAGTCTTGGAATTCCGCCAAAAGCAATTTTTTCAACACCGAATTCTTTTAAATCTTCCGATTGCTCTTCTTCTGCTATTTTTAACATCTTGGTAGCAACTCCCTCCAGACCATCCAGCAAATCTTCAAATTCCACAAAACCCATTTCCACATCCATTTGAGTTGCTTCTGTTAGATGTCTTGTTGTAACAGAAGGTTCAGCTCTATAAGCTTTGGCTATTGTGAAAACCCGCTCATATACAGGAACTAACATTTGTTTATAAAGTTGAGGGGACTGGGAAAGATAAGCTTTGTGTTCAAAATAATCAATTTTGAAAACCTCTGCTCCTCCTTCTGTGGCCCCGGCCACAATAGTAGGGGCTATAATTTCTGTACACCCTAAATCTTTTGCGGCTTTTCTGAATCCATCCAAAATTGCAGCTTGAACTTTAAAAATTGCTTTAACTTTTGGGTGACGTAAAGTTAAGGACCTGAAATCTAAAAGTGTTGGGAGTTGTAGATCTAAATCTTTTCCTCCCATGTCAAATGGCAATTCCTGCGCTTTTGATAAAACTTCCAACTTTTCCGAATAAATTTCTATTTCACCAGTGGGGATATTTTTGTTGACCATATGTTCTGGTCTTTTATTAACCTTGCCAGAAATTTTAACTACATCTTGAGGCCTTAAATCAGTTCCCTTACCTCCACCTAAAACGACCTGAATAATTCCAGATCTATCAGCAACATCAAGAAATAAAATTTTTCCATGGTCACGTCTGACTTGAACAAATCCACAGATGACTACATCTTGACCAATTTTTTCTTTACAATCCAAAATTAACGTGCGATTCTGCATATCTTGCATAATAGCAGTAAAACTTTACTCTTGACAAGGCTTGATTTTGCTGATAAATTATTCTTCATGCAAAACCAAAGAAGAAATTTTAACTTCTTCTTTACCTTCGCTTAAGCGGAGGTTGGTTTTGGTAAAAAATCAACTTAATATCGACCTCCGACTTATATCAAGCGGGGGTTTTTAGTTGAAGAAAGGAGGAGATAAATATGACACTTGAAGCTATAAAAGATGTTGGAAATTATACAGAACCAAGAGTTCCTAAAAATAGTCCTTTAGGTCATCAGCACAATGAGGTTGTAACTTATACTAATCCAAGAAATGGCTTCACTGCTACCTTCCAGTGGAATGGAATAAATGAGGTGTATAGCCCTTATAAAGTACTGTATAATCAATCAGTTGACAAACTGCCTTAACTGCCCTTATAATTTATTTATTCTATGAGCACTGGCTTGTAGTTTTTTATTAAAATGATCAACAGTTCAAATATTTTAATTAATCTCCTTAATTTAGATCTCCTTTTGGGAGATCTTTCCGGGAGGTCCTTTTAGATAAACTTCTAAAAGAGAAAGGAAGTAGACCTCCCAAACGGGAGGTTTTTTTATGGCAATGAGAGAATTAGAAACCAGTTTACAATTTTGTCAGCAACCTAGCCAAAGATATTTGCAAATGTTAGAAGAATGTGGGAATGATCCAAGATCTGTAGCAGGAAGATATGCACTGGAAAGATCTCTTAACGGACAACGTGGTTGGATTCCCGATTTTGATGCGAGAGATATAAGAAAAAAATGAAAGGAGGTGTTTAAAAATGGTAGAAGAAATTAAAGGAATAGGATTGGAGGAAATCCAATTGATTAAAAGAAGAATGAAGTCTATTGCCAAAAAAGGCGAACCCCATGCTGGAATTATTGTAAACAGAGCAAATGGAATAGCGTATAGTGCTTTGGCAAATACTCCTCATGCTGAAGGAGCAGAGCCAGAAGGATTTGTTCATATAGAAAACCCATTCAATGCTGTAGACAGAATGGCTGAAGTTTTAGAAAGAGTAGTTTGTTGGGGTAGTAAACCTGAGCAATATGGAAGACTTACACTTACAACTCTAATGACAGAAATCCAAACTTATCGTCAAAGACTAAGGAAAACAAAATAATTTTTTTGACAGCAATTGGTTATTCATGTTAATATCTAAAAACGTGAAAAATAAAAGTATACAAATTATTGGAATTATTACTTCCCGGAAGGGAGGCGTTTTGTCATAAGGTTTATTTAAAACCTTTTGCAAAATTTAAGCCTCCCAAATGGGAGGTTTTTTAGTGGAAAGAATATGAAAGGAGGTGAATAATAATGCTAGAGTTAGAACAAACCGGAGGAGTTATGGGATTTGTTTCTAGGAAAAGTCAAGTTGGTAGAAAACCAGAGGAAGCAACAAAGCAACAAGTTATTCAAAAAGTGACTCAACCTATAAACTTAGATCCGACTAGATCTGTCGTACGAGTTGCGCCAGGACGATTTATGGATATCAGTACTGGTAAGTCATTAAATTATAGATAAACAACCAGAAACAGAAATTAACTAATGCGAATATCCTTTACTTTTAGTTGTAGTTTTTCAAAATCATTGTAACTATCAATTTCTGGTGTATAAGCCAAATCTACCCTTCGACTTCGCTCAGGGTGAATTTGCTGCCCATTAGCCAGTAGCGATTCCATCTCCCCCATGCCAAAGGCAATAGCGTCTATATTATTCGCTTTAAACTTTAGATGTTTCCCCAATCCTACTGTTCTAATATCTGAAATTTGCATTTTATAAGTTGCAAAAATGGGCCTAGGATTTTTAACACCAAATGGTTCAAACTTAGATATCTGTTCAATTAAACCCTTACTAATTTGTTTAGTTTCAACTTCTGCATCTATTTCTAAAACTTTTTCTCCTTCTTCAGGTAATTCCAAAATATATTCTTCTACTCTTCTTTTAAAGATTGTCACATTTTTAGACTCCAGCGAAAAACCAGCAGCTTGCGGATGCCCTCCCACATCAATTAAAATATCGGAAAAATTTCTGATAAACTCAACTATATTTACTCCATTAACAGATCTGGCTGATCCCTTAGCAACAGTTTCTCCCACTGAAATTGCTATGGTAGGACGAGAGTAGCTTTCGGCAATTCTTCCAGCAATCAGTCCCACAATTCCCATGGACCATTTTTTAGAATGTAATACCTGTACACTGATTCCTTTATTCACTAAAACATGTGCTTCTTCAACTGCTTCTTCGGTCATTTTTTGGCGACTGGTATTAGTCTTACACAAAAGTCTTGCCAAATTTCTGGCCCTTTGAGGATCTTTGGTGCAAAGAAGTCTTAATGAATCCATGGCATTTTCCAATCTTCCCATAGCATTCAATCTTGGCCCTAAAACGTGACCTATCTCATAAGAACCAATATTCCCAAGTCTTAATCCTGATTCATTGATTAAAGATAATAATCCTAAATTAGTTGTCCGGTTTAAAATTTTCAAACCTTCCGAAACATATGCTCTATTAACTTCCAAAAGAAGCATCACATCACAGATGGTGGCAAGGCAAACAAATTGCAACAATTCTGTTGCCAAATCCTTTTTTATTAATCCTCGGATAAGACACCAACCAACAGCGGCTCCACACATCTTGGTAGAATGAATTATTTCATAAGCGTCCGGTTTAATTTTTGCCGGAATATGGTGATCAGTAATAATTAAATCCAGGCCTAAAATTTTTGCATAGTCTGCTTGAGGATTGGCAACTATGCCATTATCAACAGTTATTATTAACCGGGCGCCAGAATTTTTAGCCGACTCCAATCCTATTTTTGATAATCCATATCCTTCTTTTTCTCTATGTGGAATATAAGGCAAAACTTTTGCTCCAATTGAAGTTAGTGCTTTATAAAGACAAGCGCAGCCGCATATTCCATCTACATCATAATCTCCATAAACAATAATTAGTTCATTATTTTTTATTGCTTTTTTTATTCTTTCCTGTGCCTTTTTTATTCCGGCAATATCAATATCCTTCTCGTAATCTGAAATTTTGGGATGAAAAAATTGCTCTTTTTCTTGAGTAGTTTTAATTCCCCTGTTTGCCAGTAACTGCTCCACTAAATCATCGGACTTTTTGGGTAATACTTTCCATTTCATACACTTAAAGATACAATTACAACATGAACGATTATAACGCAACGCGTTACAAGAAGTGAATGATGAAATCATGAACGATTATACACTACCTTCCAGAGTAAAAAATATTTTAGATAAATTTCAAAAAGCCAACTTTCAAATTTACATAGTGGGAGGGGCAGTCCGAGATCTTTTAACGAAAAAGCAGGTCAAGGACTGGGATTTTACCACTGATGCAAAACCGGAGGAGATTTTAAAAGTGATTCCTGAGGGATTTTATGATAATAAGTTTGGTACAGTTGGGTTTGATAGTGGTGATGGAATTTTTGAAATCACCACCATGAGAAAAGAGGGAATATATAAAGATCACCGTCATCCGGATAAGCTTTCCTGGACAGATAATATTGAGGAAGATTTAGCTCGCAGGGATTTTACTATTAATGCCATTGCCGCCTCTGTCATCCCCCGATTTAATCGGGGGATCCAATTAACTGATCCATTCCATGGTCAAGATGATATTAAAGACAAAATCATTAGAGCTGTGGGTGATCCACAGAAAAGGTTCCAAGAAGATGCCCTACGTCTTATTCGTGCCATTCGATTTGCCACAGAATTGGGTTTTGATATAGAGAAAAAAACTTTTGCAGCTATCACAAAAAATGCCCATCTTTTAAAAGAAATCGCCAATGAAAGAGTCAGGGATGAACTTTTCAAGATTCTTGCATCTAGCAGTTCATACATAGGTATAGTTAAACTTAGGGAGGCGGGGATACTGCAAATTATTTTGCCGGAACTTGAGGGGTGTTTTGGTCTTAAACAGGAGGGACCAAAACATGACAGAGTCTATGATATTGGCGAACACTCCCTACTTACTCTCAAATATGCTCCATCAGATGATCCTCTTACCAAATTTGCCGCCTTGCTCCATGATGTTGGTAAACCTGATACAGTCTCCACTCAAGAGGATGGCAATGTCACATTCTATCAACATGATGTGGTGGGCGCAAATATAGCTAGGAAGATTGCCAAAAGATTTAATCTATCTAAAAAACAAACTGAAAAGCTCTATAGATTAATCAGGTGGCATATGTTTTCTGTTAATGAAGATCAAACAGATTCTGCCATCAGGCGTTTTATAAAAAATGTGAGGTTGGAAAATATCGAAGATATGATGGCTCTTCGAGTTGGTGATAGATTAGGTGGAGGAACACAGAGAGAAACATCATGGAGGATGGAAAAATTTAAAGAAAAAATTAAACAAGTTTTGAAAAAACCATTTTCCATTGCTGATTTAAAAGTGGATGGCCATGATGTGATGAAAGTTTTAAACATTAAGCCCGGCCCAAAAGTGGGAGAGATCCTCCAAAAACTTTTTGAGGAAGTCTTAGAAGATTCTACAAAGAATAAGAGAGATTATTTACTTGAAAAAATTCAGCATATAGATTAAATTTAAAATATGGCTACTTTAAAAAGGCTTATTAGCAACTTATTATTTTGGAAACTATACTTTTGGTTTTCATTAGGTAGCCTATTAATTGCCTCACTTTTTCTGATAATTGGATCTCGTATCGGGCTTGCTAAATTCAATGCTTTCGATTGGTCGATATATACATCAGAGGTAATATCAATAATAGGTTTGTATTCTTTTACATTCAAAAAGAAAATTCTATCCCCAAAATTTTGGCTATTTTTATTTTGGTATATATTAATATCTTGGAACCTAATAATTCTATATGGATTTCTGCTAGACAAACAGATACTTAATTTTTTAGATCAATTCAGTGGATTTTTTATACAACCCGACTGGCATCCAGCATTAATGAAAACGCTATTTAATTTCTTACTACAGATTCCTACTTTTTATGCAATTTATAAACTTAGCCGTCTAAAAGTTTAATGACCTAAGCGTTCCTCCCACCAGACCAGTAATGCTGTCGCATTAAAGATAGAGGAATAAGTTCCGGAGATAATTCCCACCAAAAGGGCAAATGTAAACCACCTTAAAGATTCACCTCCAAAAAGAAGCATGGGAAATAATACAAAAATCACTGTAAGCGAGGTATTTAAGGATCTGGTTAACGTCTGTATTATGGATACATCGGCAACATCAATAAATTTTTTCCCCACATTTTTTAAAAGATTTTCCCTAATTCTGTCAAATACCACGATAGTATCATGAACTGAAAATCCGATAATGGTCAAAAGTGCTGTCACAAAAAGAATATCTACCTCCACAGATAAAAATTTGCCTAAAATGGCAAAAACTCCCACCACAATTAAAATATCATGCAAAAGCGCCAAAACTGCAGCAATCCCAAATCTATACGATGATTGGGGTTTGGGTACTTTTCTAAAGGTAAAGGAGATGTATAAAACTATGGCCAGTGAGGCCAACCCAATGGCAATCATTGCCTTATTGGTGATTTCTTGACCAATGGTTGGACCAATATTTTCTTCTCTCCTGATTTCCAAACTGCCAAATTTGTCATTGAGTTCCTTTTTCAAATTATTCAAATTTTCCTGTTCAACCGGTTTAGTCCGGATAATAAAATAATTCTCTGAGGTTTGGGAGATTTGTCCAATCTCAACACCTCCCTTTGAAAATTCATCTTTTATTTGGTTTGTTGAAACTGATTCACCAAATTTATATTCAAGAAGTGACCCACCAGTAAAATCAATACCAAGCCTTAAACCGGACGTTATTAAAAAATAAAGACCGGGCAAAATTATCAGTAATGAGAATATAAAATACCATAGTTTAAATCGCATTAATTTCATGAATTTTTCTCTTTCTTTGCTCTTTTTAGATCTTTATGCAATTCCTCTTTTAGACTCTCCCCAGCTTTCTTTATTTTATCTTCAATATTTTCTATTTTTTCATTTAAAAATTGCCAGATTTTTTGATGATCACCTTCCTCTAAATGTTTTATGAATATTCTTTTATCATCTTCAGATAATTCCGAAAGAACCGCATCTAAAATAGTATGATGCAAACTGGAATCTATTAATTCACCTAAATGCTTTTTTTGTTCATCAGCCAAATCCAATTTATCAAGCTCTACAATTAATGATTCTATTTCAATAAGATGGGAATAAAATTGTTTCATAATTTTATTGCTATGCACTCCTTTTCACCCTAACAGGACCTAGGGGAATTTTATCATTCGGATCGTCAATAAAAAAATAAAGTACCGGACCTTTTCTGGGTCCTTCTGACAAACCTAAAAAATGCATCACTTCTGGTGAACCTCCTAGATGTTTCCCTGTCCACTCAGCTGGCCCGGCATCTCCTACTACTGCAACTACACTTTGTCCTGTTTTGGAGTTCACCACCAGCATTTTTCTGTATTTAAAAAAGTCCCTATATTTTCCCACATTTTCCGAAAAACCAGGGGCCAAAAAAGTTTGAATAGCCAAATAATATCTTTCTCTTTCTTTATCGATTTCACTAAATTCATCCTTAGAGGGAGCAAAGTAACCCCAGGCTCCAAGCCCCGGAGCAATTCCCGATGAACCATACATGGCCCAATCTGTAGCATTATCGGCATGAGCTTGCAAGCTGTCCCCTGGATAGCGATACAGATGTTGCTCCCCTCCAATCAGTCCATAATTTCTATTAAGCCTTACCCCCTTTAGTTCACTCTTAACAGAGAACCCAAAATTTTTAGATAATGCATCCAATATCTTTTCCTCCTCCTCAGGACTTAATGATCTGACCTCAGGAGGTAACTCCTGATTTAAATCTTGAGCCAATAATATATTTTGATCAATATCTTTAACTACATCATCTCTTGTAGCAATTAAAACACCTTCCGGCAAAGGTTGATTTTGCGGAGCTGACAGAAGTAATAATCCTCCCAAACCACCGATAGCCATTTTCCGCAAAGATTCACCATGTTTCTCCCATAAATCCTCTTGAATCTTTCTATGTTTGGCAACCCATTTTTTCCTTAAATATTCATAATGTGGTTTCCTGGTTTTAAATTTAGTCATTTGATCAAAAGTTTTAAAAAAGTTCTAGTTACTACAACGGCAGTAAACATCGATACCAAAACACCAATTGTTAAGGTAATTGCGAATCCGCGAACAACTGATTGTCCCATCCCATAAAGGATGGTTGCCGTTATGAGTGACGATACATTGGAAGCCCAGATTGAGGACCAAGCCCTTTTAAATCCTAACTCCAATGCTAAAGATTTACTCTTTCCCCATCTAATTTCTTCTTTCATTCTTTCAAAGATTAAAATATTGGCATCAACTGCCATCCCGATTGATAAAATAAGTGCGGCAATTCCTGCCAAGGTTAAAGTAATGGGAGGAATAATAAATAAACCAGTCTTAAAAATTGCCAAAATAATTAGTGTGTAAATTATTAAGGCAAAATCTGCTATTATCCCCAGCACACCATAATATACCCCCATATATAAAAGAATTACCATCAGTCCAATGCCGCCTGCTACCAAACTTTTGTTAATTGATTCCTGTCCCAAGGTGGGGCCAATTGACCTTTGTTCCAAAATCTTAATCGGTACAGGTAAAGCTCCGGCATTTAGTTGAATGGCCAAATTTTTAGCTTCATCGGAAGAAAACTGCCCTGTAATCACAGCATTACCTCCCACAATTTCTTGTTGCACCGTTGGTGCAGAAATCAAAAGATCGTCCAAAAAAATGGCCAAAGGCTTCCCTGTATTCTTTTTGGTAATTTCAGCAAATTTTTGGGCCCCCTCCAGAGTAAAGATTATCTCAACTTGGGGTCCAGATCCTGGTTGGTTGGTAGCTCCAAAAACCACTCTGGCAGATTGCAAATCCGCACCAGTTAACTCTGTAGAAACAGATTCCGTAATGATCTGCAAAAGATAAGCTGAGCCTGTTGCTTCCAATGCAGATGAAGTAGCAGGAAGTTCTCTGAAATCTAACTGAGCTGTTTTACCAACTAACTGGGCAGCCTCAGTGGCATTTTTTAAGCCGGGCAATTCCACCAAAATTCTTCTATCCTCTCCCACTTTGGATGTTTGTACAACTGCTTCAGAAACTCCGAATAAATTAACCCTCCTCTCAATCACTTCTTTGGCACTTTCCAAAGCATCATCTCTTTGAGAAGCTTCAATTTGATCCATTTGGGTTTGCAAAATTAATTGAGTTCCTCCCTGAAGATCAAGTCCTAATCTAAGAGGAAAGTCTATGCCATATTCTTTTCCCAAAATCTCAATTGATGGGAAGTTGGGAATATTAATCAGCAGAGAGAAAATTGTGGTAACGGCAATTATTATCCAAAGTAATAATCTTGACATTCTTATTAAATTATTACCCCTTCTAAAAGTTCATCTTCATCTCCAATCAACATCACCTTAGGTTGCATTAATACTTTTAAGATAAAGCCATCCCTTCTTCTCACCCTAAATTTAAATTCTGCCTCATCCATAAAAGAATAATTAATTTCTGCTTCCCTCTTGGCTTGTTCATCAGAAATGATAGATTGAAGTTCTGGCAACACTATGGTTCCTACCACCAGTAAATCAACATCATCGGCAGTTGTGGGAAGACTCTTAGCAAATCTAGTTGATAAAAAAGCAAATTTTATTTTCCCCAGCTTAGTTTTATTTTTAATTAAATTTCCTCCCAGACCTTGCGTTTTAGCTACCAAAGATAATAATTCTTTATAAAATAAATAATCCCTTCTGAACTTATAGAGTCTTCTATTTGCTCTCCACTCAGATGTCACCATGCCATATTTTTCCATACGGGCTAATTCTCTCCTCACTGCATTAATTTCCTCCGAGACCCTTCTGACTATTTCCCGGACATGAAAAAGTGAATCTTTTTGGGAAGTTAAAAAAAGTTGTAATATTTTGACCCGGACTTTCGAGACAAACAGCTCCTCTAGCATTTTCTACCTCCTTTCCGGGCAGAAAGTTCCGCCAGTTGGCGGCTTAATAAGTGACTCTTGCTCCCTCCGGAACAGTTTGAATCCAGATTTGTCCTTTATTAAGTTTGATTTCCTTATTATTCTTATCTAAAAATACTGTTCTCGCTGTTCTTGATTTTTTACTCCAGCTGCCTTCAGTTACTTTTCCGTCTTGGATAATTAAGGCTTCTCCCCCTCCAGTGGTTTCATAGAGAAGATGAACATTACCCGGATACCCATCATTGGCTCGAGATTCTTTTTGGAATTGTACAATGATAACCTTAGCTATAAGTTGTTTATCATTATTTAAGTCTTTATGCTCGTCTCCTCCATTAATTCTTTTGTAATTATTTGTGACATTATCATAGACCCACTCTACTTCATATCCCGGCTGGCTTTCCCAAAATGTTACCTTGACATTTCCACCAGTTGAGGGTTGATCATCTTTAAATTCCCAAGGATTGAAATTTTTATCCCATCTAATTTTGGCAGAATCTGTAGCCACCCAACCTCTTTTGGCGCCCACCTCCCAAAGTTTTTGGGTAGTAGAGTACATGGTATGCTCTGTAGCTACAGGATGACCCAATCTTTGATAATCTCTCCAAAATACCGGGAATCCGATACTAAACTGATTTAGATCTTTCACATCAAACCTAATAATTTGCCCTAAAGCATCAGCCGGTCCGGGACTATTGGCTCCTCCCACATGAGCATAAAGGGCATCATATTCACCCAACCAATCCAAGTAATAAGTTCTGGCTGATCTAACTGGGCCAACCTGAACGTCAGCAACATTACACAAATAGATAGCCATAAATCTGGTTATTCCTCCCTCTGCCACCGCCTCATAGATAATGTCCGCATTAGTTAACCCGGATTGAGGTCTTGCCTCTGTGTGGTTTTCAATCATGATAGCAAGAGGTCTTCTCTCATTCCAAAATTCCTTAGCTTTCTCAGTATGCATTGAACCATTTAGTGGACATTCTGCAGTCTTTGGTGCATTAGGATCTTCTTCAAATGAAGTAGAAGGACCAGGTAAGGCAGTTTGTTTTTCTACCTCACCCACAGTAGGCAAGGAGGAAGTGATTAGATTACTAAATAAACTATAGGAAATACTTGTTGAGGCCACATAAACCAAGACAGCCACAATCGACATCACCAAATTTCTTTGTAAATTTGTTAAGTTAAGATATGTTTGAGTAATATTTCCTAAAATATTTTTAATCATTATTTAATGCCTTTTTGACAACTTGCTCCTCTTCTTTTGACAATTGATAGTTTTGTCCCTTACTTGAACCTATTGGTTTGGCAAATACTCTGGTCCCTGATCTGGCATGTAAGCTGGTAATCACTATACCATCTCCACCCTCATTAAGCAGTGCCACCGTAAAGCTTTGATCCCCGCCCGTATCCTCATAAGGATTAAATCTTAAAAGCGCTACTTTCTGAATATGACCTAATCCTTCTATTTTAATTTGCTTAAGTTCAGATTTTATTTCTGATAAATTTTTTTCAAAATTAGCTAAAGATTCCAAAACTTCCGCAAATTTTTTTCTGATATCTCTTTCTCCTGTTTTGGGGAAAAGAGATTTCGAGTATTGTCCCTGCCGCCAAATCAAAAAAGTTAATACTAAAAGCCAAAAAACCACCGCCATCGCCATAATAGCGAAGACGGCCCAATCCGAATACATAAGTTACTCTTTTAATATAACCTAAACTATAAATTGTTGTCAATCAATGAATTAATTGGTGAAAATAGAACAAAGTTATAAGTATATTTTTTGAAACCCCATAGTTTTAGGTTCAATTGGTGCTTGACAAGCAATCTCGTGCGTGCTAGGCTCAAGTGAGCACAAGATATCTAAATTCATGGCTATTCATCAAACTCAAAAGCAGACTGATTTGGAAAAAAGGCTGAAGATTCTTCGTCAGCAGGTATATGGTAGGGCGGATCAGGAACTAAGAACTAGGAGCTATGAACTAGGAGAGAGTAAGGTAACCGCAAACCTAGGTCCTAGTTCCACCAACCATTTTGATATCACTTATCTCCGCTATGATCTTTTGAAGATTTTTCTACTTACTTCTCTAGCATTTGGTATTCAACTGATTTTCTTCTATTTTTTACAAAATAATATTTTGCGCTTAAATTTTTTCTGAGAGGAGGTGATTTTAGTCTATGCAAATGTATTGCGTTAAATGCCGCACCAAAAGAGATGCAGAAAATGTACAAGCAGTTACCATGAAAAATGGTAAAAAAGCATCCAAGGGTACTTGCCCGGTTTGTGGCACCTCAATGTTTAGAATAGGTGGTTAAAACTTGCCTTTGAAGATTTTTTGAAAAACCGCGTTCATGAAAATTTGAACGTGGTTTTTCATACTTTAATCTAGGCAGTTATGCAATAATTTCTTCCCTAGATCGGTATTGCAAGGCTTCAGCTAAATGCTCTGTTAGGATGTTCTCCGAATTTGCCAAATCAGCGATTGTTCTTGATAGCTTTAATACCCGATGATATCCTCTGGCTGATAAATTAAGTGAGGAGATAGCTATTTTTAAAAGATTTAAACCCTCCTCAGTAATAATACAGAACTCCTTGATGTGTTGATTAGTCATCTCAGCATTAGTCAAAATCTTTTCCTGCCTGCCATCAGGCTGGTCTTTATATCTTATCTTTTGCATTTTCCTGGCTTTATTTACCCTCTCCCTAATAATTTTTGAATTCTCACCATTAAAATTGCCGGATAATTTTTCTACCTCAACAGAGGGAACTTCCAAATAAATATCTATTCTATCTAAAAGTGGTCCGGAAACTCTTCGTTTATACTTGGCAATTTGTCCGGGCATGCAGGAACATGTTCTTTTTTTATCTCCCAAAAACCCACATGGACAGGGATTTTGGGCTGCCATTAACATAAACTGAGCCGGAAAATTAAGGGAACCCGAGGCTCGGGATATAGTAATCCTATGATCTTCCATTGGTTAGTTATAGTCGATAGTCTAAAAACTACGACTATTAATACATTATAGAGCAAATAGATTACTTACTAGTAAGGAAAGTGTTTAAGTTTACGTTGTCGTTTTATAGAAGATTTTGATGGATAAAGGCTTGCTTTTAAATGCAATTTTATCTATTAAGGAAACTAGTATTTTTCTTATAGTTGGTACATCTTCTTCAGCGGGGGATTCTATAAATTTAGAAAGTATAGATTTATACTGTTTATCCCAATCCAGTTTTATAATAGGAGTATTGGCTTGAGCATTAAGACTAATCAATTCCTTTTGGAGATTTTCTAGAATAGGCAGTAATTCCTCTTTGTTCTTTTTATACTCTGCCAATGAGTCTACACCCTCTTTATATGCCGTATTGATCCTGCCGAATTCATCTATCCGTCGTTTGAATTCTCGTTCTTTGAGTTCATAAAGTTCTCCTCGATTATCAGTTTTTAACTTATTTACTTTTTCTAAATATGCTTTTCTAGTTTTGTCATTTGCAAGTTTTAGCACTTCTTTTAACACTAAATCATCAACAACCTTTTGCAGTTTGCCGTTATGCCGACATGTTGCTTTATGAAGGAACGACCCACAACCATAACCTCTCCATAAATATTTTGTACCATTTTTAAAAGTTCTCCTTGATTTTATTTGGAACATCGAATAATTGCAGTAACCACATTTTAAAATACCTATTAAAAGAGCTTTTGACATTAAGGTTCGTCCACCTATAGTAGCCCTTCGTTTTATCTCCGCTTGGAGTTTCTCATCATAATCATCGTCCCATATACCATCGAATTGTGCCTTATGCATTATCCAGTTTTCCCTCGGTTGGATTTTTCTTTCTCCGTTCTTTGTAGTTTTCCAACCCCACCGAACCCAACCAGCATAGATAGGATTTTTTAAAATAACTGGAAGGACTGACCTGCCCCATTCTTTACCCTGTGGTGAAGGAATACCTTCATCATTGAGATCCTTGCATATCGCCCAGACGCCCTTTCCTGCCATATATTCACGAGCAATACGTTTCACTATAGCCACTTTGTTAAGATCCCACTCGTAGTATGTTTTTTGGATATCGCTACCCCTACTATCCTGACCAATTGTTTCATACCTCCTCATCAAGCCATATCCTAATGAACCAGGAGGCTTTCCTCTCTCAATCCTCTTAGGCATACCGATTTTGTAGTTTCTTCTTATCTTACTTACATCAAGTTGAGATTTCAGGTCTGATATTGTTTCTGTAATGATACCTACGTCATTGTCATAGCGATCAAAGCACGAAGGGCATCTAAGAGGTAGTGGTTGAGATAAAGAATAGATTTGAACCCCTATTTTATTAAGCGTGTCCCGAATCACAACACCTGTCGATCTTGCCCTGCTCAGCCTATCGTTGTCATTTGTTATCAACACCTGAAATTTTCCTTCTTGAGCAAGCCTTAAAAATTCTTCTGTATCCTCACGATCAAGATTTTGTCCACTTTCTCCTTTAGCTAGTGAGGTACCAGCATGTATAAGTCTAATTTCTTTTGAACACTTTGAACAACGCCCCTTATAGTTGGCTATAGCTTCTAGGCAGTTATTTTGCTGTTCGGGTAAAGATGCTTTTTCTTCAAAGATGCCATTTGTCTTTTGACCAATTTGTGATTTTGTAGACACGCGGGCTTGAATCCATGTGGGTATGATTGTAGTATTGTTTACTAATTGTAAACTGTCTTTATAATCAAAATTGTTTAAGGTTTGAATTTGCATAATTGTGTATTTTTATTAATCTCTATATATTTATTATAGGTTCATTTTCCTACAATGGCACGGGTATAAACCTCCCTTGACCTTACGGATAGAGTTTGCCCTGCTAAAGAAGGGATGACTTTATCCCTCGACCTTACAATCAGGGGTCTAAGTAGGGATTTGTTAGAGCTTTGCGAAGATATAATATCGTCAATCACCACCGCAGCGATTTCTTCCCCTAATTTGCTAGACAAAACATCTGAATCCCCAGGTTTTAAATTGGTTTCAACAAAAGCCCCTTTTTTGACATTTTGATCAATCACAGAGCCAGCCAGCCTTTCCATACCATCCTTCGATAACGGCTTACTTATCTTGTTTGATTGGATTGACTGGCTCTGCTTTTTCATATCTATTTACCCTTTTTTCCTCGACGTACCCTCTCGCTTATTATCTGGTCATAAGTCTTAACAGTCTTTAGTATTTCATCAAACATTCCTGAATAGGGTTCTTCGTCCAGTATATTGGTGTCTGTAAAAAATAAATCCGCCCCATACTTTTTCAACAGGACTCTGACAGTTAAACTATCTTTAGCTTGCCTTGAAATTCTGTCGGGAGAAGTACAAATTACGGATTTAACTTTTCCACTCCTTACCAAGGATAAGAGAGCATTAAAACCTGGGCGGTCTAACTTTATTCCCGATTTGGCTGGGTCGAAATAAACAGCATTTAAATCAACATCATTCTTTCGGCAGTATTCCTTTATCCTTTTCTCTTGAACTTCAATTGAATCAGATTCGCTGTCTTCAACGATAGCTGCTGTTCTTACATAGCCAACTGCTGTTTTCTTCTCATTTTTATTTTTCATTTTTGTTCACCTCCTTAAACGGATTTACTTGTAACTCTTACGGCAACAACTCTTGGTGAATCCGCTACCTCATAATTGCCTCAATATTTTATTTTTCCTCTAAATACTTTAGATATCCTTCAAAAAACAAAAATCTTTCATTATCTAAATAATTAGAGCCTGGAAACACATCATATGCCATACCTTTTTCTAACTCCTCCAGATTCTTTTCCTCTAATAGCTTAAAACCATTTAGACTATTTCTTAATTCGATAGTCATACTAGATAGTATTGATACTTGGTTTTTTATTTCTTGGTCTTCAGTTTTATCTTCTAAATTCATAAATATATTTGTCATGTCGTCAAGTAGCTTAGAATAATCTTCTAACCTTTCTTTTGATATTTTGTACATATTCCTCCTTTCTATAAACTCCATCGGACAAGGGGGATCAACAGCTATGGTTGGGCATTTACCTTGAGGTATGGGCATATCTATTTTGTTTTCTTTAGGTTCAGGTAAATATTT